>JAGZIS010000008.1:0-63740 GCA_018366115.1 Parahaemophilus parainfluenzae | reverse complement strand
TTCACTTACACCTTCACCCTTGATTTTCACTAGTGTGTTTAGCTTATGTTTGTTTACCGTACTTTCATTATTACCTGTAAACTTCAAGCCATCATTTAAGGTAGCAACTCTTTCACCGTTTACATCTAAACGCGGTTTCTTATCTGCATCCTCTCCATCAACACCTGCTGGTCCTTCAACTGTCTTAAGCGTTAGTGTGTTTGCACCATCTTTACCCGATAAACCAATTGAACCATCTTTTCCGTTGATTGATACTGCAGAACCGTCTTTACCTTTCACATCTAATGAACCATCACTACCCGGTTGACCATTCTCGGCTTTTTCTCCTAACGTCATGTTATCCGCTGTAGCAATTTCATAACCATTTGCTATTTGAGTTACCTTGATATTTTTACCTTGGTTTATCACAAATGTTTCATTGCTTACAATGCGTTTATCCGCATCAGAAAGCGCCGGTGTTTCAGTACCATTCGTGGTTAAATTAAAGCCCATACCATCAATTTTCTTATTAATAGTATCGCCTAATGAGTATAACTGACTACCATTTACTGCATCTTTTGATGTTTCACTTACATCGCCAGCCTTAACATTGCTAACTTTGTTACCACCTGCATTCACACCAGTATTAGAGATTGATACAGTTTTATTTGGATCTTTAGCTGAACCATCCGGGTTCAAGTTATCCGCTTTATTAACTGCAACACCTGCCGGAGTGATTTTGGTTACATCACCTGTAGCATCTTTAAATTCAGCACTATTTAAACCTTTTAAGTCCTTCGCTAACTGAACTTCCAATGTACTTGCACCGTCTGCTTTAACATTGATATTACCTGTTGCAGATTTAAACGTTTTTGACTCAGCTTCACTTACACCTTCACCCTTGATTTTCACTAGTTTCACTTACACCTTCACCCTTGATTTTCACTAGTGTGTTTAGCTTATGTTTGTTTACCGTACTTTCATTATTACCTGTAAACTTCAAGCCATCATTTAAAGTAGCAACACTTTCACCATTTACATCTAAACGCGGTTTCTTATCTGTATCTTCTCCATCAACACCTGCCGGACCCTCAACCGTCTTAAGAGTTAGTGGGTTCGCACCATCTTTACCCGATAAACCAATTGAACCATCCTTCCCGTTAATTGATACTGCAGAACCATCTTTACCTTTAACCGCTAATGAACCATCACTACCCGGTTGACCATTCTCGGCTTTTTCTCCTAGTGTCATGTTATCCGCTGTAGCAATTTCATAACCATTTGCTATTTGAGTTACCTTGATATTTTTACCTTGGTTTATTGCAAATGTTTCATTACTTACAATGCGTTTATCAGCATCAGATAGCGCCGGTGTTTCAGTACCATTAGTGGTTAAATTAAAGCCCATACCATCAATTTTCTTATTGATAGTATCGCCCAATGAGTATAGCTGACTACCGTTTACTGCATCTTTGCTATTGGCATTAACTTCACCATCTGCGACATTAGTAACTTTGTTACTACCTGCATTAACACCTGATTTAGTTACACTTGGACCACCAGCAATAGTCAAACCATCTGTATTTAAAACAGTATCACCTGCTGTTACATTACCTGCAGCATTAACATTGGTCACATTAATTGTTTTATTTAAATTAAATGTTACATTATCGTCTGTTGCATTTTTGGTAATTTGAATATTGCCATCGGTGTTATTCAAATCAACTGTTTCGCCTGGTGCAACATTACTGCTATTGGTACCATTAGCTGTTAAATTCCAGCCTTTATTAGCCACCTTTTTCACATCATTCAATTGTGAAACATTCACTGCATCTTTATCATCGGTACCTGCTTCAACACCAGTGATTTTTTGGTTGCCTGCATTAATGCCTGATTTAGTTACACTTGGCCCGCCATTAACAGTTAAACCATCGTTATTGATAGTCGTATCGCCTGCTTTGACGCTAGTAACGTTAAGCACTTTGTTTAACTTAACTTGAACACCATTAGGCTTCGCTTCAGTCGTAATATTATCATCACCTGTAATTTCAACTTCATCGCCTAATTTTTTCACATTTGATTTGCTGCTATCACCAGTGAATGTTAAACCTTTTGTAGTAACCGTTGTATTTGCATCTACACCTTGTTTGATCTCATCTTTTGTTTTTTGAGATAAATCAAGATGATAGTTAGTTATAGAAGCATCTCCAACATTTTGGGCACCTTTATTTTCTACAGTTAACGCATCGGTTGTCGTTACATTTGCAGAGGTATCTACACTATCTACTTTATAAATAGTTTGCCCATTTGCACCGGTTTCTGGCGTAACACTTGTATTTTTACCCGCCTTAACTTCTGTTTTGGCTGCATTTAACTGAGAAACATTGACTGCATCACTTGGAGCTGTTCCATTTGCCACATTGGTGATTTTCTTATCACCGGCATTAACCCCTGCATCTTTATCGATTGAAACAGGACCAACATCAACATGGTCAAAACTTACCTTATTACTTGTTGCAATAGTAAATTTCTTACCATTTTGAGAAATTGATATATTTTTACCATCAATAAATTTAACAGTATTGCCCGCCTTAACTGCTTCTTTGGTATTGTCATTTGCAACAACATTCCAATAAGTATTGTTGATTGCATTTGCAACGGAAGTTGCTGTCACTGGAGCATCCCCGTTAGCAGGTGTATTAACTTGTCCATCGTTACCAGCAGAAATCGTGGTTGTATTCACATCCACTTTGAAGGTTTTGACGCCATTCACATCTCGGCTACTTGCGGTCGTATTTTTGCCATTTTCAATATCAACTAAGCCTTTAATCACATTTTTGCCATCAGGGTTAATATTGTCTAGGCTTTGATTTGCGGCATTATCAATTTTATTTTTCGTTGCAGTATCAATTTTTACTTCAATGCCATTTGCTTTAGCTTCTGTTTGCAAACCATTTGTACCAGTAATATTTAAACTTTGGGTAGCTAGATTCACTGAGCCAGTACCAGAATTGCCTGCAGTATTTAAGTTAATCGCATTAATTGCTGTATTTACTGCATCACCCGTAACAACTTTATTATCGCCGGCAACAACCGTATTAGATTTATTTAATCTAAATACAATATTATCTGTATCTGCAGCACTCGTGATATCTGCACCATCACCTTTGATAGCGAGTGAATCACCTAATTTTTTCGTAGTACTTCCAGTATTACCAGTAAATGTAATTGGTTTATTACGTACACTATTAATTGCATCTACAACATCACCAGCATTTGCAATCGCATTTCTATTTGGAGTAGACGCATTACTTCCCGCATCAGAAGAAATCGTCGTCGTATTTACATTAAACGTCACATCCGTTCCATTTGCTGTTTTCGTTACAACTGCGGTTGTTTGTGTGCCATTTTTAAAATTAACTACATTATTATTGTTAATTCTCGCTTTAGAAGCATTATTTTCTAATACATTAAAACCACTGTTGTTTAGTACCGTGTAAAGTTGAGAACCGTTTACAGCATCCGTTGACGTAGGTGAAAGACGCCCTGCTGCTACATTATGGATTTGGCGCTCTTCTCCAGTCTTACCAACAGAAAAAGCTCCCTTTAACGTAGATGAGTTTGCCGCAAATCTAATCGTTGTATCCGCACCGGCAGCATCTTTAAATGTCGCAGTTGAAGATGTTGCATCAAATGCATTTGCTCCTGCTTGAGAATGAGAACCTAAAGCAACAGAATGTTCTACAGCAGCATTAGACTGTTCCCCTATTGCAATAGAATGTCCACCTGATGCATTTGAACTTAAACCAAATGCCATAGATGAATAAGCAGTAGCACGACTTGCTCCCCCCATCGCAATGGTGTTATTACTGCTACCAACAGCGCCATCACCAAAAGCTAATGCGTTTATCCCCGAAGCATTAGCATTAGTACCTAAAGCTATTGAGTTTACTGCTGAGGTTTTAGCATTCCACCCTAATGAAATAGTATTAGGTTGGCTGGCTTGTGAATTTAAGCCCATAGCAATACCGCGATCAGCCGTTGAACTTGCATTAGGTCCAATCGCAATCGCATCTGCTGCACTCGCTCCATCATTATTGCGGTTTTGTGCTACACTAGACTTCACAGAAAAATAACGAATTTTTTCTAATGAACTGAGAACTCCATACAATTGAGAACCATTAATTGCATCAGTAGAATTTGAAGATATGTCACCTGGCGCAACGTTAATTAACTGACGCTCAAAGCCTTTTGCACCAAAAGAAACAACATCACCGGCATCAACAGTTGAACCACCAGCCCAAGTATAAGTTTCACCTAAAATAGTACGGGTCGCATAGGCTCTTCCTACTTCGTCAGTAACCGAAGCTGTACCGATGGCAACGGAATTGAGCTTATTCGCTTTAGCTCCTACACCAAACGCAACTGAACCAAATGCATTAGCTTTTGATTTAGTCCCTAAAGCAGTAGATAAATCAGCATCAGCTACAGCTTGAGCACCAATTGCAACTGAGGCCTCTCCAGATACGGTGTTAGGATACACCCCACTTGGAAAGCTATCTCCCGTCATCTTATTATAAATATCACGGATAGCTTTATTGTTTAAAGTATATTCACCCGTTTTATTTCCATTCTTATCATAATCAATAAATTTATCTGTACCCGTATAATTTTTACTACCCGCACGATCAAGATCATCTCCACCAATTGCAATTGAAGAGTTACCATCTGAACGAGTATTTCCCCCTATTGCAATAGATTGGTCACCTTTTGCCCAAGCACCATTAATTATGTTACTACGGTTTTCCCCACCACCTGCACCAATTGCAATTGATTGATTCACGGCTTCAGATTGAGTACCAACCTGAGCATTTCCTCCAATAATCACATTATAACCACCGGAAGTAGAACCTTTTGCGCCAGCCCAGTTCCCAAGCACAATACCTGCTTGATAAGGGTTTTTAGCTGAATTACCCATGGTAATTGAGTTAGCAGCAGTTGCTGTAGAATTAGCGTCAGCTATAGCAATAGAGGTAGCGTTAACATTTGAATCAGGAATGCCTCCCTGAGCAAATTTAGCTTGTACTTGGGAAGCGCCCCCCATCATACACATGGTCAAAATAGATAATTTAAAAAGGTTTACCACGTTTGACTTTTTCACTTCTGAGCTGAGTTTTCCTCTATTCCTTGCGAGTTCAGAAACCACTACAAAAGATTGAGTCACATTATTCCAAATAATTTTAAAAACTTTGTTCATAAAAAATCACCAAATAGAGTTAAAGGAGGAAATTGAATATATGTATAAATTTTCAACAAAAATAAATATTCGTATTATAAGGTAATTAAACTTAATAGCAAGACATCGTTAGGTAATAATTAAACAAAAAATTCTCCCCCACATCAAAACATACCCCCTTAGAGGTATTTTATTTGGAAATGTTGATCAACCTCAAAGTTTTGAAAAAAAACCTTAGGAAAACTACTGCTTTTTGGTATCTTATGCTTGCGTTGAGCTATTTTTATGAGTGAATTCAAAAGCTTAATAGGAATTGTTCGCATTTAAAATTGTTTTTTTATTCTTTCCTAATGGAGTGATTATCGTGAACGCATTGAGAAAAAGCCTTATCCTGGCGACTTCTTTCGCAGCTTTAGGTGTATATAATTCAGCGATGGCTGAAATGGTATATAAGCCTGTTGACCAACCTGTGGAAGCACCAAACCCTAATTTAAAAATCGAAGCAGTGAATGAAAAATTTGCTGAGAAATATCCTAGCCAATTCAATTCGTGGAAAGCGACTGAAAAAGGCGACAAAATCATCTATGCTAATGAACAAGATCCTCGTTTAATCGTGTTATGGGGGGGCTATTCTTTCGCAAAAGAATATAACGCACCTCGTGGTCACGTTTATGCAGTAGAAGATGTACGTAATATTTTACGTACTGGTGCGCCCAAAAATGCAAATGATGGCCCTCAACCAATGGCATGTTGGACTTGTAAAGGTCCAGACGTTCCTCGTTTAATTGCAGAATGGGGTGAAGATGGTTACTTTGGTGCAAAATGGGCTAAAGGTGGACCTGAAGTGGTCAACTCAATCGGTTGTGCAGACTGTCACGATACTACATCAAAAGACTTTGCTGAAGGTAAACCTGCATTACGTATTGCTCGTCCACACGTTCTTCGTGCATTGGATCACTTAAATAATGCACTTCAAGCAAAAGCAAAAGCTGAAGGTAAAGAACAAGCTAACTTAAGCTTTAACACAGCTGCTCGCACTGAAAAACGTGCTGAAATCTGTGCAAACTGTCACGTTGAATACTACTTCGCGGGCGATTTAAAACAAGTAACCTTCCCGTGGGATAACGGTCAGACTGTTGATGACATCGAAAAATACTACGATGATATCGGCTTCAGTGACTGGACTCACTCTCTTTCTAAAGCACCAATGTTAAAAGCTCAACACCCTGACTTTGAAATTTGGTCTTTAGGTATGCATGGTAAAAACGGCGTAACTTGTATCGACTGTCACATGCCTAAAGTACAAGGTAAAGATGGTAAAGTTTACACCGATCATCAAATCCAAAACCCATTTGATGCATTTGATAGCACTTGTGCAAACTGTCACGATCAAAGCAAAGAAAAACTTAAAGACATCGTCGCTTCACGTAAAAAAGAAGTGAAAGATGTAATGGGTCGCTTAGAAGATCAAGTTGTTCGCGCTCACTTTGAAGCAAAAGCGGCATGGGATGCTGGTGCAACTAAAGAAGAAATGGAACCTGCTTTAATGGATATCCGTCACGCTCAATGGCGTTGGGACTACTCTGCAGCAAGCCACGGTGGCCACATGCACGCACCGGATGTAATGCTTCGCGTATTAGGTTCTGGTATCGACAAAGCAGCGGATGCACGTGCTAAACTTGCAGCAATCTTAACTAAACATGGCGTGAAAACTCCGGTTGAAGTACCAGATATTTCTACAGCTGATAAAGCATGGAAAGTAATGGGTATTGATATCGAGAAAGAACGTAAAGCGAAAAAAGAATTCTTAGAAACTGTTGTACCTCAATGGGTAAAAGAAGCGAAAGCCAATGGCAAATTAGCTGAAGATACCGCAACAAAACAATAAAAAAAGAACCGCACTTTGTAACTAAAGTGTCGAAGTGCGGTCATTTTTAACCATATATTTGAGGTAATCAGAATGAATTTAACTTCTTTAATCAGCAAATCGGCAAAATCCCTTGCATTGCTTGCAATGCTTGCGGCAATGCCAATGGCTGCAAGTGCTGAAGAGATGGCTAAAACACCAGCCTCTCAACTCACTTACGAGCCACAAATGGATAACCAACGTGATCCAAACCAATATTGTGCAAAATGTCACAAATTTGACCAAGTTGATAAAAACCAAACTTTAGATCAATCTGGTGGTGAATTACACTTTGGTAAATTCCACGGCGCACACTTAAATCAAAAAAGCCCTAACACAGGTAAACCGATTAACTGTGTAAACTGTCACGGTAATATTTCGGAAGATCACCGTCGTGGTGCAAAAGATGTGATGCGTTTTGATGGCGATATCTTTGGTGATAAAAAACCAATGTATACCGCGCAAGAACAAAACCAAGTTTGTTTTGCTTGTCACCAACCGGCAAAACTTCGTGAAAAACTTTGGGCGCACGATGTTCACGCAATGAAATTGCCTTGTGCAAGCTGCCACACATTACACCCGAAAGATGATGCGATGAAAGGTATTCAACCGAAAAATCGTGTGAAACTTTGTGTAGATTGCCACGGCGAACAACAAAAACGCAAAGCGGCAAAAGAAGCACAATCACAAACGCAATCAACCGAACAAAAGGATAAATAATGACAGCTTGTTCACGCCGAAACTTTGTTTCCGGCATGGGGGCATTAATCCTTATGACGGGGACATCAGTCACCTCTTTAGCGAAAGAGGAAAAGGCGGATAAACCGAAACGCTATGCAATGGTACACGACGAAACAGCTTGTATCGGCTGTACCGCTTGTATGGATGCTTGTCGTGAAACTAACCACGTTCCTAAAGGCGTTTCACGTTTGGAAATTCTCCGTAGCGAACCTTATGGCGAATTCCCAAATCAAGAATACGAGTTTTTCCGTCAATCTTGCCAACATTGTACAAACGCCCCTTGTGTGGCTGTTTGTCCAACCGGTGCATCATTTATTGATCCTGAAACAGGTATTGTTGATGTAACTAAAGATCTTTGCGTAGGTTGCCAATACTGTATCGCAGTTTGTCCTTATCGCGTACGTTTCATTCATCCAGAGCATCTTACTGCGGATAAATGTAACTTCTGTCGCGATACAAACTTAGCAGCTGGCAAACAACCTGCTTGTGTAGAAGCTTGTCCAACCAAAGCATTAACCTTTGGTGATATGAATGACCCAAGCAGCGAAGTGTCCCGCAAAGTGAAAGAAAAACCGGTTTATCGCACGAAAGTGGAATTAGGTACTCAACCAAATCTCTACCATATTCCATTCCAACACGGGGAGCCAAGAAGATGACATTAGATTATCCTGTTCCGTTTCACACACCTAATTTGGTGTGGGATTCAACAATCGCTATCTATTTGTTCTTACTTGGTATTTCTTCCGGTGCGGTACAATTAGCGATTGCTTATAAACGTAGTCACAAATTAGAAAATCCTAGCAAAAACTGGATTATCAGAGCAGCCGCCGTTTTAGGTTCTGTGCCAACATTAATTGGTTTAACCCTGTTAATTTTCCACTTGGCACGTCCTTGGACATTCTGGAAATTGATGTTTAACTATCAATTCAACTCTGTAATGTCTATGGGGGTAATGTTATTCCAAGTTTATATGCTGTTCTTGGTATGTTGGTGTGCGGTTATCTTCAAAGAAGATATCATGGCACTGATCCAACGTTTTATGCCAAAACTTAGTTTTGTCGGTAAAATTATCAATGTATTAGAACGTTTAACTGGTCCTGTAGAAGTTATTCTCTTCATCTTAGCTGCTGTGCTAGGGGCTTATACCGGTTTCTTACTATCAGCATTGATCAGTTACCCAATGTTAAATAACCCTGTTCTACCAGCGTTATTCTTGGCTTCAGGTACCTCTTCAGGTATCGCTGCAACCTTCTTATTTATCCTCATTGCAGGTAAATTAAAAGGTGATAGCCATGAATCACACTTCATTCATAAATTTGAAGTGCCAATTATGGTGACTGAACTTGGTTTATTAATCTGTTTCTTTGTTGGTCTACACTTCGGTGGTGGTCAGAAAGTGGTTGCATTACACAATGCACTTTCCGGCTTCTGGGGTGCAGTGTTCTGGATTGGGGTATTCTTAATTGGTATCTTAATTCCTCTACTTGCGAACCTTGCAGTAAAAGACAACTTAAAATACAACAAGAACTTTATTATCCTTGTGTCAATCTTCGACTTAATCGGGGTTCTCTGCTTACGTTACTTCATCTTGTATGCAGGACAACTTACCGTTGCGTAAGGATAAACTTCTTATTTAATCAAAAGGCGTATACAATACGCCTTTTGTTTATTTAAAAGACTAAAGTGCGGTTAATTTTGCGTATGTTTTTCATGCTTAAAATTAACCTTATTTTGTTAAATACAACCATTAATACTGAAGAATAAATACTATGCTCCCCGAATTCGGATTTCTCTCATTACTCTTTGCCACCACCGCGGCACTCTTACTTTCTATCGTGCCGCAAATTGGTATTTGGCGAAATAAACCTTCTCTCACCAACACAGCTTGGGGATTAAGTTATTGTTTCGGTATTTTTACGAGCGTTTCTATCGGTATTCTTGCCTACTCTTTTGCGACAGATGATTTCACTTTGGAATACGTGGCAGCGCACTCCAATTCTCAACTCCCGACATTTTTTAAAGTCGCCGCCACCTGGGGCGGACATGAAGGCTCCATTTTATTTTGGCTTTTCACATTAAGTCTTTGGTTAGTGGCTTTTGCCTTTTTCTCTCGTAAAAATGACCGCACTTTTTCTGCACAAACCCTTTCTTTACTCGGCTTAATTTGTCTTGGGTTTGCTATTTTCATTTTATTCTACTCCAATCCATTTGGACGTGCTTTTCCTGCCCCTGCAGAAGGGCGAGATCTCAACCCAATGCTGCAAGATATTGGCTTAATTTTCCATCCGCCGCTTTTATATGTAGGTTATGTGGGCTTTGCTGTTAACTTTGCCATGTCAATTTCTGCCTTAATCTTTAATCGTTCTGCACAAGTAATTGCACGTGCGATGCGAGCTTGGGTTCTCGTTTCTTGGTTATTCTTAACGTTAGGGATCGTGCTCGGTGCATGGTGGGCATATTACGAATTAGGTTGGGGCGGCTGGTGGTTCTGGGACCCTGTAGAAAATGCCTCGCTTATGCCATGGTTATTGGGACTCGCACTTTTACACAGTTTGATGGTGACTGAAAAGCAAGGCATGTTTAGCTACTGGACAACACTCTTTTCCCTACTCGCTTTTGCATTCAGTGTATTAGGCACATTTATTGTCCGTTCAGGCGCATTAACCTCCGTGCACGCCTTTGCTTTAGATAGCTCCCGTGGTTATGTGCTATTACTCATTTTCTTCTTACTGACTGTCGGCTCGCTCAGTTTATTTGCGCTACGCACAAATACCAACGAAAGTGCGGTCAAATTTCCACTCATTTCTAAAACTGGGGCGATTTTAGGTTTAAACATCGTATTGACCGTGGCAACCGTCAGCACATTCTTAGGCACTTTCTATCCAATGCTATTCCAAGCCATGAATTGGGGCAGTATTTCCGTGGGGGCACCTTACTTTAATAGTATTTTCTTGCCATTGCTCACGTTAGTGCTTTTTGCCATGGCGGGCACTCTTTGCTTAGGCTGGTTTAAAGCCGATAAGAAACACTTTTTCAAACGCTTGTTATTACTTATTCCCGCTGCAGTGATTGCTTATGGCATGATTTGGAATATGTTGCAAAATGACAGTGCGTTACGTTTCCATTTCTTCGCTTATGTGTTGCTCACCCTCGCTATTTGGGTATTATTCGTCACCTTATGGCAAAATTGGGCAAAAGTAAGACTGTCCTATTTAGGGATGATTCTCGCACACTGTGGCGTGGCGATTGCCACAATGGGTGCCGTGATGAGTAGTTACTTTGGCAGTGAATTAGGTGTTAGACTTGCACCACAACAAAGCCAGCAATTAGGCCAATTTGAATTCCATTATGATCGTTTTTCCAATGAAATCGGACCAAACTTTACCGCTGAAGTTGCTTTCTTTAACGTGTCAAAACAAGGCAAACCTTACGCTGAAATTGTACCGGAACGCCGCTATTACGACGTTCGTACCATGACCATGAGTGAAGTGGGTTTAGATGCTGGTCTTTGGGGCGATTTATATATTGTGATGGGTGATAACTTGGGCAAAGGTGAATTCACGTTCCGCTTGCATTACAAACCGCTTATTCGCTGGTTATGGCTCGGAGGCATTTTAATGACACTTGGCGCATTATGTTCTGCCATCAATTTGAAGAGAAAACGCGATGAATAAAAAGTTTATTTTGTTTTTACCACTGATTTTATTATTGAGCGTTTGCTTACTGCTTTTTGTTGGTTTGCATAAAGATCCAAAACAAATTGCCTCTGCACTCATTAATAAGCCAGTGCCGGAATTTTATCAAGCAAATCTACTTGAACCGAGTCAAATCGTCAGCCCAAGAGATTTCCCAAAGAAACCTTTTCTACTTAATGTGTGGGGAAGTTGGTGTGGCTATTGCCAACAAGAACACCCTCTCTTGATGGATATTTCAAAAGACGTACCCATTGTGGGAATCGACTATCGTGACAAACCACAAAACGGTATTGCGATGCTAGAACGCATGGGCAACCCATTTATACTCACTATTGACGATAGCCGTGGTGAATTTGCGATGCAATTAGGCGTAGATGGTGCACCAGAGACCTATATTGTCGATGAACACGGCATGATCCGTTATCGCCATTCAGGTTATATGGATCGCGAAACGTGGCTCAATGAGATCAAACCAAAACTTGATGAATTAACTAAAAAGTAAAATGAAAAAATTAACCCGATTTCTGACCGCACTTTTACTGACGTTTGCCCTTTTTGCTCACGCAGAAATGGTCGACACCTATGCGTTTAAAAACCAAGCCGATCGTACTCGTGCTGTTGAACTGGCAAAATCCTTACGTTGCCCACAATGTCAGAATCAAAACTTAGTTGAGTCCAATTCACCGATTGCTTATGACTTACGTATTGAAGTCTATAAAATGGTAGATGAAGGAAAAACGAATCAGCAAATTATCGACACGATGACAGCTCGTTTCGGTAATTTTGTGAACTATAAGCCACCTTTTCAGTGGAATACGGCACTACTCTGGCTATTGCCTATTTTGCTATTAATTGGGGCGTTTGCATTGATTTTATTTTCTACTAAAAAATCAGAAGGCGAGCCAAAACAACTTGAAAATCAACCTCATATTGTCCCTAAAGAAGAAAAAAGTGCGGTCAAATTTGAAACCAAATCCGCGATTTGGGTCTTTGCAATCTTATTGATTCTTCCTTTAAGTTATTACTTCTCCCTTGATCGTTTTGAGCGTGTTCAGCAAGGTGAAAAAGAGATGGTTGAGCTTGCCAATAAAAAAGCCGATACATCAATGGTGCACCAAAAAGAGGATATGGTGCTCAAAATTCAAAATAAAATTCGAGAAGATGTGAATAACCCTGAGCTTTGGGCTCAGCTAGGTGATGCTTATATGCAAAATGATGAATTTGATCATGCGCTCATCGCCTATAGCAATGCAGAAAAAATTTCAGGCACAACACCCGCTATTTTAGGCTTAAAAGCAACCGCACTTTATTATCAAGCCGGCCAAACTATCACGCCTGAAATCCAACAAATAATGGATGAAGCGTTAAAACAAGATAAACATGAAATCTCGGTAATCACATTATTGGCGACTGAAGCCTTTAAAAATCATGAAGCTGAAAAAGCCAAAGCTTATTGGCAGCAATTATTAGATTCAGGTAATGCTGCCGTGGATCGTCGTACTGTTATCCAACGAATCAAAATGATAGACTATTTTGAAAAAGGACAAACCTCACAATAAGCTATGTCTCATTATTCAGAAAATATCATCATTGGAGCCGGTGCTGCCGGCTTATTTTGTGCCGCACAGTTAGGCAAACTAGGTAAACAAGCCACAATTTTTGATAACGGCAAGAAAATTGGCCGAAAAATTTTAATGTCTGGTGGCGGATTCTGTAATTTCACCAATATGGAAATCACATCTGGCCGTTATATCAGCCAAAACAAACACTTCGTCAAATCTGCCTTAAAACGTTATACACAATGGGACTTCATCGCTTTAGTCGCCGAGTACGGTATTCCTTACCACGAAAAAGAATTAGGTCAGTTATTTTGTGATAACGGTGCAGAAGACATCGTAAAGATGCTCGGAACGGAATGTGACAAATACGGTGTTAGCATTCAATTACGCAGTGAAGTCAGTGATATTGAAGCCGTTGAAAACAATCCTAAAGTGCGGTTTAAATTAAAGGTAAATACGGTTGAATGGCAATGCCAGAATTTAATTATCGCCACAGGTGGGCTCTCCATGCCTGGCTTAGGCGCTTCGCCTTTTGGCTATCAAATAGCAGAACAATTTGGGTTAAATGTGATTCCTCCGCGTGCAAGCCTTGTACCGTTCACATGGCGAGAAAGTGACAAATTCTACTCGGCACTCTCTGGTGTTTCATTAGATGTGGCGGCGACAAATCAAAACAAAACCTTTACTCATCAAATGCTATTCACCCATCGTGGTTTATCTGGTCCTGCCATTTTGCAAATATCCAATTATTGGCAACCGGGTGAAAGCATTCATTTAGATTTATTACCTTATAACGATATTCGTCATCACCTGGATGAAATGCGTCAATCTTCACCTAAATTACAATTAAAAACCGTATTAAGTCGATTATTACCGAAGAAATTAATTGAGCTTTGGTTAGAACAAGGCTTGATTCAAGACGAAGTGATCGCGAACTTAAGTAAAGTGCGGTTAGACAATCTAGAGAATTTAATCCACAATTGGCAATTTATACCTAATGGCACTGAGGGCTACCGCACGGCTGAAGTCACGATGGGCGGTGTTGATACCCATGAGATTTCATCCAAAACCATGGAAGCCACAAAGATTAAAGGTCTCTATTTTATCGGTGAAGTATTGGATGTTGTCGGCTGGTTAGGCGGCTACAATTTCCAATGGGCATGGAGTTCTGCCGCCGTTTGTGCGATGGGGATTGCTGAAAGTTAACCCCCCTCTACATTTAAAAGACAAAAAGCTGATGTTCACGCATCAGCTTTTTGTTATTTAGGACTTAAGGATTAGCGATTTTTAAAACGATATCTTCAATTTTTTTTGCAAAATATGTCGAATTTTCTAAATGAGCATTGTGTCCAGCATGAGGGATAAGCGTTAAATCAAGTTGATTATCCTCTGCCATTTGACGGAACTTCTGATCTTGTTCACCACAAAAATAAAAAAATGGCAGCAAACTTGACCGCACTTTCTCTCGAAAATCAGGCTGCTTGGCAAGGCTAGTGGCTAATAACATCTTACCAATATTTGCCCCACAATTAGCTTTTCGCTTTTCAATTAACGACTTACGTTGCTGTTCATTTAAATGGGAAAAGACAGGCTGTTTATACCAATCTTCTAACACGGTTTCAGGCTTTTCATGGAAAAAACGCTCAGCCCACATTTTGTCATTAACTAAACGGCTTTGTTTTTCTTGCTCTGACTGCAAACCTAAATTCGCGCCTTCTAAAATCACTGCTTGTAAATTGCCTCTTTGCACTTGAGCCTGCAATGCGTAATATTGTGCAATTCGCCCACCAAGTGAATAACCGATAAGGATATAAGGTTCATCTTTTATGAGGCTTTGTATTTGGCTTTCAAGAAATTGAGCCGTTTGCTCAAAATCTTCAACCGCTACAGCTTTATTCTCTCCATGAAACGGTAAATCGAGAGAGAGACAACGAAAGTGCGGTAGATTTTCGATGACTTTTTGCCAGTCCGATTTTGTACCAAGTAAGCCGTGAAGGAATATTAGATTGGTCATGATTTGTACGAAATACATAAAATTTAGGTCGGGTTGAGCCCAACCATATAGTAAAATTCATTAACCCTATGGCTTATCAATAATATCCACATCTGAAAAGGTTTCATTATTTATAACGATATCATTTGGGTCACTGCAACCATCGATCAAACCATATTCACTTGAATTCACAATTTTTCCATCACGGAAATAAAAAATGTGTTCTTGCCAGCCTGTATAGCCACCATAGCTATTTTTCGCATTCACTCTGGCACAAACAATGTAGTATTTTAAGAAAGCTGCAGGGCTATAAGTTTCTGTTTCTGCATCATAGCGTCTGCTTGTAATTCGTAAGAATTTTTTTGGTTTACTAAAGCCATCAAGCATTAAAGAATTAGGATCAATTAAAGTACGAGCTAAATGCTGGCGAATGGCTTTTTCGTAATTTTTCGGATAGCTACCATAATCCATATTACGCACATCATTCATGGTGATTTTGGTGCTTTCCTCATAAGCGATACAACCCGTTAATAGGCTCGTTACTAATGCAGCAAAAATTGCTTTGTAAGCATGTTTCTTAAGCATACTCATCTCCTTTATTTATAAATGAATTTTAGTTAGCATAAAAGTGCTAACTACTCCCCTATCACAGCATGACTAATTTGATCAATCAAGCGTTTATAAGTTGCACTACCATCGCTAGGGTTCGTTTTTATCTCAATGAGTGTAGCACGGCGACGTGTGTAAGCCTGTTTCAACACTGCACTTAAATCCGCCCAGGTGTAAGGTAAGGCGTATTTCAAGCCAAACATATTTGCAATTTGTGAAAAATCGCCATTATGTGGCAAGCGATAGAACTGCTCTTTCACCTCTTCATCCACTGGCAACATATCAAAGATTGCGCCACCATTATTGTTAATCACAAAAATAATAGTCGGTTGAGTGACATTCTTAAATAAGGCTAAAGAGTTCAAATCATAAAGCGTAGACGTATCGCCAATCATGGCCACCACAGGTTGATCGGCACCGATACCAATACCTGCAGCCGTTGCTAATAAGCCATCAATTCCGCTTGCACCACGGTTGGTATAAATCGGATACCCTTCAGGTAATTTGGTTAACGCATCAACCAAACGCACAAAAAGACTGTTTCCTAAGAACAAAATACCGTTGTAAGGTAAAACACGCTCAATATGATGGGCTAATGAGGCTTCGTTAAGATTGCCACCGACTTGTTGTTCGATAAAGGTTGCACAGAATTTTGAAAGTGCCAGAGGTTCGAGCAACCAAGGCTTTTGACGCAATGGCGGGTGTGCACGTAACCAATGATGCGCTTTGGCATTAAAGCGAGTTTGCGTATGGTGATTTGGATCGACTGCATTTTGACTTTGCTCCACCACCCAAAATTCGCCTTGGAATTCTGCTAAGAATTGGTTAATTCGTTTACTGATAAAACGGGAACCAAATTGAATCACGATATCAGCTTGAAGTAATTTTTGCTTCACTGTTTGGTTTGCTAGCCAAATATCCGCATAAGGCATGAGAGGTTCTACACCGGATTGAATATCCGTAAGCAAAATCCACCCCATGGTATTTGCCCATGAGTTAATACCCATTGCTTGTTCAGGCGTTAATTGTCCTGCCACAATCACACCGCGTTTCGTACGCCAGCTATCCCAATTCTCGTGCATAAGCACTTCTTGTTGTAGTGGTTGATGATCAACCCAATTTTTAGGCTGGCTTAACCAACGTTGAATTGGCATTAACCACGGATGGCTGTCAATTTCTTGTTCTTGCGCATTATAAAGTGGCTCAGCAAAAGGCACATTAATATGCACCACGCCAGCTTGTTGTTTTTGTTTATAGCAAGCTTGCTCTAACGTAGAAATTAACCATTTCGCCGCATAATCGGCTTGAGGTTTAGGTAAATTCACGCTTGCTACTGGATAATCCGCAAACATATTTTGTTGCACGATGGCTTGATTCGCACCACATTCCCATAATTCAGGTGGACGATCAGCGGTAAGAATAATTAAATTCACGCCTGTTTGGCGAGCTTCAATAATCGCTGGATATAAATTTGCTGCCGCAGTGCCTGAGGTTACAATCACGGCAACAGGTGCTTGCGTAGATTTTGCAATACCCAAGGCAAAAAAGCCTAAGCCACGTTCATCAAAGTGACTATGGCACGTTGCTCGAGAGGCATTTTGTAAACGCACAGCTTCTAGCGTTAAAGGTGTTGAGCGAGAACCCGGCGC
The DNA here is from genome assembly GCA_018366115.1 of Parahaemophilus parainfluenzae. Lineage (GTDB taxonomy): Bacteria > Pseudomonadota > Gammaproteobacteria > Enterobacterales > Pasteurellaceae > Haemophilus_D > Haemophilus_D parainfluenzae_AB. Next base: position 46,373 of record JAGZIS010000008.1, on the reverse strand, counting down.
AATACAAAAGTGACTAACCCCTTGGCGAACCAAGGTTTCTAAGATCACCTTTGACCAACAACGATTAAATACGCTTACAGACATTCTTCTTATTCTCCGTTATTCTCTGCAAACAGGGAAATGAGCCCTGCCGCTTTACGTTCAATTTCCAACCACTCTTCTACAGGTTGTGAGCCTTCCACAATACCGGCGCCAGCAAATACACGCACTTGGTTTTCTTCAATAAAAGCCGAACGAATGGTGACACAAAATTCAGAGAGATTTTGGCTCATCACGCCTAATGTACCAGCATACCAACGACGATCAAAGGTTTCAATTTCAGCCAGCGCTTTCTTCGCTTGTTGTTGCGGTAAGCCTGACACTGCAGCCGTTGGATGGATCGCTTTCAGCAAATCGGCATCCGTACAAAGTGCGGTCAATTTTGCTTGCATTTTTCGAATCAAATGCTGCACTTTTCGTAATGGCTTTAATGCGACATCATCAACGGTAATTTGTTCCACTAAGTGACTGATATTTTGTGAAATATCCTCAACTACCAACCAGTTTTCATTGAGATTTTTTTCATCATTTAGCAACCAATTCGCACGTTCATTATTTTCACTCGGATTATCACTAACAGGAGCAGTGCCCGCAAGGGCTTCTGTAAATAACAGACGATTATCACGTGCAAATAAGCGTTCTGGCGTCGATCCCACAAAACAGTTTTGGGCGTTATCTGCCCATAGAAAATGGTAACAACCGCTATTTTCTGCTTGGCTTGCAGCAAGAAAATCTTTTCCGTTTAACTCACCTTGAATACGAAACACTGTTTCATTTGCTAAGACGATCTTGGTTAATTCCCCTTGTCGAATTCGAGTGAGCGCTTGATTGACCCAATCACACCACGTGTCTTGATTCGCTTTTGGCGCTACACTTTCGATGGTTAATTGATTGAGCGGTAAAAGTGCGGTCATTTTTTCAAATGAATTCAACATCACTTTTGCCGAAGCAAGCTCATTTGTTTCAACAAAAACTGAAACTACGGTCTCACCATTTTGCTGTTCAATTAAAACTTGCGGCAAAATAAACTGACTTTCACCTTGGAACTGTAAACCGCCCACTAAAGGAAAATCATGCTCTTGAATAAATTGCTGTGCCAAATTCACATCTGAAAATGACCGCACTTTACCCACGGCAGCGACGGTTTTAGCTTCATCACGAAAACGCAAATAAAATTGCGGATAGACTGACTGCCCTTTCATCCACGCCAAAAGATCAACATCCGATTCCACCTTCGTTTGAAGATGTACAATAGATGCTTGCGGATCCGTTGTCGCCAAAGCGTCAAATTGGCGAATTAGCGCAGATTTAGCTTGTTCTAAAGGGCCCATGAAAAATAATAAAATACACAAAAAATTAGTCCATATTCTACCGCACTTTAATACATTCAAAAAATTTTTTTATTAAATCTTTTCAAGATAAGAATTTAAGCGTAAATTAGACATAATTTTTGAATGAAAATCTAATTATCATAGGATGTTATTAATGCGCTCATTTCCAAAATCAGACAAATTAGAACACGTTTGCTACGATATTCGCGGACCGGTTCACAAAGAAGCTTTACGCCTAGAAGAAGAAGGCAACAAAATCTTAAAACTGAATATCGGTAACCCTGCCCCATTTGGCTTTGAAGCACCGGATGAAATTTTAGTTGATGTCATCCGCAACTTACCTTCTGCACAAGGTTATTGCGACTCGAAAGGCTTGTATTCCGCACGTAAAGCTATCGTTCAATACTACCAATCCAAAGGTATTCATGATTCAACGGTAAACGATGTATACATCGGGAATGGTGTGTCTGAATTGATTACCATGTCAATGCAAGCCCTTCTTAATGATGGTGATGAGGTATTAGTCCCAATGCCAGATTATCCGTTATGGACAGCGGCTGTAACGCTTTCTGGTGGAAAAGCGGTACATTATTTATGTGATGAAGAAGCGGGCTGGTTCCCTGCTATTGATGATATTCGCGCAAAAGTCAATGCCAAAACGAAAGCTATCGTGGTGATCAACCCAAATAACCCGACTGGTGCGGTATACAGTAAAGCATTGCTCGAAGAAATTATCCAAGTAGCACGCGAAAATAATCTGATTATTTTTGCGGATGAAATTTATGACAAAATTCTCTACGATGGTGCTGTCCACCATCATATCGCCGCCCTTGCTCCAGATGTATTAACGATTACATTCAATGGTTTATCAAAAGCGTATCGTGTTGCGGGTTTCCGTCAAGGTTGGATGATTTTAAATGGGCCAAAACAACACGCAAAAGGCTATATTGAAGGCTTAGATATGCTGGCATCTATGCGTTTATGCGCAAACGTACCAATGCAGCATGCGATTCAAACCGCATTAGGTGGCTATCAAAGCATTAATGAATTTATTCAACCTGGCGGTCGTTTACTTGAGCAACGTAATAAAGCCTACGAGCTGCTCACTCAAATCCCTGGTGTTAGCTGCGTAAAACCAATGGGGGCAATGTATATGTTCCCGAAACTTGACATCAAAAAATTCAACATTCATAGTGATGAAAAATTTGTACTCGATTTACTACGCAAAGAGAAAGTGCTTTTAGTACATGGTAAAGGCTTTAACTGGCACTCGCCTGATCACTTCCGTGTGGTGACTCTCCCTTATGCAGGCCAATTAGAAGAAGCGATTGGCAAACTGGCTCGATTCTTAGAAACTTATCAGCAATAATGAAAAAGAGCGGTTAATTAACCGCTCTTTTTTTATTTTATGATTTATGACTAAGCCCAGAAATAACGCACAACATGGAAGAAAATTGGTGCAGAGAAACAAAGCGAATCCATACGATCTAAAATACCGCCATGGCCACTGATCATATTACCCCAGTCTTTCACGCCCATACTGCGTTTCATTGCTGACATCACGAGTCCACCTAAGAATCCCATTAGGCAAATTAACATACTCATTAAAAACGCCTGCCATGCATTAAATGGTGTCATCCAATGAAGTAGCATACCTAATAAGCTTGCGCTTAATACACCACCAACAAAGCCTTCTACTGTTTTGGATGGAGACAAAGTTGGCGCAATTTTATGTTTGCCGAAGAGTTTACCCCAAACGTATTGCAACACATCACTAGACTGTACCACCAAGATTAAGAAAATCATTAATAGAAGATTTTTTCCTTCATAACCTGAGATATCAAGTGTCAGTAAAGCCGGGATATGTGAAATACAGAATACGCTAATCATCAATGCCCATTGAATTTTCGTAGAACGATCTAAGAAATTCGCAGGGTCACCCAGTAATGCTGAAAGAATCGGTAAAAATAAGAAGCCATATACTGGAATGAAGATAGTAAACATACTAAACCAATCAATGGCGACTAAAAAATATTGCAATGGCAAGATCACATAAAAACAGGCAGCGAGTGCAAGATGATCGCCTCGACGAATATTCAATAGAGAAAGAAACTCACGCAATCCCATAAATGAAATAATCAAAAAGAGTACAATCACGCCATAAAAGCCCAATAAACTCGCAATAAAGATAATCCCAATCATCACCCACCAAGCATTGATGCGTGCATTCAGATTATCAATGACACTATTAGGGGTATCCACACCCGCTCTGCGTTTTAAAACATATCCCACTGTGGAAGCAAAAATTAAGGCGATAAATAAACCACCGAAGAGTTGCCATATTTCTGTCATCATTTACTCCTAAGATTTGCCTTTTTCACTGATGTTTAAACTTAATAATGCCGATTGAGCACGTGTTAAAAATTCACCTTTAGTCTCATCTGTCCCAATCTTTAATGGTTCACCAACATAAAGATCACATAACAACGGGATCGGTAAAATAAAGCCTTTTGGTAAAACATTATTCATATTACTAATCCAAACTGGGACAAATTCACAATCAAGATTTTCTTTTGCTAGATAATACAAGCCACTTTTAAAGGGTTGGAGAGGCAAATCATCATCCGTTTTACGGGTTCCTTCAGGGAAAAGAATAAGTGAATCATTCTCCAATGCTTCACTCATTTGTCGTATTGCCGCTTTTGGATCTTGGCTATTACGCTCAATCAGTAACATATTAAACACTTTATGGGCTAGAAAACGACGAATTGCGCCTTTCGTCCAATAATCTTTGCCTGCAACAGGACGTGTTTGCTTTCTCACTTCATAAGGTAATGAAATCCAAAGTAAGATGAAGTCGCCATGGCTGTTATGATTAGCAAAATAGACACGATGCCCTTCTGAAGATTGTTCAGCAATCGCCGCTTGAGGTCGAACACCTGTAATAAAAGAGGCAAAACGACACAATAAAAAATCGATTAATCTCGCGATCATATTTACTCCTATTACTCCGCCACTTCCGCTAATCCATTTTTTACTCGCTTAATACAAGTCACGATGAGCAAGATAATCAGAATATTCGCTACCCACCAGAAAAGTGAATGCAAGCTACCATTCACCGCATAGAGTAAACCGAGTACACCAAACACAAACGCACGATCGCTTTTACCCATTGGGCCATCATAACGACGCGTTTTGCCTTGAACTTGACCTAAAATGCCACATAACTCACTTAACGCGGCAAGCCAAATAATACTTGAGATTTGAATACCATCAAAAGGCGCGACAAAAGCAAAAGGAAGGTAAAGTGCTGCATCAGAGACTACATCAGTAATTTCATTAAGATACCCCCCTAATCGACTTTTTTGATTGAATTCACGTGCTAACATGCCATCAACAGCATTCAGCGCCATACGCAAAAACAACCAAATAGGAATAAGGAAGAAAAGAGTGGAAAATGTCGGGAATAGTGCGAGAACCACACCTAATAAAATTGAAAGTAAGCAAGCAATTAGCGTAACTTGATTTGCCGTTACGCCTTTTGCCGCTAATTGCCTAACTAAAGGCCGAAGTAAATTTTGAAATTTGGGTTTTAAGGCATAGATACTCATCTACCATCTCCTTGTTTTTATTAGTAAACATAAAAATTTCGCTAATAATAGAATAGTATAGAGTATTACTCAAGTTTTTATTCATCCATATAACCTAAACTTCTTAAGGCACGTTCATCATCCGCCCAACCGGACTTCACTTTTACCCAAAGTTCAAGGTGTACTTTATTATCAAATAAGCGTTCCATGTCAGCGCGCGCTTCCATACCAATGGTTTTAATTTTTTGTCCTTGAGCACCGATCACCATTTTCTTTTGGCCTTCGCGTTCAACTAAAATCAAGCCATTGATTTCATAAGTACCACGCTCATTTACTTTAAATTGTTCAATTTCAACCGTTACCGAATAAGGTAGCTCTTCCCCAGTGAAACGCATTAACTTTTCACGGATAATTTCTGATGCCATAAAACGCTGTGAACGGTCCGTTACATAATCTTCAGGGAAGTGATGAACGCCTTTACGTAATGATTGACGAACAATTTTCTCTAATTGATGGACATTATTACCACGTTGTGCAGAAATCGGCACAATGTGAGCAAAGTTAAACTTGCTGCCTAAATCTGTAATAAATGGCAATAAATCATCTTTATTCTTGATGTTATCAACTTTGTTGATGGCGAGTACGACAGGTGCTTTGGCATTACGTAATTTATTTAACACCATTTCATCATCGGCATTCCAATGTGTACCATCCACGACGAAAATAATGAGATCCACATCCCCGATTGCCGAGCTTGCTGCACGGTTCATTAAACGGTTAATCGCTCGTTTTTCTTCGATATGAAGCCCCGGTGTATCTACATAAATTTCTTGGTAGATGCCTTCCGTTTTAATTCCCACAATACGGTGACGCGTAGTTTGCGCCTTGCGAGATGTAATCGAAATTTTTTGTCCCAAAATTTTATTTAACAGGGTAGATTTCCCTACATTTGGGCGACCTACGATAGCGATAAAGCCACAATAGGTCTCTTGTTCTTGATTTAATTCGGTCATTTAATTTCCAATGTTTTTAAGATTTGTTCTGCGGCCGCTTGTTCTGCTTTACGGCGGCTAGAACCTTTCGCAATAAAAGTGCGGTCAATATTGGGTACATTTTTTACTGTACATTCTACGGTGAAGGTTTGGCAATGGGCTTCGCCTTCAATTTTTATTACTTCATAGGTTGGTAAGGCAAAATGCTTACCTTGTAAATACTCTTGCAAGCGCGTTTTGGCATCTTTTTGGTTATCACCCGGTTTAATTTCGGCGAGTAACGTTTTATACCAGCTACGCACAATATCTGCCGCTTTATCAAAGCTTGAATCTAATGCCATTGCGCCAATTACTGCTTCAACACAATCCGCCAAAATCGATTCACGACGAAAGCCACCACTTTTCAATTCACCAGAACCTAAGGACATATAATCCCCTAGCTCAAAATTGCGGGCAATCATCGCCAGGGTTGGCTCACGAACTAATGTGGCACGCATTCTGCTAAGTTCACCTTCATTACAACGAGGGAATTGATGATAAAGCGCATCCGCGATGACATAATTGAGAATCGAATCACCTAGAAATTCTAGGCGTTCATTATGTTGAGTGGAGGCACTGCGGTGTGTCAGTGCCAATTTTAAGTTTTTTAGATCGGAAAATTGATAACCAATTTTTCGTTCTAGACGATCTAAATGATTCATATTAATTAATTTTTGTAAAGAAACGGTCAAAACGGAAGCCTGTAGGCCACTCATTTGGTTCTTTTTCTAAACTCATCCAAATATAAGTGGCTTTACCCACGATATTTTTTTCTGGTACAAATCCCCAAAAACGGCTGTCATCACTATGATCACGGTTATCCCCCATCACAAAATATTGCCCCTCAGGCACAATCCATTCTGCAGTAGGTAAGCCTTCTTGTGGATAGAACTCAATCCCCGAATAACGGCGCATTGGCTCCACTAAAATCTTATGTGTCACATCACCGATTTCCAAATATTCCACTTGCGTTGGGAATGCTGGATTTGTAGGTTCTTGTTTATATTCAAATACTTTAGCTTGGCAGTCTATTTCACAAGGTTTGCCATCTTTGCCATGAACAATTGTTAAAGCACTTTTTTCAACATCAAGGATAATGCGGTCACCGCCTTTCCCTACAATACGTTTAATGTAATCTACACCAGACATATTGTCTTTAGATGTTAACGCAAGATTTTCCGCATATGCTGCTCGCGTCGCACCTAAACTTGTACGAAGTAACGCTTGTTCCGGCGCTTTAAACACGATCACATCACCACGTTCGGGCTTATTACCTTCAATAATCGTATTTTGGAAAATGGGGTCTTTAATACCATAAGTATATTTATTAACAACGAGGAAATCCCCTACGCGCAACGTCGCTTCCATTGATCCTGATGGGATTTGGAATGGTTCAAAAATAAATGAACGCACAAGGAATACCACGGATAACACAGGGAAAAGCGAAGAAATAAATTCTGAACCTTCTGAAATAGGCTCAATTTTCGCTTTTTCTTCGTCTGTTAATGCTTTGCCTGAACGTTGTTCTGCACGTGCAATTTGACGACGACGTCTCGGCATCACGGCAAAGCGGTGATAACACCATAAAATGCCGGAAAGTGCGGTTAAAATCAGCAATAAAATACTGAACGTGTTAGGTAGCTGAAAGTAATCTAATGCTTTCCAACCAGCAAAGCCCACGGCTAACAACAGAATAAAAAATACATTCGACATTGCTCTACTTTCCTATTTATCTTTACCAACATGTAAGATCGCTAAAAACGCTTCTTGCGGCACTTCCACGTTACCTAAAGATTTCATTCGTTTTTTACCTTCTTTCTGTTTCTGTAAGAGTTTTTTCTTACGGCTCACGTCACCACCATAACATTTTGCTAACACGTTTTTACGCAATTGTTTTACCGTTGAACGCGCAATAATGTGGTTGCCAATCGCGGCTTGGATCGCGATATCAAATTGTTGACGTGGAATCAGTTCACGCATTTTTTCAACTAATTCTCGACCACGATAAGGTGCATTATCTTTATGAACAATTAATGCTAACGCATCAACACGATCACCGTTGATCATAATATCCACGCGCACCATATCCGCCGCTTGGAAACGTTTGAAACCATAATCCAAAGACGCATAACCACGCGATGTTGATTTCAAGCGGTCGAAGAAATCTAATACCACTTCGCCCATAGGGATTTCATAAGTTAACGCAATTTGGTTACCGTGATATACCATATTAGTTTGTACGCCACGTTTTTCCACACAAAGGGTAATCACGTTACCTAAGAATTCCTGTGGCACGAGCATATTACACTCTGCAATCGGCTCACGAATTTCCGCAATATTATTTAACGGTGGCAATTTTGATGGACTATCCACATAAACCACTTCACCATTGGTCATTTCGACTTCATAAATTACAGTTGGTGCCGTGGTAATCAAATCAAGATCGTATTCACGCTCTAAACGCTCTTGAATGATCTCCATGTGTAAAAGCCCCAAGAAACCACAACGGAAACCAAAACCTAAAGCCGTCGAGTTTTCTGGTTCATAGAAAAGTGATGCATCGTTTAGGCTTAATTTACCTAACGCATCACGGAAAGCTTCATAATCGTCAGAGCTAACTGGGAATAAACCAGCATAAACCTGCGGTTTTACTTTCTTAAAGCCTGGCAATACATGGCTTGCAGGATTGTGTTGGTGCGTTAAGGTATCCCCTACTGGTGCACCTAAAATATCTTTAATTGCACAAACAACCCAACCCACTTCGCCAGTATTTAATACTGTCGTATCCACTTGTTTTGGCGTAAAAATCCCTAAACGATCAACGTTGTAAGCCTGTCCAGTGGACATTACTTTGATTTTATCGCCTTTACGCAAGACACCATTTTTAATACGAACCAATGACACCACGCCTAAATAGTTATCGAACCAAGAGTCAATAATCAATGCTTGTAACGGTGCATCAGGATCACCTTCTGGCGCGGGAATTTTCGCAACGATTTCTTCTAATACATCTTCGATACCCACACCGGTTTTAGCTGAACAACGTACCGCTTCCATCGCATCAATACCGACGATATCTTCAATTTCTTCTGCAACACGTTCAGGATCTGCTGCGGGTAAGTCAATTTTATTCAAAATCGGTACTACTTCTAAATCCATTTCAATGGCGGTATAGCAGTTTGCCAAGGTTTGGGCTTCTACACCTTGTCCCGCATCCACAACTAGCAATGCCCCTTCACAAGCTGCAAGAGAACGCGATACTTCATAAGAGAAGTCCACGTGTCCTGGTGTATCGATAAAGTTTAATTGGTATGTTTCACCGTCTTTGGCTTGATAATTTAAGGTTACACTCTGCGCTTTAATGGTAATACCGCGCTCACGCTCAAGCTCCATGGAATCCAACACTTGCGCTTCCATTTCACGATCCGAAAGGCCCCCACAGGTCTGAATTAATCGGTCAGAAAGGGTCGATTTACCGTGGTCAATATGGGCAATAATAGAAAAGTTGCGAATATTCTTCATAAATAGATTAGTTTTCTCAAAAATCATTAAATTTAACTGGCGGATTGTACCTGAAAAGCACGGAAATCGCTAGGGATGAAAGGGAAAAGTGCGGTCAAATTTTCAAACCTTTTATATAAAACAAAACCCCGAATTACTTCGGGGTTTCTTTTTTCATTCAAGCTGAAATTATAGGCTTTCAGTAAAAGTACGAGTAATAACGTCGCGTTGTTGTTCTGGTGTTAAAGAGTTGAAACGTACTGCGTAACCAGAAACACGGATAGTTAATTGTGGGTATTTATCCGGGTTGTTTACTGCATCTTCTAACGTTTCACGACGTAATACGTTTACGTTTAAGTGTTGACCACCTTCAACTTTAACAGTTGGTGCTACGTTTACCGGTAATTCACGGTATTCGATTTGGCCTAATTCGCTCACTGCTACTACTTGGTCTTCTGCGAATTCAGCTTTTGCACATAAACAACGAGCTTCATTTTTTTCGCTGTCTAATAACCAGAATGAGTTTAAAAGATTGTCATTTGCTGCTTGAGTAATTTGAATACCTTTGATCATAAAGTGCCTCCTAATTTGGCGGTTGTATATTTATTAAACTGTGCAAATTTTATCAAACTATTTGAAGAATTCAATTAATTTTGACCTAAAACAGATTCTTTTTTTCGAGTATTTTTGCAAAATTGATCTAGATTAAGATTTTAGGTGTAACAAGGCTTCAATATACATTCAAAATTAACAAAATATTAACACAACTCACAGATAAAGCCTTTCCAGGCAATTTCATTTATAATATGCCCAAGCTTATCCAATAAGGAAATACAGAATGAAAACTTGGACAGATGTTATCGGTCAAGAGAAAGAAAAACCTTACTTTAAACACATTCTACAACAAGTGCATCAAGAGCGACTAGCTGGAAAAACCATTTACCCACCGCAAGACGAAGTATTTAATGCCTTTAAATATACGGCATTTGATGAGGTGAAAGTCGTCATTTTAGGACAGGATCCCTACCATGGCCCAAATCAAGCGCACGGTTTAGCTTTTTCGGTGAAACCTGAAGTTGCCATTCCCCCTTCTCTCCTGAATATGTATAAAGAATTGGCTAACGACATTCCTGGTTTTCAAATGCCAAATCATGGCTACTTAGTGAAATGGGCGGAGCAAGGTGTACTGTTGCTTAACACCGTGCTAACTGTAGAGCGCGGCATGGCACATTCACACGCTAAATTTGGTTGGGAAATCTTTACGGATCAAGTAATTGCAGCACTCAATGAACACCGTGAAAAAGTAGTATTTTTACTTTGGGGAAGCCATGCGCAGAAAAAAGGGCAATTTATTGATCGCAATCGTCATTATGTTTTAACTGCCCCGCACCCTTCTCCACTTTCTGCACATCGTGGTTTTCTAGGATGTCATCATTTTTCTAAGGCCAACGAATACTTAAAGCAACATGGTTTAACTGAAATTGATTGGCAAGTTTAAGATTGTGGCTCAACATCAAGCGGGAGATTTTTTTCCCGCTTTTCTTCCTTTTTCTGCTCTCGTCTTTTTTTAAAAAAATCACTCAATTTCTGGCCGCACTTTTCTGCCAGCACGCCAGAGGTAATTTCTAACGTATGATTCATTTTATAATCATCAAAGAAGTGAAAGCGAGAACCTACAGCCCCCGTTTTATAATCTGACGCACCGAAGACTAATCGTTTAATCCGGCTATGTAAAATCGCGCCAGCACACATGGTACAAGGCTCTAGAGTGACATAAAGTGTGGTATTGAGCAGACGATAATTTTGAATATTTTGTGCAGCATTACGCAATGCGACAATTTCAGCGTGAGCGGTCGGATCATTTTCAATGATAGATAAATTCCAGCCTTCACCGAGAATATTTCCTTCATCATCTACCAACACCGCCCCGACTGGAATCTCGCCGAGTGCTTCTGCACGATCGGCAAGCATCAGGGCGTGTTGCATAAATTTCTCGTCTAAATATGACCGCACTTTGAATGCCTAAACAGAGAAAGGATATTTGATTGGTTCGTGAGATTGATAGCCCATCACCTTGAAATCATCCATCGTTACCCAAGTTTCAAGATCTTCAAGGGTTTTAATATCAGGATTAATTTCTAATTGTGGTGAAGGGAATGGTTCACGTTTTAATTGCACATCACGCATTAACTCAAGTTGGTCTTCATAAATATGCGCATTTACAATTTTATGATATGCCTTACCCGGTTTATTGCCGGTAATTTGTGCCATCAAAGCAAGGAAAGTAAAGACCTGAATTTGATTGAAGTTTAAGCCAAGTGGCACATCACAAGAGCGTTGGTAGCTCGTTAAGTGCAATGTATCGCCTACTAAAGAGAAAGTATGTGTGTGCATGCAAGGACGTAAACAGCCTAGATCAAATTCGCCTGGATTGAAGAAAGTCAAAATTTCACCGCGGTCATCAATCCCTCGGCTTAAATTGTTCACAATTTTACGAAGTTGATCGATGGTTTCGCCATTCGGTTTACGCCATGCTCTGCCTTGCACACCATAAACGCGCCCCATATCATCGGTGCCTTTACGATGTGGATTGGCAAGCCAAGCGGCATTTTCATTAGCATTTGCATCCCATGTTTTGGTACCAAGCTTACGGAAATCTGCAGCGTTATCATAACCACGGATATAGCCTAAAAATTCCGCAATTGCCGCTTTCCAATAACTTTTACGCGTTGTAATTAAGGGGAATTGATTATTGGCAACATCATATTCTAAATCCGCATTAATCACTGTAAGGCAACGCTTGCCAGTACGCTCATTAGCAATCCACTCACCCTCATTTACAATACGTCGGCAAAGATCTAAATATTGTTTCATAAAAAACTCCTTACTAATGAACCGCACTTTTCGAGCGATTGTATGCCCATGCCATAATTAACCCACCGCCAATAATCATCGGCAAACAAAGCGCTTGTCCACGTGTCATGATGCCTAAGAAAGACTCTACTTCGGGCTCACGAACATATTCAACAATAAAACGGAAAATCCCGTAACCAACAAGGAATAATCCAGCCACCGAACCCACAGGACGAGGCTTTTTAATAAAGACATTCAGAATAATAAACAACACGAAACCTTCTAAGAATGCTTCATAAAGCTGTGAAGGATGGCGAGGCAGCAACAATGGATCATTTGGGAAAATCATAGCCCAAGGGACTTCAGTTTCTCGTCCCCAAAGTTCTAAATTGATGAAGTTACCAATTCGTCCCATCCCTAAGCCAAATGGAATCAAGGGCGCCACAAAATCTGCCGTTTGCCAAAAGCTTCTTTTTTGAGAATAAGAGGTCCAAATCATTGAGATAATCACCCCAATTAATCCACCATGGAATGACATTCCCCCTTCCCAAACACGAAATAAATACAGCGGATCTTGCACAAAATGATCGAAATTATAGAAGAAAACATCCCCAATGCGACCACCTAAGAACACGCCCATAAAGCCATTAAAAAGTAACGTATCCACTTGATCGACTGTCCAACCACTATTTGGTTGATTGGCACGACGAACCGCTAGCCAACGAGCAAAGATAAAGCCTAATAAATACATTAAACCATACCAACGCAGCCCTATATTGCTATTACCAAAAGTAAAAATAGTCGGATCAAAATGCGGAAGCATCAAAAATTCTGAATTCATAACATTCCTTATTTCATAAACATATCAACTGCAATCGCAACTAATAGTAAGGCAAAGCCTTTTTTCAAGGTTGGGACAGGGAGCTTGGAGGTTGCGGTTGCCCCTAGTTTAGAAGTGAAGAATGAAGTGCCCGTAATACCAAGCACGGCAGGCAAATAAACATAACCTAGGGAATAATCTGGCATGGAAGGATTACCCCAACCACTCACCATAAAACTAAACATGCCAGATAAACCAAGAAGCGCGCCACAGAATGCGGAAGAACCGATAGATTTTTTCATATCAATCCCGCGGGAATTTAAAAATGGCACGATAAAACCACCACCGCCAACGCCTGCTGCACTTGATGCCATCCCAATTAAAATACCACCGATAACAGATGCTTGTGTTGTTAAAGGTTTGGTTTTCCCTGTGTTTTTCTTAATAGAAATCACCATTTTTGCCGCTAAATATACGACTAAACAGGCAAAGATTTTGGCTGATACATCACGATCAAGTTTGCCAATAAACAAACCAGAGATAAAGACCGAAATCATGATCATCGGTGCCAATACTTTAACTGCACTCCAAACTATATTGCCTAGTTTATGATGACGCTGTGCAGAAGAAAATCCGGTAATCACAATAGTTGCAAATGAAGTCCCTAATGCGGTGGACATCAGCAAGGGTTCAGGTACGCCTACCATCGGCAATAAATAAACCAAGGTAGGGACGATAATTAACCCACCACCAATGCCAAATAATCCCGCAAGAAAACCAACAACAGACCCGACAAGTAAACAAAGTAGAATAAAAGTGAGCATTATTGCCCCCTTGATTTATAAGATGAACGTTTTTGATATTTAGAAAAACCATTTTTACGCGGCGCATGATAAGGTTTATTTGTCTCATGCTCTTGCGTATTTTCAAGCAATGTTTTTTCGTTGCCAAACATCACTTGAGCAAACTCTTTCATCGCTTTGCGATAAACATCTTTCTTAAAGGACACAACCTGACGTACGGGATACCAAAAACTCACCCAACGCCAACCATCAAATTCGGGTGATTTTGTCGTGTTCATATTGATATTTTTTTCATCACCCACTAATTGCAACAAAAACCAACGTTGTTTTTGCCCAATACACACGGGTTTGCTGTCATAACGCAGCAATCTTTTCGGCAGCTTATAACGCAACCAATGTTTAGACGCGTAAAGCACCTTCACATCTTTGGGTTGCAAACCAACCTCTTCATATAATTCACGATACATGGCTTGTTCGGCACTTTCATTATCGTTAATTCCACCTTGCGGGAATTGCCACGAATTCTGCCCGTATCGTTTAGCCCAAAGCACCTGCCCTTTGCGATTACAAATGACAATGCCTACATTTGGACGGTAGCCATCAAAATCGATCACTATCGTTCACCTTAAATTTTGTACAAAAATAATTTGCAGATTGTTTCATAAATTCGCTTTTTTATCAACCGAATGGGCATATTTACCCTATTGTGGATAACTCTGTGGGTAACGCTTGGATAGTCTAAATTTAACTGTGTATAAAGATCAAAAACAGCTTTTCTCACTTCACTTTTTTCATTTTTAAATAATATTTGCTCAAAAATTTCTCGAAAAAAATGACCGCACTTTTTCTCATCAAAGTGCGGTCAAAAATTCAGCCATTTTTTAATTTAAACATATCTTGTCTGATGAAAAAATAACAGCTGTGAGTTATTCAATATTTCTGTGGATAAAATTGTGATTGAGCAAATGGTGACTGTTGCATAACTCTTCTTAGCATTTTACCATCGATTTTTGAGAAGAAATTTTATCTTTAATTTCATGAAGATAACGCTTATTCACAGAAATCATCTTATTCACATTCAAGTAAAAATTTTAGTGGTTATTTTTCATCCAAGCCTTTTTTGACTAACGCTAAATAGCGTTCCCATTCAAAATATTGACCAGGATCGATCTTACGACCAGGCGAAATATCGCAATGCCCAACGATACGATCGAGCGTTATTTTCGGGTACGCCTGCATGATATCTCGTGTTAATTCAGCAAGTGCCTGATATTGCTCCGCTGTAAAAGGTTGTTCATTACTGCCCTCTAGCTCAATCCCAATCGCAAAATCATTACATTTATCGCGTCCTTCAAAGCAAGAAAGCCCTGCATGCCATGCTCTGTCATCGAAACTGACATATTGTGTCACCTTACCATCCCGTTCAATTAAACAATGGGCAGACACGCGAAATTGATAAATTTCCTCAAAATAGGGATGGATGGTTGGATCGAGTTTACCTTGGAAAAAATCATCTACATATCCCCCACCAAATTGTTCTGGCGGCAAACTGATGTAATGAATGACGAGTAATGAAATATCCTCTACATCAGGACGTTCATCAAAATGTGGTGAAATCACTTTTCTTGCCTGGCTTAACCAGCCATTTTTTATCTTATTCATCTGTTTTTCTGCGATTAAATTTTATTTTTGCGATCGAGATCGCAAAAGAAGTGCGGTCAGTTTCACTTTCATTTTTCCCTTTTACACAATGTTGCAGCCAATCCTGGCATTTTTTTATTCAACCAAAAGGAAATTTAATTTAATGAAACTGACTTTTTCTAAACCTTTACATAAAGGTTTTACGTTAATTGAATTGATGATCGTGATTGCGATTATTGCTATTCTCGCGACGATCGCCATTCCGTCTTATCAAAATTATACCAAAAAAGCGGCTATCTCCGAATTGTTACAAGCTTCGGCACCTTATAAATCTGATGTGGAGTTATGTGTCTATAGCACCAATGCCCCGACAAACTGTTCTGGTGGTTCAAATGGCATTGCAGCAGACATCACTACTGCAAAAGGTTATGTTAAATCCATTACCACGAAATCGGGTGTGATTACGGTAACAGGAAATGGTGCATTAGATGGGATCAGTTATTCTTTAACGGCGACAGGCTCAACCTCATCAGGTGTTACCTGGACAACCGCTTGCCCAAGCAATGCGGATTTATTCCCTGCGGGTTTCTGCTCTCCTACCAAATAGCGAAACATGGCCCATCAAGCAATCGCAAAAAATGGCGAGATTTATCATATCTCGCCACAATATTGGCAACAAAACCAACAGCAACAAGCTTTACTGTTGCGTTACTTTGCTCTCCCTCTTAAAGAAGACGAACACCATTTATGGCTTGCGGTGGATTCGCTAAATAATCTTGCAGCTTGTGAAACCTTTGCTTTTTTAAGTGGAAAATTAGTTGAACCGATTTTATTTGAAACGACTCAACTCAAACAACTTTTACAATCCCTTGCCCCTAAAGCCAATCAAGTAGAAGACCAAACAACGTTTTATCATCATTCTGAAGACGAAAACGCTGCTAATTTATCTAATGAAGATGAACCCGTTATTCAATTATTAAATAGTATTTTTGAAACAGCCCTACAAAAAAATGCCTCCGATATTCATTTAGAAACTCAGCCAAGTGGACTCTTAATTCGTTTGCGTATTGATGGCGTACTACAGCCACAGCCGGTAATCAGTAAAGCGTTCGCCAATCGTGTGATTTCTCGTTTAAAACTCTTAGCTAAACTGGATATCAGTGAAACTCGGCTACCACAAGATGGCCGCTTTCAATTCAAAACCACGTTCTCCGATATTTTAGATTTCCGCCTTTCTACCTTGCCCACACATTGGGGAGAAAAAGCGGTATTACGATTACAACAAAATAAACCAGTTCAGTTAAGTTTTGCTGAACTTGGCATGACACAAAAGCAACAAATCCAATTTCAACACGCGCTCAGCCAACCTCAAGGTTTAATTCTTGTAACTGGACCAACAGGAAGTGGAAAAAGTATCTCGCTTTATACCGCACTTCAATGGCTCAACACATCAGATAAACACATTATGACGGCAGAGGATCCTGTTGAAATTGAATTAGAAGGCATCATTCAAACTCAAGTAAATCCGCAAATCGGTTTAGATTTTAGTCGATTACTTCGTACATTTTTACGACAAGACCCCGACATTATAATGCTTGGTGAAATTCGAGACGAAGAAAGTGCATTAATGGCATTAAGAGCCGCTCAAACCGGCCATCTAGTACTTTCTACCTTACATACCAACGATGCCATCTCAGCGATTTCACGCTTACAACAATTAGGCATTCAATCTCATGAAATTGAAAACAGTCTCTTATTAGTTATCGCACAGAGATTGGTGCGTAAATGTTGCTTAAAATGCGGTGAACATTTTAGTGATTCTTGCGATTGTCATCAGGGATATCGAGGGCGTATTGGGGTGTATCAATTTTTACAATGCGAAAATAACCGTTACCAAACTGATTTTGACTCACTTTATCAAAGCGCATTAGAAAAAGTAAAAGATCGCATCACCGATCTCGCCGAAATTCAACGCGTGTTAGGCAAAAAATAGGAATCTTTATGGCAAAGCAAAAACTCTTTTATTTTCAAGCCTATGATCAGCGGCAACAATGGCAAAAAGGCAGTCTTGTTGCACAATCTAAACAAGCTGCACAATTTCTGTTAATTGCAAAAGGTTTTAGCCACATTCGCTTGCAACAAGATTGGCAACTTAATCAAAAACCTAAAAATGCAGAAATTAGTGCTTTATTGAATCAACTGGCTACATTACTCAGTTCCGCCATTCCATTAAAAAATGCATTACATATTTTGCAAGACAACTGCACACAATTGGGTTTGCATCAGTGGCTTGGTGCCTTAATTGAGTTAATTGAAAGTGGTCTTCCGTTTTCACAAAGCTTGGAAATACAAGGAAAGTATTTAAATTTTCAAGAAATTCAGCTCATTCAAGTGGGGGAAATGACAGGAAAACTGGCGGAGGTATGTACTAAAATTGCAGAACGTCGAACGCAATCATTAACGCTTCAACGAAAATTACAAAAAATTATGCTTTATCCCGCCATGGTATTAGGTATTTCGCTTTCACTTACGTTGATTTTATTACTCTTCGTTGTACCACAATTTGCTGAAATGTATGGTGAAAACTCCGCTGAACTGCCTACATTAACTGCTGTGTTATTAGCCATGTCTCAATTCCTACAACATCATTTTATCGCCTTGATGATTGTCTGTATTTTCGCTATTTTTATGCTAAAGATGGCATTAAAACATTCTCTTTGGCTAAATCAAAAAAAGAATGCACTGATTAGTCGCATGCCAATTTGGGGCAATATCATTTGCCTTTCTCGTTTAATCAGTTTTAGCCATAATCTGCAATTAATGCTTCAATCCGGTGTAGCCTTAACGCCTGCGTTAAATAGTTTTCTTCCCAAACAGCAAACCTGGCAAACACAACGTACTTTAAAAGGCGATATCCTGCTACAACAAGAAGTGCGGTCAATTTTACAGTGGGTTTCTCAAGGTTATCCATTTTCAGAAAGCGTCAGTAGCCATCTTTTCCCAATGGAAGCGCAGCAAATGCTACAAATTGGCGAAAAAAGTGGAAAACTTGCGTTGATGTTGCGCCATATTGCTGACAACTATCAAGAAAAGCTTAATCATCAAATTGATTTACTTTCCCAACTTTTAGAGCCATTAATGATGCTCATTATTGGTAGTTTAATTGGTATCATAATGATGGGGATGTATCTGCCAATTTTTAATATGGGTTCGGTAATCCAATGATGACATTCGCCTTTTTCTTATTGGGTGGTTTAGCGGGCATCTTTGCTTGGTTTTATATTGATCGTTTTATTCCTAACCTTCAACAAGAAATTTATCAGAACTATGTCGAACTTTATCCCGAAAACAGGCCTATTTTCCATAGCGAAAAAGCATTGATTCAATCTCAAAAGTGTGGTCATATTTTTCGTTATTTTTTAGGATTCGGACTCTGTTTTGCTGTACTCGATTATTTTCTTCAGGATGAATTGTTTACTTTATGGCTCGCGATTACGCTTAGTCTCATCTTTGTTATCAGTTGGCTAGACTGGCATTATCAACTGATTTCACCAACACCTTGCCTATTTTTATTTTTCCTGGGGCTATTCGGCGCACATCAAGAATTTTCAATTCTGACGCTTTCTCAAAGTTTAGAAAGTGCGGTTAGTTTTTTCAGTGTTTTTTATATCATCTATCATTTGTCTAAATGGTTTTATAAGAAGGAAGCGTTAGGTCGTGGCGATTATTGGCTCGCTTTGGGAATCGGCACTTATCTCACCATCGAATACTTACCACTTTTCTTATTCATTGCCTGTCTATTAGGCATAATAGTCTATTGGATTTCTCGTAAACCTGTTTTACCTTTTGCGCCCTTTCTTTGCATATCGTTAATCGTCACCAGTGCAATAACCTTATAAATGTAATATATTGGCAACATTGGAAAATATTATATTTAAAGGATAGATGCGAAACATCCCCTCTAAATCAAGTAGCAAGGAATCTTATGACTTATATTGTGGGCCTCACTGGCGGCATCGGTAGTGGAAAAAGCACAATTGCAAATCTTTTTGTTGAACTTGGTGTCCCTATTGTTGATGCCGATATTGTGGCAAGAGAAGTGGTTGAAAAAGGCTCGCCGCTACTTGCTCAAATTGCTGAGCACTTTGGAAAATCGATTTTGACTGAAGAAGGCGAATTAAATCGAGCTGAGCTACGAAAAAAAGTATTTGCAGACGAAAATGAGAAAAACTGGCTCAATCATTTATTACATCCTGCTATTCGAGAAAGAATGTTAGCACAGTTAAATGCTCAGACCGCTCCTTATACCTTGTTTGTCGTTCCACTGCTTATTGAAAACAAGCTCACCACGCTTTGCGATCGCATACTTGTTATCGATGTTAAACCTGAGACTCAACTCGCTCGTGCATCATCGAGAGATCATAATAATATTCAGCAAATTCAAGCTATTATGAATGCACAAGTCAGCCGAGAAGAAAGATTAAAATGGGCGGATGATATCATTTCAAATGATGCAAAATTGCCAGAAAACTTACCGCACTTAAAACAAAAAGTGCTAGAATTGCACCAATTTTATTTAAGTGAATCGAGAAAGAAAGATGTCAGATGAAATTTTTGAAGTACCCTGCCCAACATGTCAAAAGCCAGTGCCTTGGACGCAGGAAAGTCAATTTCGCCCTTTTTGCAGCAAACGCTGCCAACTCATTGATTTAGGCGAATGGGCTGCAGAAGAAAAAGCCATTCCAAGTGATACTGCTGATTTTGCCATGGATCCCAATCTCAGTGATGAATGGAGTATCAAATGAGTCTTCAGCATCATGATAATGGTAAACAGGGCGAGTTTTTCTTACTCGATGAACAAGGCAAGAAAATCGCAAAACTCACCTATTTTTATGAAACACCCGATACCATTAATGCTAATCACACGTTTGTTGATGATTCTCTTCGAGGACAAGGTGTGGCGGACAAACTCTATCAAGCCTTAATTCATTTTATCCAAGCTAAAAAGCTGACATTGCACCCAACTTGTAGCTATATCGCAAGAAAATGGGAACGAACCCAATCAGCTCAATCACAAGCTTAATCTTATTAATAAGCTCGTCATTTTTAAGGATATTTTTCCGACTTCGTGCTATCCTTAGCCCTATTTATTTCTGAGAACCATTATTTATCATGCAAGAAAATTATTTAAGCCAGCAGCGATTTGCTGATCTTCCATTACATCCTATCGTACAAAAAGCCCTACAAGACAAGGGGTTTGAATATTGTACCCCGATTCAAGCATTATCATTACCTATCACGTTACAAGGAAAAGATGTTGCCGGCCAAGCGCAAACCGGCACGGGTAAAACCATGGCATTTTTAACGGCAACCTTTCATCACTTATTAACACATCAACCTGATTTTGCCACCTCTCAACCTCGCGCATTAATTCTTGCACCAACCCGTGAACTGGCTGTGCAAATTAATAATGATGCAGAATTATTAGCTAAAACAAGTGGATTACGAACCGCACTTGCTTATGGTGGAGATGGCTATGATAAACAGCTCAAAGCTATCGAAGCCGGTGTAGATATTTTAATTGGCACTACTGGTCGTGTGATTGATTATGTTAAACAAGGCATTATTCGTTTAGATGACATTCAAGTCGTGGTATTGGACGAAGCGGATCGTATGTTTGATTTAGGATTCATTCGTGATATTCGTTATTTATTACGCAAGTGTCCTTCTCCGCAAGAACGCCTCACCATGCTCTTTTCTGCTACACTCTCTTACAAAGTGCGCGAACTTGCCTTTGAAGATATGAATTCCCCAGAATACATTGAAATTGAACCAGAACAAAAAACGGGACATCGAATTAAAGAGGAACTTTTCTATCCGTCAAATGAAGACAAAATCCCTCTCTTACTGACATTAATGGAAGAGGAATGGCCGGAGCGTTGTATTGTTTTTGCGAACACTAAACATAAATGTGAAGAAATTTGGGGCTATTTAGCAGCAGATGGCCATCGTGTTGGATTACTCACGGGTGATGTGGCACAGAAAAAACGTCTTTCATTGCTCAAACAATTTACAGATGGTGAGCTCGATATTCTCGTGGCAACTGATGTTGCGGCGCGTGGATTGCATATTTCAGACGTGACTCATGTCTTCAACTTTGATTTACCCGATGATCGAGAAGATTACGTTCACCGTATTGGTCGTACTGGTCGAGCAGGTGAAAGTGGTGTGTCTATCAGCTTTGCTTGTGAAGAATATGCGATGAATTTACCGGCAATTGAAGAATACATTAGTCATTCTATTCCTGTCAGTCAATATGACCCGAATTCATTGATTAGTGATATTCCAAAACCTTATCGTTTAAAGCACCATTCTACGTCCCAAACGAGAAATACTTCGACGAGAAAAACAAACTATCGTCGTAAAAACTAAAAAGAAAAGCTGATGAACTTCTTCATCAGCTTTTTTATGATTAATGCAATCCAACTCTTCGACGCGCAGTACGCATCAATAAGAATACCCAAGGCCATAAGATGCCAGATGCAACAGCACCAAAGATTTCCTGCCAATTAAAAAATGCACCATGCAAAGAAAATTCAACCAAGAAAATAGCCACTCGAATGACAAAAACGAAAAGAAGTACTAATAAGCTTTGAAACCACAAGGAAAGGTTACGCAACATTAAGTAATATTTAGAAACAAAATAGAAGGTAATAGAAAGTACCAGCGCATGCACGCCTAAAATAGAGCCTAGCACAATATCCCATAAAACTCCGAGTAAAAATGCCAAACCAATGCTTACTCTATCAGGTAAAGCAAGGGTCCAGTAAAGCAAGACTAAAATCAACCAAGAAGGTTTAAAGGCTTGAAAGCCTGCTGGCCATGGCGCTAACTCCATCACTAATGCCACAACAAAAAAGCATAAAATGGTCGCCCATTGAAAAATAAAACGCCCTTGCATTAGTCTTCATCCCTATGTTCTTGTTGCTCTGGAGAAACCGGTTCCTCTTGTTGAGGCATTGTGGTCGGAATTTCAGGATCCACGATTTCTTTTCCTGTATGTGGTTGAGAGCTATCCGATTGATCATCCATAATTTTGGTTTTTCTCACAGAATGTTTTGCTTCATGAGCTTGGCTTTCCAAACGCTGCTGTACAAGACGACGCACTTCTTCCGGTGACATAGATTTGACTTTCGACATATCAAGATTGCTCGGCCAAAGTAAAAGCAGATAACGTAAACGATCTAACTCAGCCAAAGGTTTCGCTTTCACCGTTGCAAAGTAATTTGAGCCATCACGAGACACGCTTTGTACGACTGCCACAGGATAGCCTTCTACAAAACGTCCGCCCAAACCCGAAGTTACTAATAAATCGCCTTTTTCAATATCCACGGAACGAGGTACATTATCTAAGGTAAGCTCATCAGAGTGTCCTGTACCACTCGCAATCACACGAACATCATTACGTAAAACTTGTACTGGAATTGAATGAGTCACATCCGTTAAAAGCAATACTCGGCTCGTATTTTCGCCCACAGATATAATCTGTCCAATCATCCCTTTTTCATCAATTACGGGTTGACCGACATAAGCACCATCTCGCTCTCCTTGATTAATCACCACTTGTTGACGATATACATCGGTTTCAGCTGTAAGCACTTCTGCAATCTTTTTATATTCATCGGTACGTAAAGGCGAATTAAGAAGTAAACGAAGACGTTGGTTTTCTACCTTGAGTTGGTCCAATAATAAAAGATCGGCATTTTTCTCACGCAACTGCTCACGCAATACTTTATTTTCAATAAGCAGTTTGTTGGTATCCACCAAGTTACTTGATACACCATCTAGAACTGTTCTTGGCCCATTCGCAAGGTAATACAAGCCCCCCACGGCAGTTTCCATGACACTACGCGCCTTCGTCATTGATGAGGTTTGCCCATCAACTAAAATGAGTGTCATCGAAGCAATCACCGCTAATGTGAGTCGGATACCTAATGGTGGTGCTTTACCAAAAATGGGTTTCATTCACTGTCCTAGGGTTGAAAGGAAAAGTGCGGTCAAAAAATCAGACAAATTAAAACGCCGATTTTTCTAACCGCACTTTTAGAGATTAAATTTCGTCGCTGAAAATATCGCCGCCGTGCATATCAATCATTTCGATTGCCTCACCACCACCACGAGCTACGCAAGTTAATGGTTCTTCTGCGATGATTGCTGGTACGCCACATTCTTTTGATAACAATACATCAATGTTGCGTAATAAAGCACCACCACCCGTTAATACCATACCGCGTTCGAAAATATCTGCGGCGTGTTCTGGTTGACATTCTTCAAGCGCTGTACGCACAGCTGCAACAATACCATTTAATGGTTGTTGAAGAGCCTCTTGTACATCACGAGAGGTTAATTTAAATGAACGAGGCGCACCTTCAGCAAGATTGTGACCGTGCACTTCCATTTCTAAAATTTCATCGCCTTCTTGAATGTAAGCTGTACCAATTTCGTGTTTGATACGCTCTGCAGTTGGTTCACCAATCACAGAACCAAAAGTGCGACGAACATAAGAGATGATCGCTTCATCAAAACGGTCACCACCAATACGAACAGAGGATGAGTACACGATACCGTTTAAAGAAATCACCGCCACTTCAGTGGTACCACCACCGATATCAATCACCATTGAACCGATCGCTGTAGAAACCGGCAAATTTGCACCGATTGCAGCAGCCATTGGCTCTTCAATTAAATACACTTCACGAGCACCTGCACCTAATGCCGATTCTTTGATTGCACGACGTTCAACTTGAGTTGCACCAGCCGGTACACAAACAAGCACGCGCGGGCTAGGACGCATAAAGTTACCGCTATGTACTTGTTTAATAAAATATTGCAACATTTTTTCAGTCACAGAGAAATCGGCAATTACACCATCTTTCATCGGACGAATTGCCACAATGCTTTTTGGTGTACGACCAAGCATTTGTTTTGCTTCTTTACCTACTGCCGCAATGCTTTTATATGCACCCATACGGTCTTGACGAATTGCCACTACTGAAGGCTCATCAAGTACGATACCTTGGCCTTTCACGTAAATTAATGTATTTGCTGTACCTAGATCGATAGAAAGATCATTTGAAAATAAACCACGAATTTTTTTGAATAACATAAGAATTCCGTCATTAGTTTGGTGAAAAATTACTCATTTCTGAGCATAGAAAAAAATTGTGCTAAATGTATCAAAAAATCGAGTTTGATAACAGGATTTTTTAATTTGATCGCCCACACTTCCCCTACTATTTTTTCAAGCAAGGTAAGTGAGGTCAATTCTAGTTGTATTTTATACGAGATTTCGGTCAGTGAATTGCCACTTGCCGTTACCTAAAATCATCAATTGCTGCTGATGGAAAGCTTGTAAGGTTGAATGATGTCCCACGCTAATAACGGTTGTATAAGGTAAGCGTTCTTTTAATAGATGATACATCGTATCTTCTAAGCCTTCATCCATACTCGCCGTGGCTTCGTCTAGGAATGCGACTTTCGGTTTGTGTAACAGCAAACGAGCAAAAGCCAAACGTTGTTGCTCACCAAGTGATAGAATACGTGTCCAATCTTGCTCTTGCTCTAAACGATCTTGTAAATGGCCTAAAGACACTCGTTTTAATACCTCAATCATCTCATCACGATTAAAGGTCTTTTCTTCATTCGGATAAGCCAGTGCCGTTAACAAACTACCTTGCGGTAAATAAGGCTTTTGCGATAAGAAAAGTTGGTGAGTTGGACAATACACATCTCCTTCAGAATATGCCCAAAGCCCTGCCACAGTTCTCAACAACGTGGTTTTACCCACGCCTGAATTACCTTGAATTAATAGGGTTGAACCTTGTGGCAGCGTCAAATTTAAATTCTCAATTAAGGTTTTTCCAAATGGATTACTGATGCTTAAATCCTTAAAGATCACGTCAGTTTCATGTTCGTGTAAATGCGACGTAGATTGACGATTCGCCATATCAATCGCATAACCAAAGCCGGTCAAACGATCCAATGTGGCTTTGTATCCGGCAAAACCATCGTAAGAATTACGGAAGAACGAAAGATTGGAATGCAACTTACCAAATACTTGTAGCGTTTGCATCAGATCACCAAGTTTAATTTGCTTCTCAAAATAGCGACCGACTTGAATAAGCAAAGGAAACACAACAGAAACTTGGCTAACCACCAGGTTAAAACCAGAGAATTTTAAAGTTCGATAAACAATATCCCACATGTTATTGATCACCGCACTAAATTGTTTATAAAGCTGACTACGCTCAACTTTCTCACCGGCATAAAATGCCACACTTTCCGCATATTCCTTGATACGAATTAAAGAATAACGATAGTTAGCGTTTAAACGTTCGTTGACGAAATTCAACATAATTAACGGACGTCCCAAACGGAATGCTATCGCGGTAGTAATAATCACATAAGCGAAGACCAAGAACACCATCATGCGTGGAATTTCAGTACCAAATACCATCATTGACCCCGCTAATCCCCACAATAAGATCGTATAAGAAATCATGGAGGTGACGGCATCAATCACTCCTGTACTTAAAGAAAGCGTGGTTCTAACATAGGATTGCACATCTTGTTGAATACGTTGATCGGGGTTATCTAAGTTGGCAGACACATACTGGGTTTTATAGTACGCGCGGTCCCCCATCCATTTATCCACTAACTGACCGTTTAGCCATTCAATCCAATCAATAGAAAAACGTTGTTCTAAATAGTAGCTAAGTAATGCGGCAATCACTGAACTTGTCGCAATCACACAAAACAGTACCATTTGATCCCAAAATACAGGTTCATTAAATTCCTGCAAGGATGTGTACATATTGTTATACCACTCGGAATGCACCAAGCTAATACGCACGCTAACCAATGTCATCGCCACAATTAATAAGAAAAATAGCAAAGGTTTAATACTTCGGCGTGGTGAAAGATACCCACCAGCAAATTGCCAAAATTGTTTTCCCCAATGGGTAAAACGGACTAATAAGAAAATACCAAAGCTAAACACAACAGCCGTCATCGCTAATGTTTTTACTATCCATAAAAGTGAATTAATGGCTTCTTGAGCGTAATCCATAATCAACCTATAAAATTTAAAAAGTGCGGTCATTTTAGGCGGTGTTTATTTTTAAGCAAGAAAAAATGTGATGAAGATAACATTTTTTGACTTTGTCACAAGCGGGTAAAAAATCAAGTTGATATAATCCAAAATAGTTAAATTTTTAATAAATTAGAGGTCGACATGAGTGAAACTGCGATTACCATTGGTTTACTTGCCTTAGTTGCCATCATTGGTCTATGGATCGGGCATTTTAAAATTAAAGGTGTAGGGCTAGGTATTGGTGGCGTGCTATTCGGTGGTATTTTCGTTGCCCATTTTACCACGCAATATGGCATAAAACTGGATAGCCATACGTTACATTTCGTACAAGAATTCGGGTTAATTCTGTTTGTTTATACGATAGGTATTCAAGTCGGTCCCGGATTTTTTGCATCCTTACGAAAATCAGGCTTAACTTTAAATGGATTAGGGATCTTAATCGTTGCACTCGGTGCACTCGTGACGACTCTCATTTATAAGCTTGTAGATATTCCTCTTGATGTGACGCTTGGTATTTACTCTGGTGCTGTCACCAATACGCCATCTCTCGGTGCGGGTCAGCAAATTCTTTCTGAATTAGGGATGTCGCAAACGACGTCTAATATGGGGATGGCCTATGCGATGGCCTATCCTTTTGGGATTTGTGGCATTTTGCTTTCTATGTGGCTTATTCGTCTTTTCTTTAAAATTAAAGTGGATGAAGAAGCAGCAAATTTTGAAAAAGAAACAGGTAACGATAAAGAAGCGCTCAAAAGCCTATCTCTAAGAGTCACCAATACCAATCTCAACGGTATCCATTTGATTGAAATTCCAGGTTTTGATGATGAAGATGTCGTCTGCTCTCGATTGAAACGAGGTGAGCTTGTTATTGTGCCGAAAGCGGATACCAATGTTCAGCTTGATGATATTTTACATTTAGTTGGTAACCCTGAAGGCTTGAAAAAAATGCATCTGATTATCGGGGAAGAAGTTGATGTTCCAGTCGCAAGCTTAAGTGGAGAAATTCGTTCTGAGCGAGTGGTCGTGACAAATGAAAAAGTGCTCGGAAAACAAATTCGTCATCTCGGCATTCATCAAAAATACGGTGTAGTCATTTCACGTTTAAACCGAGCAGGTGTCGAATTAGTACCAACTGCACATACAACACTTCAATTTGGTGATGTATTACACATGGTGGGTAAAACTGATATTCTCAACCAAGCAATTTCAGTGATCGGGAACGCCAAACAGAAACTGTTACAAGTACAAATGTTGCCAGTATTTATTGGGATTGGCTTAGGGGTATTACTCGGTTCCATTCCTTTCTATATTCCAGGCTTCCCTGTGGCATTGAAATTAGGGCTAGCGGGCGGGCCATTAGTTGTCGCGTTAATCTTGGCTCGAATTGGTTCTATAGGCAAACTCTATTGGTTTATGCCACCGAGTGCGAACTTGGCATTGCGAGAAATTGGTATAGTGCTCTTCCTCGCTGTAGTCGGTTTAAAATCTGGCGGTAGCTTTGTTGACACACTCACTCATGGTTCTGGTCTTGAATGGATGGGATATGGTATTTTTATTACGCTTATTCCATTAATCATTGTCGGTGTGATTGCCCGATTATATGCGAAATTAAATTATCTTTCTCTTTGTGGTTTATTGGCGGGGTCGATGACTGATCCTCCAGCGCTCGCTTTCGCAAACGAACTAAAAGAAGGAAGCGGTGCCGCAGCACTCTCCTATGCGACAGTCTATCCGCTCACAATGTTCTTGCGAATTATTTCACCGCAATTATTAGCCATTCTATTATGGGTTTAACTCCTTCAAACTTGGGGCAGAATAGCTGCCCCAAGTTTTATTACTAAGCAGCATTACGACCATAAAACAATTCAAATAAAATCGGCCCCAAGCCTACCCCTTTCCTTCATTCAATGATAGAATTCATCGCTTTATTTAGATAGGAAAAGAAATGTCATTAGTTGAATTTGTAATTGATAAACTCGATGATTTAAAAGGCACTGAAATTGTGCATTTTGATGTAAAAGGCAAATCATCGATTACTGAAAATATGATTATTTGTACCGGCACATCTAGCCGCCAAGTCGCAGCTATGGCCGATAACCTTATTGCAGAATGTAAAAAAGCCGGTTATGAAACCTTTGGTGAAGAAGGTCGTAATACAGCGGATTGGATCGTGGTTGATCTCGGTCAAACCATCGTTCACATTATGCAGCGCGATGCACGTGAAATGTATCAATTAGAAAAACTTTGGGCATAAAGTGCGGTCAATTTTGACGGTGTTTTAAAAGGGAAAAGGATGAAAATCACATTAATTGCAGTGGGCACAAAAATGCCGGCTTGGGTTACCACCGGATTTGAAGAATATCAACGTCGTTTTCCCAAAGACATGCCTTTTGAACTCATTGAAATCCCTGCGGGAAAGCGTGGAAAAAATGCGGATATTAAACGCATCTTAGAGCAAGAAGGCAAAGCAATGCTCGCTGCTTGCGGAAAAGGCAAAGTAGTCACATTAGATATCCCAGGCAAACCTTGGACAACACCACAACTTGCTGAGCAATTAGAAGGTTGGAAAAATGATGGTCGTGATGTGTGCTTGCTTATTGGCGGGCCAGAAGGCTTATCCCCTGAATGCAAAGCGGCAGCAGAACAAAGTTGGTCACTGTCACCACTCACACTGCCCCATCCATTAGTGCGAGTTATCGTGGCAGAAAGTTTATACCGCGCGTGGTCACTGACAACAAACCATCCTTATCACAGAGAATAACGTATTACATTACCGATGAATTTAAAAAAATTCTTTTCTGCACCAACTAATGAACCGATCCGCGATAAAAAAGCAGAACGGAACTTGTTTGCACGTCGAACATTGGTAGCATTCATCGGTATTTTAGCCCTAAGTGGCGTGCTATTTGCCAATATTTACCATCTACAGGTGGTGAATTACGACATGTATCAAACTCGCTCTAATGGTAACCGTATTAAATTACTTCCGCTTCCTCCTACTCGTGGATTAATTTACGACCGTTACGGCGAATTACTGGCAGAAAACCTCACCTTTTTCGGTTTATATATCGTGCCGGAAAAAACAGAAAATTTAGACCGCACTTTTGAAGAATTGCGCTATGTTGTAGGGTTAACTGATGAAGACATTGAGCATTTCAAAAAAGAACGTCGTCGCGGTACACGTTATACGCCGATTTTACTCAAACCAAGTTTAACGGAAGAACAAATTGCCCGTTTTGCAGTAAACCAGTATAAATATCCAAGTCTTGATGTTCGCCCTTATTTCAAACGAAATTACCTATATGGCGAAGCCATGACTCACATTTTAGGTTATGTGGGACGCATTAATGACCGAGATGTTGAACGCCTGAAAAAAGAAGAAAAATTTGCTAACTATTCCGGCTCTACGGACATGGGAAAACTGGGTATTGAGCGTTATTACGAAGAACAACTCCATGGTACAACCGGTTTTGAAGAGGTTGAAATTAATAACCGTGGTAAAGTTATTCGTAAATTACGTGAGCAACCAGCCACCGCGGGTAAAAGTATTCATCTGACCATCGATTTTACCCTTCAGCGCTTTATTATGTCGCTTCTTTCAGGTCAAAAAGGCGCTGTTGTTGTGCTTGACCCGAAAGATAACAGTGTATTAGCGATGGTTTCAACACCAAGTTATGACAATAATTTATTCGTCGATGGCATTTCTTCTAGTGATTATAAACGTTTACTCGAAGACCCTACTCGACCGCTTTACAGTCGTGCGACGCAAGGGGTGTATCCACCGGCCTCTACGGTAAAACCATTCGTTGCTGTTGCCGCATTAACTGAAGGGGTGATTACACCTAATACCACGATTTTTGACCCAGGCTACTGGACATTACCAAACTCAACAAAACGTTTCCGAGATTGGAAAAAAACAGGGCATGGCTATACGGATTTAAACAAAGCCATTACTGAATCATCGGATACCTTCTTCTATCAAACCGCCTTTAATTTAGGTATTGATCGTTTTTCCATGTGGATGAAGCGTTTTGGGTTTGGTATGCCTACTGGTATCGAAATTCAAGAAGAAGCCACGGCCAATATGCCGAGTAAAGAATGGAAACAAAAACGTTACAAAAAACCTTGGGTACAGGGCGATACAATCTCAGTGGGTATTGGGCAGGGGTATTGGACAGCGACACCATTACAAGTGGCAAAAGCGACCTCTATTGTGGTCAATAACGGTAAAATTCATACGCCACATTTAATGAAATCAGTTGAAGGTGCCACCATTGAACCGTATCAAGACCCGCTTTTATATGAAGATATTACCGATCCAAAACAAGCTTATTGGGATGCCGCTAAGCGCGGGATGTTCAATGTAGTAAATTCAGGTGCAGGGACAGGGCGAAAAGCTTTTATCGGCACGAATTACCATGTAGCAGGGAAATCCGGCACAGCACAAGTGTTCAGCTTAAAGGAAAACCAAAAATATAATGCCGCTGGGTTAAAAAAAGAACTACATGACCATGCTTGGTTCACGGCTTATGCGCCTTATGAAGATCCAAAATTAGTTGTCACCATTATTTTAGAAAACGCGGGCGGTGGTTCAAGTAATGCGGCGCCAATTGTACGGCAAATTATGGATTTCTACTTGAATAAACGCTTGCCGCAAATTGAACGTCTAGAAAATGCTGAAAAAGAGAAAAAGACGAACCAAACTGATTTAGATGCGCCAGCACTAGAATCTCAACCAAGTGAGAATGAATAATGGAAGAAAAAGTGCCTCTATGCTTGCGATTATGGCAACGCTTACATATTGATTTTTTATTATTTATTGGATTAGCCGCTATTACAGCCTATGGCATGCTTGTGCTTTATAGTGCATCTGGTGCCAGTGAAGTGATGTTCCAAAATCGTATCATTCAGATCATATTAGGTTTTACTGTCATGATGATTATGGCGCAACTTCCCCCTAAATTTTATCAGCGACTCGCTCCTTACTTATATTTGGTGGGTTTTATCATGCTGATCTTGGTTGATGCTATCGGAACAACCAGTAAAGGAGCACAACGTTGGCTAGATCTGGGATTTATTCGCTTTCAGCCTTCTGAAATTGTCAAACTCGCGGTACCATTAATGGTAGCGGTATATTTAGGTAACCGTCCATTACCACCGAAAATGAGCGAAACCTTTATTGCTATCGCCATGATTATTGTGCCAACTTTACTTGTGGCTATTCAACCAGACTTAGGTACATCAATTCTGGTTAGTGCATCGGGCTTATTCGTGGTATTCTTAGCAGGGATGAGTTGGTGGCTTATTCTTGCTGCTGTAGTTGGATTAGCGGCATTTATTCCTATCATGTGGATGTATTTAATGCATGACTACCAACGCATGCGTGTATTAACCTTACTTGACCCCGAGAAAGATCCCCTTGGGGCGGGTTACCATATTTTGCAATCCAAAATTGCCATCGGTTCAGGCGGTATATCTGGCAAAGGATGGATGCAAGGGACACAATCCCAATTAGAATTTTTGCCTGAACCACACACTGATTTTATTTTTGCCGTGATGAGTGAAGAACATGGAATGGTCGGTTTTCTTATTCTGATGGCAATTTATTTGTTTATTATTATCCGTGGCTTAATAATTGCGGTAAATGCAGAAACCTCTTTCGGGCGTATTCTTGCGGGCGCAACCACACTGATATTCTTCGTTTATGTCTTCGTGAATATTGGTATGGTGAGTGGCATTTTGCCTGTTGTAGGGGTGCCTTTACCACTCTTTAGCTACGGCGGTACCTCATATGTCGCCATCATGGCAAGCTTTGGTTTAGTGATGTCCATTCATACTCACAAACCTCGCTTTATGAAAGGGAACTAATTTCCCTTTTGGCTTTCTTATGAAGAGCACCGATAATCTTGAAAGTAATAAGTATGACATTAAAAAACATCTTAAAAACGACCGCACTTTTTACCTTGATAAGCAGCTCAAGTTTTTCTGCTTTTGCCGATACGCAAAAAATGTATGGTATTCAAGGAGATTCACTGTCGATTACTACGACCGTTCAAGCGCCACAAAGCTATGAAGTGAATGGTAAAACATACACAACACAAGGTGATGAGGCAAAGTCCTATTCAAAAGAAGGGACAGCAAGTTATTACCACCATAAATTTAATGGTCGTAAAACAGCTAATGGTGAACGCTATAATTCGGCTCTTTTCACTGCAGCCCATAAAACGTTGCCGTTAAACTCTTATGCAGTTGTCACAAACTTGCATAACAATCGTAAAGTGATTGTGCGAATTAATGATCGCGGCCCATTCAGTGAGAAACGTATCATTGACTTATCCCATTCGGCTGCGAAAGAATTAGGCCTTATTGCTCGTGGTACAGGACAAGTAAGAATTGAAGCCTTACACGTGGATCATGAAGGTCAAATTTCAGGTGCAGGAGCAAAAACACTCGCTAAGCATGCTAAAACGCAAGAAGCCAGTGACCGTTTAGTTATCAATAAAAATAACGAAAAAAAAAATCAAAACTTAGAAAGAACAAACGATGCAAAAACTGTCTTCAAGCTAAAACTACTCGCTCTATCGTCAAAAAATCAAGCAGAAAGCATCATCACAAAACTCGCACTAGACGACATCAAAACTGAAATTAATCAAAATAGGCAAAACTACGAAATCCATTTTGGTCCATTAACGGAGCAAGCGGATATTAATCAATTAAAAACAAAATTACAAAAAACGATCAATGGGCAACCCGTAATCGTTTATACTTATAAAAACTAATAAGCTATTAAAGGAAATGCTATGTTAAAACAATCTGCAAAATTGAAAAAAATTGTACTATGCTCGGGATTAATGGCAGCATCAACATTTGCCGCATCTGAAGACATTCAATATGGTATCGCAGTACCGGAAGTGAATGCACAAACTTATGTTTTAATGGATTACAATTCTGGTGCGGTACTGGCATCACTTAACCCTGATCAACGCCAATACCCTGCTTCATTAACGAAAATGATGACCAGCTATGTGGTTGGTGCGGCATTAAAACAAGGTAAAATCCATAATGAAGATATGGTGACGATTAGCGAAAGCGCTTGGGGTAGAAATTTCCCTGATTCATCAAAAATGTTCTTAAATTTAAATCAACAAGTGTCTGTAGGTGATTTAAACAAAGGGATTATCATTGTTTCTGGTAATGATGCCTGTGTTGCAGTAGCTGAACATATTTCGGGTACCGTGGCTAACTTCGTTGATACCATGAATAAATACGTTCAACAATTTGGCTTAAAAAATACTAACTTCACCACACCACATGGTTTAGACGATCCAAACCAATATTCAACTGCACGTGATATGGCGATTATTGGTGCGCATATTATTCGTGATTTACCGGAAGAATATAAAATCTACGCAGAAAAAGACTTTACGTTCAACAAAATCAAACAACCTAACCGTAATGGCTTATTATGGGATAAAACCATTAACGTTGATGGTATGAAAACCGGTCACACAAGCCAAGCTGGTTATAATCTTGTCGCATCAGCAACAAGTCCAAACAATATGCGTTTGATTTCTGTTGTCATGGGCGTGCCAACCTATAAAGGTCGTGAGATTGAAAGTAAAAAACTCTTACAATGGGGTTTTGCTAACTTTGAAACCTTAAAAACCTACAAAGCCAATGAAGAAATTTCAAAACAATCGGTTTACTACGGTGATAAAGGTGAAGTGAAAGTCGGTGTATTACAAGATGGATTTATTACTGTGCCAAAAGGTAAACAAACTGACTTAAAAGCACGTTATGAATTAGATAACAAATACTTACAAGCTCCTTTAGCAAAAGGGCAAGTGGTAGGTAAAATCGTTTATCAATTAGATGGCAAAGATGTCGCTACCGTGAATCTTCAAGCATTAGAAGATGTACAAGAAGGCGGCTTCTTGGGTAAAGGTTGGGACTGGTTAGTGTTAACAGTTAAAGGATTATTTGACTAAACACCTTGAAAATTAACCGCACTTCCCCATTTATATTACATCAATAAATTCGTAAGGTGTGTGAATTTAGCTGATTCACGCACCTTATTCTTAAATTAAGGAAACAACATGACAACTGAAAATGATTATGAAAAATTGAAAGAAGTAATGGAATTCCCCGCTACCATGACATTTAAAGTGGCTGGCGTTAACCGTGAAAATTTAGCTCAAGATCTAATCGCTGTGGTACAAAAATATTTACCAGGTGATTATATTCCAAAAGAAAAACGTAGCAGCAAAGGTACCTATAATTCTGTTTCAATTGATATTGTGGCGCAAAACTTTGAGCAAGTAGAAACCCTTTACAAAGAACTCGCAAAAGTTGAAGGCGTCAAAATGGTTATCTAAGATGAATAAAACAGATTTAATTGTCCGTGAATTAGGATTACAAGACTATCAGGAAATCTGGCATAAAATGCAGGAATTCACGGATAATAGAAATGCAGAAACCACCGATGAAATTTGGCTAGTTGAGCATCATCCTGTTTTCACACAAGGCCAAGCTGGCAAACCGGAACACTTATTACAACGCAGTGAAATTCCTGTTGTACAATCGGATCGCGGTGGTCAAATTACCTATCATGGTCCTGGTCAGCAGGTCATGTATGTGCTCATTGATATTAAACGTCATGAACATTTAAATGTTCGCCAATTAGTGACAGCACTTGAACAATCCGTTTTAAAAACCCTAGCAGACTATGGTATTGAAGGTTATCCCAAACCTGATGCACCAGGCGTATATATCGACGGCAAAAAAATCTGTTCATTAGGTTTACGTATCCGCAAAGGCTGTTCTTTCCATGGTTTAGCGTTTAATATCAATATGGATCTCAATCCCTTCCATTGCATTAATCCTTGCGGCTATGCAGGGCTTGAAATGTGTCAGCTTGCTGATTTTATCGGTAAAGAAGAGGCTACACTTAACAAGGTTTCCCCAAAATTAATTAAACACTTTGCCGAACTTTTGGGCTATAATGTTACAAATTTATAACATTCACTTTATAACACATAAAAAATGCCTGAATCAGGCATTTTTCTTTAGGAAAGAACAATGTCAACGCCTTTTAAAATGGAACGCGGCGTAAAATACCGCGATGCAGCCAAAACATCAATCATCCCTGTTAAAAACATCGATCCTAATCAAGAATTATTGAAAAAGCCGGAATGGATGAAAATCAAATTGCCATCTAGCTCATTAAAGATCGAGACCATCAAAAACGGGATGCGTCGTCATGGCCTACATTCTGTATGCGAAGAAGCATCTTGTCCAAATTTACACGAGTGTTTTAACCATGGTACGGCAACCTTTATGATTCTAGGGGCAATTTGTACTCGTCGTTGCCCTTTCTGTGATGTTGCACATGGTAAACCCTTACCACCCGATCCGGATGAACCACGTAAATTAGCTGAAACCATCCAAGATATGAAGTTGAAATATGTGGTGATTACCTCTGTTGACCGTGATGATTTGCCTGATCGTGGTGCAGGCCATTTTGCAGAATGTGTAAAAGAAGTGCGTGCATTAAACCCTGGCATTAAAATTGAGATTTTAGTGCCTGATTTCCGTGGTCGGATTACTCAAGCCTTAGAAAAATTAAAAGATAATCCACCAGATGTGTTCAACCACAACTTGGAAAATGTGCCACGCTTATATAAAGAAATTCGTCCTGGTGCTGATTATCTGTGGTCTTTAAAATTACTTCATGATTTCAAAGAAATGTTCCCAAACATCCCAACTAAATCAGGTTTAATGGTTGGATTGGGTGAAACCAATGAGGAAATTCTTCAAGTGATGGAAGACTTACGTGCAAACGGCGTCACCATGCTTACACTGGGTCAATATCTTCAACCTAGTCGCCATCACTTACCGGTTGCGCGCTATGTGCCACCAGCAGAATTTGATGAGTTCCGTGATAAAGCCAACGCAATGGGCTTTGAACACGCAGCCTGTGGCCCATTTGTTCGCTCTTCCTACCATGCTGATTTACAAGCAAGTGGTGGATTAGTGAAGTAATCAAAAACAGATAAAAAAATGACCGCACTTTGAATCTCAAGTGCGGTCATTTTTATATTATCCTTTCAACTAGTCAGTTGCTGCTGGCTTATCTTCTTCGCCCTCATCAGTCTCCATCATGCTTTCTTGACGAAGATCTTCAAGGGTGCGACCATTAATTAAGTAGC
Source organism: Parahaemophilus parainfluenzae (assembly GCA_018366115.1). Lineage (GTDB taxonomy): Bacteria > Pseudomonadota > Gammaproteobacteria > Enterobacterales > Pasteurellaceae > Haemophilus_D > Haemophilus_D parainfluenzae_AB. Next base: position 9,404 of record JAGZIS010000008.1, on the reverse strand, counting down.
CATTTTCCGTTTTTTCCACTCTAGAAACGTAATTATCACCTTCTTCCACAAATTCTCGGTGAAGTTTTCCATCATGTTTCACAAAGCTACTTAAATATTGCCAAAAGTATGAATTTTCCTTAATGGCTAAGGCTTTTTCATTTTGATCATCAAACAACATTTTACTTAATGTCAGATTAAATGTGCCTTCAATATTATCTGGAATCATGTCTGATGAATCATCTTCGGGCACTTGAGGCACAATACCACTCACTTCCAATTTAACTGGATAAGCATTGGTCTCTGGATAAGTATTTAGATTTAAATTCAACGTTGCATTATCAACGATTAAATCAAGCTCTTTCCATGAGTTTTTGATGTATTTATCAAATGTGGCTGACGTTAAATGCGTGCTGCATAAGGCCCCATAAAACGGTGCTGAGCAAAATCTTGCTGATAAATGTGCTTTGCTGTGATTAATTTTAAATGGTGCATCAACCGCTAATTTTTCAAATTGGAACCCTGCACTTGGGTAACTCGCTTTATTCGCAGACAATGTGATATGTTCATTATATTGATCATTGTCTAGTGTTTCCGTCTTATCACTGGCTGATACGTCATCAAGCACTAAATCGGCCATATTAAATGATTTTAAGGCTGCCTCAATATTGGTTTTGCCACTAAATTCTTTTACCCATTTATCTTTGGCATTCAAGAAGTCTTTATTGTCTTTTGACGGTGCCTCTTTCTCAGCAAAAGCATCTAATAAAAACGGTACAAACGCCAATTCGTTTGCCACGTTGTAATCATCTAACTGAATATTAACTTTACCGCCTTTAGCTTCCCATTTACGCTCTTCATCGGCAGGAGTTTGTTTCACACTTTCAACATTTAATTTGAAATCCACATTGGCTTTAGTTAAATCTGTATTCGCCAACTTAAGTTCAAGACCGGCATTTTGTAAGTTAAAGTAAGGTTGATTATTTTTAGGCACATTGACAGAAAGCACGGATAACGAGCTATCAAAACGATCATTTTGTGTAAAAATTTTCGTTAACAAATTGACGCCGTCTTTAATATCTAATGAGCCATCACTTAATTTTTTAAATTCATGATGAAAATTGACCGCACTTGGCACGCCATTTTGTTTAATTAATAAATTCAAACCACCTGCTGTTGCTTGGCTTTCTTCTGTCGTACGGCTTTTATTGGCAATGCGTAAAATATCACTACTAAATTTTGTACTTAGATCACGTTTATCTGATTCCCCAGGTTTCACATCAAAATGATAAGTGGCATTTTTAAAATAAACATGTGTATTTTCCCCATTTAACAACGCCACTTCGGCATTTTTCGCGGTTAAGTCAATACTTGATAGGTCATATTGATTTGCTCCAACAGGCACAAGGCGAGCTTCACCATCAATTTCTTCAAGTTTCGTGTCTTTATCGTAATTAAAACCACTTAAGTTTGTTTTTAGCTCAACTTCTTTATTTTTTAAGAAATGAAGACCAATAGAAAGGTTTTGGGACTTATTCGCAAAATCACGGAATTCCGTCAAAATATCAGACTGTAAATAATCCCCTACCGGCGAAAATTTACTATTAATCGTGTTTTTATCAATCGTGATATTTAATGTTTTATTTAATTGACGAACTAATTGATCAGATAACTGAGACTCCGCTGTAATGAAGAAAGGCAGTGCGGTGAGCTTAGTTGAAATCACATTTGTGCTTTTCGCATCGCTATCTTTTACACTAAAGATTAACTCTCGAATAAAAAAGTTTTTCGCAGTTTGTGTCACATTTAATGTTGCTTGGTTATCCAAAGAATAAGGGAAATTTTTTAATACCTGATCGATTTTATGATTGGTGTAAAATTGTGCGCCGATCCCAAGTGCCACTGCGATAGCCGAAATCGTCAATGCTATTGTTCTTTTCTTGCTCATAATGTCCCCAAATACGATCTCAATTTACGATCTCAAAATCCTTTTGAAAAATTAACCGCACTTTAATCTTCAAAGTGCGGTCAGTTTCCAGTCTATTTTAACCTAAGATTTTATCTAACTCTTGGCTTACAGCTTCCACTTTTTGAGTACCATCTAAACGGAAATATTGCGTATTACCTGCTTTTGCTTCAGCTTGGTAATAATCAATTAATGGGCTGGTTTGTTTGTGGTAAACCGCTAAACGATCTAACACAGTTTCTGGTTTATCATCTGCACGGATAATTAAATCTTCACCCGTTACATCATCTTTACCTTCCACTTTTGGTGGGTTGTAAACGATGTGATAAGAACGACCCGATGCTTGGTGAACACGACGACCACTCATACGTTCAACGATCACTTCATCCGGTACATCAAACTCTAAAACGTAATCAATTTTCACGCCAGAATCTTTTAATGCATCCGCTTGTGGAATTGTACGTGGGAAACCATCTAATAAGAAACCATTTGCACAATCTGGTTGAGAAATACGATCTTTTACTAGCGCCACGGTTAATTCATCCGGTACTAATTTTCCTTCATCCATTAATGCTTTTGCTTGTTTGCCTAATTCTGTACCCGCTTTAATCGCTGCACGGAACATATCCCCTGTTGAAATTTGTGGAATGCCAAATTTGTTCATAATAAATTGTGCTTGCGTGCCTTTTCCTGCACCAGGAGCACCTAAAAGAATAATTTTCATACGAATCTCCAATAAATAATAAACCTGTTTAAAATACCGTTAAAGCCTTGTTTGGTCAAATGATTTTGCTGTTAATTTTGACTGTACTTTATTTTATTTTAAGCTTTTTCAGTTCCTTTTTCATTCCATGGAGCCACCCAGAATAAACAAATCATTCCTGGGATAGCGAGGAATAAACAAATCCAGAAAAAATGATAGTAGCCTACTGCCTTAACCAAGTAACCCGATAACATACCAAGCCCTTTACTCGGTAAAGCAGAAAGACTGGTAAATAAGGCTAACTGAGTAGCAGTATAAAGTGGATTGGTTTCACGGGCCATAAAGGCGACAAAGGCAGCAGTACCCAGACCGACACCAATATATTCCCCCGCAATCACGAAACCTAATTTCCAAAGTTCTGCGGCGCCAATTTGGTCAAAATGCCCAAATGCCGCTAACCAAATAAATCCACCAATAGTGATTAATTGGATAAAACCAAATACCCATAATGCGCGGTTAATCCCTAAACGCAGCATGATCACACCGCCCACGAGACCAGCAGAGATACTCGCCCAAAGTGAGGTACTTTTTACCACCAACGCAATATGCTCTTTTTCAAAGCCCATGTCATAGACGAATTTCGTTTGTAACGTAGTGGCAAATGAATCGCCAAATTTATACAAGAATAAAAAGAGTAAAAAACCGATGGCTTGGGCGACACCTTTGCGTTGGAAGAACTCTTTCAAAGGTATCCAAAACACCATATAGAAAGGTTGATCACGATCAACCTGTGCAATCTGCGGTTCTTTTGCTAAAAAGAGCGTCATAAATATGCCCGCTAGCATACAAAGTGCAGTCAATAAAAAGACGGTTTCCCATGGATAAATTGTCGCTAAATAAAGCGAGAGCCCACCAGGAATTAAACCTGCAACACGATAAGCATTAATATGGATGGTGTTCCCCAATCCTAATTCATTATCCGTTAAAATTTCACGACGATAAGCATCGAGTACAATATCTTGTGTCGCAGAGAAAAAGGCAATAAATGTGGCAATTTTAGCCACTGTACTTAACTCTGCTACGGGATCAAACTGACTAATCACATAAAGTGAAATCAGCAAAATCACTTGAGAAATCAATAACCAACTACGACGACGCCCTAAAAAATGCGGGAAATAGCGGTCTAATAACGGTGCCCATAAAAACTTCAAACCATATGGCACCATCACCCCTGTCAATGCACCGATTAATTCAACGGAAAGTTTCTTATCTGTCAGCCACACTGGCAACATTTGCAATAACACGAAAAGTGGTAAGCCCGAACTAAATCCAGTGAAAACACAGATCAGCATTTTGCGGGTAAATATTTGACTAGAAAGGGATTGTTCTGACATAAAGTGCGGTTATTTTTGAGCGTGTTTTATCTGATTGAAATATTAAGGGCGGAATGATACTCCGCCCAACAAGAGTGAGATTAATCTCGGTATCCTTTCGGATTATTTTTTTGCCAATTCCAGGTGTCTTTCATCATTTGCTCAAGACCACGTTCTGCTGTCCAATTTAACTCTTTTGCTGCAAGACTTGGATCGGAATAGCAGGTTGCAATATCACCCGGACGACGTGCCACAAGACGATATGGAATTTTAATATTGTTCGCTTGCTCGAACGCTTTCACCATATCCAGCACAGAATAACCGGTACCTGTACCTAAGTTATAAATGTGTAAACCTGCGTCATTTTCATGGCGATTTAATGCTTTTAAGTGACCAATCGCTAAATCCACTACGTGAATATAATCACGTACACCTGTGCCGTCATGAGTATCATAATCGCTACCAAACACGGAAAGTTGCGGTAATTTACCGATCGCAACTTGGCTGATGTAAGGTAATAGGTTATTTGGAATACCATTTGGATCTTCACCAATCAAGCCGCTTGCGTGAGCGCCCACTGGGTTGAAATAACGTAAGATCGTCATACTAAATTGTGGTTCAGCTTTCGCAACATCGGTCAGAATTTGTTCCACCATGTATTTAGAGGTACCGTAAGGGTTGGTTGTACCGCCCACTTTGCAATCTTCTGTAATTGGAATAATTTCCGGATCACCATAAACCGTTGCAGATGAACTAAATACAAAGTTCCACACACCTGCTTTTTTCATTTCTTGAATGAGAACAATCGTACCTGCGACGTTATTCATGTAGTATTCAGCCGGTTTTTGGACACTTTCTCCCACGGCTTTTAAACCTGCAAAATGGATTACCGATTGAATGCTGTTTTCGGCAAAGATTTTTTGTAATAAAGCACGATCTAAAATATCGCCCTCATAAAATTTCACGTCTTTGCCCGTGATTTCTTTTACGCGTTCTAAAGATTTTGGGGATGAATTGCATAAATTATCCAATACCACCACTTCTTTATTTGCATTTAATAATTCCACTACAGTGTGTGAACCGATATAGCCTGCGCCACCCGTTACTAAAATAGCCATGAGTTACTCCTTAATTATTTTTGTTCGTAAATTATAACATTGATTTCTACGATACATAAATTTATCCCCTCTTTTGACCGCACTTTGGTGTGATCGTTGTCACAGAATAAACATTTTTCTCTAGAATTTTGATTTGAGTCATTGAAGCACCTCTCGATGAGGCGAATAATAGTCTCCTAAAATCAAAAAGATAAAGGAAGACAATATGAAACCTCAAACACTTCAAAAAACCGCACTCGCACTACTTGTTGGTTGGTATGCTGCGAATGCAGCCGCTTATTCTGAACAAGGCCAAGCCGGTAATACCAAAAGTTGGGAAAGCGCTGAATACCTCAAAGACTGGGGCTTAACCTCAATGAATGCCTCCACGGCTTATGCTCTTGGCTTTAATGGTTCAGGCGTAAAAATCGGTGTGATGGACTCAGGTGTGCTATTAAACCACCCTGAATTTCAAGACGGTCGAATCCACGTTGTAAAAACGGAAGGGACTTATAGTAAAGATGGCATGCGTTATCCCGATGCATCGGTGGGAAATGGTCCAATTAATAAAAATGAACCAGTAAAAAACGGTAAACGCAATTTCGATAAAACAGATAATGGCATCTTCACTAAAAGTGAAGCCTTCAATATTGACGGAGCATGGCATAAATATACCAATGATGCGCACGGTACGCATGTTGGCGGGACAATGGCGGCAAGCCGTGACGGCAATGAAATGCACGGTGTGGCTTTCGGTGCTAACCTCTATTCTGCCAATACTGGTGGTAACGACAACATGACCTATGGTCCAAACCAAGACTATGATTTCTTCTTACAAGGCTACTCTGCCCTAGCGGATGTCGGTGCCAAAGTAATTAATAACAGTTGGGGTTCAAACCGTCGTGTTAATTCATCCTTTGCGGGTGCCTTAGGCTATAAACCCAAATATGATTGGCGTAATGTGCCTGAATATGGCGTGCAATATTATGATGTACCAAAAGCACCTGAGCCAATTTCTAGTCCTGCGGCACATATTTATTTAAGTAACTTAGGCGAAGCTGAAAAAGCTTATTATCAATTTGTCACGAGCGGTGAAAAAAACTTTGTTGATGCGGCTTATGAAGTGGCTAAAAATAGAAAAGTGATTCAAGTCTTCACGGCGGGTAACCGTAGCATGATGGCTGAATCTTTTACGCGTGCCATGTTGCCTTATTTCAGACCTGATGCAGAAAAATACTGGGTAAACGTCACGGGGCAAGTCGGTGGTGAAGGCTATCCGAATGACTCAAATGACGATGTGAGTGATGAAAAAGCAGGCGCAGATATTCAAGAATTTAACCTCGCCGGCCATTCAAAATGGTGGACGATTGCAGCGCCATCCGCCAACATCTATTCCTCCTACATTCAATTACAAGACAACAATACTTATGGTGACCCTATTTACAAATCAGCTGGTGGTACTTCAATGGCTGCCCCACATGTAAGTGGTGCATTAGGTGTCATCTTTTCTCGCTATCCATACATGACAACCGATCAAGCGCGCTATGTTATGCTCACTACTGCGAGACAAACCACACTTCGCAAAGGGCTTGAAGGTAAACCATTAGAACGTTGGGAAACTGAACAAGGTGTACCAAGTAACGTTTGGGGTTGGGGGATTTTAGATCTTGGCAAAGCGATGTTTGGCCCGGGTCAATTCTTAGGAAACATGAAAATCAACCTCAATCAAAATGATGTTTGGTCAAATGATATTAGCGATAAAGCCATCAAAGCACGTCAAGTCGAAGATCAAGCTGAAGCCGCCACTTGGACAACACGCAAAGCAGAATTACAAGCGTTAATGCAAAATCGTGCGGGCGCAACAGCAGAAGAAAAAGCAGAATATCAAGTCGGTTTAGCACGTGAAGTGGCTCGTAATGAACGTGCCGCACAAGGCTATGTCGGCACATTAACTAAAAATGGTTCAGGTACCTTAACGCTCACAGGTAATAACAGCTTCACCGGTGCAATTACTGTAAATGAAGGTCAACTTTCAGGGTTAAATCAATCCCTTGGTTCGGCACAACAAGTCATCGTAAAACAAGGTGCAACATTGGAAGTGTTACCGAAAGCGGAAGTTACTAAACCAAGTGAGAATGGATTTGTCACCGAAACCTTAACCAGCACCGCGAAAACGGTCACCGCAACCGTGGAAAAAGGTAGTCGTTTGTTATTGAATAATGGTATTGCTAACGTCAATGCAACCTTTGCAGACGGTTCTATTTTAGTACCAAATAAATTTGATGAAGAAATTCTGCCTCAATTACAAAAAGATCCACAAAAAGCGGTATCTGTGCAGGGTACTGGCTCATTTGTGGGAGCTGAAAATGCGGTAGTTGAAACACCTCGCACTTATGATTTCTTTGCCGTTAAAAATGAAAGTAATGCAAATACGCTGAAAGTAACTGTTCAGAAAAAAGCCCTTTCATCTGCAGCCACCACTGAAAATGAAGTGGCTATCGCCAATGCATTAGATGCAGCAACAAACAGTGCGGCTTACCAAAGCCTCATTTGGGGAACAAAAGAGAATGCTCGCCAAACTTTTGCTCGTCTAAGCTATGATGAAGATCTCGCAGCTCAACAACACAATGTGTTAAATGGCTTATTGCTTCGTCAACAACTTGCCCAACCAAGTGCGGTCAGAGCTCAACTTAATGCAGGTACACAAATTTGGACAAGTGGCACCTTCACCCACTTCAGCACGGATAGTTTAAGCAGCCATGCGTACAATCAACTTGTGGGTATTGATGCAACCATTGATACAAACAAACATTTAGGTGTATTTGTTGGTTCAACACAAAATAGTCACAAAATTGACCGCACTTCGAAAGATCGTGCCGTACATTTAGGCTTAACAGCTGAACATCGTTTCAACGTATTAACACCGAAAATTGGCTTTATTCAAAGCTGGGGGAAACACGAACAACGTGCAGAATTTGCGCAAGGTGTGAAAACTCATAGCCAAACACAAAATGTCTTTGCTGAACTTGCCTACACAGGCTTAAAAGGGGAACATTTTGCGATTGAACCTTATGCTGGCGTAAGCTATATGCACATCAAAAATAAAGGTGTGACTAAAGACGAAGTGCAGTTAAAAGACAACAATCGTGATTTAATCGTCACCTCTGTAGGTTTACGTCCATCCATTCCATTTGCAATTGGTGGCGTTCAATTAAATCTATTAGGTGATGTGGCTTATCATCGTTTCCATAAAGATAAAGCCGCTGAAGGCAGCTTGGTTATCAATAATCAAGGTGTAGCGAATCTTTATGGTAAAGAATTGAAAAATGTTGTCACGACAGGTGTCGCATTACAAGCTCAATTTACACCAGCATTTAGCGTAAAAGTCGGCTATCAAGGTGCTTATAACCATGATACGAAAGCGAATAATGTTAATGCAGAATTACGTTTCTCGTTTTAACGATATTCAATAAGACAAAAGTGCGGTCAGTTTTCAAGAAGTTTTAAAACTCTTTGAAAATTGACCGCACTTTCAAACATTAAATTCTACGAATACTTTTTCATTAATTCATAAATTGGTTTTAATTGAGGCTCATTCTCTGTAGGTTTATAGCTTTCAAGAATGGTTTCATCCTCATTTACTAAGTAATGCACATTTGCCTCTTTTTGAAGCATAAGCTCTAAAACATCCAATCTCTCTGGGATATATCCAATCATAGATAAAGGGATTAAACCATCTTGGTTCGGTAAATTAGGATTTGCTCCTGCTTTGAGCAACGCTATCGCCGCCTCAGCATTTTTACTTCGTAATGCATAATGCAAAGGAGTCATTCCGTATATATCTTGAGCATTAACATCGACGCCATTATCAATATAGAATTGTATTAATTCTACTTTAGGTTCCGAATAGCAAAGTATCCTATGTAGATAGTTCCATTTATCTAAACTAGTAATTTTTTTTATATCTGCCAATTTGTTTTCTAAAAATATTTTTCTTAATAGCTGAAGATCATTATTAAAATTACTCTCTACAATTTTTTCTTCCAAATCCAAGTCATTAAATTTAGAAAAATCCATCTTATTTTCCTCTATTCATAAAATTTCTCATATCTTGTTTTATATCTAAGATATCATCTTTACCAGGCATCTCATTTCTATGACTACGATTTTTAGAACGATTCTCCAACCTAAAATTCTGCGGTCTAGCGTTAACGTAATCATTAAATTCCTGTCTTGTTAAACCCAATTGTTTAGCAGCCTCTTCTAATCTTCTATGCTCCCATCCT
>JAGZIS010000021.1:0-8431 GCA_018366115.1 Parahaemophilus parainfluenzae | reverse complement strand
AAAATATTTTTAAAACAAGTCAATCAACAAGTGCCCACACAGATTGTCTGATATATTGTTAAAGAGCAAAAAAGAACGACGCACCGGTTTTTCTTAAGATTCACAACAGCGCGTCGTTGTGTGGGGCGTATTATAGGCATTTCAGATGCCTTTGCAAGCTCTTTTTGTAAAAAAATGTAAATTTTTTATTAGTTGAAGATCTTTTAATCAAATAGTCTAAAAAACACTATTTTTATGGTGTTTTATTCTACGAATTCAGGCTTTCCGTAAACGCCTTTACTTTTCCCCAATCGGTATATTCAATTTCTTTAGTCGCATCTGTTTCACCACCTGTAATTTTCATAATCAATTGGATCATGACACGATCAATCCATTTATAGCGTGGATATAGCAACGCACCTGCAAACACGCCGACTTTTGCCGGAGTCCATTTTATATGTTGAAGGAACTTACGCACATAGACATTTCTCTCTGGCGTATCTTTTCCTTCTTTTCTCGCGGTTAAACCTACACCAAAAAAGACCGCACTTTTTGCATTCAATAATTCGTGATGGCGTTCTACAAAACGATATACCTGTTTATTAAAGTGACCATAACGAACGGATGCCCCAATAATCACGCGATCAAAAACTTGAAGATCCTGCTCCTCCATTAACGGTGAAACCACCACTTCTCCTTCAAGATGCTGAGCCATAAATTCAGCAATCTTTTTAGTTTGTCCATCACGGCTTGAATATAAAATTAATGTTTTCATTATGCCTTCCAAAACGCTGGTGTGAAGAGCGCCAATAATGTGAAAATTTCTAAACGACCGCATACCATCGCAATGGTGAGTACCCATTTAGCACTATCGGGCATCGCCGTCATATTACTGCTTACTGAACCTAATCCCGGTCCAAGGTTATTAATACTTGCTAATACCGCATTAAAGGCATCAAAAGGTTCGATACCACATGCAATCACACTTAATAAACAAATAGTGAATACCAATAGATATGCAGAGAAAAAGGCCCAAATACTCCCAATTACGCGTTCATCAAGGACATTTTTACCCCATTTAATTGGATACACTAAATTTGGGTGAACAAATCGTTTCAGTTCTCTTGCACCTTGAAGATATAGCACTAAAATCCGTGCAACACGTAAGCCGCCACCGACTGAGCCTGCACATCCCCCAATAAAAGAGGCAATAATTAATAACATCGGCACAAAAGAAGGCCACTCAGCAAAATTCGATGTGGTATAGCCTGTTGTCGTTGAAATTGATACGGCTTGGAATACGACTTGCTCAAAATCTTGCCATGAGGAATCAAAATATTGATGGCTTATCATCACCAATGTACAAACCACGATAAGCAAGATTTGAATGCTCATAAAGAATCGGAATTCCGGATCTTTTGTATAAATCTTCAAAATATTTTCTCGTCCTAAAGTCGAAAATGCTCTGAAGTGCAATGCAAAGTTACAAGCAGAAATCCACAAGAAAATGACCGTGATAAAATTAATCGCCGAGCTATTAAAATAGCCGATACTGGCATCATGCGTAGAAAAACCGCCAATGGATACCGTCGAGAAACTATGTGTAAGTGCATCAAACGGTGTCATACCTGCTAGCCAATAAGCAAAGGTACAAGACATGGTTAAAAAGAAATAAACAAACCACAATGCCTTTGCCGTTTCTGCTATCCGTGGCTGAATTTTCTGATCTTTCATTGGGCCAGACATTTCAGCTCGGTATAACTGCATTCCGCCAATACCCAATAAAGGAATAATCGCAATCGCAAGTACGATGATCCCCATCCCACCTAACCATTGTAGGAATTGACGGTAAAATAAGATAGCTTTCGGTAAATTATCTAATCCTGTCATGACGGTGGCCCCCGTGGTTGTTAGCCCAGAAAATGCTTCAAACACGGCGGAAGCCACTGTTAAATGAGGTGAATCAAATAATAGCAATGGCAAGGTTGCTAAACCGCCCAGAACGAACCAAAATGCCACCACAATTAAGAAACCATCACGAGACCGCAATTCTTGTTTGTGGTGATGACAAGGCCACCAAAGCAACATGCCCACAGTTAAGCTCAATGCAAAAGCTTGCATAAACGCTTTACCGCCGCCATCGCCATAAATAAGCGCCACAAAGGCTGGAATCAGCATCGTGCCGGAAAAACACATGATCAAAATGCCGATAATCCGAATAATGGATAAAATATGCACAATATCTCGCTTAATTCATTTCTTCTAATTTCAACGTTCCTGCCGAACGCTCAATTAATGCTTGTTCAAAAGGTTTAATTTGATCTTCACTAATGCCTAACTGCAATGTAATCTGCACTTGAAAATCTTGCTGATAAATTTCAATTTGATGTTGCTCACACAAAATTTGGATCCAATTTAATTGTGCATAATCACAATGAACTTGGAATAACTGACGTTCTACTTTTCGTTCAGTTTCTAATAATTTTAAAGCTTGCTGCACACCATTTCCATAAGCTCGAACTAAACCGCCAGTGCCTAATAAAATACCCCCATAATAACGAACAACAACAGCACTGATTTCACCAACTTGGCTACCTTGCAAAGCCGATAGCATCGGTTTCCCTGCGGTTCCAGCTGGTTCACCGTCATCAGAAAAGCCTAATTGTTGAGAATCTGTTGGCTTGCCGGCTACTGCTGCCCAACAATGATGGCGGGCATTAGGGTGCTGCGATTTAATTTCTGCCCAAAAAGCTTTGGCTTGTTCAGGTCCTTCCGTATGTTGCAAATACGTGATAAATCGACTTTTCTTAATTTCTTCTTCAAAAACGACCGCACTTTTGGGGATAAGGTATTCAGCCATGAAATAATTGTTTAAATGAATTTGTTGCGTAGTTTATCATTGATAGCGGATTTATCGAAATTTCCCCATAATTATTGTATGATGTAGCTCAATTTCAATAAAATTAATTAAAAACCATGACTGAAATTACTGTCGATAAAACCCTTGATACCGTTGGTTTACGTTGTCCTGAACCTGTAATGCTCGTGAGAAAAAACATTCGCCATATGAATGAAGGTGAAGTGCTGCTTATTCTAGCGGATGACCCTGCCACGACTCGCGATATTCCCAGTTTCTGCCAATTTATGGAACATACCCTTTTAGCGAGTGAAACCAAAGATACACCTTTTAAATACTGGGTGAAAAAAGGTCAATAAAAATGCGGTCAATACTGACCGCACTTTGTTATTCTGTCGAATTACTCGAAACAGGGTAATACTGTTTCTGAATAAATTCAGGCTTCAATAACGCAGGGGCATTCCACCACTCAATCACAAGCTCCTGTGGCCCTTCTGCGTAAGACGCAATTTCATACACGTTATACACAAAGTGAATCCCATCATGATCTAAATAGAAATTATCGGTCACCTCAAAAGCATCTTTTGATGTAAATGCTTCCTCATCTTTTACTTCGCCATATCGAGTGTAACGTTCCCAAAGCAACTCTTTTAATTTAGCTTGCTGATTTGGTTTAAACACATCATCAAATGAAAGTAGTTTTTTCGTTTCTAAATCAATATTAAGATAATGATAACCGCCAACTCCATGAGCGCCACCACCATAGCTGTAATAGTTTATTAAAAATACAGCAAGCTTACCTCTTTGGTGATTAAAAGCTAAATCTAAGGTTTCATCAACCCCAATTATTGGAGACTCCAACATTTCTTTTTTAGCTTCATCATATGCTTTTTGGTAATCTGCAATAAGCTGCTCTCGGCTTCTTGGTTTACCATCAGCATTTTTTGAAATTTGTTCTAAAAGTAGTGCATCTAACCATTCAATATTCGTTTTTAGTGTAGAAATACTGTAATGAAGTTTACCTTCAGTAGGGACATATTCATCTTCTTTGGCCGATTTAGGATATTTGATGGTTTCCTCTTTATCAAAAATCACATCATCTTGAGCAATAATTGCCGGAATAACCTTCTCAGCCTTCTCTTTTTCAGCTTTTAATTGCGTATTTTCTGCCGTCAGTTGCGCAATTGTCCGTGTTTGTTGCTCAATCGTTGCTTTCGCTTCTTTATCTTCGCAACCTGTTATCGTAAAAAGTGCGGTTAAAATTAAGGCTGAAATCAGTGTCTTTTTCATGTATTACCTATAAATCAAACGTATCTTTATCACGTAGAATATGATCATTACCTTTGCGGCGTAAAAAACCGGTACGGTCAAAATATTCCATTAACTGAACTGTCAGTTTTCGACCAAAATTAAGCTTATCACGTAATTCATTAACTGCTATTTTACCTTCTTCACCCGCCATTTGCTTAATTAAGCGAGCATAAGCATAAATGCTCTCAGTCAGGAAAAAACGATCTTTTACAATTGGGGTGAGGTAGCCTAGCTTGCCTGCTTTATACATAAAGTTACGCATCGCACTTTCATCTAGCGCCAATGCTGTAGCCATATCACGCACCCAAATGGCTTGCCCATGTGCTTTCTCAAATTCTGCTAACACCGCTTGCCATAATGTTTGCTCTTCAGCTGAAAATTGGATTTTGTGTGAAGGCAAATGTAGCCAGCCACGAGTTTGCTGCAACTGGCCTTCATCAAGCATTTCTTCAATAAAATGATAAATCAGGTTTTCTGGTTGGTTTAAAGTCGCAATACGATATAAACGGGCTTTACTCAAACCTAGCTGATCATTATGTTGCTCATGATAGGTAGCAAGTGCGGTCAAAATTTGCTGCGTTTTTTCACGTTGATAATCGCGATTAAAACACCAATTTTGGAAACGGATATCGCCATTCTCGGCTAATGCTTCAGCCAGCTGATTTTCGGTTAGTTGCTCACTCCACATTAAAGCTTGAGCTGAAACCGCCTCTTTTTGTAGGGTTAATCCGATGCGTTGTGTGGCAGTTTGAGCCTGATTAAGTTTAGCCAAGAACGCTAAACGAGCCTCTGTACGCTTATAACGTTTTGGTGAATGAATTTCGAGTACCTTGGCACCACCAACTAAAGCTTTCGCATCACCACTACGTAAAATTAATTTATCCCCGAAAGCTAAAAATAATGGTTGTTCTAAAATGACTTCAGCCAAAGTGCGGTCATTTTTCATTGCATTTTTGCTTTCAAGCAAGGTGAGTTTACCCGTCGTACGGCTTGCCGCATGATAAATATGTACAGGCTGACTGTCTTTCAAATTCACTTCAGGTGTAATTTCAATGGTAATACGATTGGTTGGCTCAAGTGCCTCTGAGGCTAACAACCAATCGCCACGCTGCATTGGAATACGATCTAAATCAACGTTTAAATTGAGAGCTAAGCGTTGACCAGCCAAGCCTTTTTCGCTCGGTGTATTCTGAGCATGAATATTTTTTACGCGAACCTTTTGTCCCGTAGAAAGGAAGAGTTCATCATCAATGGCCACCGTTCCCGCAAATGCTGTCCCTGTTACCACTGTCCCCGCCCCTTTCACGCTAAAAACACGGTCGATGGCGTAACGGAACGGTTTATCCATTTCAGCTAATTCAGGTAAATTGGCTAAATAATCGCGTAACGCATCAATACCTAAGCCTGTTTGTGCCGATGTAATAAAATAATGAGATTCAGCTAAGAATGGATAATCCGTCTGAATTTGTGTTTTTAATGCCTCGATTTGCTCATCTGTTGCTCGGTCAGCCTTGGTAATCACTACCATGATTTCAGTAAATTGAAGCTGACGTAAAATCGCTAAGTGTTCTTTAGTTTGTGCAGCAATCCCTTCATCTGCAGCGACAATGAGCATCGCATAATGCACACCACCAAGCCCCGCCAACATATTGGCGAGAAACTTTTCATGGCCAGGCACATCAATAAACCCTAGCACTTTCTCTTTTAAAGGCAAATAGGCATACCCCAAATCAATGGTCATGCCACGTTTTTTTTCTTCCGGCAAATGAGCGGTATTCGTGCCTGTCAGTGCTTGCAAAAGAGCTGTTTTACCATGATCGACGTGTCCTGATGTTACTATGATCATAATTTTTCCACCGTATCTAATAGTGCCTTAAAGTCGGCCACGCTGCGTAAATCTAACCAAATTTTTCCTTTCTCAACACGACCGATTATTGGTTGTTCTAACGCTTTGAATACTGTTAAAAGTGCGGTTAATTTTGCCTCTTTTTTTTCTGCAATCGTCACCGCAAGAGAAGGAATCGTCGCCATCGGTTGAGAGCCACTCCCAATTTGAGCAAAACTTTCTTCAATTTCAACCTGGTAATCTTTTAAGCGGTTTGCTAAACAGACTTTAAGTTGTTCGGCTTTTTCTTTTAATACATCCATTGATTGGGTGAGCAAATGTAAAGTTGGCAATGTCTCAGTGAGTTTTTCTGGTTGGAGATAAAGGCGTAATGTTGCCTCAAGCCCGGCTAAAATCACTTTGTCGCAACGCAATACGCGCTTTAATGGGTGGGCTTGTAACTGAGCAATCCACTCTTTTTTACCGACTATAATGCCGGCTTGTGTTCCACCCAATAATTTATCGCCTGAGAATGACACCAAGTTTACGCCCTGTGCGACTTTTTCTTGCACCGTTGGCTCATTTGGTAAATCATATTGGCTTAGATCAATCAATGCCCCACTGCCCAGATCTGTAACCACTGGAATATCAAATTCTCGTCCTAGCTCAACCAGATCTTGTTCTGAAACCGAAGCAGTAAATCCACTAATATGATAGTTACTGCAATGTACTTTCATTAAGAAAGCGGTATTTTCGTTGATTGCTTGACGATAATCTTTCAAATGTGTGCGGTTGGTTGTTCCCACTTCAACAAGTTTACAGCCTGCTTGAGTCATAATGTCTGGGATACGAAATGCTCCGCCGATTTCAATTAACTCACCACGAGAAATAATGACTTCTTTATCTTTTGCAAAAGTAGCTAACATCAAGAGCACGGCTGCTGCATTATTGTTAACAATACAAGCAGCTTCCGCACCTGTGAGTTGAGCAAGTAATTCACTAATGTAATTATCTCGATGACTGCGTTTGCTTTCTTCCAAATCATATTCTAGTGCCACGTTACCTTTCATTGCATGAAGTGCTGCCTGCTGTGCACTTTTAGCCCATAAGGCTCGCCCTAAATTTGTGTGTAATACCGTGCCCGTTAAATTATGGACTGATTTAATTTGCACATGATTTTGTTGAGTCAATCGCTCTTGTAAATAATGCAATGTATTCAAATGATCGGCAAAAAAGTGCGGTAAATGTTGATGCTGTTTGATAAACTCGCGCCCATCAGACAATAATTGGCGTAATTCACGCACGACAGCTGAATGACCAAATTCAGTTAAAAGCATTTCACCTTCTGGTGTTTTTAAAAATTTATCTACCGAAGGAAGTTGTTGAAAAAGTGCGGTCATTTTTAATTCCTATTTCAAAATGGCGTTGAATTGCGAACTAATTTACGCTAAAGTAACCGCAATTTCAATAACGGAAGGTCGTCATCTCCGGTGAGGTGGCAGGACTTCAAATCCTGTTGGGGACGCCAGCGTTCCCGGGTGGGTTCAACTCCCATGACCTTCCGCCACTTTTTTTCCTCTAACAACTATTTCTCTCTTCCTAACATTCACTTTTTTTAATTTGAATTTTCATTATAATTTTGCGGAATTTTAGGCAAACAAAAAGGCGCATCTTTCGATACGCCTTCTTAATCTAACTTGTTACAGTTAATACATCAATTATTTGATGATTTTCGCAACAACACCAGCACCTACTGTACGGCCACCTTCACGGATTGCGAAACGTAAACCTTGGTCCATCGCAATTGGGTGGATTAAGCTTACTGTCATTTTGATGTTATCACCAGGCATTACCATTTCCACGCCTTCTGGTAATTCAATTGTACCAGTTACGTCAGTTGTACGGAAATAGAACTGTGGACGGTAACCTTGAAGAATGGAGTGTGACGACCACCTTCATCTTTTGATAATACGTAAACTTCTGATTCGAAATCAGTGTGTGGAGTGATTGAACCTGGTTTCGCTAATACTTGACCACGTTCGATTTCTTCACGTTTTGTACCACGTAATAATGCACCGATGTTTTCACCTGCACGACCTTCGTCAAGTAATTTACGGAACATTTCAACACCAGTTACAGTTGTTTTCGCTGTTGGTTTGATACCTACGATTTCAACTTCATCACCAGTGCGGATGATACCACGCTCAACACGACCTGTTACTACTGTACCACGACCTGAAATTGAGAATACGTCTTCGATTGGAAGAAGGAACGGTTGGTCAATTGCACGCTCTGGTTCAGGAATGTAAGTATCTAAGTGGTTTGCTAACTCAAGGATTTTTTCTTCCCATTCTGCAACGCCGTTTAATGCTTGTAATGCAGAACCACGTACGATTGGAGTATCGTCACCTGGGAAATCATATTGAGAAAGAAGTTCACGAACTTCCATTTCTACTAAT
>JAGZIS010000007.1:0-133520 GCA_018366115.1 Parahaemophilus parainfluenzae | reverse complement strand
TATTAAAGGAATAATCCTGGCGGCGATAGAGCGGTGGTCCCACCTGACCCCATACCGAACTCAGAAGTGAAACGCCGATGCGCCGATGGTAGTGTGGGGTTTCCCCATGTGAGAGTAGGACACCGCCAGGTAGTGAATGTGAACCCCGAGCTGAATGGCTTGGGGTTTTTGTTTATGGAGTTTTCAATATTTTAGCAAAGCGTTGATTCTATGATACAATCACCGCCGTAATTTTAATAAAACAAGAGAAAATATGACCGCACTTAATGTATTAATTTATCCAGATGATCACCTTAAGGTTGTTTGTGAGCCAGTTGCAGAAGTCAATGATGACATTCGCAAAATTGTAGATGATATGTTTGATACGATGTACCAAGAAGAAGGGATTGGTCTTGCCGCTCCACAAGTAGATATCTTGCAACGTATTATTACGATTGATATTGAAGGTGACAAACAAAATCAATTAGTGTTGATCAATCCAGAAATTTTGGCTTCTGAAGGTGAAACAGGCATTGAAGAAGGTTGTTTATCTATTCCTGGATTCCGTGCCTTAGTGCCCCGTAAAGAAAAAGTCACGGTAAAAGCCTTAGACCGTAATGGAAAAGAATTTACGCTTGATGCAGATGGTTTATTAGCGATCTGTATTCAGCATGAAATCGATCATTTAAACGGTATTTTATTTGTTGATTATCTTTCACCGTTGAAACGTCAACGTATCAAAGAAAAATTAGTGAAATATAAAAAACAAATTGCAAAACAATAATCAAAAGTGCGGTATAAAATGACCGCACTTTTCCTATTAACGCCATAACGTAGAACATTATGAAATCATTGAATATCATCTTTGCCGGTACGCCGGACTTCGCAGCACAACATCTTGCTGCACTTTTAAATTCTCATCACAATATTATTGCTGTTTATACGCAGCCAGATAAACCGGCTGGTCGCGGTAAAAAATTGCAGGCGAGCCCTGTAAAGCAATTAGCAGAACAGCATCAAATTCCTGTTTATCAACCAAAATCCTTACGTAAAGAAGACGCACAAGCAGATCTTAAAGCGTTAAATGCCGATGTAATGGTTGTTGTCGCTTATGGTTTGATTTTACCTCAAGCAGTGTTGGATATGCCTCGTTTAGGTTGTTTAAATGTGCATGGTTCTCTCTTGCCACGTTGGCGTGGTGCTGCACCTATTCAGCGGTCTATTTGGGCTGGCGATCAACAAACTGGTGTGACAATTATGCAGATGGATGCAGGCTTAGATACTGGCGATATGTTACACAAAGTGTATTGCGATATTGATGAGCAAGAAACCTCAACCTCGCTTTACCATAAATTAGCTGAAATTGCGCCAGCTGCATTGATTGATGTTTTGGATCATTTGGAAGATGGGAAATTCATTGCAGAAAAACAAGATGATAGCCAAAGTAACTATGCAGAGAAACTTTCTAAAGAAGAGGCTAAATTAGATTGGTCGCTATCGGCAGTCCAGCTTGAACGCAATGTTCGCGCGTTTAATCCTTGGCCGATTAGTTTCCTACAATTAACTGATGAGCAGAGTAATGAACAAACCTTAAAAATTTATGCTGCAGAGGTATTGCCACATGTGGATAAACCGGCAGGAACAATTTTAAGTGTCGATAAAAAAGGTATCCAAATTGCCACGAAAGAAGGCGTTTTAAATTTATTGCAACTTCAGCCCGCAGGCAAGAAACCTATGTCTGTGCAAGACTTCCTCAATGGTCGAGCAGATTGGTTCCAGGTTGGTAAGGTTCTAAACTAATGGTATTTCAACGAAAAAAAACGGAAAAATCGACCGCACTTTCGGTACGCGCTATTGCTGCTCAAGTGATTTTACAGGTTTTAGATCAAGGTAAGTCCTTATCAACGTTACTTCCAGAAGTGCAATCGCAAGTAAAACCACAGGATTTACCTTTATTACAGGAAATCACCTTTGGTATTTGTCGCGTATTGCCTCGTTTAGAAAATATTATAAAAAAATTATTAGATAAGCCATTGAAGGGGAAAACCCGCATCGTGCACTGCTTGCTATTGGTGGGATTGTACCAATTACTTTATATGCGCGTGCCCGCCCATGCGGCGGTAGATGAAGTAGTTAATGCCACAAAATCATTGAAATCAGATAGTTTCCGTGGTTTGGTTAATGGTGTACTGCGTCGCTTCTTACGGGAACAAGAGAATATTCTTGCTGTAGTAGATAAACATTGGGAAACGCTTCATCCTGACTGGTTTGTGAATAAACTCAAAAAAGCTTATCCGAATTGGCGTGAAATTATTGAGGCGAATAACCAAAAGCCACCAATGTGGTTACGGGTCAATCAACAGCAAAATGGCACAAAAACTTATCGCACTTTGTTGGAGGAGCAAGAGATAGAGTCATTTGAATGTGATAATCCACATGCTCTGCGCTTAGCACACCCACTTTCTGTCTCGAAACTACCAAATTTTGAACAGGGTGCAGTAACAGTTCAAGATCTCAATGCACAATGGTCGGCCTTATTGCTTGAGCCACAAAATGGTGAATTAATTTTAGATGCTTGCGCGGCACCAGGTGGGAAAACTACGCATATTTTAGAAATGGCGCCACAAGCGAAAGTGATTGCGCTTGATGTCGAGGCTCATCGCTTAAAACGCGTCGAAGAAAATCTTACCCGTTTGAATCAACAGGCGACAGTTGTTTGTGGTGATGCTACCGAGCCAGAAAAGTGGCTCTCAGAAATAGGTTTAAGTGGTGCATCCTTTGATCGTATTTTATTAGATGCACCTTGCTCAGCAACGGGCGTGATTCGTCGTCATCCAGATATTAAATGGTTACGTCAAGAAACGGATATTGCTCAATTGGTTGCCTTGCAAGGACAAATTCTAAAAGCGCTGTGGGCAAAATTAAAACCTAATGGTATTTTGCTTTACGCGACTTGCTCGGTGCTTCCTGATGAGAACAGTCAGCAAATACAGCATTTTTTAGCTGAAACACCCGATGCAGAATTAATGCCATTGCCGTTTGAACAAACGGAAAATACGATTGGAATCCAATTCTTACCACAAGAGAATGGCGGGGATGGGTTCTATTATGCAAAATTGAGAAAACGGTCAGCTTAAATGAATTTGCCTTTAATTGATGTCGTCATTCCTTGCTATAACACTGAACAAACGCTTGTTCGTGCAGTAGAGTCTGTGTTGCAGCAAAATAATCTTGGTCACCTTTGGCTGATTGATGATGCATCGACAGATAATACATTTGCATTAGCCTTACAGCTTGCAAAACAATATCCAGACAGAATTTCTGTCGAACAAATGCCGAAAAATAGTGGCGTTGCGATGGCTCGAAATTGGGGCGCAATGCTCTCTGCTAAAAGTGCGGTCGATTTTGTTGCATTTTTAGATGCGGATGATGCATACGAACCTGGAGCATTAGAAGTGGCGGCGGCAACCTTTCATTTTCAGCCAGATACTTCGGTGGTGAGATTAGCATTAAAACCAATAAATTTAGCCCAACGCTATGCGGAACACCCTAATTTTGATCAGGCATGGCAATATATGCGCATGACCTGCGGGGGAAATATCGTTTTTAATAAAGCTTTTTTCTTAGCATGCGGCGGATTTCCAACACATCAATTATTTCGAGAGCTCGGCGGTGAAGATGGCGCTTTAGGCATTGCAACCACTAAAATGGCAAAAGTAGCGACATTATTTGAAGATGTTGGTGTTCTGCATTTTTGTCGTGAAGGTATGCATGCAGAACGTTTACTCGATGGGCTGTTATTTGGTAAACAAGATCCAGCGATTACAGCCGAAAAAATGGCAGAAGCTGAACAAGTAACATCGACCATTTGTCGCCGTATTGAAGCATTAAAGTGCGGTCTAAATTCAGCTGAAATTGGCATTCGACCTTTGGTTGTGGAGAGAACAGAATGAAAATAATCATCTTAGGTGCAGGGCAAGTAGGCACAACACTTGCGGCAAATTTAGTGAGTGAAGATAACGACATCACACTGGTAGATAATGAATCTCAACATCTGCAGAATTTACAAGATAAGCATGATTTACGCGTGGTTAAAGGTTCCCCTTCTTCCCCTAAGGTTTTGCGTGATGCAGGAGCCGCTGATGCAGACTTGATGGTTGCAGTAACGGCATCAGATGAAATCAATATGATTGCTTGCCAGTTGGGATATACTCTTTTTAATACCCCAACACGTATTGCACGTATTCGTAATGCGGAATATTTGCGTGAGAAAGATAAATTATTTAATGATGAAAACGTACCAATCGATCATCTGATTTCGCCAGAGAATTTAGTTACAGATGAGATTACACGCTTAATTGCTTATCCAGGTGCGTTGCAAGTGGCGCATTTTGCCAATAATCGAATTAGCATTGTGATCGTAAAAGCGTATTACGGCGGTCCATTAGTAGGCTATGCGTTATCCGCTTTTAAAGAGCATATGCCACATATTGATTGCCGTATTATTTCAATTTTACGTAATGATAAATTAATTCGCCCGCAAGGTTCGACCATTATTGAGGCGGGAGATGAAATCACCTTCATTTGTGCGACAGAACACATTAAAGCGGTAATGAGCGAATTGCAACGCCTTGAGAAAACTTACAAGCGTATCATGATCGTTGGCAGCGGGAATATTGCCTCAGGTGTGGCAAAACAGCTAGAAGATAAGTATCAAGTAAAACTCATTGAGCGTGATGGTGAAAAAGCAAAAGTGTTGGCAGAGAAACTCTCTAAAACCCTTGTTTTCCATGGTGACGCCTCTGATCAAAACCTACTTTTTGAAGAACATATCGAAAACGTCGATGTCTTTTTATCATTAAGTGCCGATGATGAAGCCAATATTATGTCGGCGTTACTGGCAAAACGTCTTGGTGCTAAAAAAGCCATGGTACTGATTCAGCGCATGGCATATATCAATTTGATTCAAGGTGGAACCATTGATATTGCGGTTTCACCACAACAAGCGACAATTTCCGCTTTATTAGGACATGTGCGTAAAGGGGATATCAAAAACGTGGCCTCTTTGCGTCATGGTACTGCGGAAGCCATTGAACTTGTGGTACATGGCGATTCGACCACATCCAATGTGGTTGGAAGACAGATTGGCGATCTTAAACTTCCAGTTGGTGCAATGATTGCGGCAATTTTACGTAAAAATGAGGTTATCATTGCACGTCGTCAGGTGACCATTGAAGAAAGTGATAGTGTCATTGTTTATATTAATGACAAGAAATCTGTGTCAGAAATAGAAAAATTATTCCAACCAAGTGCATTTTTTATTTAAATAACAGTTTACTTTTTAATCTGAAAACCTATAATACGCACTCTTTTAATTTTTTAAACCAACACAAAAGGAAATTTTATGAGCTTTCTTAAAGAATTCCGCGAATTCGCAATGCGCGGCAACGTAGTAGATATGGCAGTCGGTGTGATCATCGGTGGTGCTTTTGGTAAAATCGTAAGTTCACTTGTCGGTGACGTAGTAATGCCTGTATTAGGTATTTTAACTGGTGGCGTAGATTTCAAAGATTTGAAAATCACGTTAGCTCAAGCTGTGGGTGAAACCCCAGCAGTAACCTTAAACTACGGTGTATTTATTCAAAACGTCTTTGATTTCATCATCATTGCATTTGCAATCTTCATGATGATCAAAGGTATCAACAAAGTGAAAAAACCAGTAGAAGAAGTAAAAGGTCCTTCACAAGAAGAATTACTTACTGAAATTCGCGATTTATTAAAAAAACAATAAGAATTTAATTCAAATAAAAAAGGTTGGTATTTTACCAACCTTTTTTTACCTAAAATTTAAGCTTTTAATAATAATGCGACAGCCTCGCAAGCAATGCCTTCACTTCGGCCTGTAAAGCCAAGTTTTTCTGTTGTGGTTGCTTTCACGTTGACTTGCTCAATATCACAATGTAAATCTTCCGCAATTTTCGCTCGCATTGCATCGATATGAGGACGCATTTTAGGGGCTTGTGCAATAATGGTTACATCCACATTACCTACTTTATAGCCTTTTGCTTGTACTTGGCGGAATGCTTCTCGTAATAAAACACGGCTATCTGCATTCTTATATTGCATATCGGTATCAGGGAAGAGTTTACCAATATCACCTAATGCTACTGCACCTAATAAAGCATCTGTTAAGGCATGTAAGGCGACATCGCCATCAGAATGGGCAATAAACCCAATGTGGTAAGGCACTTTAACGCCACCAATAATTAAAGGGCGGTCTTCACCAAAGGCATGAACATCAAACCCATGTCCAATTCGTATCATAGTGTTTTCCTTGTTAAATAAAATTCGGCTAAAGCTAAATCTTCTGGACGCGTGACTTTAATATTATCACTTCGTCCTGCGACTAAGTGCGGTTGAAATCCGGCAAGTTCCATCGCAGAGGCTTCATCTGTAATATTGGCGCCTTGAGAAAGCCCCTGTTCAAGCGCATTTCTTAATAGATCGCAACGGAAAAATTGAGGCGTCTGAGCAAGCCAAAGTTCAGCGCGATCTTCCGTTTTAATAATATCTTGTTGTTTATTTGCGCGTTTAATCGTATCGACCGCTGGAATAGCTAAAATAGCACCTTGCTCATCATCGATTTGGAGCAATTTATCTAAATCTTGATGGGTTAAACAAGGTCTGGCTGCATCATGCACCAATACCCAAGCTTGGTCATTTTTGATCGTATTTAGTCCATTTAGAACTGACTCAGCTCGTGTTTCACCACCTTCAACGAGGGTGATGTTTTGATGAGGGAATAAGGTAATTTCAGAAAGATAGGGATCATTTTTTCCCACCGAAAGGATAACGTGATTGATTGCAGGATGGGATAGAATGACTGAGAGCGTATGTTCCAGAATCGTCTTGTCTAGGATTTTCAGATATTGCTTCGGTTTGTTTGCTTGCATACGGCTTCCAACACCCGCAGCAGGAATGACGGCAATAATTTCGCGGTTCATTATTTATGCTCTTTGACGATGTGATAGAACACTTCGTTTGGTTTGACCATATCATGACTCATGCGTGCACGCTCTTCAATAGATTCAAAGCCTTTTGTTAATCCTTGAATTTCGGCGGAAATCATTTGATTTCTTTGTGAGAGCTTTTCATTTTCAGCTTTATTCTCTTTGATTTGAGCTGCGACATCTTTGTAGTCAAAATAGCCATTTTTACCAAACCAAAGATCGTACTGAAATAGCACGAGAATACCCACTAAAATTCCAATGAAAAGACGCATAAATTACCTATTATTTCTGAAAACTGGGGATAGTTTACCGTGAAATACAGCGAAATGCGATGAAAAAGTGCGGTTAAAAAATAAGATGATTTTTGAAATGATTTCATCGGGCTTGTTAGATTACTTCAGAATGAAAAATGTGATCTATCTCACAAATTAGTTATAAAGTTTGATAAACCCATAGTCACTGCCCAAATAGGCTTGTTATACTTTTGCCTGTCATTATGACTTTTTAACAGAAGGAACAATCAATGAAAACAACATTAAAACTTACTGCTATTGCAGCAATGTCAGCATTTATTTTAACGGGTTGCGCGACTCAAAATAAAAGTGCAGAAGCTGATGCACAGCTTCAACAACAAGCGGTATTAGGTCTAAACTGGATTCAACAATCAGGTGAATACCAAGCCCTTTCTTACCAAGCATACAATGCGGCAAAAGTAGCATTTGATCACGCTAAAGTGAAAAAAGGTAAGAAAAAAGCTGTTGTGGTGGACTTAGATGAAACCATGTTAGATAACAGCCCTTATGCTGGCTGGCAAGTTCAAAATAATAAACCATTTGATGGCAAAGATTGGACTCGTTGGGTAGAAGCTCGTCAATCAGGTGTTGTACCAGGCGCAGTAGAATTCAATAACTATGTAAATACCCACGGCGGTAAAATGTTCTACGTTTCTAATCGTAAAGAAAGCAATGAAAAAGCAGGTACGATTGATGACATGAAACGTTTAGGTTTTAATGGTGTTGAAGACTCAGCGTTTTACTTGAAAAAAGATAAATCACCAAAAGCAGCACGTTTTGAAGAAATTGAAAAACAAGGCTATGAAATCGTTGTTTATGTGGGTGATAACCTCGATGACTTCGGTGATGCGATCTATGGTAAACAAAATGCAGAACGCCGTGATTTCGTTGCACAAAACAAAGCGAAATTTGGTAAAACATTCATCGTTTTACCTAACCCGAACTACGGTGGTTTTGAAGGCGGCTTAGCGAAAGATTACTTCAAAGGTGATTCAAGTAGCAAAGTGAAAGCGCGTTTAGATGCAATTAAAGCTTGGGATGGTAAATAATTCCCTTCTTGAGATAAAGCAACACCCGCAGAGATGCGGGTGTTTTGTTTTAGTCGAAAAGTGCGGTCTATTTTCGCATCATTTTTTCTTTATGAGCGGCGAAGTCGCCACCTTTAGCGAGCATACGGAGCTGTAAGATTACACGTTCTTTTAGCAAATCTTGTTCGGCCTTCGTCATATCTAAGGCATTGGAGCCAGCTGTGAATACGATGGTTACCATGCCTTCTGCCTGTACATAAGAGACATATTGAGAATAGTGATTTTTCTTCGCAATGTATTCAGCTAATTCATCCACAAAGTGTTTGATTTCGCGGGCCGCTGCAGTACGGAAAGCTTGAGAAGTCCCCGAACTTTCACGTAAGAGCAAACGGAACACGTTAGTGCTGTGAGTGATAAATTCAAAAAAGGTTTCAACAGAAACACGGATGACACTGCCGCCGGCATCAATGCGTTTACGCGCTTGGCGCATTAATTGGCGAAGCGTTAAGCCGGCTTCATCCACCATTTCTAATCCGAGCTCATCCATATCGCTAAAGTGGCGATAGAAAGAAGTTGGTGCAATACCCGCTTCACGCGCAACTTCACGTAAGCTTAAATTAGAAAAGCTTTTTTCTGCACTCAACTGATTGAATGCGGCGTCAATTAAGGCCCGACGGGTTTTTTCTTTTTGAATTGCTCGAACACCAGCCATTTGGTTTTCCTCAGTCTATGATGAATTATTTTTTATTCGCTAAAATTGATTTAACTTGCTCACTGATCGCATTTGCAACGCGTTCATAACGATTACGTAACGGAGAGCCTGGACGGTAAACAAGCGCAATAGTACGAGCGGGTTCTGGTGAATGACAAGGAATATATTTTACGCCTTTACGTGTGCCTTCATTTAATACAGCAAGTTCTGGCATAAAGGTAATACCTGCATTGGCTGCCACCATATTACGTAAGGTTTCCAGACTCGTTGCTTGGAAGTGAGAGTCCTCTTTCGCTCCTGCCGTAAAACAATAATCTAACGCTTGATTACGTAAGCAGTGCCCATCATCTAGCATAAGCATTTCTTGCCCTTTTAAGGTATTCATGGCAATTTTGCTTTCTGACGCCCATGGATGCTGTTCTGAAACTGCTAGTAACATTTTTTCATCAAAAATGGGTACTTCGATAAACGCTTCCGTTTCGGGTACGCGAGCGACAATCGCACAATCTAAACGGCCAGTTTCTAATTGTTCTAATAGTTGGTGAGTTTGGGCTTCGTAAAGAAAAACTTCTAAATCTGGGAAAGTTTCTTTCAATGTTGGTACAATATAAGGAAGTAGGTAAGGACCAACTGTTGGGATTAATCCAATGTGTAATGGACCTGTCATTTCTTTACCTTGATTGCTAGCCATTTCTTTGAGTAATTTTACTTCACGTAATACAGTGCGAGCTTGATCGACAAGTAACATACCTGATTGCGTGAAGAGTACTTTACGGCTCGTACGTTCAAGTAAAATAATGCCTAATTCATCTTCGAGTTTGCGGATTTGACCACTTAAAGTTGGTTGGCTAACATTGCAAGAATCCGCAGCACGACGGAAATGTTTAAACTCGGAAAGCGCTACTAAGTATTCTAAATCACGGATATTCATAGGATTCTCACTTTATAGAATATGTCAATTAAAAGGATAGAATTAATTGATTGAGACTATATCATAAAGCTATTATAATGCCTATAAAGTTTTTTAGAACAAATAAATTTAATTAACTAGAAGGAGACACACTATGTCTAATATGGAAGGAAAAAAAGTTCCACAAGTTACATTTCGTACTCGTCAAGGCGATCAATGGGTTGATGTGACCACATCTGAATTATTTGATAACAAAACAGTTGTTGTTTTCTCATTACCGGGTGCGTTCACGCCAACTTGTTCATCTTCTCACTTACCACGTTATAACGAACTTGCGCCAGTTTTCAAACAATATGGTGTAGATGATATTTTAGTTGTATCAGTAAATGATACGTTTGTGATGAATGCGTGGAAAGAAGCTGAAGAAGCACATAACGTAAAATTCATTCCAGATGGTAACGGTACTTTCACTGAAGGTATGGGCATGTTAGTTGGAAAAGATGATTTAGGTTTTGGTAAACGTTCTTGGCGTTATTCTATGCTCGTAAAAAATGGCGTAGTTGAAAAAATGTTTATTGAACCAAATGAACCTGGCGATCCGTTTAAAGTATCTGATGCTGATACAATGTTGAAATACATTGCACCAAACTACCAAGTGCAAGAATCAATCGCAATTTTCACTAAACCTGGTTGCCCGTACTGTGCGAAAGCAAAACAACTTTTACATGATAAAGGTTTAAGCTTTGAAGAGATTGTATTAGGTCATGATGCAACTATCGTGAGTGTACGTGCGGTTTCTGGTCGAGCAACTGTGCCACAAGTATTTATCGGTGGTAAACACATCGGCGGTAGCGACGATTTAGAAAAATACTTTGCATAATTGATTGCTAGGTAGGAAATTTTTTATATTTTTGATTATTAGGAACATAAGTTAAAGGGAGCGAAAGCTCCCTTTTATTTTTATCATTTTTATCTTCTTAAACGCTAAAGCCAATATAGCCAACAGAGACTAAAACAATATAAAAAATGACCATACTTAGTAGCAATAATTTTACGGCAAGTTTGGGTTTATACTGATGTAATTTATAAAGTAAACGCGCAATCAAAACCAAAACAAAGGGATAAATCCAAAAGATAATCGAGAAAAGATCGATCTGAAAATCGCTCAGTGTAGGGTTTTTCACAAAAGAAGTAGAAAGCAAAGATGCCATAGGCCACAGTAAAATGGGTAAACAAAATGCCGCAATTCCCCAAGCGAAGCCGCTAAATCCTGTCGGCATAGTTTGTTTTTTCATAATGAACCTTATATGATGAACAAAAATTAAATGAAAAAGGAATATAGCAAATGCAGCCTTTATTTGGTAGCGAAACTGATGGGATTCAAGAGAGAAAATTGGTGAAACGTTTATTAAGAAAGAAAAAAATCACGTTTATTTTGACCGCACTTTGTGCGTTGATTTATCTCTTGCAGAATATCGGATTTGAAGAGCCAATTATGGATTTATTCCATTATCCGGCTTATTCTTGGGAAGATCAGGAAGTATGGCGTTATTTCACTCATGCTATTGTTCATTTATCGGTACCGCATATTTTATTTAACCTTTCTTGGTTTTGGTTATTTGGTGGCGCGATTGAACGCCGATTTGGTTCTTTCCATTTTTTATTATTAGTCTTAGTGTCTGCCGCAGTGAGTGGCGCTGTACAGAATTATTTTACCGGTCCCGCCTTTTTCGGGCTATCAGGTGTGGTTTATGCCGTGTTAGGTTATGTGTTGGTGGTAGACAAATTGCACCCGCATAGTTTTGACTTACCAGAAGGCTTTTTTACGATGTTACTGGTAGGGCTTGTATTTGGCTTTATTAGTCCGTTGTTTGGTATTAATATAGGCAACGCTGCCCACATTTCAGGCTTTATCTTAGGATTGGTTTGGGGATTTCTGCAGAGTAAAATTAAGGCTAAATCGTTTAGCTAATTCAAATTTATAGGCATTTATATGAAGCAATCATTACGCCATCAGAAAATAATTGAGATTGTGAAGCTAAAAGGGTATGCCAGTACAGAAGAGCTGGTTATCGAACTGGAAGTTAGTCCACAGACCATTCGACGCGATCTGAATATTCTGGCGGAACAAGATTTAATTCGTCGTCATCATGGTGGTGCGGCTCCCTCTTCAACTGCAGAAAATTCTGATTATATTGAACGTAAACAATTTTTCCCTTCCCAAAAAAGTGCTATTGCTCGAGAGGTAGTAAAACGTATTCCAAATGGTGCCTCTTTATTTATTGATATTGGAACCACGCCTGAAGCGGTGGCAAGTGCCTTGTTAAGTCATGAACGTTTACGTATTGTGACAAATAATATCAATGCCGCTCATTTATTACGACAAAATGAAACCTTTGATATTACGATGGCGGGGGGCTCATTACGTAAGGATGGCGGAATCATTGGTGAGGCAACGGTTAATTTTATTTCGCAATTCCGTTTAGATTTTGGAATTCTGGGCATTAGTGCAATAGACCTTGATGGTTCATTGTTGGACTATGATTACCATGAAGTCCAAGTGAAACGAGCCATTATAGAAAGCTCTCGCCAAACCTTATTAGCGACCGACCATTCGAAATTCTCTCGACAAGCGATTGTGCGATTAGGGGAGCTTAAAGATGTAGATTATCTTTTCACCGATGATGTGCCAAAACAAATTGCGGATTATTTAGAAAATAGCAATACAAGGTTAGTGATTTGCAAATGATAGAAATAGGAAGTGCGGCCAAAATTGACCGCACTTTTTTGGTAAGCATCCATGCCTAGCCACTGCTGTTTCGACCAATTCAAAATTAACTTCATTCACCCAACCTCCTTATTGATGTGAGATGAAACTAATTTTGCTGCAATAGTTGTTAAATTTTAGGGATACAAATGGAGGGCAAATCATTCGACTGCCAATTCTTTATTTAGGACAACGGGGAAGGTTTGCTTGAAGAGTCAAGAAAGACTAGAGCTTGATAGATCAAGTGGGTACATCGAGATCCCTCTCTAAATGTAATTTATTTATACTGCTGTTTTGGTAAAAAGGGAATCTTAAAATTATAAATATGTGATCGAGATCACAAATTAAATGCAAAAAGAAAGCTGCTTATTTTTGTGTATAAAATAAGCAGCTATTTTATTGGTTTTTATCGATTTAAATTCACCGCGCCTTCGTAACCAAGTTGTCGCCAAGCTTCATAAACTGCAACAGCTACCGAGTTAGATAAGTTCATACTGCGGCTATTTGCGGTCATTGGGATACGGATTTTTTGTTCCATTGGCATTTTATCCAAAATAGACATTGGAATACCACGGGTTTCAGGACCAAACATTAAATAATCCCCTAATTCAAATTGCACTTCGCTATGTGCGGGGCCGCCTTTAGTGGTGAGTGCAAAAAGACGTTTCGGTTTTTCGCTTTCTAAAAAGGCTTCAAAGGTTTTATGTTTTTTGATTTCAGCAAATTCATGATAATCCAAGCCGGAGCGACGTAATTTTTTATCATCCCAGGTAAAACCAAGCGGCTCGATTAAATGAAGACGAAAGCCAGTGTTGGCACAAAGACGAATAATATTTCCCGTATTTTGCGGAATTTCAGGTTCGTATAACACAATATCTAACATAATGATTTCCTAATTTTTTTGATACAGGCGGTAGCTCACCATACCTGTGGTTTTTTCTTTTAGTAATTGCCAATTTTCAGGTACGCTTAGCGGTTTGTCTTTTTCTGTTTCAACATAAATCAACGCATGAGGTAAGAGCCAATTCTTTTCTTCTAAGAGGGCAATTGCTTGTTCAGCTAAAGCAAAATGAAAAGGTGGATCTAAAAATACCACATCAAAGTGCGGTTGATTTTGCGCTTGTTTTAAAAATTCTAAACTATTTTGATTGATTACTTGAGCTTGTTCGTTCGTCGTTTTTAGCGTTTGCAAGTTTTTCTTTAATTGGTTTGCCACGCTTTTATCCAGCTCTAAAAACGTTACCTGTTTCGCTTGTCGAGAAAGAGCCTCAAAGCCAAGTGAGCCACTACCCGCAAAGCAATCAAGACAATGGCTATCCACAATGTAAGGCATCAACCAGTTGAATAAGGTTTCTTTCACGCGATCACCTGTAGGACGCAAACCTTCTGCATTTAAAACCGGCAATTTTCGCCCACGCCAAAGACCTGCGATGATTCGAACTTCGCCTTTAGCATTTTGAACTTGCATTTTTTTCATAAAGAAACAGATTTTTAGTGAAAATTGTGCTTAGTTTAGACGATTTTTTGCTAGAATAGGCAGTATTTTTTAAAGATTTGTGTTTAAGAGAAGAATTTATGTCAGAAGAAAAGAAAAAAGGCGGGTTTTGGGCCTCTCTTTTTGGTCGCAATAAAAAGCAAGAAGAACAAAAAATTGAGCCAACTATTGAAGAGTCATCTGTTGAATCTGCCGATGTTTCGCCTACGAAAGAGATTGTTCACAATAGCGAGAACGTTCAATTAGAACAAGTTGAACAGGAAGAATTACAGGAATTAGCTGAACAACTGCAAGAAGATAAAGCAGAAGAGGTCGTTGTTGAGCACCTTGAACCTATTGTCGAAGAAGTGATTTCACCTGAAAGTGCGGTCAATGTTGAACCTGTTTTAGATACACCGGTGATTGAAACAATTGACGAAGAAACGGTAAAAACAGAAGAAATTTCAACCGCACTTCCTACAGTAGAGCCAGCAGAAAGCATTATTGAACAAGATAATGTCATTGAAGATCTTCCTGTGGTTGAAGCTGAGATTGAGCCTGAAATTGTTGAAGATGTTAAAGACGAATTACGTTCAGATATCAATACTGAAACACAAGAAAAACCAAGTGAAGGTGGCTTTTTTAGTCGTTTAGTCAAAGGCTTACTCAAAACTAAACAAAATATTGGTGCAGGTTTCCGAGCGTTCTTTTTAGGTAAAAAGATTGACGATGATTTATTTGAAGAGTTGGAAGAGCAGCTTTTAATTGCCGATATTGGTGTGCCAACAACCAATAAAATCATTAAGAATTTAACGGAGCACGCAAGTCGTAAACAGTTACAAGATGCGGAATTGCTTTACCAACAACTTAAAGTTGAAATGGTAGAAATTCTAAAACCAGTTGCAAAACCATTGGTCATTGATACGACTAAAAAGCCTTATGTTATTTTGATGGTTGGCGTAAACGGTGTAGGTAAAACAACCACAATTGGTAAATTGGCTCGCAAATTCCAAAATGAAGGTAAATCAGTCATGTTAGCAGCAGGGGATACTTTCCGTGCTGCTGCAGTAGAACAACTTCAAGTATGGGGTGAACGTAACAATATCCCGGTTGTGGCACAAAGTACGGGTTCAGATTCTGCGTCGGTGATTTTTGATGCGATGCAATCTGCCGCAGCACGTAACATTGATATTTTAATTGCGGATACAGCAGGACGTTTACAAAATAAAAATAATCTCATGGATGAATTGAAGAAGATTGTTCGTGTCATGAGAAAATACGATGAAACCGCACCGCACGAAATCATGCTTACCTTAGATGCGGGTACAGGGCAGAATGCAATTAGCCAAGCCAAACTCTTTAATGAGGCGGTTGGGTTAACAGGTATTACATTAACCAAATTAGACGGAACAGCAAAAGGTGGGGTAATTTTCGCCATTGCAGATCAGTTTAATTTACCAATTCGTTATATTGGTGTGGGTGAAAAAATTGAAGATTTACGCGAATTTAATGCAGAAGAATTTATTGAAGCATTGTTTGTTCACGAAAATGAAGAATAAAAAGGAATAATAAAGTGATTCGATTTTCAAATGTCTCTAAAGCTTATCACGGTGCGACTCAGCCGGCCTTGCAAGGCTTGAATTTTCATCTTCCTGTTGGAAGTATGACTTATCTTGTTGGGCATTCTGGCGCGGGTAAAAGTACCTTGCTTAAATTAATCATGGGAATGGAAAAGGCGAATGCCGGTAATATTTGGTTTAATGGTCATGATATTACGCGTTTGTCTAAATATGAAATCCCATTTTTACGCCGCCAAATCGGTATGGTTCACCAAGATTACCGTCTATTAACGGATCGTAGCGTAGCAGAAAATGTGGCGTTGCCATTGATTATTGCTGGCATGAACCCGAAAGAAGCACATACACGCGCATTGGTTGCATTAGATCGTGTGGGCTTACGTAGTAAAGCGAATTATATGCCGCCACAAATTTCAGGTGGGGAGCAACAACGTGTGGATATCGCGCGTGCAATTGTGCATAAACCGCAACTTTTATTAGCCGATGAGCCAACAGGCAACTTAGATGGTGAACTTTCTTTAGGGATTTTCAATCTGTTTGAAGAGTTTAATCGTTTAGGCATGACGGTGTTAATTGCGACACACGATATCAATTTAATTCAACAAAAACCAAAACCATGTCTTGTACTTGAACAAGGCTACTTACGCTATTAAGGATAAAAAATGACAAGACGTATTGATGCTTCTTTTGGCGTGCAAACTGCTTATACTTTGCGTTCAGTTTTGAACGATTTAGTAAAACGTAAATTTGGTACATTGCTAACAATTTTAGTTATTGCCGTGTCTCTTACGATTCCAACGGTGAGCTATTTGTTATGGAAAAATTTACACTTAGCGACAACTCAATTTTATCCGGAAAGCGAGCTCACAATCTATTTACATAAAAATTTAAGTGAAGAAGATGCTAACTTGGTGGTGGAAAAAATCCGTCAGCAAGAAGGTGTGGAATCGTTAAATTATGTTTCTCGCCAAGACAGTTTGAAAGAATTTAAAAGTTGGTCTGGTTTTGGTGAAGAGTTAGACATTTTAGATGACAACCCATTACCGGCTGTGGTGATGGTGAAACCCTCTAAAGCGTTTAATGAATCAGAAAAACGAGCTGAGTTACGTGCAAATTTAAATAAAATTAAAGGCGTGCAAGAAGTTCGACTAGATAATGATTGGATGGAAAAATTGACCGCACTTTCGTGGCTTTTCGCACACGTGGCAATTTTCTGCACGGTGTTAATGACAATAGCCGTATTCCTTGTTATCGGAAATAGCATTCGTTCCGATGTTTATAGCAGTCGTGCAAGTATTGATGTGATGAAGCTATTAGGTGCAACGGATCAATTTATTCTTCGCCCTTATCTTTACACAGGTATGATTTATGCAGTGTTAGGTGGATTTGTCGCAGCCGTATTTAGTAGTCTTATTGTGGGTTACTTTACTTCAGCCGTGAAGTATGTGACGGATATCTTTGCGGTCACCTTTGAGCTCAATGGATTAGGTGTAGGCGAGCTGATCTTCTTATTAGTAAGTTGCTTGATTATGGGCTATGTTGGCGCTTGGATTGCTGCAACAAGACATATTGCAATGTTAGATAACAAGCTGTAGATTTCATTTTATAAAAGTGCGGTCATTTTTTCAGGTGAAAAATACTCGAGAAAATGATCGCACTTTTTTATTTATGGAAATTAATTGAACAAAAAGCTTGCATAATTAGGTGTTTTTGTGTAATATCCACAGGCTTTCAGATATTGAAAGCCGTTTAATGTAATCATTTATTAAACGAGTATTACGATATGTAATACTAACAATGTTTCCGATTTGGAGACTATATAACAGGTAACTTACACCTCCTTTTCTATTTTGAAGTTAGAATTGTGATTGGTGTTAGTTTTTTATTAGCTAAATTTTATTGGAGCTCTGGTCTAATGCAGAACCAAAGAATCCGTATCCGCTTAAAAGCTTTCGATCACCGTTTGATCGATCAATCTACTGCGGAGATCGTAGAAACAGCTAAACGTACTGGTGCACAAGTTCGTGGTCCAATCCCTTTACCAACTCGTAAAGAGCGTTTCACCGTGTTGATTTCTCCACACGTGAACAAAGACGCGCGTGACCAATACGAAATTCGTACACACAAACGTTTAGTAGATATCGTAGAGCCAACAGAAAAAACTGTTGATGCATTAATGCGTTTAGATTTGGCTGCCGGCGTGGACGTGCAGATCAGCCTAGGTTAATTAAGAGGTTATTACAATGATTGGTTTAGTCGGTCGTAAAGTTGGTATGACCCGTATCTTCAATGAAGACGGTGTTTCTGTACCAGTTACCGTTATCGAAATCGAAGCCAACCGCGTAACTCAAGTTAAAACTCTTGAAAACGATGGCTATACTGCAGTTCAAGTTACTACTGGTTCTAAAAAAGCGAATCGTGTAACTAAACCTGAAGCAGGCCATTTCGTGAAAGCAGGTGTTGAAGCTGGTCGCGGTTTATGGGAATTTCGTACTGAAGGTGAAGAATTCACTTTAGGTCAAGAAATCAATGTTGACATCTTTGCAGATGTTAAAAAAGTAGATGTTACTGGTACTTCTAA
The DNA here is from genome assembly GCA_018366115.1 of Parahaemophilus parainfluenzae. Lineage (GTDB taxonomy): Bacteria > Pseudomonadota > Gammaproteobacteria > Enterobacterales > Pasteurellaceae > Haemophilus_D > Haemophilus_D parainfluenzae_AB. Next base: position 115,189 of record JAGZIS010000007.1, on the reverse strand, counting down.
AGGTAAAGGTTTCCAAGGTGGTGTTAAACGTTGGAACTTCCGTACTCAAGATGCTACACACGGTAACTCTTTATCACATCGTGTACTTGGTTCTATTGGTCAAAACCAAACTCCAGGTCGTGTGTTTAAAGGTAAAAAAATGGCAGGACATTTAGGTGCTGAGCGTGTAACCGTTCAATCACTTGAAGTTGTTCGTGTAGATGCTGAGCGTAAATTGCTATTAGTAAAAGGTTCTGTACCTGGTGCTATCAATGGCGATGTTATCGTTAAGCCGGCAGTTAAAGCATAAGTCTAGGAGATAGAGATGGAATTACAAGTTGTAGGTGCAAACGCACTAACTGTTTCTGAAACTACCTTCGGACGTGAGTTTAACGAAGCTTTGATTCACCAAGTTGTTGTTGCTTATGCAGCAGGTGCTCGTCAAGGTACTCGTGCGCAAAAAACTCGTGCTGAAGTGTCTGGTTCAGGTAAAAAACCTTGGCGTCAAAAAGGTACAGGTCGTGCTCGTTCTGGTGATATCAAATCACCAATCTGGCGTTCTGGTGGTACAACCTTCGCGGCTAAACCACAAGATCACAGCCAAAAAGTGAACAAGAAAATGTACCGTGGTGCTATCAAAAGCATTCTTTCTGAATTAGTTCGTCAAGACCGTTTGGTTGTTGTTGAAAAATTCGAATTAGATGCACCAAAAACTAAAGTATTAGTACAAAAATTAAAAGATTTAGCAGTTGAAGATGCGTTAATTATCACAGCAAGTTTAGATGAAAATCTATTCTTAGCAGCACGTAACTTATATAAAGTTGATGTACGTGATGTTCAAGGTATCGATCCAGTTAGCTTAATCGCTTTCGATAAAGTGATTGTTACTGTTGACGCTGTGAAACAAATTGAGGAGATCCTAGCATGAGTCAAGAACGTTTGCTAAGCGTGCTACGTGCACCGCACATCTCTGAAAAAGCAACTAACAATGCTGAAAAATCTAACACTGTTGTACTTAAAGTTGCTTTAGATGCGAACAAAGCTGAAATTGCTGCTGCTGTTGCTCAATTATTTGAAGTAAAAGTTGACTCAGTTCGTACTGTGGTTGTTAAAGGTAAAACTAAACGCCGTGGTAACAAAATGGGTCGTCGCAGCGACTGGAAAAAAGCTTATGTAACTTTAGCCGAAGGCCAAAACTTGGACTTCGTGGACAGTGCAGAGTAATCGGAGGAAATTAGAGAATGGCTATCGTTAAATGTAAGCCGACCTCCGCTGGTCGTCGTCACGTTGTTAAAATCGTGAACCCTGAATTATACAAGGGTAAACCTTACGCGCCTCTTCTAGATACTAAATCTAAAACTGGTGGTCGTAACAATTATGGTCGTATTACCACTCGCCACATTGGTGGTGGTCATAAACAACATTACCGTTTAATCGATTTCAAACGTAACAAGTTAGATATCCCAGCGGTTGTTGAACGTTTAGAATATGATCCAAACCGTTCAGCTAACATTGCTTTAGTGCTTTATAAAGATGGTGAACGCCGTTATATCTTAGCACCTAAAGGTTTGTCAGTTGGCGATCAAATCCAATCTGGCGTTAACTCACCAATTAAAGTGGGTAATTCATTACCAATGCGTAATATCCCAGTTGGTTCAACAGTACATAACGTTGAATTAAAACCAGGTAAAGGCGGTCAAATCGCTCGTTCTGCTGGTGCTTATGTACAAATCATCGCTCGTGAAGGCAACTACGTAACTTTACGTTTACGTTCAGGCGAAATGCGTAAAGTATTAGCTGAATGTGTTGCTACAATCGGTGAAGTTGGTAACTCAGAACATATGCTTCGCGTATTGGGTAAAGCTGGTGCTAACCGCTGGAGAGGCATTCGCCCTACAGTTCGTGGTACTGCAATGAACCCAGTAGATCACCCACACGGTGGTGGTGAAGGTCGTAACTTTGGTAAACACCCAGTAACTCCTTGGGGCGTTCAAACTAAAGGTAAGAAAACTCGTCACAACAAACGTACTGATAAATATATCGTACGTCGTCGTGGCAAATAATTTAAATTAATAAGAGGATAAGCCATGCCACGTTCTCTCAAGAAAGGTCCTTTCCTTGACCTACACTTGTTGAAGAAGGTAGAGAAGGCGGTGGAAAGCGGGGATAAAAAACCAATCAAAACTTGGTCCCGTCGTTCAATGATCATTCCTTCAATGATCGGATTGACCATCGCAGTCCATAATGGTCGTCAGCACGTTCCTGTTTATGTATCTGATGAAATGATCGGCCATAAATTAGGTGAATTTGCACCGACTCGTACATACCGCGGTCACGCGGCAGATAAGAAAGCTAAGAAATAAGAGGTAAATAGATGGAAACTATCGCAAAACATCGTTACGCTCGCACTTCTGCCCAAAAAGCTCGCTTAGTTGCCGATTTAATTCGTGGTAAAAAAGTTGCGCAAGCATTAGAAATCTTAACTTTTACTAACAAAAAAGCTGCGGCTTTAGTGAAAAAAGTATTAGAGTCTGCTATTGCTAACGCAGAGCATAATGATGGTGCAGATATCGATGATCTTAAAGTTGCTAAAATCTTCGTTGACGAAGGTCCTAGCATGAAACGTGTTATGCCACGTGCTAAAGGTCGTGCAGATCGTATTTTAAAACGTACTAGCCACATCACTGTGGTTGTGTCAGATCGTTAATAAGTAGAGGAATAGCAATGGGTCAAAAAGTAAATCCAAATGGTATTCGCCTAGGTATTGTAAAACCTTGGAACTCTACTTGGTTCGCGAATACACAAGATTTCGCCGACAATCTTGACGGTGACTTCAAAGTACGCAAATTCTTAACTAAAGAATTAGCAAACGCTTCGGTTTCACGTATTACTATTGAGCGTCCAGCAAAAAGTATTCGTGTAACAATTCACACAGCTCGCCCTGGTATCGTTATCGGTAAAAAAGGTGAAGATGTTGAAAAATTACGTAACGCAGTATCTCAAATCGCTGGCGTTCCGGCTCAAATCAACATTGCTGAAGTGAAAAAACCGGAATTAGATGCAAAATTAGTTGCAGACAGCATCGCTTCTCAATTAGAACGTCGTGTAATGTTCCGTCGTGCTATGAAACGTGCGGTACAAAGCGCAATGCGTTTAGGTGCTAAAGGTATCAAAGTTGAAGTTAGCGGTCGTTTAGGTGGTGCAGAAATCGCGCGTTCTGAATGGTATCGTGAAGGTCGTGTACCTCTACATACTCTTCGTGCGGACATCGATTATAACACTGCAGAAGCTCATACTACATACGGCGTAATCGGCGTTAAAGTATGGATCTTCAAAGGTGAAATTTTGGGTGGAATGGCTGCAGTTGCGCAATCAGAACAACAACCTGCCGACAAGCCTAAAAAGGCTCCGCGTGGCAAAGGTCGTAAGTAAGGAGAAACGCTAAATGTTGCAACCAAAACGTACAAAATTCCGTAAAGTTCACAAAGGCCGTAACCGTGGTATCGCGGGTGGTACTGAAGTTAGCTTCGGTACATTCGGGTTAAAAGCAGTTGGTCGTGGTCGTTTAACCGCTCGTCAAATTGAAGCGGCTCGTCGTGCAATGACACGTGCAGTTAAACGTCAAGGTAAAATCTGGATCCGTGTTTTCCCAGATAAACCAATTACTGAAAAACCATTAGAAGTCCGTATGGGTAAAGGTAAAGGTAACGTTGAGTACTGGGTAGCCTTAATCCAACCGGGTAAAGTACTTTATGAAATGGATGGTGTGTCAGAAGAGATCGCAAGACAAGCATTTGCATTAGCAGCTGCTAAATTGCCAATCAAGACTACCTTCGTAACTAAGACGGTGATGTAATGAAAGCTCAAGATTTACGTACAAAAAGTGTTGAAGAGCTGAATAATGAATTAGTGAACCTTTTAGGTGAACAATTCAAATTGCGTATGCAAACAGCCACCGGTCAGCTTCAACAAACCCATCAGGCTAAACAAGTGCGTCGTGATATCGCACGCATTAAGACTATTTTAACTGAGAAGGCGGGTGAGTAATGACTGATAAAATTCGTAGCGTACAAGGTAAAGTTGTTAGCGACAAAATGGAAAAATCTTTCGTTGTTGCTATTGAACGTAAGGTAAAACACCCGTTATACGGTAAATTTATCCGTCGTACAACTAAATTACACGTACACGATGAGAACAATGAAGCAAAATTAGGTGATGTAGTAGAGATTCGCGAATGTCGTCCTCTCTCTAAAACCAAATCTTGGACTTTAGTTCGTGTTGTTGAGAAAGCAGTTATTGCTTAATTAACAAATTAAAAAATAAAAGCCAATGGTTATTCCGTTGGCTTTTTTCTTTCCAAGACTTGCTAAAAAGTTATAAAAATTTGACCGCACTTTAAATACGCTAACTTAAGTATAAAATTTTGATTGCGTTTATAGCTTGATTTTGGTAAACTCCGCCACCTATCCGCCATATATCTTTATAAGGCATGGATAGGTTCGTCCCGCAAGGGTGTATTATTAACTTAACGGAGCATAAAATATGATCCAAGAACAGACTATGCTGGATGTTGCCGATAACTCTGGTGCTCGCAGCGTAATGTGTATCAAGGTTCTAGGTGGATCGCACCGTCGTTATGCTGCTATTGGTGATATCATCAAAGTTACTGTAAAAGAAGCAATTCCACGCGGTAAAGTTAAAAAAGGTGATGTATTAAAAGCAGTTGTTGTGCGCACCAAGAAGGGTGTTCGTCGCCCAGACGGATCAGTCATTCGCTTCGATGGTAACGCTTGTGTAATTTTAAACAATAACACAGAGCAACCAATCGGTACTCGTATTTTTGGACCGGTGACTCGTGAACTTCGTTCTGAGAAATTCATGAAGATCATTTCTTTGGCACCAGAAGTACTGTAAGGAGAAGTGAGAAATGGCTGCAAAAATTCGTCAAAACGATGAAGTAATCGTACTTGCCGGTAAAGATAAAGGCAAGCGTGGCAAGGTAACTAAAGTGTTACCAAACGGTAAAGTGTTTGTTGAAGGTATCAACATCATCACTAAACATGAAAAACCAGTTCCTGCTTTAGGACAAGCTGGTGGCTTAGTGAAAAAAGAAGCGGCTATCGATGCTTCTAATGTTGCGATTTTCAATCCAAAAACAAACAAAGCTGACCGTGTAGGTTTTAGATTCGAAGACGGCAAAAAAGTACGTTTCTTCAAATCTAACAATGAAATTATCTAACAAACTGGAGTAATGCGATGGCGAAACTGCATGATTACTACAGAGATCAAGTAGTAAACGAGTTAAAAAATAAATTCGGCTACAAATCTGTCATGCAAGTCCCACGAATCGAAAAGATTACCCTGAATATGGGTGTGGGTGAAGCATTGACCGATAAGAAATTGCTAGACAACGCAGTAGCGGACTTAGCAGCAATTAGCGGTCAAAAACCTTTAGTAACTAAAGCTCGTAAATCTGTTGCTGGCTTTAAAATCCGTCAGGGATATCCAATCGGTTGTAAAGTAACACTACGCGGTGAGCGTATGTGGGAGTTCTTTGAACGTTTAATTACAATTGCTGTTCCACGTATTCGTGACTTCCGCGGTTTAAGCGCGAAATCATTTGATGGTCGTGGTAACTACAGCATGGGTGTGCGTGAACAAATCATCTTCCCTGAAATCGATTACGATAAAGTAGATCGTGTACGTGGTTTAGATATCACTATCACAACTACTGCTAAGAATGATGAAGAAGGTCAAGCACTACTTGCTGCCTTTAATTTCCCATTCCGTAAATAAGGCAGGTTATAATGGCAAAACAATCAATGAAAGCACGCGATGTAAAACGCGTTAAATTGGCTGAAAAATTCTTCGCTAAACGTGCAGAATTAAAGAAAATCATTTCTGATGTCAATGCCTCTGACGAAGATCGTTGGAATGCAGTGTTAAAATTACAAACTTTACCACGTGATTCTAGCCCTAGTCGTCAACGTAACCGTTGCCGCCAAACTGGACGTCCTCACGGCGTTTTACGTAAGTTTGGTTTAAGCCGTATTAAGGTTCGTGAAGCTGCTATGCGCGGCGAGATCCCTGGCCTTAGAAAAGCGAGCTGGTAATATACCACTTTATTTTGGAATCGGAGAAAAAGTACAATGAGTATGCAAGATCCAATCGCAGATATGTTGACCCGTATTCGTAACGGTCAAGCTGCGAACAAAGTTGCAATCAATATGCCTTCTTCCAAGCTAAAAGTGGCAATTGCCAATGTATTAGCTGCTGAAGGTTATATCGAAAGCGTTAAAGTTTTAGAAGGTGCAAAACCTGAATTGGAAATTACTTTAAAATATTTCCAAGGCAAACCGGTTGTAGAAAGCATCCAACGTGTAAGCCGTCCTGGTCTTCGTATTTACAAACGTAAAGACGAATTACCAAAAGTTATGGGTGGTTTAGGTGTTGCTGTAATTTCTACATCTAAAGGTGTTATGACTGACCGTGCAGCTCGTCAAGCGGGCTTAGGCGGTGAGATCATCTGTTACGTAGCTTAATAGAGGGGTAGGAAAATGTCTCGTGTTGCAAAGGCACCTGTTAATATTCCTGCCGGCGTTGAAGTTAAACTCGACGGTCAGCTATTAACAGTAAAAGGAAAAAATGGCGAGTTATCTCGCACAATTCATCACTCAGTTGAAGTTAAACAAGATAATGGTCAATTTACTTTCACTCCACGTGAAGGTTTTGTTGAAGCGAATGCTCAATCGGGTACAGCTCGTGCATTAGTTAATGCAATGGTTATCGGTGTTACTGAAGGCTTCACTAAGAAATTACAACTAGTGGGTGTTGGTTACAGAGCTCAAGTTAAAGGCAACGTAGTTGCATTAAGCTTAGGTTTCTCTCACCCTGTGGAGCACACTTTACCAGCAGGTATTACTGCTGAATGCCCTTCACAAACGGAAATCGTTTTAAAAGGTGCTGACAAGCAGTTAATTGGTCAAGTTGCAGCAGATATTCGTGCTTATCGCCGTCCTGAACCTTATAAAGGTAAAGGTGTACGTTACTCTGATGAAGTAGTACGTATGAAAGAGGCTAAGAAGAAATAATTAAGGTAACACTATGGATAAGAAATCAGCTCGTATCCGTCGTGCAGCTCGTGCACGTCATATGATGAGAGAGCAAGGTGTAACTCGTCTAGTTATTCACCGTACTCCGCGTCATATCTACGCACAAGTTATTGCACCAAACGGTTCAGAAGTGCTTGCCGCTGCTTCAACTGTTGAAAAAGCAATTCGTGAGCAAGTTAAATATACCGGTAATAAAGATGCCGCAGCAGTAGTAGGTAAACTTGTTGCTGAGCGCGCATTAGCAAAAGGCGTTAAAGACGTTGCTTTTGACCGTTCCGGTTTTAAATATCATGGTCGTGTCCAAACTTTAGCGGACGCTGCACGTGAAGCTGGTCTACAGTTCTAATGAGGTAAATTGAGATGTCAAACATCGAAAAACAAGCTGGTGAACTGCAAGAGAAGCTAATCGCAGTAAACCGTGTATCAAAAACTGTAAAAGGTGGTCGTATTATGAGCTTTACTGCTTTAACAGTAGTAGGCGATGGTAACGGTCGCGTAGGTTTTGGTTATGGTAAAGCTCGCGAAGTTCCGGCAGCGATCCAAAAAGCGATGGAAAAAGCACGTCGCAATATGATTAATGTCGCTTTAAACGAAGGTACATTACAACACCCAGTTAAAGGTGTTCACACTGGTTCTCGCGTATTTATGCAACCAGCTAGCGAAGGTACAGGTATCATCGCTGGTGGTGCAATGCGTTCAGTGTTAGAAGTTGCTGGTGTACGTAACGTTCTTTCTAAAGCGTATGGTTCAACCAACCCAATCAACGTTGTTCGTGCAACTATTGATGCATTAGCAAATATGAAATCACCAGAAATGGTTGCTGCTAAACGTGGCAAAACCGTTGATGAAATTTTGGGGTAATTGATAATGGCTAAAACTATTAAAGTAACTCAAGTTCGTAGCTCAATTGCTCGTTTACCGAAGCACAAAGCTACCTTGCGTGGTCTTGGTCTTCGCCATATGCACCATACTGTTGAGTTAATCGATACTCCGGCAGTACGTGGTATGATTAACCAAGTTTCATACATGGTTAAAGTGGAGGAGTAAGAGAATGCGTTTAAATACTCTATCTCCGGCTGAAGGTGCTAAGCACAGCGCAAAACGCCTTGGTCGTGGTATTGGTTCAGGTTTAGGAAAAACTGGTGGTCGTGGTCATAAAGGTCAAAAATCTCGTACTGGCGGCGGTGTTCGTCGTGGTTTCGAGGGTGGCCAAATGCCATTATACCGTCGTTTACCAAAATTTGGTTTCACTTCAATGAAATCAGCGGTAACTGCTGAAGTTCGTTTAAACGAATTAACAAAAGTTGAAGGAAATGTTGTCACTTTAGAAGCATTAAAAGCTGCAAACATTTTAACTAAAGATATTCAATTCGCTAAAGTTATCTTAGCTGGTGAAGTGAAATCTGCAGTTACTGTACGTGGTTTACGTGTAACTAAAGGTGCAAAAGCAGCAATCGAAGCTGCTGGCGGTTCAGTTGAGGAATAATTAGCAAATGGCTAAACAACCAGGTTATCAAAGCAGAAGTACTAATAGTGGTACTGGTGAACTAAAAAGCAGATTGCTTTTTGTATTAGGTGCACTTATCGTTTATCGTATTGGTTCTTTTATTCCGCTTCCTGGTATTGATGCCGCCGTGCTAGCTCAATTAGTTGAACAACAAAAAGGCACCATCATTGATATGTTAAACATGTTCTCTGGTGGTGCATTGAGCCGAGCATCAATTTTAGCATTAGGTATCATGCCGTATATCTCGGCATCTATCGTAATGCAATTGCTTGCGACGGTTTCACCTGCTTTAGCAGAATTGAAAAAAGAAGGCGCAGCAGGACAAAGAAAAATCACCAAGTATACTCGTTATGCAACGGTGGTTTTTGCTACTATCCAAGCTATCGCAATTTCTACCGGTTTACCGAATATGTTGCCACAGTTAGTGCCAAATATCGGTTTTACTTTTTACTTCACTGCAGTAGTGAGTCTTGTAACCGGAACCATGTTCTTAATGTGGTTAGGTGAGCAAATTACTGAAAGAGGTATTGGTAACGGTATCTCAATTCTTGTTTTTGGTGGTATTGTTGCAGGATTGCCGCATGCAATCATCGAAACAGTTGAGCAAGCTCGTCAAGGACAAATGCATCCTTTAGTTCTTCTACTAATCGCTGCTATTGTTTTTGCAGTAACTTATTTTGTTGTCTTCGTAGAACGTGGACAACGTAGAATTCGTGTTGAATATGCTAAGCGTCAACAAGGACGTCAAATTTTAGGTGGTCATTCAACTCACTTACCATTAAAAGTTAATATGGCAAACGTAATGCCAGCAATTTTTGCTTCAAGCATTATTTTATTCCCAGCCACATTGACACAATGGTTTGGTCAGAATGATAAGTTTGAGTGGTTAAATGACTTATCAATGTTGTTGAATCCTGGACAACCTTTATATCTTCTTGTTTATGCGGTAGCGATTATTTTCTTCAGTTTCTTCTATACTGCAATGCAATATAATCCACGTGATACAGCAGATAATCTAAAAAAATCTGGTGCATTTATCCCAGGAATTAGACCAGGTGAACAAACATCACGTTACATTGATAAAGTAATGACTCGCTTAACATTAATTGGCGGTCTTTATGTAACGTTCGTATGTTTAGTCCCTTATATTATGACATCAGCATGGGATGTTAAATTCTACTTCGGTGGTACTTCCTTATTAATCGTTGTTGTTGTAATTATGGATTTTATCGTGCAAGTTCAGAGTCACTTAATGTCGTCTCAATATGAATCTGCGTTAAAAAAAGCAAACCTTAAAGGTTTTGGACAGTAATTGTTCATTTAAGTAAAAAGGATAAGCAATGAAAGTTCGTGCTTCCGTTAAGAAGATGTGTCGTAACTGTAAAATTGTTAAACGTGAAGGTGTTGTTCGCGTATTATGCAGCGACCCTAAACATAAACAACGTCAAGGTTAATTAACATTTCTTCTTGCAAAGAACCGGTTGAGTAGTTATACTACTCAACTCATTTATGTCCTTGGTATTCTGTTTGAGTATCCTGAAAACGGGCTTTTCAAGATCAGAATACCAAATTAGTTAAAATAATAGGAGTGCATAGTGGCCCGTATTGCAGGCATTAACATTCCTGATCACAAACACGCTGTAATCGCTTTAACTGCAATTTACGGTATCGGTAAAACTCGTTCTAAAAGCATTTGTGCTGCAGCGGGTATTGCTGAAGATGTTAAGATCAGCGAATTGTCTGAAGAGCAGATTGACAAACTGCGTGACGAAGTTGGTAAATTTACCGTTGAAGGTGACTTACGTCGTGAAGTAACACTAAACATCAAACGTCTTTTAGACTTAGGTTGTTACCGTGGTTTACGTCATCGTCGTAGTTTACCGGTACGTGGTCAACGTACTAAAACTAATGCGCGTACCCGTAAGGGTCCACGTAAGCCGATCAAAAAATAGTCGGGGTAAATAAAGAATGGCTAAAACACCAGTTCGTGCACGTAAACGTGTAAAAAAACAAGTTGTAGATGGCGTAGCACACATTCACGCATCTTTCAATAATACAATCGTTACCATTACTGACCGTCAAGGTAATGCTTTAGCTTGGGCTACAGCAGGTGGTTCAGGTTTCCGTGGTTCTCGTAAATCTACCCCGTTCGCTGCACAAGTTGCTGCAGAACGTTGTGCTGAAATCGTTAAAGAATTCGGCTTAAAGAACTTGGAAGTTATGGTTAAAGGTCCGGGTCCGGGTCGTGAATCAACAATCCGTGCATTAAATGCAGCGGGTTTCCGTATCACGAACATCACTGATGTGACTCCGATTCCTCATAACGGTTGTCGTCCACCGAAAAAACGTCGTGTTTAATGGCGTAATAGGATAGTTGGAGAAAGAAAATGGCAAGATATTTGGGCCCTAAACTCAAGCTCAGCCGTCGTGAAGGCACTGATTTATTCCTTAAATCAGGTGTGCGTGCGATTGATTCAAAATGTAAAATTGATACAGCACCAGGTCAACACGGTGCTCGTAAACCGCGTTTGTCTGACTATGGTAGTCAATTACGTGAAAAACAAAAAGTTCGTCGTATCTATGGTATTTTAGAGCGTCAATTCCGTAACTACTATAAAGAAGCAAACCGTTTAAAAGGTAATACTGGTGAAAACTTACTAGTATTATTAGAAGGTAGATTGGATAACGTTGTTTATCGCATGGGATTTGCTGCAACTCGCGCAGAAGCTCGTCAATTAGTGAGTCACAAAGCGATTGTCGTAAATGGTCGTGTTGTAAATATCCCATCTTTCCAAGTTTCTGTAAATGATGTCGTTGCTGTTCGTGAGAAATCTAAAAAACAAGCACGTATTAAAGCATCATTAGAATTAGCAGAACAAAGAGAAAAACCAACTTGGTTAGAAGTTGATTCTGCAAAAATGGAAGGTGTGTTCAAACGTGTTCCTGAACGTTCTGATTTATCAGCAGACATTAACGAACATCTGATCGTTGAGCTTTACTCTAAATAATAGTTAAGCTTAAAAGCAAAGAGAGGATAAAATGCAGGGTTCTGTTACAGAATTTTTAAAACCACGCTTAGTAGATATCGAGCAAATTAGCTCTACTCATGCTAAGGTGATCTTAGAACCGTTAGAGCGTGGCTTTGGTCATACTCTAGGGAATGCATTACGTCGTATCCTTCTGTCTTCAATGCCAGGTTGTGCTGTAACTGAAGTAGAAATTGATGGCGTACTGCACGAATATAGTAGTAAAGAAGGTGTTCAGGAAGATATTCTTGAAGTTCTTTTAAACCTTAAAGGTCTAGCGGTTAAAGTACAGAATAAAGATGATGTTATTCTGACATTAAATAAATCTGGAATTGGCCCTGTTGTTGCAGCAGATATCACCCACGATGGTGATGTTGAGATTGTTAATCCATCACATGTAATCTGTCACTTAACAGACGAAAACGCATCTATTAATATGCGTATTCGTGTTCAACGTGGTAGAGGTTATGTACCTGCATCTGCTCGTACTCATTCACAAAATGAAGATCGTCCAATCGGTCGTTTATTAGTAGACGCTTGTTATAGCCCGGTTGACCGTATTGCTTACAATGTTGAAGCAGCACGTGTTGAACAACGTACTGACTTAGATAAACTAGTTATCGAGTTAGAAACTAACGGGACTATTGATCCGGAAGAAGCAATTCGTCGTGCAGCAACAATTTTAGCAGAGCAACTCGATGCATTCGTTGATTTGCGTGATGTTCGTCAACCTGAAGTCAAGGAAGAAAAACCGGAATTTGATCCGATTTTATTACGTCCTGTTGATGACTTAGAGTTGACAGTTCGTTCTGCTAACTGTTTGAAAGCAGAAACAATTCACTATATCGGTGACTTAGTACAACGTACAGAAGTTGAGTTATTAAAAACGCCTAATCTTGGTAAGAAATCTCTTACTGAAATTAAAGACGTTCTCGCTTCACGTGGCTTGTCACTTGGTATGCGCCTTGAGAATTGGCCACCAGCAAGTATTGCTGAAGACTAGTTTGGTCATAGGTTAAGATTTTTCTGAGAAGGATAAGATCATGCGCCATCGTAAGAGTGGTCGTCAACTAAACCGTAATAGCAGCCATCGCCAAGCGATGTTCCGTAACTTAGCAAGTGCTTTAGTTAGTCATGAAATCATCAAGACTACTTTACCAAAAGCTAAAGAATTACGTCGTGTAGTTGAACCGTTAATTACATTAGCAAAAGAAGATAGCGTTGCAAACCGTCGTTTAGCATTCGCTCGTACTCGTAACATCGAAACTGTTGCGAAATTATTCAATGAATTAGGTCCACGTTTTGCTCAACGTGCAGGTGGTTACACCCGTATCTTAAAATGTGGTTTCCGTGCAGGTGACAACGCTCCAATGGCATACATTGAGTTAGTTGATCGTCCAGAAGTTGCTGAAGCAGCAGCGGAATAATAATTTGTTATAAAATAAAAAGGCTCACATTAGTGAGCCTTTTTTATATCTTGCTTTCCTAAAATTCAGCTTCAGCTCTAAATGTCATTTTTTCACCTGTGATAGGGTGCGTAATCGTAAGTTCTTCTGCATGTAAGCATAGGCGAGGCGACATCGCTTTAGCTTCTGGGTGAGAATAAAATTTGTCACCTAAAATAGGATGTCCTAGTGCGAGCATATGTAAACGTAGTTGATGTGAACGTCCTGTGATTGGTGTCAGTTTCACTCGAGTGCAGTTAGTCGGTAATCTTTCTAGAACTTCATAAAACGTGACCGCTCTTTTACCAAATACAAAATCAATGCGTTGACGGGGACGATTTTCCCAATCACAAATCATAGGAAGATTAATTTCCCCACTATCTTGTTCTAAGTGTCCCCACACTAATGCTTGATAATATTTTTTTGGCTCACGTTCACGGAATTGACGTTTCAACTCTTTATCTGCTGCTTTACTCAATGCAAACAGAATAATCCCACTAGTGGCCATATCTAAACGGTGTGCGGGTTCACAAAACCCAAATTTCTCTTTTACCCGACTCATTGCACTGTCATAGTATTCTGGCTGATTGCCAGGGACTGAAAGTAAACCGCTTGGTTTGTTTACTACGCAGATATGATTATCTTGGTAGATAATATCTAAATACGGTTCTAAAGGGGGATGGTATTCAATAAGTGCCATATTATTCCTTGTTTGTCACTATTACCCGAAGGCTATCTAGCCGCCAGCTTGCTTTACTTAACTCTTCCAGAGAAAGCACACGTTGTTTTTCTAATACATTAATTTCCGCTTGGCGAATATTTTTATTTACTGCTTTCAAGGCTATAAGTCTATTGAGCTCAGTGCTCAATGTTTGATCTGCTAATCTACTAGCTTCTCGAATTTGAGCTTGTGCAATTTCAGTTATTTTGTGATTACCTAGTTTTATTAATTGCTCAATATTTGGACGAGCCATTTTGATCATTTTATTCGCAATGTCTTTGCCTAGCGGCTTAAGTTTATTTTGCAATGTATCAAAATTAACTTGTCCGGCGAGATCATTTCCTTTGCTATCCAGCAATAATCGAACTGGTGTAGGTGGAAGAAAACGATTCAGTTGCAAGCCTTTTGGTGATTGGCTTTCAATCATATAAATCAATTCAACCAGTAGCGTGCCAGCAGGCAGTTGTTTATTGACTAATAATGCCATCGATGCTTTGCCAATGTCACCAGAAACGATTAAATCAATGCCTTGGTGTATCATTGGATGATCCCAGGTAAGAAATTCTAATTCTTCACGCGCAAGAGCCAGTTGTCGGTCAAAGGTTACTGTAACACCTTCTTCTTTTAGCCCTGGAAAATCGGGAACAAGCATGGTGCCCGTTGGCGTGATGACAATGCTGTTTTCACCTAAATCATCTTGCTCTACGCCAATAATATCAAATAAATTCAGTGCAAAATCGACTAATTGTGGTGAATTATCAGTTTGAGCGATTTCTGCCGCAAGTCGTTGTGCCTTTTCACCACCATTAGAATTTAATTCTAACAAACGATCACGCCCTTTCTCTAAGGCTAAACGCAATGCTTTTGCTTGTTTTTGCGTTTGGAGAATGAGTTGCTCAAAATCTGCTTTATTTTCTGACCGCACTTTTAATAAAGTTTCATATTGTTCAAACAATGCCATACCAATAGGGCAAGTTTGTCCAAAGGCATTTAAGCCCTCATGATACCAACGGGCTAAATTTTGCTGTGCAGAACCTGATAGGCAGGGTACGTAAATTTGTACGTCTCGCGTTTGCCCGATGCGATCTAAACGGCCAATACATTGCTCAAGTAAGTCAGGATTTTTTGGTAAATCGAAGAGTACGAGATGACAAGCAAATTGGAAATTTCTGCCTTCAGAACCAATGCTAGAACTCAGTAAAACTTGAGCACCATTTTCGCTATCAGAAAAATAAGCCGCTGCGCGATCTCGTTCAATAATCGACATTCTTTCATGGAAAACGGCACTGCGAATGGCTTCTTTTTCTCGTAAAATTTGCTCAAGTTGAATTGCCGTTTGTGCTGTTTTACAAATGACCAAGATTTTTTCATTTCGGTGTGATTTTAAGAAATCAATTAACCAATGAATTTTTTCATCAGCCTCAGTCGCATCAATCGTTACTTGGTGATAAACCCGATGTGGAAAACCTTTTATACCTTGGCGTGTATTGCGAAATAAAATACGGCTTGTACCATGTCGATCGATAAGATTTTGAATGAGCTCTTGTCGAGCAGCTTGCTTTTCATCGTCATTATGACAGGCTAAAGCTTTGAATAATGGTTCGACATCCTGTTCATTGAGTAAATCAGAAATATGATTTTTTTCGACCGCACTTAGCGGCTTCTCTGAGAGTAAAGATTGCACGGCATCCGCAACAGGTTGATAATTTTCTTGTTCCTTCAAGAATGCTTGGTAATCATAAAAACGTTCAGGATCAAGCAAGCGTAAGCGTGCAAAATGGCTTTCCAAACCCAGTTGTTCTGGCGTTGCGGTGAGTAATAAAACGGATGGAATAGCGTTCGCTAATTGTTCCACCAATAAATAAGCGGCACTCGGCGCATTTTCTGACCAAGCCAAATGATGCGCTTCATCGACAATTAAACAGTCAAATTCAGCTTCAATGGCTTGTTGTACGCGATGAGGATGAGCTTTCAACCAATCTAATGCACAGATAATTAAGTTTTCCGTGCTAAATGGATTGATTGATTGTTCGGCAAAATCTTCACAACGTTCTTCATCAAATAATGAAAAATGTAAATTAAAACGACGAAGCATTTCGACAAGCCATTGATGTTGCAAGGTTTCCGGTACAATAATTAATACACGTTGTACTTTTTCAGCAAAAAGCTGATTTTGCAAAATCATCCCCGCTTCAATGGTTTTACCTAACCCTACTTCATCCGCTAAGAGCACGCGAGGATTGATACGATTTCCTACCTCTTGCGCAATATGAAGCTGATGAGGAATTAAACCCGCACGATTGCCTCGTAAGCCACGCAAAGGCGATTGAAATTGAGCTTGTTGATGCAGAAGTGTTTGATAGCGCAACGCAAAATGTTCACTACGATCAATCTGTGATGAAAAGAGGCGATCTTTCGCTTGGCTAAAAGAAATTATCGGAGAAAGTTCTTTTTCATTGACGATAACATCTTCGCCTTGTGCATTTTTGACTAAATAAAATAAGAGACCATTCATTTCCTGAACATCAAGGACTTCACCTTGCCAACCTGTTTGGTGATGAAGTTGTTCACCTTTATTCAATGCAATTCGGGTTAATGGTGCTTGCGCCACCGCATAAATTCGGGTTTCATCTGTGGCAGGAAAGTGAAGGGTAACTGAGCGAAAATCTAAGGCGGTAATCATCCCTAACCCGAGGCTATTTTCTGTTTCGCTAATCCAACGTTGACCGATTGCAAATGACATCATCTTCCTCTTAATGAATCTCTTAAAATGGGGCGATATTGTAGTCTGATTATAAGGGAAAGCAAGGCATGGCCATCTAAAAGTATGAAAAATAAAGTGTGATTTATCTCACAATAATCAAATTAAATACCCGCTATGCTTTACTTTAAAAAAGTGCGGTGTAAAAATGGCGTACTTTTTATAAAACAGGAGTATTCCATGAATTGGACAGAACGACTTAAAGAAGAATTTTTATCCGGTTGGAAGCCTTTTGAAGTGGCATGGGTAGTTATTTTTCTTGCTGCGCAAATTATTGCTTATGCTCTTACGCCGGATAGTCCATTAGGCATGATTTCGGGGATTGCAGGTATTCTCTGTGTGGTATTGGTGAGTAAAGGAAAAATTAGTAATTATTTCTTTGGGCTTATTTTTGCTTACACCTATTTTTATGTCGCCTGGGGAAACAATTTTCTTGGTGAAATGAATACGGCGCTCTATGTCTATATTCCATCACAATTTATCGGGTATTTCATGTGGAAACAAAACATGCAAAACGATAATGGCGGTGAAAGTGTAATTGCAAAAGCGTTAACACCAAAAGGTTGGGCAATTTTACTCGTGAGTGTGGGGATTGGTACATTCTGCTTTGTGCAGGCTTTAAAAGCAGCGGGCGGGAGTTCTACAGGATTAGATGGTTTAACCACAATTATCACCGTAGCGGCGCAATTATTGATGATTTTGCGTTATCGTGAGCAATGGTTATTGTGGATTGTCTTAAATGTGCTTTCCATTTTGCTTTGGGCTGAGCAGCCAGCGATGTACTTAATGTATAGTGCTTACTTACTTAACTCATTATATGGTTATTACAACTGGACAAAACTCGTCAAAGCGGAAAGCCATTAATCACATCGATAGAAAAGGGCATAGTCATATGCCCTTACATTTTTAAATAAAATGTCTTCGTCAATGCAATAAATTCCTCTGTGTACTGATTGTTTTCGTTATAAATCACCAAGCTATCTTTTACCTGTGGTAAATGCTCTCGGCTAAACGTGAGTAACATTCGTTGTGGTGCTTTCCCTGTCTTTGTAATGACATTAGTCTGCTTAATACAATAAAGTGCGGTTGAATTTATCAATGTTTTCCCCGCCTCATAAGGCAAGACAAAACTGATCTTCCCTTTTTCGGATAAACAACTCGACGCCCAATTTAACCAATCTAAATGACTTTGTTGAACATAACGGGCAAGAGCACGCTCATCATTTTTACATTCAACGCCTTGTGCAAAATAAGGCGGATTCGCCACAATTAAATCAAATTGATGCGCTGTTTGTTGGCAATAAGTTTGCACGTCTTGGCGTGTTAAATGAAGACGATTGTGCCATGGCGAAGCCTTGAAGTTTTCTTGTGCTTGTTGTGCTGCAAGGGGATCAAGTTCAACGGCTTCAATTTGGCAATGCTCATGACTTCGTTGGGCGAGCATTAGTGCAACCAAGCCTGTGCCAGTTCCCATATCAAGAATCCGCTGACAATCAGACACATCCGCCCAAGCACCCAGTAAAATGCCATCTGTGCCGACTTTCATTGCACAATGTTGTTGATTAATATGGAATTGTTTAAAGGTAAAGCTGCTCATAAAATCTTGCGGAAAATGACCGCACTTTCAGGTATAATCAGCCCCAATTTTAACAAATTAATGCAAAATAATGAATTTATCCCCATTTGAAGAATTCGATCTTTCCCCCGAATTATTAAAAGCCTTAGAAAAGAAAGGCTACACCCGCCCGACCGCAATCCAATTAGAAGCGATTCCGGCAGCCATGGAAGAACGTGATGTGCTCGGTTCTGCACCAACAGGTACAGGCAAAACTGCTGCATTTTTATTGCCCGCGATTCAGCATTTATTGGATTATCCACGTCGTAAACCAGGGGCACCTCGTATTTTAATTTTAACGCCAACCCGTGAGTTAGCGATGCAGGTTGCAGAGCAAGCGGAAGAGTTGACACAATTCACACATTTGAAGATTGCAACCATTACTGGCGGTGTGGCGTATCAAAATCATGGGGAAGTGTTTAATTCAAATCAAGATATCGTGGTGGCAACACCGGGGCGTTTGTTGCAATACATCAAAGAAGAAAACTTTGATTGTCGTGCGGTAGAAATATTGATTTTTGATGAAGCAGATCGCATGTTGCAAATGGGCTTTGGCCAAGATGCGGAGAAAATTGCCGCTGAAACGCGTTGGCGTAAACAAACCCTTCTTTTCTCTGCCACATTAGAAGGGGAGTTATTAGTCGATTTTGCAGATCGTTTATTAAATGATCCGGTAAAAATCGATGCAGAACCAAGTCGTCGTGAGCGCAAGAAAATCAACCAATGGTATTATCATGCCGACAGCAATGAACATAAAATCAAGTTGCTTGCGCGTTTTATCGAAACCGAGAACGTGAGTCGCGGCATAGTGTTTGTGCGTCGTAGAGAAGATGTGCGTGAGCTTTCTGAGACTTTGCGTAAACGCGGTATTCGTTCTACTTATTTAGAAGGCGATATGGCGCAAACACAACGTAATAATGCCATTGATAAATTAAAATCAGGTGTTGTTACTGTGTTAGTGGCTACTGATGTCGCTGCTCGTGGGATTGATATTGATGATGTGACACATGTCATGAACTTCGATTTACCTTACAGTGCAGATACCTATTTACATCGTATTGGTCGTACGGCTCGTGCAGGGAAAAAGGGCACAGCTGTTTCTTTTGTTGAAGCCCATGATTATAAATTGCTCGGTAAAATAAAACGTTATACGGAAGAGCTTTTGAAAGCACGGATTTTAGAAGGCTTAGAACCTCGCACTAAACCACCAAAAGATGGTGAAGTAAAATCCATGTCTAAAAAGCAAAAGGCGCGTATTAAAGAAAAACGTGAAGAAAAGAAAAAATCAGAGGTGAAGAAGAAAGCCAAATTACGTCATAAAGATACGAAAAATATTGGTAAACGCCGTAAACCAAGCACAGAAAAAACAGATGAGAAATAATAAAAAAATAACCGCCACTTATTAAGTGCGGTTATTTTTTTGACTATTTATTGACTTGGCTACCGATTACGCCACCTAATGCGGCACCACCTAATGTGGTCGCGGTATTACCACCAAGCATATAGCCTGCTGCACCACCAATAGCTGCACCAGCTGTTGTATTTTTTTGTGTACGGTTCATATTTCCACATGCAGCAAGGGAAATAATAGTCATCGCGATAACAAGTGATTTTCCAATTAATTTCATAGGATCTCTCCGTGTTTAACATATAAAACTATCCATATTGATAGTACTCCATAAGACAAACGGATATGAATGAAAGTTCAAAAATATGCGTTTTTCGATGTTTTTTTGAACAATTAAATATATTGAATATTAATCTTTAGCTTGATCTAATACTTTCGCAATCACTTTCAAATATTCAATCGCCAATCCATGGTGTCCTGTACTCGCATTAAATACTAAATCTTCACTTAATACACCACAAGGCATATCCTCTGGGATTTTACCGTCCTCATAAGCTTGATAATCTTCTCGCCAGTCACCATCAAAATAATAGTGTTCTAAGGTTTTCATTTTTGGTAAGAAAGCCTGCCATTTTTCAAGAAATTGTTCTGCGTCGGCTAAGAAACTCTCTGCTTCATTAAGAAGGTTTTCCATTTCTGAAATTTTATCTAAGCGTGATTGAGATAACATAGGTTTCTCCAAAATAAGGTAAAAATAAACCGCACTTTATGCGAACAAAGTGCGGCGAGTTTATCACGAGTTTTTTACTTACACATCATAAGTGGTAGATGCTGTGTTACCACCGCGACCTGTCCAGTTGGTGTGGAAGAATTCACCGCGTGGTTTATCAGTGCGCTCATAAGTATGTGCGCCAAAGTAGTCACGTTGTGCTTGCAATAAGTTTGCCGGTAAACGGGCTGAAGTGTAACCGTCTAAGAAGGTAATCGCAGATGCCATACAAGGCATTGGGATACCCACTTCGATCGATTTTGCCACCACTTTACGCCAGTCGCTTAATGCGTTTTCTAAAATGCCTTTGAAGTAACTATCTGAACCTAAGAAGATTAAATCTGGATTGGCTTCATATGCATCACGAATGTTACCTAAGAAACGGCTACGGATAATACAACCTTCACGCCATAATAACGCTGTTGCGCCGTAGTTGATGTTCCAGCCAAATTGTTCAGAGGCTTCACGAATCAGCATAAAGCCTTGTGCGTAAGAAATGATTTTAGACGCCAATAATGCTTTACGTACCGCTTCAATCCACACTTTTTTGTCGCCTTCAACTGGTTGAATTGTTTTGCCGAATAATTGGTTAGCGGCAACACGTTGATCTTTAAATGAAGAGACGCAACGAGCAAAGACAGATTCAGTGATTAAGGTTAATGGAATACCGAAATCTAATGCATTGATACCCGTCCATTTACCTGTCCCTTTTTGGCCAGCTGTATCTAAGATTTTTTCAACTAATGGTTCACCATCCGCATCTTTATAACCAAGAATATCGGTCGTGATATCGATTAAGTAGCTATCAAGTTCAGTTTTTTTCCATTCTGCGAAGATAGCTTGCATTTCTTCATAGCTTAAGCCTAAACCTTCTTTTAAGAATTGGTAAGCTTCACAGATTAATTGCATATCGCCATATTCGATACCATTGTGGACCATTTTCACAAAGTGGCCAGCTCCTTCACCGCCAACCCAATCACAGCAAGGTTCGCCTTGTTCTGTTTTAGCTGAAATTGCTTGGAAAATTGGTTTAATATATGGCCATGCTTCGTGGTTACCACCCGGCATGATAGATGGTCCATGACGCGCACCTTCTTCACCACCCGAAACACCCGAACCGATAAAGCGGATGCCTTTTTCAGCCAATGCTTTTACACGACGGTTGGTATCTGGGTAGTTTGAGTTACCACCATCAATAATGATGTCGCCTTCTTCTAAGTGCGGTAATAATGCCTCAATGAATTGATCTACGACATCACCCGCACGCACCATTAACATCACTTTACGTGGTTTTTCTAATTTAGAAGCTAAATCTTCTAAAGAGTATGCGCCGATAATATTCGTGCCTTTTGCCGCACCTTGTAAAAATTCATCCACTTTTGAAGTGGTACGGTTATATGCCACAACTTTAAAGCCATGATCATTCATATTTAAAATGAGGTTTTGCCCCATTACGGCTAAGCCGATAACACCGATGTCGCCTTTTACTGACATTG
Organism: Parahaemophilus parainfluenzae; assembly: GCA_018366115.1. GTDB lineage: Bacteria > Pseudomonadota > Gammaproteobacteria > Enterobacterales > Pasteurellaceae > Haemophilus_D > Haemophilus_D parainfluenzae_AB. The sequence continues at coordinate 93,410 of JAGZIS010000007.1, read as the reverse complement.
TTTTCTCCTGTTGTATTGTGGGGGATGCCCACCGTGATTTTTGAAATGGTTAATAGTGGGACAAATCCCACTCTAAAATATAAATTATTTATTTTTTATAATATAATCAAAAACATCTCTATTAAAAAATCCTGAGTTATAGCTATTTGTTCTTTCCCGCAAAGGAGTAATAATTCCTTCATTTATATATTCAGGTAAGTTTTCAATAAAAATAACATCTGAAGGATCTTTATGATATCCCAGATAAATTAGAATTTGAGCTTGTATATCGTTTATCTGAACTAACTTTACTCTATCAAATTTATATCTTTGATAATCAACAGCAATCAGATAGCCAATAGCATCTAAATATTCTTCGAATTTTTCTTTGCTAAAAAAAGAATTGTGACAAAAGTCGTGTAAAAAACTATTAGGGTTTTCTTCATAATTATCATCAATAATTCTTTTCGCATTTCCAAGCTGTGTTGTAGACATCAAGGTTTCCCTTATACAATTAAATTAACTCTTTGCCCACGCACTCATATGTTACATAAATCTAATGCGGATAATAATCTATAGCTTACGGAGCAGATAAAAGCAAGATTTTGGCTTGTGGATGTAAGACTTGTTTAGTGTGTTCAATCAACTGCAAGATGATACCTTGTTTCAGATATTCTATAGCCAAACTTCTTTTAAATTTCTCTAATTAAAGAGCTACCTTGCTCTAACGTGTCTAGCCACTGCCATTTTTCATGGCCGACGAGTTTACTTTCTTCTAAAGAAAATGTTGTACAACAACGACCCAGACGATTTTCTAGAGATTGATTTAAATGTTGATACGTAAATTCAATTTGAGTATCGTCAATCCATTTTCCAATTAAAAAGCCTTTTAAAATTTCACCGCCACCATATTCTGCCCAAATCATTTTACCTTGTTGATGGTAATGAAATTCTGTTTGGCTACTGACCTCACCATTTGCGGTATTTTCAACAGCAACAAATTTTTTATTATCTAAATTCAACATTAAGTCACTCCGCATCTGATGTATCTATATCTTATTTTTGCATAATGTAATGCATTTCGACATTTTTCGCTTTTGCGGCTTTTTCTAGATCTGCTTTATCACTTTGACTATCTCCAACAAGGTATAAAGATACATCCTTGCCGACCTTTTCTGCATTATTTAGTCCATACATAGCAACTGCTTTATTCACAGATTGACTGTTCCCTGCAATTCCAATGTGTAAATTATCTGTAGCTAAAAGAGATACGAGTCGTTTTCCTGAAGTACCACCTGCGGTTCTAATCGTTGCTACAAGCATTCCATTTGAAACTGGGTTTCCTGCTTCTGGAACTTGAAGCATTACTGAGCGATTATCTTTTGGCATTTGTGTCGCTAACTGATCTAAAGATGGACCAGATGAACAAGCAAATAACAACGTTGAAGTAAGTAGTACAAACAGTTTTTTCATTTTTGTCTCCATATCATTCTAATAAATTAACTCTTCGTCCATGCACTCATATGTTGAGTGAATCCAATATGCGGATAATAATCCACTGCTTGTGGAGCGGATAAAAGCACAATTTTGGCTTGTGGATGTAAGGCTTGCTTAGTGTGTTCAATTAACTGCAAGCCGACACCTTGTTTTTGATATTGTTCATCAACCGCTAAATCAGATAAATAACAGCAGTAGGCAAAATCCGTCACGGAACGTGCCAAGCCCACTAATTGTTCACCATCCCAAGCGGTGACTAATAAATCCGCATGATGCAACATTGCCGCGACGCGTTTTTCATCCTCTAACGGACGGCGTGCCCCGAGCGTTGTTTTATTTAACAATTCAATAAATTGTTTAACTGAAATTGGTTCATTTACTTTGTAGTCTATCATTTTGCAATCCTATGGTATTTGATACTCAACTTGTTATAGCAATTTCGCCGCCGCTTTATCCAAATACCATTCCGTCACGCCATTTTTTGCTTTAATTTTTGCTGCGGGATAAGGCAGATTCTCTGCAGGAGTCGTTTGGATTTCTTTTAAAATGTCTGCTTTGCTTTCGCCAGTGACTAAATAGGTAATGCGTTTGGCTTGTTCAATGAGTTTGGCTGTTTTAGAAATGCGAATTTGACCACTTTCAGGGTGTTTGGCAATGACAGCTAGGTTTTCATCATCAAAATTAGTTTGATGTGGGAAGAGAGAAGCGGTATGACCGTCAGTCCCCATACCTAAAATGATCCAATCAAAAACACCGTTTGGAATGACCGCACTTAATTCTTCTTCGAAACGTTTTAACTCAAAGTGCGGTTCATTTTCGCCACGAATTCGGTGGATATTTTCTGCGGGAATTTGAATATGATCAAATAAGCGTTTTTGCACTTCACCGTAGTTGCTTTCTGAATCTGTTGGCGGAACCATGCGATCATCACCCCACCAAAAATGCAGATTTCTCCAGTTGATTTGTTCGGTATAAGGCGCTTTGGCTAAAGTTTTGAATAACAGCTTAGGCGTTGAACCGCCAGAAAGAGAAATATGCACAGGGTGATTTAATTGGCTATAAATCACAAATTCTTGGGCGATCTTTTCAACAGCGTGTTGAGCCGTTGGGAAGGTGATGGTGTTCATGTTTGTTTCTCTCTATTCGGTGATAAGCCTTCTTCTATTTATTGAAGAAGGCGAGATATTGATGACTAAACCTTTTTCTTCATTTTACCGCTTGGTTTACGCCATACGCGACCACTTTTCGCAATGAGTTTTTCGGCTGCAATCGGTCCCCAAGTGCCCGCTTCATATTCGTAGATTCGACCACCAGCTTCTTTGTAATCCAAAATCGGTTGCACAAATTTCCATGCAGCGTGCACCGCATCCGTACGCGCAAAGAGTGTGGCATCGCCCTTCATCGCATCAAGCAATAAGCGTTCATAAGCCGTGAGCACTTGCTCATCGGCTAAATCGGCATAACGGAAATCCATTGAGACTTCTTTGGCTTCAAAGCCCGCACCTGGTTTTTTCAAGCCGAAACGCATTGAGATGGCTTCATCGGGTTGAATACGGATGATCAATTTATTTTCTGGTGCATTTTGACTGAATACAGGATGTGGTGTGGTTTTGAAATGAATCACAATTTCCGTCACACGTGCCGGTAAGCGTTTACCGGTACGTACATAGAAAGGTACGCCCGCCCAACGCCAGTTTTCGATTTCGCAACGTAAAGCCATAAAGGTTTCAGTGCGAGAGTTAGAAGGCACGCCTTTTTCTTGTAAATAACCTTTGACTTCTTTGCCATCAATTTCTGCTGCAATGTATTGACCAAGCACTAAATTATGCTCAACGTCATCTTGCGTTAATGGACGTAAAGAGTGCATGACTTTGGCCACTTCATCACGCATTGAGTTCGCATTAATGATAGCAGGTGGTTCCATGGCAACCATGGCAAGAACTTGTAGTAAGTGGTTTTGGAACATGTCACGCATTGCACCGGAACCATCATAATAACCGCCACGTTCTTCTACACCAATGGCTTCGGCTCCCGTAATTTCGACATAATCAATGTAATTACGGTTCCAAAGCGGTTCGAATAAACCATTTGAGAAGCGTAAAACAAGTAAGTTTTGCACGGTTTCTTTACCAAGATAATGGTCGATACGATAGATTTGATGTTCTTCAAAGAAACGATGAATTTGGACGTCGAGTTCTTGTGCTGTTTTTTCATCGTAACCAAAAGGTTTTTCGACAATAATCCGTTTCCAACCGTCTTCTTCTGTGTTTAAACCATGAGCTGCAAGACATTCTGGAATCACACCATATAAACTTGGCGGGGTGGACATGTAATAAAGCGTGTTGCCATTCGTTTGATATTTAGTATGTAATTCTTCTAAACGGGGTACTAATTTACCGTAATCAGCCGCATCAGATGTGTTTACCGCTTGGTAATAGAGATGGTTACAGAATTCTTCGAGCGTTTCAGGCGTAGTTTCTTCTGTTTGAAGAAGTGCTTCGCGCATTTTCTCACGGAAAGTGTCATCGTTTAATTCTGAACGAGCGACACCTAATACAGAAAATTTGTTTAAACGCCCAAATTTGAAAAGATTATAAAGTGCTGGAATGAGTTTACGGTGAGTCAAATCACCGGAAGCACCAAAAATTACGATACAGTTATTATTCGTTTGCATATTATTCCTTATTGTTCCGAGTAGCGTTTTTAAATAATGCAATATATTACTGCACTTTACCAATCGAACCAATCAATTAAATTGAAAGACAGATGCCCAATTTTGTGTATTATCTGACACCATCACAAAGTTTGGATTAATTAAACTTTCACGCTGGTTATAGGTGAGTGGCTGAAAGTGTGGATCGAAAATTCCACCATTGATTTCAGCTAATAAAATTTCAGCGCCAGCCGTGTCCCATTCGCCGGTTTTGCCGAGGCGAACATAGCAATCAACCGCGCCTTCTGCGACCAAACCGCTTTTCAAACTACTTGAACCAACCACCGTAAATTCGCATGCCACATTCTTCGCCAAAATTGACCGCACTTTTTCTTGTGAGGTGGTGGCGCCTACGGCGATTTTTAACGGTTGAGTAAGATCGATTTTTCTTGGCTGTAAGGCTTTTATCTCTTTGTCACTCTGTTTGAATGCCCCAAAACCTTTCATGGCGTAATAGGTGATATTCAAAATAGGGAAGTGAATAACACCTAGTACGGGTTGATGGTTTTGCACAAGTGTGATCAAAACGGAAAATTGATCTGTGCGATCAATAAATTGCTGTGTGCCATCAAGGGGATCGATCAACCAATAGGTTTGCCAAGTTTGGCGTTGTTCAAAGGGAATATTGCAGTTTTCCTCTGAAAGAACAGGGATATCGGGGAAAAGTTCGGTCAGTTTTTCAATTAAAAACTGGCTGACAAATAAATCCGCCTCTGTGACAGGTGTGTTATCCGATTTAGTTTGTATTGCCACATCCTGTTGGTAAAAACGAGCCAAATGTTTTCCCGCTTCATTAGCAAGCGTGAGGACTTGATCGAGAAGAGATTGAGATAATTGCATGTTTATTTCCTACTTTGATTTCGGTAATAACAAGGTGAGGCAAATTGTCGTATAGATTGCTAGGATGACAGAGCCCTCTAAGACGAATAATACACGGTCAGTCAGATATTGGGTATTGGGTGCGATGAGAAGATTGCCGATACTCCAATAACAAAAAAGAATGATGAATGAAAAAATGAGAATTTTATTCCACTGATGACGTAGATAGCCGCGGTATTTTGCAAAGTAAGCATTGATTATCGCCGGAACAGTGAGAGGCCAAAATGTCAGAAAGAAACCAAATAACGCAGAGTCGAAATAGCCTTCTCTGTAGTCGTCTAGGTCGAAAAGGACATAAGCGATAACACTGCCTATCAGCTGCGTAACTAGTGGGAAGATAATAATCGCTTTCAAATAAGGGGATTGAGTTGACACCTTAAGCTCCTAGAAAAATAGGCTATCCGAGGACAGCCTATTTTCATCCATTATTTCGATTTCTTCGCACGTAATACACGAGAAACGAAAATAAAGACACCGAAGATAAACACAGCAAGACCGAGTAATTCGCCTATATTATCCCAGTTTTCTAACGCTAAGGCTAATGGTGCTTCAGAGCCGCCAGATGTTACAGATGCCGCGATAATGAAGGCTAAGATAACGCCCATTAAGCTTTCACCAACAATTAAACCAGCCGCGAAAAGTGTACCGAAGCGTTCTGCTTTTTTCTCCACTTCAGTATCGTTAGTGCGTTTTGCGTAGCTCTTAATATTGCGTGTGAGAAGCCATGCCATCACCGCACCGACCACAACCGGCATATTGATTGATGGTGGAAGGTAAATACCAATACCAACCGCTAATACTGGTAGCGCGAAGCGATTGTTAGTTGTTTTACGCATAAGCGCATCAATAATGATTAATACAACACCTAAACCTACACCACTTAAAATGTAAGTCCATTCTAATTGATTGGTGAAAATACCTTTTGAAATAGTGGTCATAATGGTTGCTTGTGGCGCAGAAAGTGCTTGTGTTGGATCCATGTCTGGACGTGGTAATGCACCCGTGAAACCATAAGCGTGGTATAAAATTTCTAATACCGGCGCAATTACTAATGCACCAACGAAACAACCAATGATTAACGTAACCTGTTGTCTCCAAGGTGTTGCTTCAACTAAAAGACCAGTTTTTAAATCTTGTAAGTTATCGTTTGAAATAGTTGCTGTGGTTAATACGATAGATGCGGTGAACAAGGTCAATGCGGTTAAGAATTTTTGACCGTCTGCCGTTTCAAATAAGCCACTGCTTTTACCAATTGTCACTAAAACAAGTGAAATCACGATCACGGAAATAATCCCGATACCTGAAATTGGGCTGGAAGATGAACCAACTAATCCCGCCATATAACCTGATGCCGCTGCGACGAAGAAACCAATTAACACCGCAAGTAGCGTACAAACCACGACTAATAACACGGCAAGTTCAGCAGAAATTGGTGCGGCTGCAACGAAGTGATATAAGGAAATCACGATTAATACAACGGTCGCCAATAAAATATAAATAATGGTTTTTGGCGATAAGTCGATATCAATACGATTTTCTGATTCAGCTTGTGAGCCTTTTAACATACGGAAAGAATGAACCATCCCTTCAATCATTGGTTTGAGAAGGATTAATAATGTCCAAATCGCTGCAATACCGATAGTACCCACACCAATAAAGCGTACTTTGGTTTTCCATTCGGTCATGGCGTAACTCACAATTGAAGCATCGGTTGGCATATCACCTGTTGCAGTGAAATAAGGTACAGCCACACCCCAAGCGAGGAATGTACCGAATAACATTGCAAGACCGCCCACGATACCGATTAAGTAACCCGCACCGACTAATGCAAGAGAGAATCCCATCGGTAATTGGAAAACGGCTTTACCGTTAGAGAACCATGCACTTGCGCTGTCAGACATGACACGTAATGCGTTGGTTAGGAACGCAACGGTTCCTGCAAAAATACCGCCATAAGCGATATCTTTTACACCACTGTCGCTTTCGTCATTATTACCCGCTTTTAAGATTTCAGCTGCCGCCACACCTTCAGGGTAAGGTAAGTCGCTGTTTACCACCATCGCACGACGTAATGGAATAGTGAATAGTACGCCCAACGTACCACCAGAGGCACAGATAAGCACAGTTTGCCAGAATGGGAATTCTTGCCAGTAACCCATCATTAACAGGCCTGGAAGAACGAAAATAACAGAAGACAATGTCCCCGCTGATGAAGCTTGGGTTTGCACCATGTTATTTTCTAAGATACTGGAATCCTTGAAGAATTTTAAAATTGCCATAGAAATTACGGCAGCCGGAATGGAGGAGGCAAATGTCATCCCCACTTTAAGACCCAAATAAACGTTAGATGCAGTGAAGATCACTGTAATTAACGCCCCAAGGAACATTCCTCGGAAGGTCAATTCTTTTAAATTATCATGAGACATAAATTTTCCTATTTATTTTTGAAAAATGACTATACATTCTCAAAAAAAGAATAATTATTCAAGTTTTATTTAAAGTTAATCGCTTGCAATTAGAATTTATCTAAATTTCTTCAATTTATTTACGTTTTTTTAAATAATCTCGCAAGGTATAAAGTGCGGTTAAGTTTCTTGCCTCATTAAATTCATCACTATCCAACAGGGCGTCAAGTTGAGATAAAGGGTAACGCACGATTTCTAGTGGTTCGGGTTCATCCCCTTCCAGTTGATTTGGGTATAGATCTTCACCTAATAAAACGTGCATTTTATGCCCCATGATTTGTGGATTGATCTTCATCGTGCGTAAAAACTTCCATTTTTTTGCCCCAAAGCCAATTTCTTCCTGCAATTCGCGATTCGCACTTTGTTCGGGCGTTTCTCCCGTATCCATACCACCTTTTACAAAGCCTAATTCATATTGTTCCGTTCCAACGGCATATTCACGAACCAGGAGTAGATCTTCTCCATCAATTGCAATCACCATGACGGAGTCGCGATTGAAAGGGCGAAAACGTTCATAAGTGCGGTCAATGCCATTAGAGAATTTGAGATCGACAGCTTGAATTTCAAACAAGCGGGATTTTGCCACGGTGGAAAGGGAGAGAATGTGTGGAAGTTGTTTTTTCATGATATTAGCCCTATTATCTTGTTATTGGCTCATCATACGCAAAGTGAGAGAAATAGGAAGAGTTATGGCTGAAAATAACGAAGTACGATTAGATAAATGGCTTTGGGCGGCGCGTTTTTATAAAACCCGTAGTATTGCGAAAGCGATGATTGAAGGGGGCAAAGTCCATTACAATGGCCAACGTGCCAAAGTAAGTAAAAATGTAGAAATCGGGGCGATGATTAAACTTCGCCAAGGCAGAGATGAAAAAGAAATTGAAGTGATTGCTTTGAGCGCTCAACGTCGTGGTGCACCTGAGGCTCAACTGCTTTACCAAGAAACAGCACAGAGTGTGAAAAAACGGGAAGAAATGGCGTGGGCAAGAAAAAATAATGCGCTTTCAATGCCACACCCGGATCGTCGTCCAAATAAAAAAGAACGTCGAGATTTATTGAAATTTAAACATCAAGATGAGTTTTAGAAAACAAAAGTGCGGTTAAATTTGACCGCACTTTGTGTACTAATGATTTTTATGACTTGTACTGTAGAGAATTTTGTCGGTATAAGCCATTGCAATTGCCGAAATCAAGAAAGAAAAATGAATAATCACTTCCCACATAATCGTTTTTTCAGGAATTTTTGAGGCATTCACAAAGGTTTGCAATAAGTGAATCGACGAAATACTGATAATTGACATGGAAAGTTTAACTTTCAGTACAGTTGCATTCACATGGCTCATCCATTCAGGTTGATCTGGGTGGTTTTTCGTGCGCAGTTTTGAAACAAAAATCTCATAACCGCCTAATGTCACCATTACCAATAAGTTAGCTATCATCACCACATCAATGAGATTGAGCACGGCGAGCATAATGGTGTCTGCATCCATTTCATTAACATTGGTGATGAGATACCACAAATTTTTCATAAACTTGTAGGCATAGATGCCTTGTACGACAATTAAACCTAAGTAAATAGGCACTTGTAACCAACGACTTGCAAAAATTGTTTTGCTTAGAAAATTGGTTTGTTCGTTATATTTTGCACATGGATTCGTGATGTCTTTTTGTTCCATAGCCATAAATTCCCCCCACAAATAAAAAATTCAAATAAAAAAGCGGCAAGAAAATAGCCGCTTTTAACGAAAAATTCAACAGGTATGTTTTATTTTACCCCGTTCTCGGTAGTGACAAGGGATAGGCGCGTTAAATCCACGTCATTATTGAGCAATTCAACGTTTGGCATAGTCTTGTTAGCTTTCGCTGACAAGTCTTTAAATCGCTCCACTTTCCCCACTAAACCTTGTTGGCCCACAAGAGCGGTAACAGTACTGTTATATTGATTACTTACGGTGGAAAGGGTATTGCCCAGTTTGCTCAAACGTTCTGCTACCAAGCAAATCTGGTTGTAAATTTCGCCTGCTTTTTCTGCGATTTCTTTCGCCTCAGCATTACCTCGTTCGATACGCCATAAATTTGCCACTGTGCGTAAAATTGGCATGAGAGTTGTGTGTGAAACCATAATGACATTTTTCTCATACCCATAATTAAACAGACTTGGGTCTAATTTTAAGGCTTCAATATAAGCGGGTTCTACAGCGATGAACATCAAGACAAAATTAGGGCTGCGCATGCCAATCAAATTGCTGTAATCCTTGCGGTGCAAGTCATCAATGTGATTTTTCAGGGCTTTAATATGCTCCCTTAGTAAACGCTCACGTTCAAATTCATCCTCAGAATTGACCGCACTTTCATAAGCATTCAATGACATTTTGCTATCAATGATAATGTTTTTTTCATCGGGCAGATTCAGCACAAAATCAGGATAGTTTCGACCGCCTTGCTCATCTTTAAAATGGGCTTGTGCACTGTAATGCACGTTCTCAATTAAACCAGCCAACTGAAGTGCACGCTCAAGTTGCACTTCTCCCCAGTTACCTAAGGTTTTCTTTTCACCTTTTAGTGCAGAGGTTAAATTATTGGCTTCTTTCGACATGTTTAAGCCAATTTCCAACACCTTTTTGATTTCCGCTTCTAAACCCGCATTGCCTTTCACCGATTCCGAATGGATTTCATTGACTCGTTTTTGAAAGCCTTCGATTTGTTCACGGAAAGGCTTCAACAAGATTTCCAATGCGGTTTGATTGGTTTGATTAAAGGATTGGCTTTTTTCTTCCAAAATACGGTTGGCCAGATTTTGGAATTCCACACCAAGCTGTTGTTTGGATTGCTCAATATGCTGTTGCTGTTCAGCAAAATGTTTTTCTTTTTCAGAAAGCGTCGTTTTTAATTCTGTTAATTCTTGTGAGAGTGCGGTCAATTTTTCCTGCGTTTTTTGCTGCTCTTGTTCTTTTCTAAGTAGATTTTCCTGAGCTTGTTGTAATTGACCTTGCAAGCTTTCGGCTTGAGCGGATGCAATCCCAAAACGTTCTTTTAATGCGGTGATTTGCCCGCCAATTTGATCATGACGGAGCTGTTCTTCATCCAATTCTTTTTCTAAATATTGGATTTTTTCATCACGTTCATTCAGGCGAGTTTGCAAACCTTCTGCATGAGTTTGTGCTTTAACGGCTTGTTGTTCTAATTGATTTTTGACCGCACTTAAAGAATCAAAACGCTCCGCTAATTGATTGTAATCTTCGATAGTTTTATTGAGATCTTGTTGTAATTCTTGCGTATCTCGTTTGCTGCGGCTTAATAGAAAAAGCATCACAATGCTGATGAAAACCAGCACGGCAATGATGATTAAATATTGATTAGAGGTGAGTTCTGACATAAATAGGCTCCTGGAAACAGAAAAATTTTAGCATATTCCCAGAAACTTTTTAAAAATTAAGATTGTTAATTAGGTAAGAAAAGTGCGGTCAAAATAACCGCACTTTTTTTATAAAGATTAGTAGTTAGAGTTAATCAATACTTCTTCGCCGTAGCCACCAAGGGTTGGCATTGGTTGGTAAGTGGAGTTAGCGGCACGCATTAAACGAATACCACGAATACCTGCTTCTTTTGCGGCTAGGATATCGTCATCGCTGTCACCATAGTGAATACTTACTTTGTGCTCAATAATACCCGGTGTTTTATTATATTTAGTTGGAAGTTTGCGACCACCCATGAATTCTACAGGATGCATGTCTTTAATATTAAAGGCTTTTTGTAGCACAGGTGTCACACCATCTTTATCACCTGCTGTACGACCGGTAATGAAATAAATTTGGTCACCACGTGCTTGGTGCATATTAATTAAATCCACCGCAATTTGTTTTGGAATAGAATATTGGTCACAACCCGCATTTACTTCATTCCAGAAATCTTGATTTTTTAAGTAATCATTTTTACCTGGTGAGTATTTTTCTTGGCCGTGATAGAAACAAGGGCTACTGAAAAGGACAGTATCGTCAATGTCGAAGCTCACATTAATTGGTGCTTTGCCTTCCAATTCTTTTTTTAATTGTTCAACAGAGATCCAGTGAATCGGCTTTTGCTCTGTCATTTCACGAGCATTCGTACCTTGTTCAGTGTAAGGTTCTTTGTTTGATGCAAAAGTAGAGACTGCGCTTGCCGCTAAAACTGCAATGGCAGAAAGTTTAAGTAAATTTTTCATGTTTTCCTCATTAAGTAGTTTGTTTTACTTGTAACAAATCATATCCCTTTAAAATATGGGTGTGAAATAATAGCAATCGTTTGCTATTTAAAAAAGTGATCTTTATCACATTTTTTTCAGATGATTGTTTAATAAAGCATCAAAGAAAAATTACCCCTTGAATTTGGCTGAATCGAACGCCATATAACGAATAACTTTTCTTAAAAGAAGGATAAAAAGAATGACAACAATTGTAAGCGTACGTCGTAATGGCCAAGTGGTTGTTGGGGGCGATGGACAGGTTTCATTAGGCAACACCGTCATGAAAGGGAATGCCCGTAAAGTACGCCGTTTATATAATGGCAAAGTTTTAGCCGGTTTCGCAGGTGGTACAGCCGATGCGTTCACCTTATTTGAATTATTCGAACGTAAATTAGAAATGCATCAAGGGCATTTGTTAAAAGCCGCCGTGGAATTAGCGAAAGATTGGCGAACCGATCGTGCGTTACGCAAGTTAGAAGCAATGTTGATTGTGGCGGATGAAAAAGAAAGTTTAATCATTACCGGTATTGGTGATGTGGTGCAACCGGAAGCCGATCAGATTTTAGCCATTGGTTCTGGTGGTAATTATGCATTATCGGCAGCCCGTGCGTTGGTGGAAAATACCGATTTATCAGCTCGTGAAATTGTGGAAAAATCTTTAAAAATTGCCGGTGATATTTGCGTGTTTACCAATACAAATTTCACTATCGAAGAATTACCGAATAAATAAGGAAAAATTATGTCTGAAATGACCCCTCGTGAAATTGTTTCCGAATTAGATCAACATATTATCGGCCAAAAAGAGGCGAAAAGAGCGGTTGCGATCGCATTACGTAACCGTTGGAGAAGAATGCAGTTGCAAGAGCCACTTCGTCATGAAGTGACCCCTAAAAATATTTTAATGATTGGGCCAACGGGTGTGGGTAAAACCGAGATTGCGCGTCGTCTTGCAAAATTAGCCAATGCGCCATTTATTAAAGTGGAAGCGACCAAGTTCACCGAAGTGGGCTATGTGGGGAAAGAAGTGGATTCCATTATCCGTGATTTAACGGACAGTGCGATGAAATTGGTTCGCCAACAAGAAATTGCAAAAAATCGAGCGAAAGCAGAAGATGCGGCGGAAGATCGTATTTTAGATGCATTATTGCCCCCACCGAAAAATCAATGGGGTGAAGTCGAAAACCACGACACCAACAGCAGCACTCGCCAAGCGTTCCGTAAAAAATTACGTGAAGGACAATTAGACGATAAAGAAATCGAAATTGATGTGTCTGCAGGCGTTTCAATGGGTGTGGAAATCATGGCACCTCCAGGCATGGAAGAAATGACCAATCAGTTGCAATCCATGTTCCAAAGCCTGGGTTCGGATAAAACCAAAAAACGCAAAATGAAAATTAAGGATGCATTAAAAACCTTAATTGACGATGAAGCGGCCAAATTGATTAATCCGGAAGAATTGAAGCAAAAAGCCATTGATGCGGTTGAGCAAAACGGTATCGTGTTTATTGATGAGATCGACAAGATCTGTAAAAAAGGTGAATACAGTGGCGCAGATGTTTCTCGTGAAGGTGTGCAACGTGACTTATTGCCATTAGTGGAAGGTTCAACAGTTAATACGAAACACGGGATGGTGAAAACCGATCATATTCTCTTTATTGCATCAGGTGCATTCCAAGTGGCGCGTCCATCGGATTTAATCCCAGAATTGCAAGGTCGTTTACCGATTCGTGTCGAATTGTCTGCATTAACGGCAGAGGATTTTGAGCGTATTCTAACTGAGCCAAATGCCTCTTTAACAGAACAATATAAAGCGCTTATGGCGACAGAAGGCGTGAGCATTGAATTTACACAAGATGCCATTAAGAAAATTGCTGAAGCTGCTTTCCGTGTGAATGAGAAAACAGAGAATATCGGTGCAAGACGTTTACATACCGTTATGGAGCGTTTAATGGATAAAATCTCATTTGATGCGAGCGATATGAACGGACAAACCGTGAATATTGATGCGGCCTATGTGATTGAGGCATTAGGCGAAGTGATCGAGAATGAAGATTTAAGTCGATTCATTCTGTAATGAAAGTTTAGATAAAGAAAAAGTGCGGTTAAAAATAACCGCACTTTTTTTATCTCTTAAATGAAGATTAGTGACCGCCACAACCACAGCCGCCATGACCGTGTCCGTGATCATGATCGTGTTTATGACCACCGCCACAGCAACCGCCGTGTCCATGATCGTGATCATGGTGGTGATGACCGTGACTGCCGCAACCACAACTGTGACCATCTTCGTCATCATGATGGTGGTGATCATGTGCGCCATGTACGTGACCGTGAGCAATTTCTTCTAATGTTGCTTCACGAGTACCAACAACTTCCACAGTGAAGTGTAATTCTTGACCCGCTAACATGTGGTTACCATCAACTACCACTTCATCGCCATCCACTTCTGTGATCACAACAGGAACTGGACCAATATCTGTGTCAGCTAAGAAACGCATACCAACAACGACTTCATCAACGCCTTGGAATACATCTTTTGGTACACGTTGAACCATATTTTCATTGTATTCGCCATAGCCTTCTTCAGGTTGAACACGCACTTCAAATTTGTCGCCAACTTCTTTACCTTCTAAGGCATTTTCAAGACCAATGATTAAGTTATTGTGGCCTTGTAAATATTCTAATGGTTGATTTGCTGGTGCTTCATCAACTAATACACCGTCTTGAGTACGTACTTGGTAAGCAATACTCACAACCGTATTTTTTGCTACTTTCATATTGTTTTCCTTATTAAAAAAATCGTCATTCATTGTATAGAAAATTATTCTTTAAGCAATGCAATTCGCGCATTCACACTGACTTTAATTTTCTCTTTACCACTTTGAGTGTAAGTTTCATCTTTTTCATCTGAGTAAGAGAAACTTTTTGCCATCATTGCTCCTGCGGCATAAGGGCGGAAATCATTCGCTGAATCATTGGCAGAAGACACGTCAAGGCTTTGTGTGTGATAACCTTTCATCTGCAAAGATTCTTGAATTAAGAGGGCTTTATCTTTAACTTTCGCTAAAGCTTCTTTGGTTAATTCCTTTTCTAAACTACTTAATTTTTCACGTGAAACAGACGCGCTTACGCGATCAATGGCTAATACGCCATCTAATTCATGTACTAGGGTTGATAACGCTTGAGAATCTTTACTTTCTAAGGTTAATTCTGCACGCGCAATCCAGTCTTGTTGTTTGCCTGTATTGTCATAACGAATCCAGGTATTGCGAGAATTATCTTTAATTTCAACCGCACTTTGTGCTTTTGCCAACTCAATGGCTTTATTCATTTTTTCCGCCATAGTTTTATTGAGTGCGGATAAATCATTGCCCTCTGCTTGGTAAAAAAGGGACACTTGCAATAAATCACGTTCTACCTCTCTTTCAGCTTCAACACTAAAGCTGACATCAGTTGGCTGATGAGATACGGGTTCTGTTGCAAAAGAAGCGATAGGCAGGGCAAGTAATGTTAAAGAAAGTGCTTTGAGTTTCATTGTTTCATTCCTATTTGGGTAAGATAAAAATTAAGGGCGGTTTAACACGCCCTTTGTTATTATTAATGTAAACGTTCGTTGTCGTCTTCGACATCTTCATCGTCAAAAAATTCACCGTCATCACCGTATTCATCATCCTCAGCATTCGGATCTTCAAAATACGTGCCCCAGCCATCATAAATGCCTTTGTATTTTTCCACTAAGGGTAAAATTTCTTTTTGTTGTGCATCGATAATTTCAGGCTTTAATTCCACTTCACTGATGATGTCAAAGCAGAAAATCACCTTGCCACTTTCATCTTCAAATTCTTCCGCTTCTGACACTTCATAGCCTGCTTTGAAAGCATCCACAGCAATTTTTTCTAAGGTATCAAAATCATAATGAGCGATGTGATGTTCGATAATATAAAGGGCATCCGGATCGCTGCCGTCATTTAATAAATCCGTAATGATTTCACGGGTTTCTTCTTGGAGTTCGTTAAAGTTCGTCATAAGGCATTCCTTTTGTCAGAAAAAGTGCGGTCATTGTAGGGGATAAAGATGAAAATGTCGCTAAAAATTTATTCTCATTTCAGTTTGCCTTGAAGGGGCGGAAAGGTTAAAATTCTGCGCGAATAAATTGTGCTTAACATGCCCAGCTGAACACGCTATTTATTGCAGCGAAAAAAGTTGGGCTTTCTTATTTTAGAACGAAAAAAATGGTCAAACATCTCCCTTATTTCACCTTAAAAACACCACCAAAAACAACCGCACTTTTAAAGCAAGAGTTCGCTGATTTTATTGTTAAAGAAGATCTGGGCTATGAAATGTCAGGCGAAGGCGAATTTGTGGCGGTAAAAATCCGTAAAACGGATTGCAATACATTGTTTGTGGGTGAAAAACTTGCCAAGTTCGCAGGCATTTCTGAGCGAAATATGGGGTATGCCGGTTTGAAAGATCGTCATGGCATTACGGAACAATGGTTTTGTTTGCAAATGCCGGGGAAGGAAACGCCAGATTTTAGCCAATTTCAGTTGGAAGGCGTCGAGATTTTAGACGTTACTCGCCACAATCGTAAAATTCGTACCGGTAGTCTTCAAGGAAATACCTTCGAGATTTTATTGCGTGGTGCAAAAGAAAGTGATGAGTTAAACGAACGCTTAAATTTTGTGGCGAAATACGGTTTCCCTAACTACTTCACTGAACAACGTTTTGGGCGTGATGGTCATAATCTGACTCAAGCGATTCGTTGGGCGAAAGGGGAGATTAAGGTCAAAGATCGTAAAAAACGCAGTTTTTATCTTTCAGCAGCTCGCAGCGAAATTTTTAATTTAGTTGTAGCAGAACGAATTGAACAAAATGTGGCAGATCAGGTTCTAAGAGACGATATTGTGCAATTAAACGGATCGCACAGTTGGTTTAAGGCTGATGAAAATGAAGATTTAGTGGTCTTACAGCAACGTTTGAACGAACAAGATATTTTGCTCACTGCACCTTTAATTGGCGAAGAAAATTTATCTGCAAGTGCGGTCGAAAATAAAGTCGTTTTGGAACATCAGATTTTCCAAGAATTAATGAAACAAGAACGAATGAAAGCTGCTCGCCGCCCTTTATTAATGCAGGCAAAAGATTTCCATTGGACGTTTGTTGAAGAAGGATTGAAACTCTCATTTTATTTGCCGGCGGGGAGCTATGCCACTGCATTGGTGCGAGAGTTAGTGAATATTAAGGAAGAAGAATAATGCGAATTTTAGTCAGCAATGATGACGGTTTTCATGCCGAAGGGATTCAAGTTTTAGCAAAAGAATTACGCAAAATTGCCGATGTGGTGATCGTTGCGCCCGATCGTAATCGTAGCGCGGCATCAAGCTCATTAACGCTTGTTGAGCCACTTCGCCCGCGTCATTTAGACAGTGGTGATTATTGCGTGAATGGCACACCGGCTGATTGTGTGCATTTGGCACTAAACGGTTTTTTATCTGGACAAGTGGATCTTGTCGTATCAGGCATTAACGCGGGTTGCAATATGGGGGATGATACGATTTATTCAGGTACTTTGGCTGCAGCATTGGAAGGCCGACATTTAGGGTTGCCAGCTATTGCGGTATCTTTAGATGGTCGTTTGCATTATGAAACAGCGGCTCGTGTAGTGTGTGATTTAATTCCGAAATTACATCCTCAATTATTGAATAAACGCGAAGTGATCAATATCAATGTGCCAGATTTGCCTTACGAAGAGCTTAAAGGCATCAAAGTCTGTCATTTAGGTTATCGCTCATCCGCTGCAGAAGTGATTAAACAAGAAGATCCTCGTGGCGAAAATATTTATTGGATTGGCCCGTCAGGCTTGCCAGAATATGATGGTGAAGGTACAGATTTCCATGCGGTAAAAAATGGTTATGTCGCCATTACGCCAATTCAAGCCGATCTTACGGCTCATCAGTCAATTGCTGCTTTACAAGATTGGCTGGAAAGTGAATAATGTGCCGTTTTGAAACGAAATTTCCCTATTGAAGCAATAAAGGATAAGTGAATGAATATTTTTGGTGCGATGTATGATAAAACAATGCAATGGTCAAAACATCGCTTTGCCGTGTTTTGGTTATCCTTTGTGAGTTTTATTGAGGCCATTTTTTTCCCTGTTCCACCGGATGTGATGTTGATTCCGATGTCAATGTCAAAGCCAAAAAGTGCGTTTCGTTTTGCACTTTATACCACGATTGCTTCGGTTGTCGGTGGAATGATTGGTTATGCTATTGGTTACTATGCCTTTGATTGGGTGCAAGGTTATATTCAACAATGGGGCTACCAAGCTGCTTGGGAACAGGCCATGGCGTGGTTTAAAGAATGGGGCGTGTTAGTGGTCTTTGTTGCCGGTTTTAGTCCTATTCCTTATAAAGTTTTCACCATTTGTGCCGGTGTGATGCAAATGGCGTTTATTCCATTTGTGATTACCGCATTTGTATCGCGTTTTGCTCGTTTTATTTTAGTCGCAAAACTGGCCGCATGGGGCGGGGAGAAATTCGCCGCGAAATTACGTAAATCTATTGAAATCATTGGTTGGAGTGTGGTTGCTCTGGCTGTGATTGCTTATCTTATTTTAAAATAACAGGATGACCTTTTTTATGAATAAATTACTCTTAATTATCTCGAGTGCATTGCTGATCTCAGCTTGTACAGGAGAACCACAAAAACAAGATCCCGATGCATTACCTAATGGTATTATGCAACCCGTAGAGGGAACGGGAGCGGTTGCCGGTGGTAGCTTTATGCCGGAAATTGAAAAGAACTCGATGCCAAATCAAATGAAATAAATTTAATGTTAAAGGAAGAATAAATGAAAAAATCGTTTTTATTGCTCCCTGTGAGTATCGCTATTTTAACGGCGTGTAGTTCAAATAGCCCTGCGCCAATTGAAAATGTAGATGGCACACTTTCTCCGGGTGTAATGCAGCCTGTTGATAATAATTCGAGCGGTACATGGCAGCCAGAAATCCAACAAAATACGATGCCAAATACCATGGGCAATAGCGTGCCAACGGGAACTCAAACACCACAACCAAGTTTCCAACCAACTTATCAACCGGTTCAACAACCTGCTGCAGCACAGCCTAAACCAACGCCAGCTCCAGCACCGGTTCAACCACAGACTAAAACAGTAACCAAAACGGTTTCTGATTGCACCAGCTCTGGCGCAATCAATGTGCCGCGTAATCCAAATACCAATGCGCCGGATTACAGCCAAATTCAAAAAGGTTCATACAAAGGAAATACCTATAAAGTAAATAAAGGCGATACCATGTTCTTAATCGCTTACTTAACCGGTATGGATGTAAAAGATTTAGCGAGCATGAACAATATGAAAGAGCCTTATAGCTTAAGTGTGGGCCAAACGTTAAAAATTTCAAATTGTTCAACTAAAACGGTTACCACGACTGTACCAGTGAAAACGACGGCACCAACTGCACCAACAGCTCCAGCTGAACCAGAAGTGACTTATACACCAGGTGCGAATGGTACTCAAATTGGCTCTGATGGTACGGTAATTGGTCCAATTAAAGCTGGTGTCGCAACTGGTGGTACATCAACCCCAGCGTTTACCAACAATACACCGAGTACGCCAGTGACAACGACGACAACACAAGTGGAAACCACAAACAATACACCAGTTAATGCGAACGTTGTGGCACCAGTGGCATCGAATGTGGCATGGCAATGGCCAACCCAAGGCAATGTGATCCAAGGCTTCTCTAATACCGATGGAGGTAACAAAGGGATCGATATCAGCGGTTCTCGCGGACAAGCGGTTAAAGCTGCCGCGAGCGGTCGTGTTGTGTATGCGGGTAACGCATTACGTGGCTACGGTAACTTAATCATCATCAAACATAATGATGATTTCTTAAGCGCTTATGCACACAATGACAAGATTCTCGTGAGCGATCAACAAGAGGTGAAAGCAGGCCAAGAGATTGCGAAAATGGGTAGCACAGGAACCAATGCTGTGAAACTTCACTTCGAGATCCGTTATAAAGGTAAATCTGTTGATCCAGTCAGATACTTACCGAGAAAATAATCTTTTCTCAGAAAAAAGTGCGGTTAAAAATGACCGCACTTTTTGTTATACTCTCACCAATTTTTTTCTCAATGCTTAGAATCTAAGGTTAATTCAATGCGTACAAGTCAATATTTATTCTCAACATTAAAAGAAACCCCTGCTGAAGCGGCCATTGTGAGCCATCAATTAATGCTTCGTGCGGGGATGATTCGCCCTCTTGCTTCAGGTCTCTATAACTGGATGCCAACAGGCTGGCGAGTGCTCCGTAAAGTAGAAAAAATCATTCGTGAAGAAATGGATAAAAGCGGCGCACTTGAAATCAAAATGCCAGTAGTACAACCAGCAGAATTATGGGAAGAATCAGGTCGTTGGGAACAATATGGTCCAGAATTACTTCGTTTTGAAGATCGTGGAAACCGTAACTTTGTATTAGGTCCAACACACGAAGAAGTGATTACGGACTTAGTTCGTCGCGAAGTGTCATCATACAGACAACTTCCAATCAATTTATACCAAATTCAAACTAAATTCCGTGACGAAGTGCGTCCTCGTTTTGGCGTCATGCGTTCACGTGAATTTATCATGAAAGATGCCTATTCTTTCCATGCGGATCATGCTAGCTTGCAACAAACTTATGATGTGATGTACCAAACTTATAGCAATATTTTCAATCGCTTAGGTTTAGATTTCCGTGCAGTACAAGCAGATACGGGCTCTATTGGTGGTAGCGCCTCACATGAATTCCAAGTGTTAGCAAACAGCGGTGAAGATGATGTGATTTTCTCTACGGAATCTGATTACGCAGCAAACATTGAATTAGCGGAAGCGGTGGCAATTGGTGAACGCGCCGCGCCAACGAAAGCGATGGAATTAGTTGATACGCCAAATGCAAAAACGATTGCCGAGTTGGTGGAACAATTTAATTTACCAATTGAGAAAACGGTTAAAACCTTAATTGTAAAAGGGGCAAGCGAAGAGCAGCCGTTGGTAGCATTAGTCATTCGTGGTGACCATGAATTAAATGAAATTAAAGCAGAAAAATTACCTGAAGTGGCTTCACCATTTGAGTTTGCGGATGAAGTAGTTATCAAAGCTAAAATTGGTGCGGGTGTCGGTTCATTAGGCCCTGTTAATCTCAATATTCCAGTGATTATTGACCGCTCAGTGGCATTAGTGTCTGATTTCAGCGCGGGTGCAAATATTGATGGTAAACATTACTTCAATATCAACTGGGAACGTGATGTAGCATTACCAAAAGTGGCGGATATTCGTAACGTGGTTGAAGGTGATCCGAGCCCAGATGGTAAAGGTACCTTATTGATTAAACGTGGTATCGAAGTGGGTCACATTTTCCAATTAGGTAAAAAATACTCAGAAGCGATGAATGCAACCGTTCAAGGTGAAGATGGTCGTCCAATGGTGGTAACCATGGGATGTTACGGTATTGGTGTAACGCGCGTGGTCGCGGCAGCGATTGAACAGCATTTTGATGAGCGCGGTATTGTGTGGCCAACAGATGAAATTGCGCCATTCACCGTAGCTGTTCTGCCAATGAATATGCATAAATCTGAAAGCGTTCAAGAATATGCCGAAGAATTGTACTGCACTTTACAAGCTCAAGGTGTAGAAGTAATCTTTGATGACCGTAAAGAACGCCCAGGTGTGATGTTTGCAGATATGGAACTTATTGGTGTGCCACACATGGTGGTGATTGGTGAGAAAAATCTCGCAAACGGCGAAATTGAATACAAAAATCGCCGCACTGGTGAAAAACAAATGATTGCAAAAGAGCAATTGTTAGATTTCTTAAAAGGGCAAATTAAAGCTTAATTAAGTCTTTGATGATGAAAAAAGGAGATTGAAGCATACACTTCAATCTCCTTTTTTATTATCGATTAGTAATTACTTGAGGTATTATCAGAAACACCCGTTACAATTGCAATGCCTGCGCTTGCGCCAATTCGTGTAGCACCTGCTTCAATCATTGCTAGTGCGGTTTGAGTATCACGAATACCGCCAGAGGCTTTCACACCAATGTTGCCTACCGTTTTCTTCATTAATGCCACATCTTCTACGGTTGCGCCGCCTTTATTGAAACCGGTTGAGGTTTTAACGAATGCCACACCCAACGCTTTACAGATTTCACAGGCTTTTACGATTTCTTCTTTGGTGAGTAAACACGTTTCTAAAATCACTTTAAGCGGCACGCCATGACAAGCGGTTAATACAGCTTGAATGTCGTCTTTTACGGCATCCCATTTATTGGATTTAATTAAGCCAACATTAATCACCATATCGATTTCACCCGCCCCAGCGTTGATCGCTTCTTGGGTTTCAAACGCTTTGACGGAAGATAAGTTAGCACCAAGTGGGAAACCAACAACGGTACAAATTTTGACGTTTGAGCCAGCGAGTTTTTCTTTGGCTAAAGGAATATAGCCTGAATTAATGCAGACTGAATAAAAACCATATTGAATGGCTTCATCGCAGAGTTTAAGAATATCCTGTTCTGTTTTTTCAGCAGTAAGGGCCGTGTGATCAATATATTGTGCTAATTGTTTACTATCCATATTTTTCTCCTTATTAAATGATGTGGTTATCATAGCAAAATATCTGCAATTTTGACCGCACTTTTCTGATCGATTACAATTCATTTATCCTAGATCATGAAATTTTATTGTGAAACTTAAAACCTTATTAAAAAATGCGATTTCGCTCTTGCTCACGTTGATTGTCGTAAGCAGTATTCTCGATTTTATTCGTAAACCCAATATTCCACCTGAAATCAATGCGACAGCACTTTATGATTTACAGGGAAATGCCTTCTTTTTACCCCAATTAGATCAAGCTAAGCCGACGATCATTTATTTCTGGGGAAGTTGGTGTGGTTATTGTCGTTATACTTCTCCAGCGATTAATACACTTTCAGAAGAAGGGTATCCCGTAGTCTCTGTCGCGCTACGCTCGGGGACAAATAAGGACGTGGAGGATTATCTACAAACGCATCACTATCAGTTTACAACGGTGAACGATCCTCATGGCAAGATTGCGGAGCAATGGCAGGTGAATGTGACGCCAACTATTATTATTTTAAATAAAGGAAAAATGGATTTGGCCACAACGGGCTGGACAAGTTATTGGGGCTTAAAAGTGCGGTTGTTTTTCACAGAGTTTTTTGGCTAAGCAACAAAAAATCTATTACAATACACAGACTTATTTTAAAGAGGACAGAATTATGATTATCGTAACAGGTGGCGCCGGTTTTATCGGCAGTAATATCGTTAAAGCATTAAACGATATGGGACGCAAAGATATTTTAGTGGTGGATAACTTAAAAGACGGGACTAAATTCATTAACTTAGTGGATCTTGATATCGCAGATTATTGTGATAAAGAAGACTTTATTGCGTCAATTATTGCCGGTGATGATTTAGGTAAGATCGATGCTGTATTCCATGAAGGGGCTTGCTCAGCGACCACTGAATGGGATGGCAAATACATTATGCACAATAACTACGAATATTCAAAAGAGTTATTGCATTACTGTTTAGATCGTCAAATTCCGTTCTTGTATGCATCAAGTGCCGCGACTTATGGTGATAAAACTGAATTTCGTGAAGAGCGTGAATTTGAAGGTCCATTGAATGTGTACGGTTATTCTAAATTCTTATTCGACCAATATGTGCGTGCGATTTTACCTGAAGCGCAATCGCCAGTATGTGGTTTCCGTTATTTCAATGTGTATGGTCCACGTGAAGGCCACAAAGGTTCGATGGCGAGTGTGGCATTCCACTTAAATAACCAAATCCTGAAAGGCGAAAATCCAAAATTATTTGCAGGTAGTGAACACTTCCGCCGTGATTTCGTTTATGTAGGCGATGTGGCACAAGTCAACATTTGGTGCTGGCAAAATGGCATTTCAGGTATCTTCAACTGTGGTACTGGTAATGCAGAATCTTTTGCAGAAGTAGCAAAAGCGGTAATTAAATTCCACGGTAAAGGCGTAGTGGAAACTATTCCATTCCCAGAGCATTTGAAATCTCGCTATCAAGAATATACGCAAGCAGATTTAACGAAACTTCGCGCAACAGGCTACGACAAACCATTTAAAACCGTAGCGGAAGGTGTGGCTGAGTACATGGCGTGGTTAAATAAATAAAATATTGAACGAATAATGTCGTTCAATACTAGAAAATGAATAAAGTGCGGTTAAAATTAGTCTTATTTTTAGCCGCACTTTTGTTATAAGGTCAAGCATGAATATTTTAATTATCGGCCCGTCTTGGGTCGGCGATATGATGATGTCGCACAGTTTGTATCAACAACTCAAACTGCAATACCCCGATTGCCAAATTGATGTGATGGCACCGAATTGGTGTAAACCGCTTTTAGCCCGTATGCCAGAAGTACGCCATGCCGTTGAAATGCCGCTTGGACACGGCAAGTTTGCCTTGTGTGAACGTTATCGTTTAGGTAAGGCATTACGCAATCAATATGATATGGCAATCGTATTGCCAAACTCCTTGAAGTCAGCTTTTATTCCCGCCTTTGCAAAAATTGCGGTGCGCCGTGGCTGGAAAGGGGAAAGCCGTTATTTCTTGCTTAATGATTTACGCAGTAACAAACGTGATTACCCAATGATGGTGCAACGTTATGTAGCGTTAGCTTTTGAGCAAAATGCAGTACCGAAAGCGGCTGATATTCCTGTTCTAAAACCTTATTTAAGCGTTGACCCAACTCAACAAGCGGAAACCTTAAAAAACTTCGAAAAACAGACCACATTTTTAGGTGAACGTCCGATTATCGGTTTCTGTCCAGGGGCGGAATTTGGTCCAGCTAAACGTTGGCCGCATTATCATTATGCTAAATTGGCTGAAATGCTAATTGAAAAAGGCTATGCGGTAGAATTATTTGGTTCACCAAAAGATGTAGACGCAGGAGAGCAAATTCGCAATGCGTTGCCTGTTGAGTTACAACCGTTTTGTTTGAATTTGGCAGGGCAAACGAATCTTAATCAAGCCGTGGATTTAATCGCTAACTGTACCGCAGTGGTCAGCAATGACAGCGGCTTAATGCATATTGCCGCTGCGACAGATCGTCCATTGGTCGCGCTTTATGGCCCAACGAGCCCAACTTATACGCCACCATTATCGGATAAAGCGGTGATTATTCGTTTAATTGAAGGCGATTTAATTAAAGTGCGTAAAAGCACAGATAGTTCGGAAGGGTATCATCAAAGTTTGATTGATATTACACCTGAAATGGCATTAGAAAAATTAGAGGCATTATTAGCAAAATGAACCCTCTCCGCATACACTTACAATTAATCGGAATGGCGATTTTATGGGGGGCATCTTGGCCTTGGGGGCGAGTGGTTGCCCAAGCTATGCCGACGTTTGTAGCCTCCAGTTTGCGATTTTTCTTTGCGATTATTCCGCTCATGATTTGGTTATATGCGGCAAATCGCTTTAAATATGCGAAACAACTAAGAGCAAACCAATGGATAGGTTTGTTTGTGACTGCCTTTTTCGGTGTTTTTGCCTATTCCACGTTTTTTATCTGGGGACTGAAATATCTTCCTGCGGGGCAAGCAGCCGTGATTGTAGCAACAAACCCTGTTTTCACGACGCTTTTGGCAATTTTTTTATTTAAAGAAAAATGGAATCGATGGGTAATACTCGGAATGATTATTGCCATGAGTGGATCGCTATTGGCTCTCACAAAAGGGAATTTTTTACAGATGATGGATTCCTTTGGCTTTGGGCAAATATTATTAATTGGGGCGCTAATTTGTTGGGTCGTTTACACCTTATTGGCGAGAAAAGTACTGGCGGGAATTGATTCGCTCACCGCAACCACCTTATCTTCTATTTTTGGTTTTTTATTGTTATTTATGAGCGCGTTATGCGTGGAAAGTGCAGACGATTGGCTTACGGTGCTGAATTTATCTCAAGGCGAATGGATCAGTTTGCTTGGACTCGCATTTGGTGCCACAGTATTAGCCTATGCCTGGTATTTTGATGGGGTGAAATACTTAGGGGCAGGTAATGCCTCAGCTTATATTATTCTTGTGCCGATTTTAGGGATTTTATTCTCAGCCGTTTGGTTGAACGAACAAGTGGATTCCTCCTTAATTATTGGGGGTATTTTAGCGGTGTCAGGGCTCGGTATTATGCACTGGGGAAGAAGGTTAATTAAATGAAAGTATGCGTGATCAAAACGTCTTCCATGGGCGATATAATCCATACTTTGCCGGCATTAACTGATGCGCAAATAGCTATTCCTAATCTTTCTATTGATTGGGTGGTGGAAGAGAATTTTACCGAAATTCCACGTTGGCATTCTGCCGTGAAACAAATCATTCCAATTGCCTTAAGACGTTGGCGAAAATCACCTTTTTCGGTTCAAACAAAAAACGAGTGGAAATCTTACTGCACTTTATTGCAAGCTAATCAATATGATGCTGTGATTGATGCACAAGGGCTTTTTAAAAGTGCCTTTTTTGCGACACGCTTAGCCAATGGTGTTAAACATGGCTATGATTGGAAAAGTATTCGAGAGCCAATTGCCTCATTCTTCTACGATAAAAAACACGCTATTTCCTATCAACAACATGCGGTAGAGCGTATTCGTCAACTTTTTGCTCAAGCATTATCTTATCCATTACCAAAAGAAAAAGGGGACTATGGTATTGCTCGTCATTTTCTTTCCGTTGAAGCTATCGACCCTTATGTGATCTTTTTTCATTCTACAACAAGGGATGAAAAACATTGGCCAAAACAAGAATGGCGAAATTTAATCGAAAAACTGACCGCACTTTCTGTTCAAGTTCGCTTACCTTGGGGAAATGAAAAAGAAAAGGCGAGAGCAGACCGATTAGCAGAAGGATTATCTCACGTAGTTGTTTTACCTAAGCTTTCATTGCATGAATTGGCCAGCCAAATTGCTAATGCAAAAGCGGTGGTATCCGTAGATACAGGGCTTGCTCATTTAACTGCAGCATTGGATAAACCTAATATTACGCTTTATGGCGCAACTGATCCGACCTTAATTGGTTGTTATGGTAAAAATCAGCATTATTTAACGGCGAATTCAATGGGAAATATTACTTCTGAGCAGGTTCTTTCTAGCCTAAGTACATTAATTAAATAATTTGTAGCATAATTGGAAATGTATTGATCTAGATTAATTTTAGTCAAAATATTGTCTATTTTCTGATAGTTGGAAAAATTTAAGATTGACACATTTGGGTTGTGATGTATAGACCAAAAAAGTTCAATTTTTATTAACTCCATTAAATAATAGGGAAAGCGTTATGAAAAAAACACTTCTTGCTTTATCTGTAGCTGCACTAGCAGCAGGTTCTGCACAAGCGTATAACTTCCACATTGACCAAACTGGTACTGATGTTGATTTTTACGGTTCTTTACGTGTTAAATGGGAAAGTACCTCTAACAAAACCAACTATGTAAATGGTGATGTAACTAAAGAACACATCAACCACGCAGTTGATAATAACGGTTCACGTTTTGGTTTTAAATTAAAACAAAGCTTGGGTGGCGATTTCTACGCTTTAGGTCGTGTTGAATGGCGTATGCGTGGTGAAGCTCCTTCACAACATGATTTTGACCATGTTTATACTCACCAACTTTATGCTGGTTTTGGCCACAAACAATTCGGTGAATTAACTTACGGTAACATGGTAACAATCACTGATGAAGTAAAACAAACCGACTTAGCAAATACTTACAGCTTATCTGATGGCTTATTAGATGGTTCTGCACGTCGTGTAACTCAATATGTGTACAACGGTAACTACGGTGATAACAAAGTTAAATTTGGTGCATACTACGGTGGTTCAAGCAAACGTAGCATGAAAAACCTTGATTTAGCGAACAAACGTAAAAATGCTTGGGGTACAGGTCTTATCTTCAATCATGCAATTGATAGCATCCAAAATGTAACCGTAGCAGCTGGTTTTACTCGTGAAATTTCTGAAAATGCGAATAATACTGCATACTACCGCAATGCTTATGGATTAGGTTTAGCGTATAACTTCGTTCACACCACTTATGGTTTAGATTTAGAACGTCAAGTAACTAAAAACCAAGGTGACAAACGTACTAAAAATGAAGTGCGTGCGATTGTTCGTCAAGGTTTAAACGAAGATTGGAACGTATATGCAATGTATGCGTATAAAACAGATAAACAATTTGGTGATACAGACAGAACTCGTCAATTCATGGTAGGTACTGAATACTACGTATATAATCAAGGTTCTTTAAAAGTGAAACCATTCTTAGAATGGCAAGCGACTCGTACTAAATACGAAAACAGCACTGTAGATCGTAGCCGTGATTTCAAAACTGTTATCGGTTTACGTGCATACTGGTAATTTATCAGTTTAATCTTATAAAACGAGCGGATAGTGAAAGCTATCCGCTTTTCTTTTTGGCTTGTAATTTTGATTTTCACCCCCATAATACTGCACAGGCAAAAAGTGCGGTAATAAAACGACATCTTTTTTGAACGTTTAAGATTTATTCACAAAATTGACCGCACTTTTTACTCAAAGAATAAATAGGAACAAATAATGAATTACACTCAAGACAATGACAAACTTTACCGCTACCTTTTCCAAAACCGTGCCGTGCGTGGTGAATGGGTACGATTAAACCAAACCTTTACTGATACATTGAATACCCACCATTATCCAAAAGCCGTACAAAACTTATTGGGTGAGATGATGGTGGCAACGAATTTATTGACTGCAACATTAAAATTTAACGGTAATATTACGGTTCAAATTCAAGGTGATGGGCCATTAAAATTAGCTTTAGTAAATGGTAATGACCAACAACAGATCCGTGCATTAGCACGTGTACAAGGTGATATTCAAGATGGCATGAGCCTTCATGATATGATCGGCAAAGGCGTATTAGTGATTACGATTGCTCCAACTGAAGGTGAACGTTATCAAGGCGTTATCGGTTTAGATAAACCAACCATTACGGAATGTTTAGAAGACTATTTTGTTCGTTCAGAACAATTACAAACCCAACTTATTATTCGTACAGGTGAATATGACGGTCAGCTGGGATGTTGCTACAAATTATGCCGGATGGCCAAGGTACGCCAGAGGATTTTGAGCATTTAACTACATTAGCTGCAACCGTAAAAGATGAGGAGTTATTTGGATTACCCGCAGAAGAATTGCTTTATCGCTTATATCACGAAGAAGTAGTAGAAGTGTTTGAACCACAAGCTGTTTCTTTCTTCTGTGGCTGCTCACCGGAGCGTTCAGGGGCAGCATTATTACTGCTTCCAGAAGCTGAAATTGAGGAAATCTTAGAGGAGCATAAAGGCAGCATTGATATGCAGTGTGAATGTTGTGGCACACATTACTTCTTTAATAAAGAAGCGATTGATAAACTCAAACAAGCCCAATAAGAAAAATCCCCGTTCATGATAACGGGGATTTTTTATGCGCTTTTATTGTTGAACTTGTTCCAAACAATGTTTGATAGCGTCAGGAATCGAGCCACCATGATTTTTATTGGGAATGGAAATAAACTCTACGGAATTACCTTGTTTTTCCAATATTTTCGCCAATTGATGCGCATTGATTGTTCGCATTTGTTTCCGTTGATTAATACGCTGTAATTGTTCTTCAGTCATATTCGGATCCTGCTCAGGATGTTCTTCATAATAGCCTAATGTAATCAGAATATGTGACGGTTTTTGGCTAATCCATAGCTCATTTTGAGGTAAAAATGAGCCATTTCCCCACCAAAGAGAAGGGCTTGCCAAGGTGTAATATTGAAATAAATCTGGTTGATGGAAGAGCACGTATAATCCAAACAACCCACCAAAAGAATGGCCAAAGAAATATTGTTTTTCCTTATTGATATCGAAATGCTGCTCAATGTAAGGTTTTACATCTTCTTGAATAAAACGTAGAAAATCAGCGGCTTTCCCTCCTTTGGCAAATTCAGCGCCTTCTACTGGAAAAGTGTAATCTCTCATTCGTTCCTCAATGACGTAAGCTTTATCAGATACATAACCGATACCGACAATAAGGGGGAGAGGTTTGTTAGGATTGACAGCATTCACTGCTATTGGAAATTGAGCGTTACCATCTAACGTATAAAGTGCGGTCAGTTTTTTCGACATTTTCGGTGGAACAGCAATAAATAAACGATAATGCTTGCCTTCAAAAGTAAAATCTTTTTGTTGAATTTGATACATTTTTTTCATGCTTTCTTGAATAGGGGGAATTTTAAAGTCGGGTTCTGCTTGTATGCTTTGCGTAAACATCAGCATACAAAATAAAAAGGGTAAACGCAGAAATGAGAACATGGTTATCCGGTCTTAATTTGAGAATGGTTATCACTATATAGTAAAAGTAAAGGTGAAATCAACCTCGCTTCATCTTGGCTCCCAAAAACACCCTAAAAATAGGTAGAAATTTTCAATGAATGTTCAAAAATTTGATCTAGTTAACATTTTTTTTTTGGCAATTCCCCTACAATAACCACAGGAAAAATTTTTAAACTTTAATCAAGAGGTGAACTATGACTGACATTAAAAATGTAATTAAAGAACTTGAAGCCATTGGTATTCATGATGTAAAAGAAGTGGTTTATAACCCAAGCTATGAACAACTTTTTGAAGAAGAAACCAAACCTGGCTTAGAAGGCTTTGAAAAAGGTACACTTACCACAACTGGAGCGGTGGCTGTTGATACAGGGATCTTTACCGGTCGTTCGCCGAAAGATAAATACATCGTTTTAGATGATACCACAAAAGATACTGTGTGGTGGACTTCTGATGTGGCGAAAAACGATAACAAACCAATGACTCAAGAAACTTGGTCAAGCTTGAAAGGTCTTGTGACTAAACAACTTTCTGGTAAACGTTTATTCGTGGTTGATGGTTTCTGTGGCGCAAGTGAACAAGACCGTATCGCAGTACGTATTGTGACTGAAGTAGCATGGCAAGCACACTTTGTGAAAAATATGTTCATTCGTCCGACAGAAGAACAATTAAAAACCTTTAAACCTGATTTCGTGGTAATGAATGGTTCTAAATGCATCAACCCGAACTGGAAAGAACAAGGTTTGAACTCTGAAAACTTCGTTGCATTCAACTTAACTGAGCGTATCCAATTAATCGGTGGTACTTGGTACGGCGGCGAAATGAAGAAAGGTATGTTCTCAATGATGAACTACTTCCTACCACTTAAAGGTGTAGGTGCAATGCACTGTTCTGCTAACGTAGGTAAAGACGGTGATGTAGCAATCTTCTTCGGTTTATCAGGTACAGGTAAAACCACCCTTTCCACCGATCCAAAACGTGAATTAATCGGTGACGATGAGCACGGTTGGGATGATGTAGGTATCTTCAACTTCGAAGGTGGTTGCTACGCGAAAACTATCCATCTTTCTGAAGAAAATGAGCCAGATATCTATCGTGCAATCCGTCGCGATGCGTTATTAGAAAACGTAGTGGTTCGTGCTGATGGGTCAGTTGATTTCGATGATGGTTCTAAAACTGAAAATACTCGTGTGTCTTACCCAATTTATCACATTGATAATATTGTTAAACCAGTATCTCGTGCTGGTCACGCAACGAAAGTAATTTTCTTAACTGCGGATGCATTCGGTGTATTACCTCCTGTGTCTAAATTGACACCAGAGCAAACCAAATACTACTTCTTATCTGGTTTCACCGCTAAATTAGCTGGTACAGAGCGTGGTATTACTGAGCCAACTCCAACCTTCTCAGCATGTTTCGGTGCGGCGTTCTTAACTCTTCACCCAACACAATATGCTCAAGTGTTAGTTAAACGTATGCAAGCTGCTGGTGCAGAAGCATACTTAGTGAACACAGGTTGGAACGGTACGGGTAAACGTATCTCAATCAAAGATACTCGCGGTATCATCGATGCAATCTTAGATGGTTCTATCGAAAAAGCTGAAATGAGTGAGCTACCAATCTTTAACTTAGCGATTCCAAAAGCATTACCAGGTGTAGATTCAGCGATCTTAGATCCACGTGATACTTATGCGGACAAAGCACAATGGCAAGCTAAAGCTGAAGATCTTGCAGGTCGTTTCGTGAAAAACTTCGAAAAATATGCGACTAATGCAGAAGGTAAAGCACTTATCGCAGCAGGTCCAAAAGCTTAATTAGATAAACAGCATCTAATTAAACATCTCTAAAAATAACCGCACTTTGGTTTTTAAATCAAAGTGCGGTTTTCTTTATCTTCAATTTTTTATGTGAATGACATCTTTCGATATGGGGGAATAGCAATTAAGCCAATATTACAGGGTTAATACAGAGAGTATTATGCTTACGATAAATGAAGAAAGTCTGTTTAGAGATGATGTATTCTGGTCTATTGAGTTAAAACCTCCATAAAAATAACCGCACTTTGATTTAAAAAACAAAGTGCGGTTTTTTATATTAAGTTTTTTGCGAGTTATTCTTTTGCTACGGTGAGAATAGACCAAATATAAGCCAATATAACCAATACCGCAGAGACAGAAAACATTATGCTTACCACATCAACGAAAAAGAAACTTTCCAGAATCGGTTTAGTGAAGATGCGTTCCGCATATCTCGCGACAAAAGTGATGATATAAGCCCATAAAGCCCAGGTGACTATATCTAGTACAAAGCTTTTGGCTTTAATCAGCAAGGGAAGGCTGCTACCTTTATTAATAACCATCAATTGTTGTAAAGTGGCGGTTGCCATTATTTAAACTCCTCTGTCAGGGCTTGTCCATACAGCTAGCTTGGACTTGTTTCTAAAAATTGCTTTTGGGATTCCAACGAGTAAGGTTACCGTATTGAGTAACCAATAAACGTAGGGATACCAAATGCAAGAAATTCCATATTGGATCAATCCTTTTTCATAACGAGAGTCGATGTATAAGCTCAAGAGACACTGTAAGAAGAAGGAAAAAAACATGATCGAGATATTTGTTTCAAACAATTCCATGTTTTGAATGCCTATACCCAAAGTAATCTTGCGGTATAGTGCAATCGCAACCAGTGCAACCAATAAGATTGCCCAAGTAGCGGTAACGAAATATTCGGCATACATTGGCCATAGACGGCGGTTTTTCCAGCGCCAGACCTGAGGAAAATATTTGATGATGGTTTCAGCGCCACCTTGTGCCCAGCGTAAACGTTGTTTGTATAAACCATATAGACGTTCAGGCATTAATACCCAACATAAAGCACGGGGTTCATACATGATGTTGTAACCGGCTGTTTGAATTTTCCAACTGACATCAATGTCTTCCGTGATCATATTGGTGCTCCAGCCACCAATTTCTTCCATCACATCTTTGCGGAATAGACAACATACGCCGGATACGGTGAAAATGGTTCCCATTAGGCTTTGAGCGCGTTTGATTAAACCGATAATGGAACTAAATTCAGACACTTGTAAGCGACCTAAAATCGTACTGCGGTTACGTACGCGTGGGTTGCCTGTAACACCACCATAAGTGCGGTTTAATTCAAGGGATTGCACCATATAGTCGATCGCATCAAAATCTAATACCGCATCGCCATCAATACAGGCCACATATTCACCTTTAGCGACTAATAAGCCATGGTTTAATGCGCTGGCTTTACCTTGGTTTTCTTGATGAAGAGCTACAATTCGCTCATCTTCTTTTGCCCAACGTTCAATAATTTCGCCAGTGTTATCTTTACTCCCATCATTGATAAAGATGAGTTCATAGTTTGGGTATCTGAGTTGAAGCAAGTAAGGAATGGCTTCATCTAAGTTGTCCCCTTCGTTATAGCAAGATACCATAATGCTAACCATAGGAACGCGTTCTTTAGGCATTTGTTGGAAGGTTGGTTGCCCAAGTTTTCCTTCCATAAAAAGGTAATAGCAAAGACTTGCACTGACCCAATATATTGCCATTCCAGCAGGGTACATAAATACGAAGATACTAATTGCCTCTAAGAATTGTTGGTTCATCGTCAATCCTTAAGGTTTTCCCACATTAGTATTTACCGAAAAATATGGTTTCATTTTGTTCAGATCCGGTTGATTAGTTAAAAAGTTATCCGGATAGTATCCATAGCTATAAATATGATTTTTTTGCAATAGCTTCATCCAATCAATCAACTCAGATTCAGGAATTGGTTTTTGAGTTCGCCAATTCACCGCTTGGAATTCAAACAAGACTTTATCTAATGGTGCTTGGGATTTCACATTTTCAATGAGAGAGGCAAACCATTGATAGGCTTCTTCTTGTGAAATAGGCTGCTCATTTTCCATGTATGGCATTGCCATAATGGCCGTGGTATCGTAATTTTCGGTGAGCGTTTTTAAGTTTTGAGCCAACCATTCTTCTGCATTTGGGGTTGTGATCACTGATGCATAAATATTACGAGCCGTTTTAAGAGAATATGAACCACGCAAGAAATAAGGTTTTAACGCATCAGTGAGTTGATGGGTTAATTGGATTAAATCCTGTGTTTTTTGTTTTGCTTGTGGACTAACCATGCCTTCAGCGTGAGTGCCTTCTGCACCTTCAAAATCGGTTAGGAACGCATCATCGTGGAATAAGATGCCATTAAATTTGGCATAGAATGACAAATCGTTATAAATGGATTTAATGATTTCAACATTCTGGTTGTTATAAGGTGAAAGGCGTAAATAAGCCTTTGTTGAAGGCTTGCCAGTGCGGCTATCAATGACATATTCCGCCTCTTTTACGCCTTTTCGTAAATCAAAGGCGAGTACAGGCATCCAAGCGTAGACTTGTACGCCCGCGCGCGTTTGCAATTGCCAGGCAATTCGGCCAAAAATATCATCTCGTACAGGAAGGTATTTATTTGGGAAATACAAGGCATCCGCTACACCATCCCCATCGGGATCAGAGAAGGCTTGAAGATAAACTGTCGTCACACCATAGCGATAGATGCGGTCGATTAACTTATCAAGGTTTTTGGCTTACTGAGCTTTATCCGCATCATAGACATAATCCAAATCAACATGTAGCACACGTTGAATTTGCTTGCTTTCATCAATACCATCGAGATAGTTTTTAACGGTATTTAGATCGGTTTCTGCATTAAGTAATAAGCGTCCAATGTGTTTATCGCCAACTTTATTAACAATTTTCTCACCCAATGAGAAATAGTGTGGCATTCCTGCTTGTCGTGCAATTTGCACAGCAACATCATTAAATTGTCCATAAGGCCACACCATTACACGTGGTTTCTTACCGATATGATTGATTAATGTTTGAACGGTGCGGGCGAAATCAGATTTCAATCTGTTTTTGTAGGCATCTTCTGTTTCATATTTTCCATTTTTATATTCAGGCGCAATCACTGAGGGTAATTGGCCACCAGATGGGTTAGCATTAATACCGTTATGAAGATTATGAGTATGTGAGGCTACTTCAACGAGCCCACTTTGTTCCATTTCTTTGACTTGCGACCAAGTGGCAAAAACAGAACGATCTAGCATTTTATCGGCATAAGCGATTTTTTGATTTGCCGGTGTATCCAACCAGCCTGTCACTGGCGCAAAAACAGCAGGGTAGTGATAGGCCTTTAATAGAGGGAAGACCACGTTATACATGGTCTCATAGCCATCGTCGAAGCTTAGCAATACCGCATTATCAGGCAATGTGTCTTTACCATTTTCAGCATCGATAACTTGCTGCCAACTGATTACGTTGTATCCGTTTTCTTTTAGCCAATTAAAATGTTTAATTAACGTTTGGGCTGAAATCGTTTGAGGAAAATAATGTTTTTGATTTTCAGCCGCACTTTCATCTACCACAGAGTGATAAGCTAATACGCCATAACGATCTTGCGCAAAGGCAAAAGCCGAAAAAAGGGAAAGCGTGCAAATAATTATTCTTGCAAAATGTTTTAGAGATTTCATAAGGTTATACCGTTAAGTATTTAATAATAAATAGAAAAGTTTAAATTTCCGAAATTGTTGAATTCAGCACTGCCGTCGTAAATATTCTTTTTACGACCAATTTCATAAGACACGCCAAATTTTTTACCAATACGCCATTGGTGTCCGTAACTTATCGACCACATTTTTTCTCGACTGAGTTCTGCCTGTTTATAAGCGCCCACACTGGCTTTCAGGTGATGATTTAAGACTAAGCCATAATTAAGTGGTTGGTAGTAACTTAAATCCGCACCGAATTCCAAGCTTGTCGCTTTTGATGGGTTGTAATATTCAGCAGAATCAATGGTTTTATTTTTGCTGTAATCGACTCTGAAATTGTTGGTGAGCGCCCAACGATCATGTTTGAATGTATTGAGATTCAACCAGAAATAGGCTTCTTTTCTTAAGTTGCCGTCATCAAATTTCATGATGCCACTGCCTAGTCCAGCTTGGAAAATATCGGAATAGGAATACGTGGTAGAGAAACCAATATCTTTGGTATACACCCCTTTATTGACGGCTTTAACCGGTGTGCCACTACCATTAATATTGGCATCTAAATTAAATGACCAGTGTTGGTTGAGGGTATAATTTGCCTCTGTAGAGAAATAGGCTTTATCATTAAGCTTAATGCCTTTCCCGCTTTCCATTTTTACTTGGAGTGGATAGAAATTGAGCTCTGTTCCCACACCAATTCGGCGAGAAATGAGACTTTCTTTGTCATAAGGGGAGCGAGTTTCTAAGTAATGAACGTAGAGATCGTGACCATTTGCTGTTTTAGGTGTGTAAATCGCATAATCTTGGCTACTTTCATTGCTATAACTGATTGGTGAGGTGCGATGCTGTAAGCCGACACTCCCTACAATTTTGCCAGAACGCGCTTGTTCATAATGCTTAATAAGGGATTGCGCTGACTGGCGTTGTTCTTCATTCATTGCATTAATCGTTTTTGAAACTGCTGGTAAATCATTTTGACTTAAGGCAGTTTCTGCCAGGTTATTGCGTGCTTCTTGCTGATCATTTTTACTCAAAAAATAACCGGCTTTTTCCGCCCATAATTTGGCATCATCATAGTTACCACGATTTCGCTCAAGTTCTGCTTTTTGCAACATAGCCCATGGATCACCAGGCGTTTTGTTAAATAGACGATCATCAATAAGTTGCTGAGCCAATTTGCTGTTACCACGCCATAACGCTAAACGTGCCAAACCAAAATAGCGAGAATCGTAGCCTGGATTCAGAATTTTTGATGTTCGGGTATAGTCATGGATATAAACATTTGAATTCATACGCTCCAAATATTGTTGCGCCAATTCAAATTTTCCCGCATCGCTTGCAGTCAGAGAAAGTTTATGAAGTAAACCATCACTCACAGCGAGTTTATGGTTTAAGGCTTGTTGTTCAACTGATTGATAAATCGCTAATGCTTTGTGTGGTGAGCCTTTTGCTGCCCAATAATCACCAAAGGCTTCTTCTAAATACGCAGGCACATTAGATTGAGCCTGTAATGTACTGAAGTTGTCCTCTATTTCATCAAATTTATTCAATCGGACACCCATCACAAAACGGTCTTGCAATGCTTGTTGATACAAAGGATGTTCAGGGTTAATTTTGGCTAAAAGTGCGGTCAATTCTTCAAATGATTTTTCTTGTTGTGTAGGCGTTGTCGCATTTTTTGAAGAGGTAATCGTCTTACCATGCTCAAACCACATCATGTCTTTTTGATTGAATTGATCAGGATAGGCTTTTTGTAGTTTCTCTTGTAATGGTTGAAGGTTGTATTTCGATGCTAAACGATACAACTCTCTCATTAAGGTGATATTTTTTGGATTTTGTTCTAACTGACGTTGCCAACGGCCAAGTTTAGCCATGTCGGGTTCGGTAAAATCAAGTAAATAACTTTCTGCATCAAGATAAGCATTATCTTGTCCAAAACGTTTTTTATACACATTCAGTGCATTTTTTGCCGCAGTGTAGTTTTAGTTTTTGGTTTCAGTGGGGGCTAATGCGCCACCAAGCCATCCATTTGGATTATCAGGGAATTGCTTTTGCAATTGGGAATAGAATGCAACGGCACGGTCGTATTGTTTTTCATTTCGAGCGGCTTTGCCTAAATTTTCCAGTTCATTTTGAGAAAATTGCGCGGGTGCGCAGCTTTCGCAAAGTGAAAGTGCTTTAGCGGATTGATTCGTCCTCAGATAGAGTGTAATTAAATCATCGCGCACTTTCACATCGTGCGTCCTCTTAAATAAGGCCTCAAGTTTTGGAATAGCTTGATTTAATTGGGCCTCTCCGTGACGAGAGAAAATGATGATATTTTCTCGTTCGGTATCAATAGAGGAATTTTGGGCATAGGCAACCTGTACTACTGAGGTGCTGATACCTACTAATAGCACTGCCTTAAAGACATGGGATAGAGACTTCATGTTAACTTCTACTATGTTTAATTATAATTATTTATCGTGGACTCCATATTTATGGCAATGTAAAGAAAGTGTAAGTTTCGTAAAGTGGTCAGACCTCATATTGAGCTATGAAAAACATTAGTTATGTATAAAAGCGGGAATTTTAGGTGAAAAAATAGGCGTTTTAGTAAAATAAAACGCCTATTTTATATTTAGAGAAGTGATAGTAGGTTATTTCAAAATAAACATCGGTGTGTTACTGATAGGATCACGATGAATGATGACATCCAAATCAAACACATCCTTAAGTAACTCTTCGGTCATGACCTCATCAGGTGTGCCTTGTGCCATTAAGGCACCTTTTTTCATGACGATTAAGTAATCGCAATAGCGGCAGGCTTGGTTGAGATCATGCAACACCGTAATCACGGTTTTACCGTTTTGTTGCATTTGTCGCATCATTCCCATGAGTTCTGCTTGGCGGTTTAAATCCAGATAAGTGGTAGGCTCATCGAGTAGCACTAATTCGGCATCTTGCGCAAGAGTCATGGCTAAAAATACCCGTTGTTGTTGACCACCAGATAAATCGGAAACCAGCTGCTCGGCGAGTTCGGCAGTTTGTGTTTGCGCCATCGCCCAAGTCACCAATTCTTCATCTTTTTGGCTGAGTTTGCCCCAGAGATTTAAGTAAGGCGAACGCCCGTAGGCGATCAATTCCCGCACTTTAATCCCTTCGGGTACCAGGTGTTGCTGCGGGAGAAAAGCCAATTCTTGGGCATATTCTTTAGGGCTTTTTTGCCAAATATCCTGACCTTTATGGGTGATTGAACCTTGCTTTGGCTTAAGCAAGCGAGCCACCGCTTTTAATGTGGTGGATTTACCGCAACCATTTGGGCCGATTAATGCAATCACTTTATTTCTCGGGAATTTTAGCGACAGATTTTTAACCACGAGTTTATCTTGATAACCTAAAGATAAATTATTGATTTCAATGCTCATTATTTAGTTCTCATCAATAAGTAGAAGAAATATGGCGCACCGATAATCGCGGTCAGAATGCCCGCTGGGAGTTCAGTTGGTGGGTCAATTACCCGCGCCAAAATATCCGAAAGTTGTAATAAGAGGGCACCAATAATCAAGGCTGCCGGTAATAGGGTACGATGTCTGCCACCGACTAAACGACGGGCAAGATGTGGCGCAACCAAGCCTAAAAAGGCAATCGGACCACAAATTGCCACGGCTGTAGTGGAAAGGGCAACCGCTAGCACTAAAACGCTAATTTGCACTTTATTTACGGTCACCCCCAAGGTGGAGGCTTTGTTTTCACCTAAACCAAGGGTATCGAGATCGCGACAGAAAATAAATGGTAAGGGCAGCAATACCACTAACCATGGCAATACCACATTCAAATAAGACCAGCTGCGCCCCCACAGGCTTCCTGTGAGCCATAACATAGCCGTGTTGATCTCGACCGGATTGGTAAGCATCAGATAATGACTAATGGCTGCCCACAATGCGGAAAGTGCGACCCCAATGATTGCCATTTTGATAGGGCGGAAGCTAAAACCGCACACGATCCATAAAATAACAAAAGAGAGTACGCCGCCTAAAAAGGCAAAAATTGGCATCCAGTAAAATGCCAAGTTTGGCAAGAACATCAATACCGAAACGGCAACCAACCCAGCCGCGTTGTTAATCCCTAAAATGTCGGGAGAGGCAAGTGGATTGCGCACCACACTTTGCACTAACACACCAGAAATCGCTAAGGCACCACCTAATAAAATCGCTAACACTGCACGGGGTAAGCGATATTCCATCAAGGTAAAATAGTTTTTATCATCAGGCTGAAAGGCCGCCCAAATTTCCTCAAAGGAAAGCGTATAAGTACCAAGGCGAATACTCAATCCA
Organism: Parahaemophilus parainfluenzae; assembly: GCA_018366115.1. Lineage (GTDB taxonomy): Bacteria > Pseudomonadota > Gammaproteobacteria > Enterobacterales > Pasteurellaceae > Haemophilus_D > Haemophilus_D parainfluenzae_AB. The sequence continues at coordinate 53,322 of JAGZIS010000007.1, read as the reverse complement.
AAGAGTAGTACCATCAGACTAAGCGTGCCGACATAAAAGCCGATAGCGCGAAAAGATACATGAGAGGTTCGCATTAGTGTCTTCCTCTGGCAAATAATACAAAGACTGGGGCACCGATTAAGGCAAGTACCGCACCGGCAGGCACTTCGCTAGGAAAGTTGACCGCGCGGGCAATGGTATCTGCAGCGAGCATTAAAATTGCACCGAGTAACATCGCCATAGGGAGCGATTTTCGCAAGTCATAACCAATCCAATAGCGGGCAAGGTGGGGCACGAGTAAGCCAATAAAGGCAACTGGGCCAGCAACACTCACGCTTGAGCCCACAATCAATAACGCCATGATGTTAGCGTACCAACGTAAACGGAAGAGATTGATGCCTAGGGAACGCGCGGATTCATCGCTTAAATTGAGTAAATTCAAACGACTGGCAAAAAGCAGGCAGAAAAGTGCGGTCAAAATAAAGAACGGAAATAACGTCAATAATTCATTCCAACGAGCATGTGCAATGCCGCCAGCTAGCCAACTCATAATACCGAAGGCATGATCTTCCGCGATAATCAGCACCAATTTCGTGAGCGCGGCACAAAGTAGTGATACGGCAATCCCCGCTAAAATCACTCGGCTACGATCCCCACTGTTGTCTTTCCATCCGTTGCTGATCAGCATTACCACAAACCAACTCAGACCGCCGCCGATACTGGCCACTAAGGCAATGCTATAACCAGAAAGAATCAGGGGGCTAAACGCACTGGTGGTCACCATGGCAAGACTGGCTCCAGAGTTCACGCTAAGTAAGGTAGGTGAGGCCAGTGGGTTGCGCGTAATGGTTTGTAACAACGCCCCTGCCACCGCAAGATTGGCACCTAAAATCATGCCAACTAATGCGCGCGGCAGGCGTAAATCGGTTACGGTGATTTTGGCAATTTCATCGCCATCGGGGAGGAATGCTTGTAACGCTGCAAGCGGTCGAATTTCGATGGGATAATACAAAAACAGGCTTCCCCATAATAGGAAAGCCAGAATGATAAGGGGAAGTCCCCAACGGAAAATGGACTTCATCATTATTTTTGTTTCACGAAACCTTCAATTTGTTTTGCCATAATTTTGCTCGCTTCTAAGCCACGACCACGAGCCCACATGTCGGAGTCAACGCTGTAAACATGATTTGCTTTTACGGCAGGAATGGCTTTCCAAAGTGGCTCGGCTTCCCATTTGCGCGCAATGCTTTCATCACGATAATGGGCGATGAACAAGTATTCCGGTTTTTCCATTACTAATTGTTCAAGGTTGATTTCCACGAAAGCCTGATCGCTATTAAGTTTGGTTGGGGCAAAACCTAATGTCGTTAAGAAACTACCCACATAGCCATTGTCATTTTGGATATTAAATTTATCTTCTCGGGAAGTACCAAATGAGGCTTTTTTGCCTTGCACACCTAGATTTTTTGCAATGTTGGCAATGTAATCATTATGTTCATTGATCTTCGCTTTCATTTCAGCGCTTTTACCCACTAAATCACCAATTTTTTGTGCAGTTTCAAGATTTTCTTGGTAGCTTTCATGACGAGAATCGAACATCACCGTTGGTGCGATTTTTTTCAATTCTTCAAACACCGCTGTGTGACGGGAAGGATCGGCAATAATTAAATCGGGTTTCAGAGAAGCAATCACTTCAAGACTCGGTTGAGAACGTGTGCCAACGGATTGCCATGCAGCAATTTTTTCGCGTACTTGCGGCAAAATACGATCGACTTTGTTATCGTCAGCCACACCCACTGGGCTTACACCGACTTGGGCTAAGGCATCCACAAAAGAATATTCCAATGCGACAACACGGCTTGGGGTTTTATCAAGGGTAAATTCGCCTTTTGCATCTTTAATCGTGACGGCACTAGCAAATGCAGATGCCATTAACAATGCGGAAGCTAAAGTGGTTTTCAATAATTTTTTCATGTTATGTCCTCAATAATAAAAGCGTTTGGATTATACATTAAAACAATGTTATTGAGAATAGTTATATTTTAGCTATTTGGTCGGACTTCTCTATTTTGCCCGCATTCTAGCAAGCAAGCTGACAGCGATAATGATGACTAATGAACCAATCCAGAAATTTAGGCTTGGTACGTTATCCCAGAAGAGCCAGTCACAGATGCTGGAAAAAATGACGCCAGTAAAAGCAAAAGGCGTAATGACATTGGCAGGGGCGTATTTAAAGGCGCGAGTGAGTAATAATTGGAAAATAAGACCGAATCCGCCTACCAAAAGCAGTAATGCAAATCCATGTAATGTCGGCATTTTCCACTGTGCGATGAAAAAGAGCGGTAACAAAATCGAGCCTAATAAGTGAAAGTAAAACACGATATTTTTAGGTGAGTTGTGTTTATTGAGCTCTTGTAAGCTGATAAATGCCATGGCTGCTAGCACAGCAGCACCTAACGCATAGCCTACATGGATAGGGTTGATATTCATTGATCCGTTGGTCAGCATAATGATGGATATACCGATAAAACCCATAAAACTACAAGCTAATACTTTTAATGGTGTTCTGACTTTAAAGAAAAACAGCAATAAAGGCACAAAAAGTGCGGACGTATTCATCAATAAAGTCGCAATGGAAATTGGTAAATATTTAATCGCGTAAAAGGTTAACAACATACTAGCAATGCCGGCGAGATTACGCAAAACGAGAAACTTCCATTGCGACATATCAACTTTGAAATCGCCATCTTTAATTAAAAAAGGCAGGAGAAACACAAAACCAATAAAAAAACGGGAAAATAAAATTTCACTGGACGGTAATTCATCAGAGGCGTATTTTACAAATACGCCCATTAAGGCAATGCTGATGTAAGCTAACACCATACAAACAACAGCCTTTTGATAATTATTGCGGAGATGTATGTTTGGCATAAGGGTTCCTTGCATAAAGTGCGGTAAAAAATTGCCTTATTTTGTAAGAAAATGGGCTTGTCTTCGTCTAATGAAATGTAATCTGAAGATATTTTCTATAATAAGGAAAGAAAATGAAATATACAAAAACATTTCTCATATTAACCGCACTTTTTGGCGGTTTACAAAGTAGTTTAACGTATGCTGATGATCCAACTTCATCAAAGGAGCAAAAAATGACAATGGAAAGTAAACAAGAACAACGCATTATTTATCTTGCAGGTGGTTGTTTTTGGGGACTAGAAGCTTATATGGAACGTATTCAAGGCGTGACAGATGCGGTTTCGGGCTATGCCAATGGAAAAGGTGATACCACGAATTATCAATTATTGCATGCGACAGATCATGCTGAAACCGTGAAAGTGACTTACGATCCAAACAAAATTTCGTTAGATAAATTATTGCAATATTATTTCCGTGTTATCGACCCAACCAGTATCAATAAGCAAGGCAATGATCGTGGCAGACAATATCGCACGGGCATTTATTATCAAAACGAACAAGATAAAGCCGTTATTGAAGCGGCATTGAAAACTTTACAAAGTAAATATCAAGAACCGATTCAAATTGAAGTGGAACCGCTGAAAAATTATGTAGAGGCGGAAGAGTATCATCAGGATTATCTCAAGAAAAATCCGAATGGCTATTGTCATATCGACATCAAAAAAGCCGATGAGCCATTAATTGATGATAAAAAATACCCAAAACCAAGTGATACAGAATTAAAGCAAAAATTGACCGCACTTCAATATGATGTGACGCAGGGCAAACACACCGAACGTTCTTTTAGTAACGAATATTGGGATAATTTCGCGCCTGGTATTTATGTGGATATCACCACGGGAGAACCGTTATTTTCTTCCAAAGATAAGTTTGAATCCGGTTGTGGTTGGCCAAGTTTTACCAAACCGATTGCCGCTGAAGTGGCGGCGTATCAAAGAGATAATAGCTTTAATATGACTCGTATTGAGGTGTTAAGTCGCAGTGGTCATGCCCATTTAGGCCATGTGTTTGATGATGGTCCGCGTGATAAAGGTGGTTTGCGTTATTGCATTAACAGCGCATCGATTAAGTTTATTCCATTAGATGAAATGGAAAAACAAGGTTATGGCGATTTGATTCCCTTTGTGAAATAAGAGGAAAAAATGAAAAAAATATTGACCGCACTTTTATTATTTTTGAGTCCATTGAGTTTTGCACAAGAGAAGGTGTCTTTGGCTGATATCCCATTGAAAACGTTGGATAATCAAACCGTCTCTTTATCACAATATCAAGGCAAACCGCTTTATATCAAAATGTGGGCATCCTGGTGTCCAATTTGCTTAGCAGGCTTAGCGGAAATTGATGATCTCAGTGCTGAAAAGAATCTTGATTTTAATGTGATTACGATTGCCTCACCTGGGCAAAAGAACGAACAAAATGGCCCAAAATTCATCAATTGGTATAAAGGCCTGGATTACAAAAATATCACGGTATTATTGGATGAAAACGGTGAAATCATTAAACGAGCCAATGTATTAGGCTATCCGTTTAATTTGCTATTGGATAAGGATTTAAATCTTATCAAAGCACAGCCAGGTTATTTGAATTCAGATCAAATTAAACAACTTGTGAAGGAATAGAAAAGAGCGGTCATTTTTGACCGCACTTTTTATATTGGCTTGATTATGCAAATGCCTGTAATTCAGGGTTGATTGGGGTTTCAGCGATGTTGTTCACATAGTTACATAATGTGGCGAGGCTGACACCTAAAATCACATCAATGGCATTTTCTTGAGTATAACCTGCATCAAAGAACGCTTTAAGCTGTGCTTCGGTTAATTTTGCTTTTTGTAAAATAACAGCAAGGGTAAAACGCGCTAAAGTATCCAGTTTTTTATCACTTTCAATACGAGCAGTTGCACGAATTTGGTTTACAAGCTCTTCTTCAAGTTTTAATACTTTTAAAGCGATCTTCGTGTGGCCAGCTACACAGAAACCACATCCATTGACTACTGCAGCAGTAATTTGCACCACTTCGCGTTCTGTTGCCGTTAAGCTGTTACGACCATTAATACCGCCCACTGTGCGATAAGTTTCAAGTGCAGTAGGGGCATTCGCAAGAACACCGATTAAATTTGGAATAAACCCATTGGCATTTTGTACGGCTTTTAAGGCTTCTTGTGCCGCTTCAGGGGCTGATTCAATGGTGTGAATTTTAAATTGAGACATAAACTACTCCTAAGGGATAAATCATAAATTTCTGCTTGATAATACCTGTCTAACTTAAGTAAGAAAAAGAAGAAAAGCTTATTTCATATAGCTAAAAGTTATGATTATTTTGGATCAGCTATGCTAAATGCGTTTTGACGACAGACAGTAATCTCTCCAACTCTTTTTTGCCTTTTTCGGAAAGCACTTTGTTGTCGCGCAACATTTGGCTGGCACGTGCTTCAATAAAGCGGAGGTAATCGCTGTTTTGGGTTTCTTGGAATTGCTTTTCGGCTAACTGCATTTCGGTGAAATCTTTATTGGTTTGAGCAATCAGCATTTTTTGACCGATTAACACAATCAGTGCGGCAATTAAAGCGATGATGGCACCGTAGCCGTTGGTGGGATAATAAAGAATGCCCGCGAGAACAAAAAGTGCGGTCACTAAATTGGATGAATTTTTGATATAGCCTTCAGCCGGTGGTGGCTTGATGAGATCTTTCAGGTTCATAGGATTTATATGTCATGCTAAAAATTTGCCTTCCCTCAAGCGAAAGAGGGAAGGCAATATCATAATATATTACGCTAACACACCAAAATGATAGCCTAAAATACCCACGCCGAATAAGGCGAAGATGATGTACATGGCGTTGACTTTTTTACGTAATAAATACATACATAAGAAAGTTAAACCTAACGCTGCAAGACCTGGGAGGAGATCGTTTAACACACTTTGTACGGTGGTCACCACTTCTTCGCCCATTTGGTTTTTATAGCGGGAAAGTTCTAATGGAATATTAATGCTCGTCCATTTCGATACCAGTGAGCCCATGACAAAGAGACCGAGGATAGACGCCCCCTGCGTCAATTTTTGTAAGCGACCGCCGCCCATATCGTTAACGATGGTGGTGCCTTTTTCATAGCCATATTTAAAGCCATACCAACGGGTTAAACCGCGGCAAAGGTTGATACCGATAAAGAAAAGTAATGGTCCTAAAAGGCTACCTGTAAGGGCTAAGCCCGCACCAAGTGCCGCGAGTACAGGACGTAATGTTCCCCAGAAAATTGGGTCACCCACACCGGCTAATGGTCCCATTAAACCGACTTTCACCCCGCTGATTGCGGAGTCATCAATATCGTTGCCATTCGCGCGTTCTTGTTCCATCGCGGCGGTTACACCGATGATAGACGATGCCACCCAAGGTTGGGTGTTGAAGAATTCTAAGTGGCGTTTTAATGCAGCTGCTTGATCTTCTTTTTTGCTGTAAAGACGTTTAATGGCTGGGATCATCGATACACAGAACCCCATTGCTTGCATACGTTCAAAGTTGAAGGAACCTAGCAAGAAAGTTGAACGCCAGTAAGTGCTACGAATATCGCCTTTTGTTAATGATTTTTTAGTTTGTTCAGTCATAATTTCTTCCTTATAGTCCTTCAAGTTCATCGTCAGCTAATTCACGTTTTGCAACCGCTTGTGGAGCAGTAGATTGATGGAAACGTGGGTTTAATTGAATGTAAATCATCGCTAAGCATGTGCCTAAAATACCGAGACCTACAAGGTTGTAATTGGTGAAAGAGGCGATTACGAAGCCTAGGAAGAAGAATGGCATTAATGCGCCTGCACGCATCATATTGATGACCATTGCATAACCTACGACCACGATAAAGCCACCAGCGATTTGTAAACCGCGAGTGACCACTTCTGGAATCGCGTTCAATGCTTCAGTCACTGTATCCGTACCTGCCACTAACGCAACGAAGAAGGTTGGAATTGCCACGCGTAACGCTTGTAATGCAAGACCGCTGAAGTGACAGAATTCAATGCCTCGGAAGTTGGCTTTTGCGGCAAAATCATCGGCTTTGTGTTGAAGGAAGATGGTTAAAGTACGCACGAAGATGGTTAATACTTGACCTGCCGCGGCTACCGGAATTGCAATCGCTAATGCGCTCCCTTTATCTTGGCCGCCTTTGATGACGAGGATCGTTGCAATCACACTGGCTAATGCCGCATCTGGTGCCATTGCCGCACCGACGTTCATCCAGCCTAATGCCACTAATTCAAGGGTACCACCGACAATAATACCGGTTTCTAAATCACCTAATACTAAGCCGATTAGGGTACAAGCAACTAAAGGACGATGAGTTTGACGTTCGTCCAATACACTCCCCATACCGCAAATGGCGGCAACGAGTGTGACTAAAATAATTTCCATTGTTGTCATAATGAATTGTCCTCGTAATTAAAATTGAATCGCATCAAGCTCTTTGTGCGTGAGCATTGATTTCGGGCTGCTCGCCACTTGTTGTAAGCTTAATTCCACGCCTTTATCTAAAAGCTGTTTAAATGCCGCCACATCAGTTGGGTTGACGGCAACTGCTTGGGAAAGCATTTTGTCGCCTTCACGAAACGTCATACCGCCCACGTTGACTTTATCAATTTTCACGCCGCCTTCGATTAAGCGCACGATATCTGTTGGGTTGGTTACCAACCAAAGAATGTTTTTGCCCGCATATTTCGGGTTGTGATACACCTTAATGGCTTTTTCCACAGGAATCACATAAGCTTTCAAATGTTCAGGGGCGATTTGGAGTAATAAATCACGACGAAGCGCATCATTCGCCACATCATCATTTATCGCAAAAATCGCTTCACATTTCACTGCTTTCGCCCAAGAGGTCGCTACTTGACCATGGATTAAACGGCTATCAATACGCAATAAGGAAATGTTCATATTGCCAGAAAGTGCGGTTGGATTTGGAGAGGTTTTTGGTGCTTCAGCGGGTTTAGCAGTTGGCGTTGGAGCAGGTTTGCTTTCTTTAGGTTGACGGAAGGATTTCACGGCAGCGACCCCGACTTCTTTTGCGGTTTCTACCAATTCATCTAAGCTAGCGCCATCTTTGGCATCAAGCACTTCTAGCAACATTGGTAGATTAATGCCGGTGACGATATCGGTATTATCCCTTTCACTGGCGACTCGGCTTGCCGCGTTATAGGGGCTACCACCAAATAAATCGACCAGAAAGAGCACCGGTTCATTTTCAGGCAGTGTGGCAATAATAGCATTGTATTTCTCGATTAAATGCTCACCGCCTTCACCTGGTAAGAAAGTCACGACATGGCAGTTTTCATCTTCGCCATACACCATAGCGGCGGAATTGACGATTTCTTCAGAAAACTTACCGTGCGTTGCAACGATAATGTGGGTCATGGATATTCCTCCCATTGAGTTGATAAAACCAGTCTATTTTGCTTTCAATACGCACTACACAAACGATTGCTCCGAATGGAGTTTAGTGTATGGATTTGAAGATTAGCGTCAAATAAAGAATAGTCAAATGGTGATCAAGATCAAATAAACAGGTAAGATGACTTACAACTTTTGAGGTATTTGTGAATTAAGTACAAAGTGCGGTTGATTTTGGGCCGATTTTGCCGAATAGAAAGCATTTCACGGTAAATTAGAAAAGGTTAAAATAAACTAAATTTTATGTTGGGAGTTTCGATGTTTTTTGTTTATCTCATTATCGCCTTAGCGGCAGGTGTCGCACTCGCCACGCAATCAGCGATTAATACGCAATTGGCGAAAGCCATGAGTGGCGAAGCGGTAATTGCTACCTTTATTTCTTTTGCGGTAGGCACGATTTTTCTCTTTTTTATCGCATTGGCTAAAACTGATTTATGGGGCAATTTATCTACGATTCCATCACAACCTTGGTGGAAATTAATTGGTGGGGTACTCGGCGCAGTTGTCGTGTTCACAACCGTTTTGCTTGCACCTAAATTAGGCATCACCGCGATGTTATTTTTTATCATCGTCGGACAATTAATTACTGCAGCAACTATCGATCATTTTGGTCTTATCGGTATGCCGATCCGAGAAGTGAACATCACAAAACTCATCGGATTAATCATTGTCGCCTTTGGATTAGTGTTTTATTTCTTTGGGGATAAGTTGGTTGAGCTATTTGGGGCGAGATAGGATAGAATACGCCTCTATTTATTGATTAATCGCGTAATTGGGGAAACTATGCGAAAGCGTTGCCTGTGGGCGTTGATTATTTTATTGCTATTGATCGTAATAAGCATTGGCTTAGTACGTGTTTTTGCGACCCCAAAACGTGTAGCGCAACTAACGAATCATTTTTTAGCACCGCATTATCACATTGAATTAGCTGATGACTGGCAATGGGAAACCACAGGTTTAACGCTGCCAGAGCTAAAAGTGAAAACCGACCAATGCACACTTGTGAACTTGAATAATACTCAGGTGACTTGGTGGAATACGCATAGTCTTGATGTTGAAAAGGCTAGCTTGAATTATGATTGTTTAACTCATTTACCCAGTGATAATGCTGAAAAAACACCGCCAAATTTGACCGCACTTTGGGCAGCATTGCCTATTTCTCATGTTAACGTTAAACACTTTCAATTAACGAATGCCGAAGCCTTGACACAAGGGGCTTTAAAACCTTTCTTATCGGCTGATTGGGCGTTAGACGCAAACTATAACGGCAACCAATTAGCACTTGAAGCTCAAGCCAATAATGACGGGCTTGAGCTGCATCATCAATCGACTGTCACGCCACGAGATGGGATCTTCCAATGGACGGGCAATACAGATATTAAACAAGCGGGCGATAAAAACTACGATCTTCATTTCACTGCAAATTTTGAGCCCGATCTTTCTCAACTTCCTCAACAAGGAAATGTTTTATTTAACTGGAATAACTCTGAACTTACTGTAACCAAAGGCGAGGCAAAAGTGTCGTGGCAAGGGGCAGATGGTCAGTTAAATGTTCAAGATTTAACAGCAAATTCGCCGTTGTTGGATGTGCCTTTTGTGTTCACCAAAGACGGTTTGGATATTTCATGGGGGAAATTTTATTGGACCTTCGACAGTTATCAACCGATTAAAGGCTTCCTTGGGTTATCTATCCACCGTGCAGCAGAAGGCTTGTTGCCATTAAGCATTGATATGAACGTGATCTTGCAAACCTTTGGCGAAATGGGCAAAGGGGAGATCGTGATTTCAGGCAAAAATGGTGAAATCGGTGGGGGCGATGACAATAACGAATTGGACTTTGAGCTGAAAACACGCGGGGATTTACGTTATAACGCTACTGTGGCACAAACTAATTTAACCTATCATCTCGGCGGGCTCTTCACACATCCTGTCGTGTATTTTTATCCGGGATCTGTCTTTAAAATGGATACCGTTCAACCAGATACCAAATTGCACGTTCGTTTACCGTTAGATGACATTATTATCGGTCGTTATGGCTTGGAAGGTCGCTTGCTCGCAACATTAAAGGGTACGACACCACAGTTTGAAAATCTCGATTTAAAATTAGACGGAAACGCCCATGAGTTTATTGCCGGTATTAAAACCGTGTTTGATTTGCGGGATGAAGAACATAAGTTGCAGTCGGTGGAAAAACAAGCGACAAACCGTTGGGATTGGACAATCAATGGCAGTGCAAACTGGAAATCCTTAAATACGCCAGTCAAAATGGAAGGAAAAGGCTTTTGGGAAGCGGATCATATTGAATTAAATCAGCTTTCTGCACGTTCTAATGAAGTGAAAATGAAAGAGGTGAAAATGGCACCGCTTTCGTTGGAGCTTAAAGATCGACTCCGCTGGGATTATGAAGAAGAGCATATTCGAGGTTTGTTGCAAGCGAAAACAGATTGGATTGAACTGGCTTATGGCGGCCGTTTTGTTTCGCCTGTTTTCGGTTTAGGTATTGATGGTAAGAGTATCAGTAACTTCAATTTTGCAGGTGATTTAAAGGCGGGTTCGCTTGGACCTTTAGATGTTTTGGGTGTATATCAGAATACTGCACTTTCAGGCAAAATCAGCTGGAAAGAACAATCTGCAAAAGTATTCCAATCACTTTTCCCTCAACAATGGAATTGGTTAATTCATGAGGGCAGCATTAAAGGACAAAGTGAATTCGCAATCAATGGCAATGGCGTGAAGATGAAGGGGGAGCTGAATCTTAAAAATGGCAAAATCACTATGCCAGATAGCGAGATTTATGGCTTGAATATTCATTTCCCTATGAATTATGAAAACTCGGCATTGCAAGTGTCTTCGAGCAAACCAATCCATATTTCGACTCACAATATTCGCTATGGTGCGCTTTCCGTCGCAAATGGAGAATTGGATTTGTTTGGACGTTATCCGAACACCATGAAAAATCCGCTTACCTTGAGAAATGTGAAACTTTCCTTATTTGATGGTGTATTGACGGTGCCTCAGCTCAGTTTCCCGCAAAGAAAAATGGCAACGCTTTCTTTTACCAACATTGATTTAGCCCAAGTGTTAGCCTTAGCACAATATAATCAAGTAAGCTTAACCGGCCGTGCCAATGCTGTAATGCCATTTTGGCTTGGCCACAAGGAATGTTTGATTTGTAATGGCACATTGGAACAAGTGGGGAATGTATCCATCAAATTAACCGATGAAATGGTGAAAGGGCTGAAAAAAGGCGGTTGGACAGAAAATATCTTGGTGGATTTATTAAAAGAAATGGAACTGCAAAATTCTCATGCGGCGGTGACGCTCGATCCGAAAGGGCAAATGACGTTGCGTGCGAGTATTAGCGGATTTAATCCAACCAAGCGAACCAATAATCCGATAACGTTAAATTATACGCACCAAGAAAATATGTTTGAATTGTGGAATATGATTGACTACGGCTCGCAATTTGAACAAAATCTGCAATATAAACTTTATAAGCAATTAGACAAAGACAAATGATAAAACACCTTAAATTTCAACCGCACTTTTTTATTTTTGCGGCTATGTTTACACTTACGGCTTGCACGCCGACCATTCAATTGGATACACCAAAAGAAGGCATCACCATTAATATGAATGTGGTGGTGGACCACAATATTAAAGTGGAAATGGATGAAAAATCTCAGAAGGCTGTTGGTGAAGTAGAGCCTGCGAAGAAATAATTGAATAAACTAAAAAGGCCATCTGAATGTTAGATTTCAGATGGCCTTTTTCTTTCTAAGTGCGGTTAAATGTTAAAGTGTTTTTGCAAATGTTCTAGCCCAAATTTTATCAATTATTTTTTATTGATTTTGATTTACAAGCTTTTTGTTAATCAGAAGTGAATCACAAAAATTCTTATGAATCATTTTTTAATAAATCTGATTCACAAACTTGTTTGTTAATCATAAATAAGTGATAATGCAATTTATCAATCAAAAATTGTTTTTTTTGATTCTCAAAGGGGAAATAATATGTATAAGCAGCTTAACTTCGACGATGCCGTTCAGTATCACTATAATCAATTTCCTCCTCAATCATTAGATTACGCTTTACTTATGTCTAGTTTGTTAAAGGCTACTGATGCATTAGCTCGTTATGATCAAATGTTGAAAAACATGCATAACAGCGAGATTTTACTTGCGCCTTTAAGAAACCAAGAAGCGGTTATTTCTTCCCGTATGGAAGGCACGATTAGCACCATGGATGAAATTATGCAATATGAGGCAGATTACGGTGAAGGTCATGATTCCACCGAAGTCCGATCAGACATTGTAGAAACCGTATTGTATCAACGGGCATTGAAAAATGCACAGGGTGCGATAGAAGATGGCTATCTATTCAACAAATTTTTATTGAAAACCATGCACCAACAGCTTTTATCTTATGGTCGTGGGGCAAATAAATCGCCAGGCGCATTCAAGCACGAACAGAACTATCTGGCTGACAAAGGCAAACGAGCGATTCTTTTTGTGCCAATAAGCCCTGAAAAATTAGAAGAAGGTTTGGATAAATTATTTGATTATATAAACAACGACACTACGCCAATTTTAGCAAAAACAGCAGTTTCTCATCTTGAATTTGAAGCGCTTCATCCTTTTCAAGACGGTAACGGGCGGATTGGTCGAATGCTGATAACTTTAATGCTCTGGCAGGCAAAAGCCATTAGTGCGCCACATTTTTATATCAGTGGATATTTTGAGGAATACAAAGAACGTTACACAGAGTTGATGCGTCAAGTTTCTCAAACAGGTAATTGGAACGAATGGTGCCAATTCTTCTTTGACGCAATCTATTGGCAGGCAGGTCATAACCTTAAAATTGCACAAAACATTCATTTACTTTATGAAGAGATGAAGTCTACTTTTACAGAAACACTTTCTTCTAAACATTCGCTTGCTGTGTTGGATTTTGTTTTTACTTACCCTGTTTTCCGAAATAGTCGTTTGGCTGAACGTACTAATATTCCACCGGCAACTGCAAATCGCTTCACCAAAGCTCTACTAGAGAAGGGGATTTTGTCGTTAAAAGAAGAAGCCAGTGGAAGAAAGTCGGCATTATATTCATTTGAGGGAATGATGGAGTTGGTGAGGGTTTGATGAAATTAGCAAAATCAAAATTTTATTTACAAAACATAAGAAAAAATTATTAGGACTTAATATAAATATGGCTAAAAAAGAAATTAAAACCGACCTTTGGGTTTATGATCTACTTAAAGAAGCAGAGCTAGATTTATGCCCGCAAGGCAGCGATATTGTCGAACTGAACAACGCATTAAAAACTGCTTCTAAAGCGCAGACAGGCAAGGCAGGCTATCCTGAATACTGCGGTGTTGTGAAAGATTTTGTGATTGTCATTGAAGACAAAGCAGATACGGCCGACCACATCAAACGCGACGATAACGACTTAATTTGCCAGGTCACCACCAGCATCAAGGATTTTGCTGTAAACGGTGCATTGCATTACGGTATCCATTTAGCAAAAAATACTAGCTACAAGAAAATCATCGCCATCGGCGTATCAGGCAATGAAAAACGCCACAAAATCTCACCGCTCTTTATTGACGAACGTGGCGGCTATAAAGAATTGGAAGATGTGGAAACCTTCACCTTGTTCAACGAAAAGAATATTGGCGAGTATTACACCAAAAACATCTTGAAAGAGCAGACAGACGAAGAAAAAACCACTGCCGAAATCTTAAAAGATGCCAAAGAACTGCACGAAGATCTACGCAATTACGGCAGTATTCAGGATAAAGACAAGCCGTTGATTGTGTCTGGCATCCTACTTGCTTTGCGTGAAATCGAACATAAAAACTTTGATATAGAAAATTTGAACGGTGACGATGTAAAAACCGACGGACAAAAAATTTACGAAGCCATTCAAGCCAATTTAGATCGAGCCCAAGTCAAGCCACAGGTAAAAAAAGACAAGTTATTGAGCCAGTTTTTGGTTATCCGCGACACCAAAGCCATCAACGAAACCAATTCCATATTGGGCAAAACTCCGCTCAAACACTACACCCAATTCATCTACGACCACATTTATAAGAATATCAAATACATTCACTCCGCCGAAGATTATTTGGGACGTTTTTACGGCGAATTTATGTCCTATTCTGGAGGCGACGGGCAGACGCTCGGTATCGTGCTGACCCCGCGCCATATTGTTGAATTGTTTTGCGAACTTATCGATATTAAGCCAACCGATTCAGTATTTGACCCCTGCTGTGGCACAGCAGGCTTTCTGATTGCTGCCATGCACCATATGCTACAAAAAACCGATAAAGAAGCTGAAAAACGCAAGATTCGTAAGGAACAATTACATGGCATTGAATTGCAGCCCTATATGTTTACCATCGCTACCACCAATATGATTTTGCGTGGCGACGGCAAAAGTAACTTGGAGCAGGAAGATTTTTTAAAACAAAACCCTGCCCAGCTCCAGCTCAAAGGTTGCAACATCGGCATGATGAATCCGCCTTATTCGCAAGGCTCAAAAGCCAATCCCAGCCTCTACGAAATTTCCTTTACCGAACATCTGCTGGATTCCATTACAGCTGATGGCAAGGCCATTGTGATTGTGCCGCAGTCTTCCATGACGGGAAAAACTAAAGAAGAACAGACGATTAAAGAAAATATCCTCAAAAAACATACACTTGAAGGCGTGATTACCCTGAACAAAAACACCTTTTACGGCGTAGGAACGAATCCCTGCATTGCCGTCTTTTCCACGGGCATCCCACACGACAAAGACAAAACCGTCAAATTTATCAACTTTGAAAACGACGGTTTTGAAGTGCAAAAACACATCGGTCTAGTGGAAACCGTCAGCGCAAAAGACAAAAAACAGCACCTGCTGGACGTATGGTTCGGACGTATTCAGGCAGAAAGCAAATTCTGCGTGGAAACTACCGTAGAAGCGGATGACGAATGGCTTCATTCATTTTACTATTTCAATGACGAAATCCCCGCCGAAGCCGATTTTGAAAAAGTGATTGCCGATTATTTGACCTTTGAAGTCAATATGATTACGCACGGTAGAGGGTATTTGTTTGGATTGGAGAATTGCAATGAGCAATAAACTAGTAAAAAAAGAATGGCGAGAGTTTTTTGTCTCAGAAATTTTCACAAAAATCCAAAGAGGTAAGAGACTAACAAAAGGTAACCAACAAAACGGGGAGGTACCTTACGTTTCATCCACTGCAGCCAACAATGGCGTAGATAATTTTATCGGTAATTCAAAAGGCGTCCGTATTTTTGAAAACTGCCTGACTTTAGCAAATAGTGGCAGTGTCGGCTCAACTTTTTTTCATCACTACACCTTTGTTGCCAGCGACCACGTTACCGCCCTAATATTGGAAAGGCCTAACAAATACATTTATCTGTTTTTATCGGGAATTATCAGGCGTTTGGAGGAAAAATATTCCTTTAACCGCGAGATTAACGATAAGCGTATTCAGCGTGAAAAAATCCTGCTCCCTGTCAATTCAGACGGCTTACCCGACTGGCAGTTTATGGAAGACTTTATCAAGCAAAAAGAACAGAAACAGATTGTGGATTTAAAAGATTACTATGCTGATAAAGCGGTAGAGTTAATGATTTCAACAGGTAGTCTGAAAAATACAGAATGGCAAGAATTTAAAATTGGGAAAATATTTGAACAATTATTACGAGGAAACAATAAAGGTCATAGCAACGAAGATTGCCAATTTGGTGTTTCTTATAACGGTGCAAAATATAACGATAATGGAGTCACAGGATTTGTTGAAACTAATGGAAAATTTAAGATATTTAAAGGAAATGCGATTGTATTTGTTATGACTGGCGAGGGTTCTGTTGGTTTATCTGTTTATAAAAAAGAAGATTTTGTACCTTCTAGCAATGTGTTTGTTGGGTATAGCTCTGTATTAAACAGATGGAATGGCTTATTTTTAGTTACTGCAATCAATAATGGAGCAGACAGATATAACTATGGATACATAAGAAATGAAAAAAGGTTATTCAATGAAAAAATCCTGCTCCCCGTCAATTCAGACGGCTTGCCCGACTGGCAGTTTATGGAAGATTTTATGAAGCAAATCGAACGGGATAAAATTGCCACCGTGCTAAGTTATTATAATAATTCATTAAATAACAATGGCTTGCGGGGGGGGGTAGAGCGTTGGATACCGTCTAAAAGCTGCTGGGCAGCGTTTGCGATACAGGATGTTTGTGAGATTCATTCGGGCGTTCGCCTGACCAAGCAGGATATGCAGGAAGGGAAAATTCCGTTTGTCGGGGCAAGTGATTCAAATAACGGTATTACAGCCTTTATTGCGAATAAAAATGCTAGCTTGGATAAGGATGTTTTAGGCGTAAACTACAACGGCAGCGTGGTGGAAAATTTTTACCATCCCTACGAATGCCTGTTTTCAGATGATGTAAAACGCTTGAAAATCAAATCAAAACAGGTCGGAAAATACGCCTATCTGTTCTTAAAAACCATGATTTTGAAACAGAAATCCAAATACCAATACGGCTATAAATTCAATGCAACCCGCATGGCGAAACAAAAAATCCTGCTTCCTGTTGATGCCAGTAATCAACCAGACTGGATAAATATAGAACGTTTCATGCAACAGATGGAATTAGAAAAAATAATATGTTACTTAAAAAGTAAGAATCGGCCTTAATTATTGATTTATTCAAAAGCCGTCTAAATATTCGATTTCAGATGGCTTTTTTATTTTTAAGTGCGGTTAGATTTCCAAATGTTTTTACAAATATATTATCCCACTAAAACCGACGTCATGCTGAGCGATCCTGCAATCAAATTATCATTGAAAAACGTAATTTCGTCTTGCGGTTCGCGTAACGCCATAATGTAAAGTAACGGCAAATAATGATCTGGCGTTGGCACAGAAAGCTCGGCTTTTTCACCTAACTGTTCATAATGTACCAAGGTTTCATCATCTTGCTTCGCAATTGCTTGATTGACTGTTTCACGGAAAGCAAATGCCCAATCATACCCCGCACCGATTTGATCAATATGTTCCCAGCTTATCGCTCTCAGATTATGCACAATATTGCCACTGCCGATAATTAACACGCCTTGTTCACGCAAAGCAGATAATTTTTTCGCCAAATTGAAATGCCATTCAGCCGATTGCAAACGGTTAAGGCTAAGTTGCACCACGGAGATATCGGCATCGGGATAGAGATATTTCAACACCGCCCATGTGCCATGATCAAAACCACGCGTTGGGTTCAGCTCTACATTCTCCGGCTGTAATAATGACCGCACTTGCTCCGCTAACTCAGGTGAACCGGGCGCGGGATATTGCACTTGGCTGAGTTCATCTGGGAAGCCATAGAAATCGTAAATCATTTCAGGGTGTTTGCCAGACGTAACCTGCAAACGGCTGCTGTACCAATGCGCTGAAATCATCAAAATGGCTTTTGGTTTGGCAAACTTTTGTGTAATTAGGCTGAAATTCTGATTGAACGGGTTTTCTTTATCTAACGCATTCATCGGGCTACCATGCCCAACAAACAATACAGGCATTTTTTTCATTATTTTCTCCTAAATATTTGGTGGAGCAGATTGTACGGTTAAATCTTTGTGTGAAAAATACCCGTTTATGAACAACATCTTTTACTAATCGGAAATAATGAATGATAAGGTTTAGAGATATTGATGTGTTGAATAGAGAAAATATTAAAAAGCGTAGTTAAATTTTACGAAAATTTTACTTAAAATTTACTTCATTCACAGTTTATTATCTTTATATTTAGGCGTATGATGACTATTAGTTTTACATAACCCCTAAATTTATTTAGGTAAATATATTATTTCTATTTAATAGGGAGATTGAATGATGAAAAAATTATTCACAGCAGTACTTTCTGCGGCAGCGATTGCTGTACCTTTTTTTGCTTCTGCGAATACTGCACCACAAACAGAACAAAGCGCAGTACAACCAGAAAAAGCAAAAGGCGTTTGGATTGATGTACGTTCAGCCGAGGAGTTTAACGCAGGTCATTTACAAGATGCGGTGAATATTCCGCATGATAAAATCATTGAAGGTGTTAAAGCGATTGGTTCAGATAAAGATGCACCGATCAACCTTTACTGTCGTAGTGGTCGCCGTGCTGAAGCCGCACTCACTGAGTTGAAAAATGCAGGCTATACCAATGTAACCAACCACGGCGGTTATGAAGATTTGGTTAAAAAAGGTTTGAAATAAACATCCCATTATTTAAAGCAAAATCCCCTAGAGTAGAACAGTAGGGGATTTTTACTATAAAGAGCGGTCAAATTTTTAAGTGTTTTGCAAATCATCTTAAAAACTTGACCACTTGCATCATTATCAAGACCGCAGCCGTCTGAAACATTGATAGACCGGTTACTGATGTCCGCTTTCTGCTACTTTTGTCCATTTTGCCAATGTCTGCTTCATCTGTGCCTGAGGGATGAAGCGGGCCATCCGTTCTACTTCCTTGCCTTGATAAAACAGCAGCCATGCAGGTGCGGTCAGCACGTGGAAACGTCCGGCCATTTCGGGTATTTCAGCAATATCGGCTTTTACGGCATACACATTTCCTTCCTCCGCCAAAGCTGAGTCAAGCTGGGCGGCCACGACCGTACAAACACCGCAGATTGGGGCTTTGATGTACAGTGATACTAAAGGGTGTGTGGCGATGGCCTGTTCGATGTCTTTCAGAGTGTGTAGTTGTTGCATGTCATGTACTCCTTTGAGCGATTAAGCAGGTTTCAAGTTGTCTAGAAAAGGGGCTTTCAACGAAATGAAAACAAGAAAGCAGTTTGAGCCGTTTAGATTTTCTCTACTACTCTCGCTACACTTACACGCCCGTTTTCCACGCGGAGATGCGCTTCAAATTATCCACCGTGTCGTGATTGATGATGGCGGCGAACGTGCCGTCCAGTTTGGCAATTTCGGCTATGTCTTCATCGCTGAGGGCAAAAGTCCACCGCTTCCAAGTTGATGTTTTATCATTAACCGAACACTTTTTTCAAGTGTACTTGATAGTCTGCTAAGTATTGTTCTACTTGTGGATTTTTAACTACATCGTTACATGTAAATGTCGGTAAACGGCTCATACCGAGGAATTCGTTGAGTTTATGAAAGTGCATGTACAAGTCATCCACGCTTTTTCCTTCAAAAAAATCGCCTTCACGGGTGAATGCTTCAATCGGCGCATTCCAAGTAACCGAAAGCATGTGTTTTTTGCCATGCAGCAAACCACCTGTGCCAAATCCTTCGGTCGGGCTGACACGATGGCGGCCGTCATTTTGATAAAGTTTTCCGTGTCCGGCGATAAATACTTCGTCTATGTATTTCTTCACTGTCCAAGGCTCGTGCATCCACCAAACAGGCATCTGCCAAATCACGGCATCCATCCACAAGAATTTTTCGATTTCTGCCTCAATATCATAGCCAGCATCAATCACAGTTTCTTTTACATTGTGTCCAAGTGCGGTCAAAACTTCTTTTGCTTTTTTGTGAAGCGTGTTGTTTAACTCACCATGCGAATGGCCGAATTCTTTACCACCGTTTAATAATAAAATGTTCATTTTTACTCCTAGAATAAATAATTTATAAAAAAAGGATGTGATGTTTACGGATATTGTCTTCTGTTTACTCTCATGAAAGTGCGGTTATTTTATGATTTGTTTTTATTGAGATAAATAGGGTTTAGCTTTATGATGTAATGAATTAAATTCACTAATAAAAGAGAGTTTAAAGAGAAAATGCAGAACTTTAACGAACTGAATTATTTTTTGACGTTGGCGCAAACGCAGAGTTTTGTGAAGGCAGGGCAGCTTTTGGGGATTTCTTCTTCGGCGTTGAGCCACAGCATAAAAAATCTGGAAACGCGGCTGAACCTGCGCCTGCTCAACCGCACTACGCGCAATGTGTCGCTGACCGAAGCGGGGCAGCAGCTTTTCGACCAACTTTTCCCACTTTATCAAGCCATAAACCAAGAAGTCGATGCATTAAATGATTTTTTGAATACGCCATCGGGATTGATTCGCATCAATGCCCCTGCAATAGCAGCGGAAGCCGTGTTGTATCCAAAATTAAAGCCGATTTTGAACCAATACCCGAAAATCCGCTTGGAAATCGTGGTGGACGATCGTTGGGCAGATATTGTGAAAGAAGGATTTGATATGGGCGTTCGGTTAGGTAACAAGGTAGCGAAAGAGATGATTGCGGTGCCAATTTCCGCACCGCTCAAAATGGTATTGGTTGCCTCGCCCGATTATTTGGCGCAACATGGTTCACCGAAAAATATTGATGATCTGCAACAACACCGCCTTATCGGCATAAAACTCTCCGCTGAACACGGCACGGAGATGCAGTGGGAATTCAAATACAAAAAAGAGCTGATTACGTTCACACCAAAATCGCACTTTTCCATCAACAATCATCTGCGTCTGCAAGCCGTTTCAGACGGCCTTGGCATTGCGTGGATAGCACATATGAGCGTAGCAGATGCGCTCAATTCGGGGCACCTGGTCGAGCTGTTGCCTGAATATGCTATGACTTACGAACCGCTTTACCTCTATTACCCCAGCCGCCGCGGGCATTCCAATGTGTTTAAGTTGATTGTGGATGCGTTAAAAGTAAAAGCCGTCTGAAATTTCAGGCGGCCTTTTTCATAACAAAGAGCGGTCAGATTTTTAGGTGTTTTTGCAAATCATCTTAAAAATTAGACCGCTTGAAGCCTTAACTTGCCTAAAACTACCTATCAAAGAAAATTGTTGAGCACATTTTATTTGTTAGTCCCGATAAAGATTCCTCTATCAACCTCTACTGCCGTGCGATTGCTGTGCAGAAGTTGCAATGAGTGAGCTAAAAAGTGGACTATACCAACGTCACCAACCATGGAGTGCAGATTAGGTGAAAAAGGTGGAAATAAATAATTAGATCATTCAAAGCAAAAATCCCTTGAAGTAGAGCATTAGGAAATTTTATACATATTTTAAGTTTTTAATTTGCTGACCATATATCTGAAAGTCTGTCTTTAATAGCTAAGAATAAAACTCTTTTCCAAGAATTAACCCTTGGTTCTTTTCGAATGACTGAATCAATCATGCTTGATTCAAATTGATCTTTACTTATACCATTAACCTTAGAGTATTTTATTTGATTTAATAAGTCTGATAATGGACCTACTGCATTTTCAGCAAAACGCTCTGCAAGATTAAAAGTCTGAAAATGAAAACGGACTTTTTCTTTTTTATCATCCGACCATGTTGTAGGAGGATCAACAGAATATGTAACAGTCTCATCCATATATACGGCACATAACCACTGTTGATTAAAAAAACAATCGTCGTCTAAATAGGGATGAATTAATTGTTTATTTTTAATGTTAGGGGAAAACTCTTTTTTATATTCTGTATTGCAATCCTTACATATGGGAACTAAGTTATAAGGCAGCACGGAGAAATGTCCATATCTTGATTTTGGCAGAAAATGATCCAATTGTGTAGGGATACCAATTCCTCCACAAAAAGGGCATCTTATTGTAGGAGATTTTGCTAAATTAATAATTGTGTTATATACATCTCCACATCCACAACGACATAAACAGTATTCATATAACTTAACCATATGCTCATTTTCTAAACTACCTGTAATATGTGTTGATACAGGTAAAATATTATCAAAAATATATAAATCATTTGTTCTAGAAGAGATTTCATAACAATTTCCTTTATTTATGAGAAAATCTTTGTTGTCTAATACATGTTGTCTATAATTCACATTTCTTTCACAGCACAAATCAATAACTTCGCTATGTGATGGTATGGAATCAGGTAAGGTAAGTCGGATCATTTTATTTCTCCATTAATTTTATTATCCCTTAATCTAATTAATGTTTTTAATAAAATCTTTGCTTCTGAGCCAAGTTGATCTTTAAATTCTGAAACAATTTCCTCATAACTATTGTTGTCTTTAACTTTTGAAGCCAAAATCTTATGAAAACCAGACTTGGTAACCTCTAAACCAAAAACCTCTCTTGTTAACACTCCTACGTTTTCTCCAAACGTTTCAATATTAGGTCTGAAAGGATCGGTTCTTGTTCCTGTTCGCTCAACTTTCCATACACATGATTTTGGGATTTCCTGTAGTACAACTGGTGAATGTGTTGCAATAATTGCAATACCATTTCTATTGTCAAGTAATTCAGATAAAGCCCGAATAAATGCGGAAAGAAGCGGGGGATGGAGATGACTTTCAGGCTCATCAAGTAAAACTAGGGTTTTTTCTTCAACTTTTGCAACTAATTGAGTCATGATTAATAAAACAGAAGCATGTCCTGAACTCATTTTTTTAATAACTCTTAATACACTTTTCTCATCATAGTTATCATTCATTAAAGCACTTAAGTTCATTTCTGCAAAATTATTATCTGATTCTAAATTTTTAATTGCATTTAGCCATCGTTCTTTCTTAGCAAACAACGATTTACATATAGAAAATGCATTCCAAAAATCTTGTTCAAAATAATTTACTGGTTCTTTAAGCTTTTCGTTAGATTCTTTTAATCCTAT
Source organism: Parahaemophilus parainfluenzae (assembly GCA_018366115.1). Taxonomy (GTDB): domain Bacteria; phylum Pseudomonadota; class Gammaproteobacteria; order Enterobacterales; family Pasteurellaceae; genus Haemophilus_D; species Haemophilus_D parainfluenzae_AB. Next base: position 30,331 of record JAGZIS010000007.1, on the reverse strand, counting down.
ATAATGGTAATATTTCAGTTCTTTTCTATTTGGAATAAATGGATCAAACACACTAAAAGATACAGCAACTAAATGACTAAAATAATCGTCACCGATCGGTTTAAACCCGTCTCCAGAGAAAATGCCTAAAGGATTTGCCTCATAAAACCCACCTTCATTATTATCAGTTTTATCTATAAATGATTTAATCATTCCATTTAACAGTGTTGTTTTACCAACACCATTTCTACCAATAATAGCGTGTATATTTGAACTTGGCATAGAATTTGGAATAACATTAAACTCTAGATTTATTCCTCCTATACTGTCTTTTTCACTTCGAATAAAATAAAAGTTAAAGTTATCTAATTTAGCTTTTCCATCCAATATTCGTCTGAATTGCTCTTCTATCGTTTGTTTTCTGATGCTTCTCATTAAAGAAGTATTGAAAACAGGTTCATTCTGAAATCTATCAAAAAATACTGGCTTATATACAATATCATTTAAATTATTTAAAATTATTGTTCTTATATCTTCTGGTAATTTCTGCATTTCGACATAAAATTCGACATCTTGACCAAGAGAAAAGAATGAATCTGGCAGTGAATTAAATACATTGAAATTACAGATTTCTTGGATTTTTTTGTAAGTAGGAATTTCTCCTGTTTGTCCTTCAAATCCTATTTTAATATTACCTATACGATATATTTTTCCTTCATTATCAAATACATTCATAAAAAACATAGTCACATAGCTGTGATCATCCCATAAATCTATAGTTAAACAGACTAAATTTTTTGCATGAGAGGGTAATTTTTCATTCCTACCAAATAATTTGAATTGCATGTTTACTCCTTAATAAATTTACAAATCAATTCTATACAACGGCACATTCACCAGCCAATCCTGTTCCCGATAATCTGCCATAGAAAAACGAATGGCTTTCTCCGGCTGAAATTGTTCTACATACACTTTCAAACTTTTTGCTTTTAAATTTTCTTCTGCTTTGACTTCAATCGGAATCACTGCTTGCTTACGTTGTACAACAAAATCGACCTCTGCCGTGCCTTTTTCAGTTGCCCAATAAAAAACAGGATTTTCTTGAGTAGCAATCAGTTGTTGCAAGACATATTGTTCGGTTAAAGCACCTTTAAATTCGGTAAAAATACGGCTACCTTCTAGCAGTACGCTGGCATCCAAATTGCTTTGTGCAGCAAGCAGCCCGACATCTAAACCATACAATTTAAAGGCGTTATCTTGATAAGCGGAAAGTGGTAAATGTGGTTTCTTCACTCGAGGCACGCTATGTACTAAGCCACTGTCTTTTAGCCATTGCAAAGCAATTTCATAGTCTTTGCTTCTCGCCCCTTTTTGTAGCTGAGCATAGATAAATTTTTTATTTTCTTTGGCAAGTTGCTCAGGAATGGAAGCCCAAATTGACCGCACTTTTTGCACAGTTTGCCCGTCGTGAATATGTTTGGAAAAATCCTGTTCATACGCCATCAATAAATTACGTTGTACTTGACGCACTTCATCGACATTTTGTGTTTCGATAAATACTTTTACCGCTTCAGGCATGCCGCCGACAAAATAATATAGGCGGAGTAAATCAATATAGGTGGTTTTCATGGCTGAAATTAGCGACCAATCTTTCAGCTCAAGCAATTTCACCAAATCTTGTTTGCCAAGTGCGGTTAAAAATTCGTGAAAATCCATAGGATAAAGTGGTAGAAAGTCTACTTTGCCGACAGGAAAAGAGACTTGATGATGTAGTGACACTCCAAGTAATGAGCCTGCCGCGACAATATAAAGTTGAGGAGCATTTTCGTAAAAATATTTGAGTGAAGATAATGCTTGTGGGACTTCTTGTACTTCATCAAAAATAATTAGGGTGTTTTCTGCTTGAATGTCTACACCGCTTTCAATTTTCAAACCAAGCATCAAGCGATCAATATCATAGTCGCCAGAAAATAGCGTTTTCATCCGAGGGTTATTATCAAAGTTGATATACGCCACTTTTTCAAAGGATTGCTCGCCAAAGTGTTTCATCGCCCAGGTTTTTCCTACCTGTCTTGCTCCTTGAATAATCAACGGTTTGCGGTTTGTTTTGTGCTTCCAATTTTTTAAGGATTGTATGATTTTACGCTGCATAATACCTCTCCAAAACAAGGGATATAGGCTAATTATACAGTACAGAATACACTTTTTCTAATGATATAAGTTTATACATTTACATTTTTTCAAATGAAAAAATGGTTAGGAGTTACATTTTTAAAAGCGAATTTGAAATAATAAAAAGGCCATCTGAAAATTCAGACGGCCTTTTTTATGCCAAAGTGCGATCAAATTTTGAAGTGTTTTTGCAAATCATCTTTAAAATTCGACCGCTTGTATTGTCCTCATTACACTAATTCTTATCTATTCGCTTAATCAATAAAAAGACCGCCAGTACTAATGCAATCGCACCGCAGATCAAGCTTGGCATTGGTATGCCATTGAACAGAGGGAGATTTTCGTTCAACGATAAAATAGACGCTGCAATAATGAGTGAGGCAATAATCAACATAATGCCCACTCGTTCGACAGTCTTACGAAAACGCTCTAATCCGTGGATTTCATGTTCAAGACGAATTTCCTTATTGCTGATTTTTTGTAAGAAAATTTTGACTTCTTCCGGAAGCGAAAGCCAGTTGTTGTAGCTGTCAGCAATTTTTTCGAAATTTTCACTCATCACGCGTTTAGGTGAAAATCGTTTCTTAAGCATTTGTGTAACATAAGGTTTAAGTACGGCTGCAATATCTAATTCAGGATAGAGATAACGTCCGATCCCCTCAATCTGGGCAAAACCTTTTGCTAGCAAATAAACGCCCTCAGGCATAATAATGCTATTTTCGCTCATAATTTTGGTAAAACGATTCATCAATTCACTGATATCTAACCCTGCCAAATTGCTTTCAGTGAGGAGCATGAAAATCTCAGAAAGATCATTTTCTAGCGCTTTTTCATTCGGCACATTATAACTGACAGCAAGCTGCTTAATGGTCTCGATGATTTTTCGCACATTTTTTTGAGAGGCATAGTACAAACAATTTCCAAGTAATTCGCGTTCTTTAGGGCTGAGTTTGCCCATTGCCCCCAAGTCAATAAAAGCAATCCGCCCGTCAGGTGTTAATAGAATGTTACCAGGGTGGGGATCAGCATGAAAGAAGCCAAACTCAAATACTTGTTTCATATAGAGATCTAATCCAAGTAAAGCAACATCTTTAGCCAGTAAACCTTGTTGTTCAATCTGTGCTTTATTGGTCACTTTTGAGCCATACACAAAATCCATACAAAGAATGTTATTGTTTGATAAATTCGAATAGGTTTGTGGGACTAAAATACGTGAATCTTGCTTAAAATTATTAGCAAAACGCTCAATGCTACGACGCTCACTTTCAAGGGAGAGTTCTGTTGTAATGGATTCTTTGAAGGTATTTAATAACGCTTTAGGTTGAAGGTTAGAAATAATATCGTTGCGTTGTTCTAGAAAATTCACGAGGTCTTGTAAGATAAGTAAATCTGCCTTAATGACTTCATCAATGCCTTCTCGCTTGATTTTTACCGCAACATCTTGTCCGTTTTTCAACCGCCCTTTGAATACTTGACCGATAGAAGCTGATGCCATAGGCTCTGAAGCAAGCGTTTCGAAATGTTCATGAATATCTATGCCTAATTCACGCTGAAATTTCTCTGCAATATCAATGGGCTGAACTTCTACTTTATCTTGCAATTTTTGCAGTTCAGTAATCATTTCAACTGGTAGCAAATCGCGGCGATCACTTAACATCTGCCCTAATTTAACGTAAGTTGTGCCCAGCTCTTCCATCGCTCGACGGATACGTTCATATACAGACACGCTTCCACTTGATTCATTGGCTAACTTATTTGAAAGGGATTCCGGTAACCACTTCTCTAAATTACTGCGTTCAAAAAACTCATCTAAACCATAACGTAATAAGATTTCTGCAACCTGCTTGGCACGTTGAAATTTGTTAAAAATAGCCATTGTAACTTTCCTCTTTGTGCATGCTATTTGGCGAGTATTTAAAATAAGGTTGATTTGCGACTAAATTGAGACAGGTCTTTTACATCTCTAACTGAAGATTTTCGAAAATTGCTGATGATTTCAGTTTATCCATTCTTTAATTGGATCTCTACAATTATTTCCAAGGCAAGCCACATTAGATTTTTTTAATTTAATACTAATAATCAAAATCTCAATGCGCTAAGTTTTGAAGGCTTTTGATTTAAAAGCGCGGTCAAATTTTGAGGTGTTTTTGCAAATCATCTTAAAAATTTGACCGCTTGTATTTTTACTTTAATTTAACTGCAATAACCCCTTGTTTAAAGTCGTGTTTTCAATGTCGGCAATATTGCATCCCAAGCGGTTAAAGCCTCTTTCTCACTGAGTGGCGAACCTTTGGTATTTTTCTTATTAGTCCCGAAAGTCATCTTAAATCTCACACTACCATCATCTTTTTCCCAGATAAATAGATATCGATTTCCCTGCCACTTAACCAGTTTTTCACTGCCCGCCATGCCATTGATGTTGCGCTTTCCTTTGCGGATGGTGCTGTATTTCGCCCATGAGAAGAGTTTATCTAAAGCACTATCTTTAGTGAAAAGATCGCGTTCTAATAGCGGTTTATCACCTTCCTCCAAAGATCCACCTGTCGTTAGCTCGGCATAAACGTCTTTATAATCTTTGATTTTTATACCCACTCTGCCCCAAAATGGCTCGGATCCCTTATCAGCAATAAACCCCTCTGTCAGGCAGACACCCTGTTGCTGCGGAATATCGCTCTCACTACGATCTCTAATCTTGTTGAAAAAATCATTCTGTAAATACCCAATAGCTTCATCAACTTTACTTTTTTCCAGCTGTTTAAGGTTTGGTGGCTCTTTACCGTTAACAGGCATAATACGTACAAAGGCTCTAACTGTATAGGCATCGTTCTTACTTAATTTGAACCTATAATCGACATAATAGAGCATCCCTTTTACCTCTGGTAACGTCGGATTACTCCATACGGCAGGAGCCTGTGTCACCGTAGCTATCGCTTTATTAGGAACGATTGTACGGTTTTCTATAAAAATATCACTTCCATTATGACCTAGCTTCTGGATCTTTGACGCCAACTCTACTGATTTATTCCAATAGTCTGGTCGTACGGTTACCTGCCAACCATTGTATTTAATCCAACTGGTGCCACCTTTACGATTAACCGGTAAGTTAATTTGGTAACGCCCACTGCAAAATGGCTGTTCAGTCCAATACGTTGCCGCATTTTGAGCATAATTACTCGCTGTATTTTCAACTGTTGAGTGGGTTTGGGCGTGTTGACTGCAAGAAGACAACATAACACTAGTTAAAACAGTGCTATAAAACATCAGTTTAGAAATTTTCATCTTCGGCATGTGATCTCTTCCTTACTGTAAATTTGAGAATGCTAAATAACATGGAAATTCTGCTAATACTTTTCTTTCCATATTGATCTTAATAGATGAGTTTACATGCTTTAAGTGTAAAGTGCAACTTTACACTATTTAGGAGGGTATCGAGTTAATTAAGAGGGGATTCAATGCATTTTAGAGAGAATAAAAGGCCTTTTGGCATTTCAAAAGACCTTTTTCACGCCAAAGTGCGGGTAGATTTTCGTTTACTAAATACAATAATCTTCTTTTAGTAAGTGACGATAAGCATAAAGATAAGATGCGCCGACAAATGCTGCACCACCCGTGACATTGCCTAAAAAGACAGGAATCATATTGAAGAAGAATTGGCTCCAAGTTACATTAGCACCAGCAAAAATCCCGGCAGGAATAATAAACATATTGGCGACAAAGTGTTGTAATCCGATAAGCACAAAAATCATCACTGGGAACCATATGGCTAGGATACGACCGGAGGTTTGTTTGGCGCCAAAATAGAACCAAATCCCCATGCAGACCATCCAGTTACAGGCAATGGCAGAAACAAAGGCGCGACCAAAATCCATTTGCACTTTAGCCTCAGCGATAGCAATGGTTTTAGCAGAGGCAGCACCTTCTGATAAACCAACATAATGCCCTAAGAAATATGCCATAAACAGCGCACCGAGCAGGTTGCCCAAACTCACTACAATCCAGTTACGAAATAATTTTTTAAGGCTTACTCGTTTTGTTAAACGGCCTAATGCCATCATCATCATATTTCCCGTGGCCAATTCACCACCACCGATTAGAATACAAATCAAACAAATAGGAAACACGGCTGCACCAAGTAATGTTGATAGCCCACTCCACTCTGGAGGAATACCGCTCACGACTTTTAAATAGGCCATATAACCAAAACTCACATAGCCGCCCCCTAAAAAACTTAAAATAGCCAGTGTTTTTAGGTGTCCTTCCGACTTAGCATAACTTTTATCAATAACATCTTGTAAGATTTCGTGGGGATAAAGATCGCGATGCTGCATAGTTGTACCTCTAATGAAAATAAGACGATAAAAATGTAACAAAGCACATAGCAAAACCGAAAGAACTGTTAACTATATATGCTGATTTTTAGTTATAACAAAATTGAATAATAATCCGAACCTAAAATTAGGTGTCTAGGTTCTTTTTTGAGGGGCAAAGAGCAGTCGGTGGTGGAACAATGTCGCCCAAGTTAGAAACGGTATAAGGAAACATCGTCTGTTACATTTTTCTATAAATCAAAATCCGCGTAAATTCAGTCGGGTAGTCCAATCTGAATGTCGTACTGGGTGAATGGTAGAGGCGAAACTCGACGGTAACGTTAGGGTATTTATCGATAGAAAATTCATAGGAAGTGAAAAAATATGTGGTTTCATCAAAAACTGTTCTCAGTGTTTCTGATTTTTCCTCACTTTTTTTAAGATTCAGATGAAAGTATTTTGTCAATTCATCTTTGTCAAATAGGATATTTATTGAACCTTTGCTTTCACCCCAATAGAGATTAAGTTTCGTATTCTGTTTTAACTCTTTAGGTACAACCAAATGAACCTTTGATTTTTCCAAAGTGTAGCTTGTATAACCGTTTTTCATGTTTGTATGAGTAAGAACCTTGATATTCCTACGTTTATATTGCAATGAATCAGGATCAACAGATTGTTTTTTTCCATAATTTCAGATGCAATATCAATCATTTCTGCTAAATAGGCTTTTTCCAATTGGATTTCTGTTTGTGTCATGGAAAATATATTTTGCGAATAGAACAATAAAAAAATAACAGATAATTTCGAAAGAATTTGTTTAAAATTTTCCATATATTCTTACTCCTGAAAATGTTCAAAGGAAATAAAGCAAAGATACATCGTGTTCTTTTTTCTGGTTCTAGTTATGTTGCTTATCTAAGATATGTTCTCCTTGATATTTATACTATTTTCCAGTATTCAAATAAAGATATATTAGATTCGGATGCTGTGCAATAATTGAGTATTTATTGTGTTTTAGTGCTTGAGCGAGATAAGGCGCACGAATAATTGATGTCAAAATGAGAGATAAAAAAGAGACCTTTCAATGAAAGGTCTCTCTTCATAAAACAATGTTATATGAATAATTTGTAAAAAATCTCCAAAATTATGCAGGATTTGGGTGTTTGCAAATTAAAATAACTTATTTTGCCTTCAATTTTTAACCAGTCAAATTTACCATTTTTGCGCCGTAAAGCCCCGTTCTTCAGGTTGGGGATATAGCTTTTTTGACTTTTTCTCTTGCCCACTCTTCGTATTGGGAAGTTTGATTTTTAACTGGTTTTAAATTCATTTTGCTATGATATTCTGTTTAAGGTTTTTATTATTATACCTAATGAATGTTTAAATTGGGGTGTTCACGCAAAAACACATTGACTGCTTTAAATCCGTATGTGGTACTGTGGTGATGGTTATTTTATTTTCTGATATTTCAAAAGCTTGCGGCTCTCTTGTCCAGACAAGTGATTTGGGATGGAATGTGTGCATTATTACTCCTGAGTAATGAGACTGTATTATAGTAAAGATTTCATACATATTGAAAAACAAGCGGTAGGATTTTGAGAAAAATTTGCAAATTATTTTTTCAAATCCCTTGAGCTTAACCCTAGGTTAAGCTTTAGCATGATGTCCATTCAATCTCAATAAAAAATAAGGACATCTTATGAAATTACATAAATTCACCCGCTCATTGTTGCTTTTAAGTTTAGGCATAACCGCTTTTGCTCAAGCACAAACACTTTCTATGGAAGTGTGGAAAAGCCCGACTTGTGGCTGTTGTAATGAATGGATCAGCTATATGCAGAAAAACGGTTTTGAGGTTAAAGTCAACGAAACAGGCAATTATGATGCTCATAAGCGTTTTAACATTAAATATGAACATGCTTCTTGCCACACAGCCGTGATTGATGGCTATGTGATTGAAGGACATGTACCTGCTGAGGATATCAAACGTTTACTCGCAGAAAAACCCGATGCAATAGGCTTGTCTGCACCGGGAATGCCAATTGGTTCACCAGGTATGGACGGTGAAGCATACGGCGGACGCAAAGATCCTTATGATGTTGTTTTGATTAAGAAAAACGGTGAAAGTGAAGTGTTTAAATCCTATAACCAATAGGGGGGGAAAGAATGAAACGTCGAGATTTTTTACGTTATGGAATTGGAATTAGCTTAGCCAGTAGCTCGCTTTATAGCCTTGCGAATATGATGAACCACGCACAACATGGCAATATGGCGATGATGCATTCAGTACCTACTGGCCTAATGCCAACTGAGGCAATGCCTTCAGGTTTATCGCTTAATGGGATATTACCAAAACTTGCTAATCAATCGACTCAAGCTGGACTGTTCAAAGCCACTTTAAAAGCAGAGCCAATTAAAATTCGCCTCGCAGACAATAAAGAAACGGAATTTTGGGCTTATAATGGACAACTACCAGGGCCACAAATTGAAGTATTTGAAGGCGATGCCGTAGAAATTGAATTTATCAATCACCTACCACAACCCTCAACAGTACATTGGCACGGCTTAGATGTACCAAATGAAGCGGATGGTAACCCGATGGATATGGTTGAACCGCAAGGGAAAAAAGTCTATCGCTTTACGCTACCTCAAGGCAGTGCTGGGACATATTGGTACCACCCTCATCCACATGACCATGTTTCCGAACAAGTCTATAAAGGCTTAGCAGGCACTTTCGTTGTTAAAGCGAAAAATGATCCGCTTGCACACCTTCCTGAACAACATTGGGTGATTTCCGATCTGCGTTTAAATGCCGATGGCACCATTCCAGCAAACACGATGTTAGATTGGATGAACGGTCGTGAGGGTGAATTTGTGTTAATCAACGGTCAATATCAGCCCCAGATTCAAGTGAAAACGAATGAACGAATCCGTCTTTGGAATGCCACTAGCGCTCGTTATTTTCGTTTAAACATTCCAGGGGTGAAATGGATTGTGGTGGGTACCGAAGGTGGTTTACTTGAAAAACCTCGCTCGCCTGTTGATGAACTGCTACTTGCACCAGCCGAACGCGTTGAAGTGATTATGGTGGGTGAAACGCAAGGAACAGTCAATTTACAAAGCGGTTATTATGATCGCCGTAAGATGATGGTGCAAGAACAGCCTAAAGATCTCACTTTAGCCACAATTCAGGTGAAATCAGAACCTGTTCAGTTACCTGAAAGCTTAAGGTCCTTCCCTAACTGGGATGAGCCAAAGCAGGTTCGCCAAATTCGCTTTAGTGAAAAAATGATGAACCATACGAATATGCCAATGATGAATCACGGTACACATCACGCTACTACAACACCAACGGACAACCCTATTCCACCAATGATGAATGGTATGTTCTTAATCAACGGTCAAACCTTTGATATGAACCGTATTGATTTTGTTGCCAAATTGAATGAAGTGGAACAGTGGGAAATTTTCAATGAAAGCCATATGGATCATCCGTTCCATTTGCACGGCACTCAATTTGAAGTGATTCAACATACATTAAACGGCAAAACCTTCAAGCCAGAAGGCAGGGCGTTAAAAGATGTAGTCAATTTGCGCCCTTATGAAAAAGTGATTATTCGCTTTAAGCAAGGACACACTGGGTTGAAAATGTACCATTGCCATATTTTGGAACATGAAAATCTCGGTATGATGGGGATGTTTAAAGTGGAATAGTGGTATCTAACCATAAAAAACAGAGGGATTTTCGTGAAAATTTGTAAATCGCGAAAATCCCACTGCGTATTGATAATCTTGTACCAATACAATTCAGAATGGAATGTTATCATCAAATGCGTCCATTGGTGGCTCAGCTTGTGGCGCTGGCGCAGATTGTGCAGGACGAGATTGATAGCTTGGTTGTGGTGCTGATTGTACAGGTGCATAACCGCCCATATCTTGATTGCGACCACCTAACATTTGTAAGTTATCACCTTGGATTTCAGTGGTGTAACGATCTTGGCCGTTGTTATCTTGCCATTTACGGGTTTTTAAACGACCTTCAACATAAACTTGTGAACCTTTGCGTAAGTATTGACCCGCTATTTCCGCTAAACGACGATATAACACGATACGGTGCCATTCGGTCACTTCACGGCGTTCACCTGTGTTTTTATCTGTCCAGCTTTCACTTGTTGCCACGCTGATATTTGCTACCGCTTCGCCATTTGGCATTGTGCGGATTTCAGGATCATTACCTAAATTACCCACGATGATTACTTTATTAATACCTGCCATAGAATCCTCTATATTTTTAAAATAAGGTGAAAATTTTGACTATTTTGCCTTAAAAGCGACAAAAGATCCATAAAAATTAACTGGATATTTGCACAGATATTGAAATATGCGATAATAGTCGCAATTTTTGAATTTATTTTCTTAAGGCAATCGCTTTTTTATGGATACTATCGACATTCGTGGGGCTAGAACTCACAACCTTAAAAACATCAATTTAACCATTCCGCGCGATAAATTAATTGTCATTACAGGCTTGTCCGGTTCGGGCAAATCCTCTTTAGCATTTGATACGCTTTATGCGGAAGGGCAGCGCCGTTATGTAGAATCGCTCTCTGCTTATGCGCGTCAATTCCTTTCTTTGATGGAAAAACCGGATGTGGATTCGATTGAGGGCTTGTCGCCAGCGATTTCTATTGAGCAAAAATCCACGTCTCATAACCCGCGTTCAACAGTGGGCACGATCACAGAAATTTATGATTATCTGCGTTTGCTGTTTGCTCGCGTAGGGGAGCCACGCTGTCCTGATCATGATGTGCCATTAACGGCACAAACCATCAGCCAAATGGTGGATAAAGTCCTAAGCTTGCCTGAAGAAAGCAAAATGATGTTGCTTGCGCCTGTGGTAAAAAACCGTAAAGGTGAGCATGTTAAGCTGTTAGATAGCTTGGCGGCACAAGGTTATATTCGTGCAAGAATTGATGGCGAAATCTGTGATTTATCTGATCCGCCAGAACTTGCTTTACAGAAAAAACATACCATTGAAGTGGTGGTGGACCGTTTTAAAGTGCGGTCAGATTTAGCCACACGTTTGGCGGAATCCTTTGAAACAGCTTTGGAGCTTTCTGGGGGTACAGCAGTTGTGGCTGATATGGATAATCCTAAAGCTGAAGAATTGGTTTTCTCGGCAAACTTTGCTTGTCCGCATTGTGGCTATTCTGTACCAGAATTAGAGCCTCGCTTATTCTCATTTAATAACCCAGCAGGGGCGTGTCCAACTTGTGATGGCTTAGGTGTTCAGCAGTTCTTCGATGAAAGCCGCGTGGTGCAAAATGAAAGCATTTCCCTCGCAGGCGGTGCGGTGAAAGGTTGGGATCGTCGCAACTTCTATTACTATCAAATGCTTACCTCGTTAGCGAAACATTATAAATTCGATATTGAAACGCCATACGAAGATTTACCACAAAAAATTAAAGATATTGTGATGCACGGTTCAGGCAAGGAAGAAATTGAATTCCAATACATGAACGACCGTGGTGATGTAGTGATTCGCAAACATCCTTTTGAAGGGATTTTGAATAACATGGCGCGCCGTTACAAAGAAACGGAATCCATGTCTGTACGCGAAGAATTGGCCAAAAATATCAGCAACCGCCCTTGTACAGATTGTGGTGGCTCGCGTCTTCGTCCAGAAGCTCGTAACGTGTATATCGGTAATATTAACTTGCCACAAATTTCAGAGAAAAGCATTGGTGAAAGCCTTGAGTTTTTCCAAGGGCTTACTTTAACCGGTCAAAAAGCACAAATTGCAGAAAAAATCCTGAAAGAGATCAGAGAACGGTTAGAATTCTTAGTGAATGTGGGTTTGAATTATCTTTCCCTTTCTCGTTCTGCCGAAACCCTTTCGGGTGGTGAAGCGCAACGTATTCGTCTTGCGAGTCAGATTGGTGCGGGCTTAGTGGGCGTCATGTATGTGTTGGATGAGCCTTCAATCGGTTTACATCAACGCGATAATGAACGCTTGCTAAATACGCTGATTCATTTGCGTAATTTGGGTAACACCGTAATTGTGGTGGAACATGATGAAGATGCTATTCGAGAAGCGGATCATATTATTGATATTGGCCCTGGGGCGGGGGTGCATGGTGGCCAAGTGATTGCACAAGGGACAGCCAAAGAGATTATGGCAAACCCAAATTCGATTACAGGTAAGTTCTTATCGGGTGAAGAAAAAATCGAAATTCCGAAAAAACGAACCGCACTTGATAAAAGCAAACTTTTAAAATTAAAAGGCGCGACAGGGAATAATCTTAAAGGCGTAAATTTAGAGATTCCAGTGGGCTTATTTACTTGTATCACGGGGGTGTCAGGTTCAGGTAAATCAACGCTAATTAATGATACGTTATTCCCATTGGCACAAAACGCCTTAAATCGTGCGGAAAAAACAGATTTTGCGCCTTATAAATCCATTGAAGGCTTGGAATATTTCGATAAAGTGATCGATATTAACCAAAGCCCGATCGGTCGTACACCGCGTTCTAACCCAGCGACTTACACGGGATTATTTACCCCAATTCGTGAATTATTTGCGGGCGTGCCAGAAGCGCGTGCGCGTGGTTATAACCCAGGACGTTTTAGCTTTAACGTGCGTGGTGGACGTTGTGAAGCATGCCAAGGTGATGGTGTGCTGAAAGTTGAAATGCACTTCTTACCGGATGTGTATGTGCCTTGTGATCAATGTAAAGGTAGACGCTATAACCGTGAAACCTTGGAGATCCGTTATAAAGGCAAAACTATTCACCAAGTGTTAGATATGACGGTAGAAGAAGCTCGTGAGTTTTTTGATGCGATCCCAATGATTGCGCGTAAATTGCAAACCCTAATGGATGTAGGCTTGTCTTATATTCGTTTAGGTCAGTCTTCTACCACACTTTCAGGTGGTGAGGCACAACGCGTTAAGTTAGCAACGGAGCTTTCAAAACGCGATACCGGTAAAACCCTTTATATTTTGGATGAACCGACAACTGGTCTGCATTTCGCCGATATTAAACAACTTCTCGAAGTGTTACACCGCTTGCGCGATCAAGGCAATACTATCGTGGTGATCGAACACAACTTAGATGTGATCAAAACCGCAGACTGGATTGTGGATCTTGGTCCAGAAGGGGGCAGTGGCGGTGGTCAAATCATCGCGACAGGCACACCGGAAGAAGTCTCCAAGGTGAAAGGTTCGCACACTGCGAGATTCCTAAAAGACATCTTAACAAAAGGCTAGAAAAACCAACCGCACTTTTGAACATTATCAAAGTGCGGTTATTTTTTGGGATGTTTTTAACGTTTGCTGCTGAACGGTGGTTTTGCAAACCAAATGAGAACAACTAAGGAAATAAATGTTATCGCAGAAACTAAGAAGATTTCATTGGCACCAATAATAAAGCCTTGAGCGGTGATTTGTCTGGCAATATATGATGCCGTTTGTTCTTCACTTAAACCAAAACTCCCCATAGTTTGGAAGAATTGTTGGGAAATAGGATTATATGGATTAATGACTTCTGTAAGTTGCGTGTGATGCACGGCTTCGCGGTTATACCAAATAAAAGTAGTAAGTGATGTGCCTATTGAGCCGGCAAGGGTTCGGAGGAAATTAAATAAGCTCGACGCCGAAGCCATTTTTTCGGGCGGTAAACCAGAAAGTGTAATGGTTGTCAGCGGCATAAAGAAACAAGCAACGGCTAAGCCTTGCACAAATTGCGGTAATGCCACATCCATAAAGGTCATTTCAGGTTCAAAGGTCACGGCTCGCCAATAAAAGGTCAGCGAATAAACCATAAAACTGACGGTGATTAAAATCCGCATATCAATTTTATTGCCGAATTTCCCGATAATCGGTGCAAGTAGAATCGGCAATAATCCCACTGGTGCAGCCGCAAGCCCCGCCCAAGTGGCTGTATAGTTATAAACCTGTTGGAGCAGAAGCGGGATGAGCACGACCGTCCCTGAATACACCAAGAAAGCAAGACTAGTCGAAACACAACCTACGGTGAAATTTCGGGATTTGAATAAGGAGACATCCACAACTGGATTATCGTCTGTGAGTTCCCAAATAATGAGGGCGATTAAACCTACCGCCGCGATAATGGTAAGTACCACAATTTCAGTGGAGTTAAACCAGTCTAGCTCGCGACCTTGATCCAGCATTAATTGCAACGCACCCACACTGAGTGCTAACAAAATCAGCCCAATAGTATTAACAGGTTGATGAGAAATTCTGCTTTCTCGGCCTTCTAAAATTTTCCAACTGATTAAGACAACGGCAAGCCCAATCGGAACGTTAATAAAGAAAATCCAACCCCAGTGAATATTATCGCTGATCCAACCGCCTAAAATCGGGCCACAAATCGGGGCGACCACGATCGTCATTGACCAAAAGGCCAATGCCATTCCGCGTTTTTCAGGCGGGTAGTTATTCAATAATAAACTTTGAGAAAGGGGAATGATGGGACCCGCTACTGCACCTTGAAGGACACGAAAAACGATCAACATTTCCAAACTGTGTGAAATGCCACAAAGCCAAGAGGCCAACACGAATAATAAGGTTGAGATTAAAAATAACCGCACTTCACCAAAACGTTTTGCTAGCCAGCCTGTAATCGGAATTGAAATAGCATTTGCCACACCAAACGAGGTGATCACCCAGGTTCCTTGACTCGACGACGCACCCAAATCACCAGCAATAGTTGGAATGGCTACGTTGGCGATGGTGGAGTCTAACACGAGCATAAAGGTGGCTAATGAAAGCACCAATGTGAGCATCGCTAACGCACCGCCTTGTAGCGGCTTGAAATGAGATTGCGGCATAACGAAACCTAATAGCTATTGTCGTGAATAATAGATTCGATCAAATTATTGACCGCACTTTCATCATATTGCAGCACATTCGTAGAATAAAGCGTTGTAGCGGGCGCTTGGTCACGCAAGGTTTCGCCTTGGCTATCACTCACATTTACTTTCACTGTAGCAGAAAGACCGATACGTAATGGGTTTTCAATAAGCTGTTGTGGATCCAATTGAATTCGTACAGGCACACGTTGCACCACTTTGATCCAGTTACCTGTCGCATTTTGGGTTGGCAATAATGAGAATGCGCTGCCTGTCCCCATTTCAATTCCGACGACTTTTCCATTAAAGGTTTTATCTTTTCCATAAAGGTCGAAATGAATCTCAACTGGCTGACCAATTCGCATATGGGTTAATTGTGTTTCTTTAAAGTTGGCGTCTAACCACATTTGATCGGTAGTGACCACTGCCATTAATGCGCCACCAACAGAAACCGCTTGTCCTACTTGCGCATTACGACGAGCCACATAGCCTTTAATTGGGCTGCGGATTTTTGTGCGTTCTAAATTCAACCAAGCTTGTTTCAAATTACTGACCGCACTTTGAATTTGTGGTTGTTCACTTAAAGGGCCGTCTAACAATAAGGCTTGATTCGCTTCAAGTTGGTTTTGTGAGGTCGTTAAGTTTGCTTTCGCCAGTTCAACCGCTTCTTTGGCGTGTTGGAAAGATTCTTTATCTATTGCGCCATCTTTCACCAATTGAACTCGACGGTTTAAATTTCCTTGTGCTTGAGCAAGGGTAATTTCATTCGCTCGAACAGCAGATTTCAATTGTTTTACGGTGTAATTCAGTTGAGAAATTTGGCGAACGGCATTGGCTAAATTGCTTTTAGCTTGCTCGAAGCTCAATTTGGTATTGGTGTCATCTAACTCTAATAACACATCGCCTGCCTGTACGGGATCCATATTATCGACATTAATTTTCGAAATATTCCCCGCTACCTGCGCTGATACCATCACCTGATTGCCGCTCACATAGGCATCTTCAGTTTCTTCAAAGCCTTTAATAAAGAAAAACCAATAAGCCGCAGAACCGATTGCAATCAGAAGAAGCAAAAGAATAAAAATGGAAAGCCCTTTTTTACGTTGTTGAGATTTATTATTTGAGGAAGTTTGTGTATCTGTTTGTTGATCGGACATAATGCGAGCCTTATGAGAAAATGCTGAAGTAAAAAAGGCTTCAGTCTATAAAATATGAATGTTCGTTCATTGTGAACGTAAATTAGAATTATTTCAAGAATGACTGCACTTGTTGATATCAAAGTGCGGTCAATTTTAATGATGTTTTATCCTTAAGCCATTTATGCCAAGCAAAATCAAACTGGTCCAAATCGGTACATAAGTAAAGTAATCGGAAAGGGAAACTTGTGTGTTGAGCCAAAATATCGCAATTAAAAAGAGCAATGTCGGCTCGAGATAACTGAGCACGGCGAACACACTGACCGGAATTTGTTGATTTGATTTTAAATTGGCAGACAAACCGATTGCACTCACTAAACCTAATGCAGGCAATAAATACCAATATCGGCTTTCACTGATTACAAAAGAAAATTGCTGTTCTTGTATGATCAAATAAATGAGGCAAGGAACAGCAATGAAGCACACATCAAGTGTGATCCCTTGCAATGCGGGGATCTTCATGGCTTTACGGCTTAAATAATAATAGGGATAAACTAAGCACACCCAAAGACTGCTCCATGAAAAGGTTTGATTACGCCACAATTCATGCGCCACACCGCAGGCAGCAATACATAAAGCGATAACTTGAATGGTGGAAAGGGTTTCTTTCAGCCAAATGCGTCCCAGTAATGCCATCACTAATGGGAATAAGAAATACCCCATGGCAATGTTTACACCCTCGCCATTAACTGGCGCCCACATAAATAACCAAAATTGACTGCCGGCATTGAGCGTGCCGAGCAAAAACAACATCCAACGTTTTTTGTCTTTGCCTAAGGTTTCATTGACTAATTTTGATAACGAACGACAACCTACGGTTGGGAAGATAATCAAAAACAACCCAAATACCATCATCACCATTCGCCACGCAAACACATCCGTACCGTTAAGCGGCTGTAGCCATAAGCTGAATAGATAGAGCAATCCAAATAAAAATTGCGAGATGATGCCGAGAAAAATACCTTGAGCCATTTTTATATTTCCTTAGGTTTGATAACGTCATTATAAAAGTCTGGCGTGGTAAATTTTCTCAATATAGAATTATTGATGATTATTTTTCTCAAATTTGAGCGTTATTTTGCATTTATTTTCAAGGTGTAAACATGCAATTAGATAAATTAGATCGGGATATTTTAAATATCCTCCAACAAGATGCGACTTTGCCATTAAAAGAGCTCGCTGAAAAAGTGCATAGCTCGGTGGCAACCTGTCAGCGTCGAATTCAATTACTGACAGAAAAAGGGGTTATTACCAAACAAGTGGCGGTGGTATCGCCAAAGGCAGTGGGCAGAGGTATTAGTGTTTTTGTGATGGTGGAAATGGACAACCAACATTCCCGCTTTCAAGAATTATTTGAACGGAAAATGCGACAAGAAACCGATGTGGTGAGCTGTTATGAAATTTCTGGCGATTATGATTTTATGCTGCTTATTCACGCTGAAAGCATGGAAAGTTACCATTCGTTTACCCGTCGCGTTCTAACCGGTGAATATCATGTTCGCACTTATAAGAGCTTGTTTGTAATGAATTTTACCAAAGCAGAGAGCGGGATTTTGTTATAGTTGTGTAAATAAAAAAGAAAATCCTTTGCTAAAGTGGCAAAGGATTTTTTATTAAGACGTGATTATTTCGGTAACCTTGTTGTGGCTTTTAACGCCATATACCCCATAATCGCAGAAACCGTGGAGCCTAATAAGATCCCTAATCGAGAAAGGGCATTAATGCTTTCACCGGCATCAGCATTGAAGGCCAGGCTTGCTAAGAACATTGACATGGTGAAACCGATACCACATAAAATCGCTACGGCAAAAATTTGTTTGAAGTTGATGCCTTGCGGAAGTTTTGCTATGCCTAGTTTTACGGAAAGGTAGCTGAAACCAAATACGCCGAGTGGTTTTCCAATAATTAAGCCTAAAGAAATCGCAAATAATAATGGTGATGAAAGCATGCTTGAGTCGATACCATCAAAACTTACCCCCGCATTGGCAAATGCGAATAATGGCAGAATAACAAAGGATGACCAAGGCGCAAGAATATGTTCAAAGTCATGTAACGGCGTTTCGCCATTTTTGCCTTTCAATGGAATACAAAACCCGATGATAACGCCTGCAAGAGTAGCATGTACGCCCGATTTTAATACAGAAGCCCACAAGATTGTTCCCACCACCATATAGGCACAAAGTGCGGTCACTTTAAAGCGATTTAATGCAATCCGTACAGCAATTGCAATGGCAGCAAAGACGAGTGCTTGCACGCTTAATCCATGGGAGAAGAAGAGTGCAATCACGACAATTGCACCTAAGTCATCAATGATGGCTAAAGCAAGTAAAAAGATTTTTAGTGGGAGTGGCACTTGTTTACTTAATAACGCCATGATGCCCAGTGCAAAGGCAATGTCTGTCGCCATTGGGATTGCCCAGCCATCGGCTAAAGTAGGATCTTGTTGTGCAATAAAAATATAAACCAAGGCAGGAATAACCATTCCGCCAACGGCAGCAATAGCAGGGAAAACCGCTTGTTGATAGCTTGAAAGGGAACCCTCAAATAATTCTCTTTTGACTTCCATTCCCACTAAAACAAAGAATACCGCCATAAAACCATCATTGATCCAGTGAATTAAGGTTTTATCGATAGAAAAAGTCCCTACTTGAATGCTGACTGGTAAGTTTAAAAAGTCGTTATAGTTTTGATTGAGCGGTGAATTGGCTAATAGTATTGCGATTACCGCTGAAAAAAGTAATAAAATTCCGCCAGCTGATTCCAATTTGAAAAAACGCTGAATTTGTTGAATCAAACTCAGTTTATTCATTCATTCTCTCCTAAAAAAGTAATAATAAAGGCTGGATACTATCACAAATTTACTGATTTTTGGAAAATAGGCTATGGATAATGTGTGATTTAATTGGGATGTGATAGAGTTCGTGATCTATTTCACAGAATTTATTTTCATTTTTGGAATAAAAAACAATTTAATAGTAAAATTCTTAAAGTTTATTTATTCGAGAATACTTATGTTTTCAAAAAAAGACATCATCGTACTAGGTATGATGATTTTTGCTTTATTTTTAGGCGCGGGAAATATTATTTTTCCTCCAATGGAAGGTTACTCCGCAGGTAATCATTGGGCAACGGCTTCGCTAGGGTTTGTGATAACGGGCGTACTCATGCCATTTATTACATTGGTTGTGGTGTCAGTGTTAGGACGTGGCGAAGAACTGACTAAGGACTTACCAAAGTGGGCAGGCGTATCCTTTTTAACCATTCTTTATTTAGTCATCGGTTCAACCTTTGCAATGCCTCGAATTACCAATGTTGCTTATGAAATGGCATGGTTACCATTGGGGCTCGTTGAAGATAGTGCGACGACTCGTCTTATTTTCTCTGTGATTTTTAATATTATCGCCATGGGATTTATGATTCGCCCAAGTACCATTATTTCAACGGTGGGTGAAGTGATGACGCCAGCATTGTTGGTATTATTACTCGTTGTTGGGATCACGGTTTTTGTTTCACCTCTTTCTGACATTGTTGCCCCATCGCAGGCGTATGCCGAGAATTCAGCATTAACTACAGGATTAATTAGTGGTTATCAAACGATGGATGTACTGGCGGCGATTGCCTTTGGTGGCATTGTTGCACGGGCGTTGTCTGCAAAAAATGTGACCAATCCACAAAAGATTGTTCAATATACGATTTCAGCGGGCTTTGTTTCTGTCATTTTATTAGGTTGTTTATATTTTGCCTTATTCTATTTAGGGGCGACTTCTGATGCTGTGGCACAAGGTGCAACAAATGGTGGACAAATTTTCTCTCGTTATGTGAATAGTTTATTCGGCACGGCGGGAACCTGGATTATGGCGGGTATTATTACTTTAGCAAGCTTAACCACATTAGTGGGCGTAACCAGTGCTTGTGGTGATTACTTCTCCAAGTTTTCGACACGTTTTTCTTATCCATTTTGGATTGTCTTCTTCACCGCCATGACGACAATTATTTCACAATATGGCTTAACAAAATTACTCCGAGTGACAATTCCAGCCTTGTTGTTTATTTACCCAATGGCGATCATGTTAGTGGTTTTACAGCTTGTGCGTAATAAATTGCCTTCTATTCGATTGAGCTATTACGTCACCATCTTTGTAACGGTTTGTTTTAGTTTGGTTGATAGTTTGAAAAACTTAGATATTTTGCCTGAAGGGTTGCATCAAGTCATGATTCATTTCCCGCTTTACTCACAAGGATTAGCTTGGTTGGTGCCTGCATTGTGTACTTTAGTGTTCTCCATACTATTAGGGAAAACCATTTCAAAATAACAAAAATGCCGACAATGATTTGTCGGCATTTTTTTATATCAAGTGCGGTCATTTTTTCACGCGTTTTTAGTCGGCAAGACGTTGTCTCACAATTTCAAATAAACATACGCCAGTCGCAACAGAAACATTCAGAGATGACACTGATCCCGCCATTGGAATACTAATTAGTTGATCACAATGTTCACGAGTAAGGCGACGCATGCCTTCACCTTCCGCTCCCATCACTAAGGCAAGAGAACCCGTAAGTTTACTTTGGTAAATGGTTTCTGTTGCTTCACCAGCTGTACCCACTACCCAAATATTATGGTTTTGTTGTAGATCTCGTAAAGTACGCGCTAAGTTAGTGACGCGAATTAATGGCACAGTCTCTGCAGCACCGCAAGCCACTTTACGTGCAATAGAAGTGAGTTGAGCGGATTTATCTTTTGGTACGATAACAGCGCTCACACCGGCAGCATCCGCAGTACGTAAACAGGCACCCAGGTTATGAGGATCCGTCACACCATCAAGTACCAATAAAAGTGGATTTTGTTTATGAGTAAGAAGTTCATCCAAATCATGTTCATTTAGCTCTTTTGCTTCTTGCACGCGAGCAATCACACCTTGATGCACTTCACCGTTGGATTTTTTATCTAATGTTTGACGGTTTACAAATTGCACCGCAATACCTAAAGCATAGAGCTCATTAAGTAAGGGTTGTAGACGTTTATCTTCACGGCCTTTCAGTACAAAAACTTCAATTAAACGTTCTGGGCTATTTGCTAAAATGCTGTTTACAGCATGGATACCATAGATATTTTCTGACATAGCGTTCTCTTATTTATTATTTCTTCCGTTTTCTAGTTGGTTTCTTAGAAACATCTTTATTTTTGACCGCACTTTTACGTTTTTTTGACGCTTTAGGTGGCAGTTCCTTAAAGACTTTTTTCGCTTTTTGTTTCGCTGTTTTTCCCACACGACGTGGTTTTCTGGCACTTTCGACTAAACTGAAATCGACCATTTTTTGTTCTAGATGAACGGCGACCACGCGAATTTTGACTTTATCGCCAAGGCGATAAATCATACCACTATTTTCGCCGATTAAACGTTGTTTGGTCGCATCAAATTGATAGTAGTCGTTATCTAAAGTGGAAATATGGACTAAACCGTCAATGAATAAATCATCTAAACGTACGAATAAGCCAAAGCCTGTTACAGATGAGATCACTCCGCTAAATTCAGCACCCACGTGATCTTGCATATATTCACATTTCAGCCAATCTGCTACTTCGCGAGTGGCATCATCTGCACGGCGTTCGGTCATCGAGCAGTGATCACCTAATAAATCCATTTCATCAAAAGAATAATGATAGCCGCCAGTATCTGTGGTTTTACGTTTAGCGCCTTTTTCTTTTACTAATAAATATTTAATTCCACGATGTAGGGTTAAATCCGGATAACGACGAATCGGGGAAGTGAAGTGTGCATATTCCTCTAAAGCTAAACCAAAGTGGCCGATATTATCCGCATGATAAACGGCTTGGCTTAATGAACGCAGTAACATGGTTTGAATAAGCTCATGATCCGGACGATCTTTCACTTGCTCTAACAATTTCGCATAATCTTTTGTGGTCGGTTTCATGCCTCCTTCAAGGCTTAAACCGCATTCACTTAAGAATGCACGGAAAGACGTCAGTTTCTCTTCACTCGGAGCAGCATGAATACGATAGAGTGCAGGCTCTTTATGTTTTTCCATAAAGTTTGCCGCTGCAATATTCGCAAGAATCATGCATTCTTCAATGATTTTATGAGCATCATTTCGCACAACGGGTTCAATGCGCTCAATTCGTCCCATGGCATTGAAAATAAATTTGGTTTCAATGGTTTCAAAATCGATAGCACCACGTTGTTTACGGGCATTGAGTAATGCTTGATAGAGATGATGCAATTCTTCTAAATGTGGCACAAGCCCTTGATAACGCGTGCGAAGTTCATCATCGCCGTCTAAAATCGCTGCGACTTTCGTATAGGTTAAGCGAGCATGAGAGTTCATGACCGCTTCATAAAAACGATAGTCCGTGAGTTTACCTTTTGCGGAAACGTGCATTTCACACACCATACACAAGCGATCAACTTGTGGATTCAGTGAACACAATCCGTTCGATAAAATCTCCGGCAGCATTGGCACAACACGATTTGGGAAGTAAACGGAGTTACCACGGTTATAAGCTTCAGTATCTAATGCAGAACGTAAACGAACATAGTAGCTGACATCGGCAATTGCCACCCAAAGTTTCCAGCCTTTACCACTTTTTTCGCAATATACGGCATCATCAAAATCGCGCGCATCTTCGCCATCAATGGTAACCAGTGGCAGATTGCGTAAATCCACACGGCCTTTTTTCGCTTCTTCAGGCACTTCTTCGGTGAATTTTTTAACGTATTTTTCGACCGCACTTGGAAATTGGTGAGGAATATCATGATTACGAAGGGCGATCTCCACTTCCATCCCTTTTGCCATATTGTCACCAAGAATTTCGGTGATAATACCAACAGGTTGAGTGAAGGAGGCAGATCGTTCTTGCAATTCAACCACGACAACTTGTCCCATTCGGGCCCCATTGCGGTGTTCATTAGGGACTAAAATATCTCGTCCGATACGGCTATCATCAGGCACCACATAGCTAAAACCATTTTCTAAGAAGAAACGACCGATAATTTGTTTTTTGCGACTTTCAAGTACACGAACAATACGGACTTCACGGCGTCCACGACGATCTAAGCCTGCAGGTTGGGCTAATACAAAATCACCATGCATTACACGTTGCATTTGGTGATTAGGAATAAAGAGATCCTCTTTTTTACCTTCGACTTGTAAAAAGCCATAGCCTTCGCGATGGCCGATGACCATGCCTTTGAATAAATCTAATTTTTCAGGCAAGGCATAGCGTTTACGTTTAGTAAAAACTAACTGTCCATCATTCTCCATGGCACGCAAGCGACGACGCATGGCTTCTTGTTGTTCGTCACTTTTAATTGAAAGTGCGGTCAGTATTTCCTCCCGACTCATCGGGGCATTATTTTCACGGATGATTTGCAGAATGTAGTCTCTGCTTGGGATCGGATTACCATATTTGGCTAATTCTTTTTGATAGTTCGGATCTGCTTTTTTAAAAGATTTTTTGGTCATTTATTGTTTATTTTATGATTAATTTTTAAGTTGTGGGGTAGTTTACAGATTAAAGGGGGGAATGCAAGCTTGTTATCAGACGTTTGTGGCAGGACGGTTTAAGACAAACAAAAACCGCACCAAAGTGCGGTTTTATTTTTAAGCTGTTTTAATGCTTTAATTACGCTAATTTTTTGATTTGAGCAGCTAATTTAGCTTTGTGGTTTGCTGCTTTGTTAGCGTGGATTAAGCCTTTAGAAGCCATACGGTCAACAACTTTTTGCATTTCAACGAATGCTGCTTCAGCTGCTGCTTTTTCACCTGCTGCTACTTGAGCATATACTTTTTTGATGTAAGTACGCATCATAGAGCGTTGGCTTGCGTTGTGTTGGCGGCGTTTTTCAGATTGAACCGCGCGTTTTTTTGCTGACTTGATATTAGCCAAGGTCAAACTCCTAAAATTTCTGTTAGATGATTATGACAAAATAAGGGCGTAGAATATGCCGATTTTTTATACTTTTGTCAATGAATAATTTGTGTTGATTTCGGTGAGACACAACCGAAAGTAAGCATCGTTATTTAAAAAAAGCGCTTTCTATTGGCTCACACAAACGATGTGGGCAGGATTTTATCAGTTTTTTTCGTTGGAATATAGCGTAAAAACAAAAATTCTATACAATTAAGGCAAATTTTTTTGAAGAGACCCCTATTTTGAGTAAACGACTTTTAAAATCCGGCATTATCGTGAGTGGGATGACATTAGTGTCCCGTGTGTTAGGTTTAGTCCGCGATGTGGTGATCGCCCATTTAATCGGTGCTGGTGCAGCGGCGGACGTGTTTCTATTCGCTAACCGTATCCCAAACTTTTTACGTCGTTTATTTGCGGAAGGGGCATTTTCTCAGGCTTTTGTCCCTGTGTTAGCCGAATATCAAAAATCGGGCGATCTTTCTAAAACGCGAGAATTTATCGGGAAAGTGTCGGGTACGCTAGGCGGTTTAGTCAGTATTGTCACCTTGCTTGCTATGGTGGGATCACCTGTTGTGGCGGCGATCTTCGGGATGGGCTGGTTTACCGATTGGCTAAATGACGGACCCGATGCACACAAATTTGAACAAGCCTCTTTACTCTTAAAAATTACTTTTCCTTATTTATGGTTTGTCACCTTTGTGGCACTTTCAGGCGCGATTTTAAATACGATAGGCAAATTTGGTGTGATGTCGTTTTCGCCTGTTTTGTTAAATATTGCCATGATTGCAACCGCACTTTTCCTTGCACCAAGATTAGACAATCCTGATCTTGCTCTCGCTATCGGGATCTTCTTAGGCGGTTTATTACAATTTTTATTTCAAATCCCTTTCTTGAAGAAAGCAGGCTTACTCGTAAAACCAAAATGGGCATGGCATGATGAAGGAGTAGCGAAAATCCGTCGATTAATGATTCCTGCCTTGTTTGGAGTTTCCGTAAGTCAAATCAACTTGTTGCTTGATACGGTCATTGCCAGTTTCTTAATGACGGGATCTATTAGTTGGCTTTATTATTCTGATCGTCTATTAGAGTTTCCGCTTGGGCTATTTGGTATTGCGATTTCCACTGTGATTTTACCGACGCTTGCTCGCCATCATGTGAATCGAGAAGATAATTCTTCCCAAAGTGCGGTTGATTTTCGCAACACAATGGACTGGGGCGTACGAATGATTTTATTACTCGGCGTGCCGGCTGCGATTGGTATTGCCGTGTTAGCCCAACCAATGTTACTGGTATTGTTTATGCGTGGCAGTTTTACCTTAACAGATGTGCATGCCGCCTCTTATTCTTTATGGGCATTCAATGCCGGTTTGCTTAGCTTTATGCTGATTAAGATCCTCGCTAACGGCTATTACGCACGCCAAGATACTAAAACCCCCGTGAAAATCGGGATCATCGCTATGGTGAGCAATATGGGCTTTAACGTATTGGCGATTCCATTTAGTTATGTGGGTTTAGCAATTGCTTCTGCCATGTCAGCAACCTTAAATGCTTATTTACTTTATCGTGGTTTAGCGAAAGAGGATGTGTATCATTTTTCACGTAAAAGTGCGGTCTTTTTTCTGAAAGTTTTAGGTGCAGCCTTAGCCATGGGCGGCTTGCTTTGGTATAACTGCCCGTCTATCGAAGAATGGGCAGCCATGACATTTTTAATGCGTGTCTATTGGCTAGCTTGGTTAATCGGACTGGCTGCGGTCGTTTATTTAGGTGCATTGGTACTATTGGGTGTTCGTAAACACCATTTACTGACAAAACATTAAGTTACCGCTATAATACACCGATTATTTTTTGTTTTTTGGATAAGATGTAATGCAATTAATTCGTGGGCTTCATCATACACAGCCATATTTGTCAGGGTGCGCATTAACCATTGGCAATTTTGATGGCGTGCATTTGGGGCATCAGGCGATTTTGCGTCATCTTCGTCAGAAAGCGAATGCGCTGAATTTACCCATGGCAGTGATGCTTTTCGAGCCGCAACCGCGCGAATATTTTATGGGTGACAAAGCCCCTGCGCGCTTAATGCGGTTAAGAGATAAGTTGCATTATTTAGCTCAGGCGGGTGTGGATGTGGTCATCGTCGCGAAATTTGACCGTACTTTTGCTGATCTTCCGGCAGAACAATTTATTGAAGATTGGCTTGTGCGAAAATTAAATGTGAAGTTTCTCAGTATTGGCGATGATTTCAAATTTGGTGCGAAACGTTTAGGCAATTTTGCGATGTTGCAAGAAGCTGGAAAGCAGTTTGGTTTTGAAGTAGAAGACAGCCGCACCTTCTGTTTAGATGAGTTGCGTATTAGTAGCACCGCTATTCGTGAAGCGTTGGCTAAAGATGATTTACAGCATGCGCAAAATTTACTCGGTAAGCCTTATCGTATTTTTGGTCGCGTGATCCATGGCAATAAATTAGGCCGAACTATTGGTTTTCCTACCGCGAATGTTCGCTTACATCGCCAAGTGAACCCGGTTAAAGGCGTTTATGCGGTGAAAGTGCGGTTGAAATCAGGCGAGATTTTTAATGGCGTCGCCAACATGGGAAAACGCCCGACCATTAACGGTACGATACAATTATTAGAAGTCCATTTATTTGATTTTTCTCAGAATATTTATGGACAAATGGTTGAAGTGGAATTCTGCCATAAGATTCGAGATGAGATAAAGTTTCCGTCTTTTGAGGCGTTGAAAGCTCAAATTGAACAAGACGTAAAAACAGCGAAAGCATTTTTTGCAAAATAGAATTATATTGAAATATAAAATTGGAAAATAACATGACAGTTGATTACAAAAACACGTTAAATTTACCTGAAACAGGTTTCCCTATGCGTGGCGATCTAGCCAAACGCGAACCTGTAATGTTAAAAAATTGGTATGACAAACAGTTGTATCAAAAAATTCGCCAAGCGACAAAAGGTAAAAAATCCTTTATTTTGCATGATGGCCCTCCGTATGCGAACGGCAATATTCATATTGGTCACGCCGTTAATAAAATTCTGAAAGATATTATTATTAAATCTAAAACGGCGTTAGGTTTTGATTCGCCTTATATCCCAGGTTGGGACTGTCACGGTTTGCCAATTGAATTAAAAGTAGAAGGTTTGGTGGGTAAACCAAACGAGAAAGTGACCGCAGCTGAATTCCGCCAAAAATGCCGTGAATACGCTGCAGAACAAGTAGAAGGTCAGAAAAAAGATTTTATCCGTTTAGGCGTGTTAGGCGATTGGGATAATCCTTATTTAACGATGAACTTCAACACCGAAGCAAACATCATCCGTACACTTGGTAAAGTGATTGCGAATGGTCACTTATACAAAGGTTCAAAACCAGTGCACTGGTGTTTGGATTGTGGCTCTTCTTTAGCAGAAGCAGAAGTGGAATACGAAGACAAAGTTTCTCCGTCTATCTATGTGCGTTTCCCTGCAGTAAATGTAGCCGAAATTGAAGAGAAATTTAACGCAGTAGGCAAAGGCCATGGCAAATTATCTGCGGTGATTTGGACAACCACACCTTGGACTATGCCGTCTAACCGTGCGATTGCGGTAAATGCAGACTTAGAATACAACTTAGTACAACTTGGCGATGAGCGTGTCATTTTAGCTGCTGAATTAGTTGAATCCGTAGCGAAAGCCGTGGGCGTAGAACAAGTTGAAGTTTTAGGTTCAGTAAAAGGTCAAGCACTTGAGTTAGTACGCTTTAACCATCCGTTCTATGATTTCACTGTGCCAGTGATTTTAGGTGATCACGTGACCACTGATGGCGGTACAGGTTTAGTACATACTGCTCCAGATCATGGTTTGGACGACTTTATTGTAGGACAAAAATATAATTTACCGATGGCGGGTCTTGTATCGAATGACGGTAAATTTATTTCAACGACTGAATTCTTTGCAGGCAAAGGCGTATTTGAAGCCAATCCATTGGTTGTTGAAAAATTGCAAGAAGTGGGCAACTTATTAAAAGTTGAGAAAATCAAACACAGTTACCCACACTGCTGGCGTCACAAAACCCCGATTATTTTCCGCGCGACTCCGCAATGGTTTATTGGCATGGAAACACAGGGTCTACGCCAACAAGCATTAGGCGAAATCAAACAAGTTCGTTGGATTCCAGATTGGGGTCAAGCACGTATCGAGAAAATGGTTGAAAACCGCCCTGACTGGTGTATTTCCCGTCAACGTACTTGGGGTGTGCCGATGACCCTATTCGTGCACAAAGAAACCGAAGAGCTTCATCCGCGTACTTTAGAGTTACTTGAAGAAGTGGCGAAACGTGTAGAGAAAGCCGGTATTCAAGCATGGTGGGATTTAGACGAAAAAGAATTATTAGGTGCGGATGCAGAAACCTATCGCAAAGTACCAGATACGCTTGACGTATGGTTTGACTCAGGATCAACCTATTCTTCTGTTGTGGCGAATCGTCCAGAATTTAACGGCCAAGATATCGACATGTATTTAGAAGGTTCTGACCAACATCGTGGTTGGTTTATGTCTTCTTTAATGCTTTCTACAGCAACAGACAGCAAAGCACCATACAAACAAGTATTAACCCATGGTTTCACGGTGGATGGTCAAGGCCGTAAGATGTCAAAATCTATCGGTAACATCGTGACACCACAAGAAGTCATGGATAAATTCGGTGGCGACATTTTACGTTTATGGGTTGCATCTACCGACTATACCGGTGAAATGACTGTTTCTGATGAGATCTTAAAACGTGCCGCGGATAGCTATCGTCGTATTCGTAACACCGCGCGTTTCTTACTAGCGAACTTGAATGGTTTTGATCCGCAACGTGATGCCGTTAAACCGGAAGACATGATTAGCTTAGATCGTTGGGCGGTAGCTTGTGCCTTAGATGCACAAAAAGAAATTAAAGAGGCGTACGATAACTATCAATTCCACACAGTAGTACAACGTTTAATGCGTTTCTGTTCTGTGGAAATGGGCTCGTTCTACCTTGATATTATCAAAGACCGTCAATATACCACCAAAGCAGACAGCCTTGCGCGTCGTAGCTGCCAAACAGCGTTATGGCACATTGCAGAAGCATTGGTTCGTTGGATGGCACCAATCTTGTCATTCACTGCAGATGAAATTTGGGGCTACTTGCCACAAACGGCGACGCCACGTGCTGAATTTGTCTTTACTGAAGAATTCTACGAAGGCTTATTTGGCTTAGGCGAGAATGAAAAATTAGATGATGCTTATTGGCAACAACTGATTAAAGTTCGTTCTGAAGTGAACCGTGTATTAGAAATCGCCCGTAACGATAAAGTGATCGGTGGTGGTTTAGAAGCAGAAGTAACGGTTTATGCTAACGATGAATATCGTGCATTGTTAGAACAATTAGGCAATGAATTACGTTTTGTGTTAATTACCTCAAAAGCAGAAGTTAAAGCATTAGCAGACAAACCTGCGGATGTGGCTTCGGGTGAGTTAGAGGGTATTGCGGTAAGCGTAGCACGTTCTAACGGTGAAAAATGTCCACGTTGTTGGCATTATTCTGACAAAATCGGCGTGAATCCTGAACATCCTACACTTTGTCCACGTTGTGTGGAAAACGTAGCGGGTAACGGCGAAGTACGTCAGTTCGCGTAAGCTTAATATCATAAAGAAAAAGTGCGGTCGAAATTGACCGCACTTTGATCTGCCCCCCAAAAGTTGGACAGGTTAGTTAACTTAAATATTGAGCTCGGTATTGCACTGGGCTCAATCCTTTTTAACCAAGTTTAATTCGTTTTTGGTTGTAATACACTAAATATTCTTCAATTTCAGCCTGTAATTCAGCAATTGAATGATAAGTCCGAGAGTAAAAGCACTCTG
>JAGZIS010000006.1:0-251900 GCA_018366115.1 Parahaemophilus parainfluenzae | reverse complement strand
GCCACATACTTGCTCCACATGCTCGAGAAGCTTCAACTAATGAATCATGTACTTGCTCAAGTGCTGCAGAGTTAGCTTTGAGTGAGAAAGCCATATAACGTGCAATGTAAGCAATCAAAATAATCCAAACTGTGTTGTAGAGATTGATACCAAATTTACCACTCCAAGCAAGGATTACCCCAAGAGCAATTACGGAGCCAGGTACGGAGAAGGGCAACATCCCTAAGAACTCAAGAATGCCTTTTCCGCGAACACGCATTTTAACGATAACATAAGAAATCATTACCCCTGCAAACATGGTAATCAGTGCTGCAGCAAGACCGAGAGTCACACTATTGCGAATTGCATCTTTTGTTAACTGCCATTCAAATAAGATGAATTTATAGTTATCTAATGTGAGATTTTCCCATGTAATTGGTAGTCCATAGGTTTTTAATCCGCCAACAAGGAAAATCGTGACTGTAGGTAATACGATTGTAAAGGCGATGTAGAGTAAGCAAATAACAAGCAACGGTTTTCTCAAACCACGAAGTTTTACTTCAATAGGTCTAAAGCTTTTACCTGCAATAATTTGGAAGCGGCCTTTATTTAAGATTTTGTTTTGTAACCAAATAATCAGTGCTGCAGTGAATACTAAAACAGTTGCAAGCACAGTACCGGTACGAATGGCTTCAAAACTACCCGCACTTTGGTGAATACGTTCATAAATGAGGGTTGGAATGTTGAAAATACCATTTTCTACGCCTAGTACGGCAACTGTACCAAAGTGAGCCATAGAATAGAGCATAATGAGTAATGCACCAGAAAGGATACTTGGCATGACGAGAGGAATGGTAATTTTACGTGTAATAGTAAAGAGGCTTGCGCCTGAGATTCTCGCAGATTCTTCTAATGTAGGGTCCATGCGCTCCAATGCACCACAGACTTGGATAAAGACGAATGGGAAAAGATACATCGTTTCTACAGCCATAATACCGGCATAGCTATAGATATTAAAAATAGGACCATCAAATCCTAAATCCATGAAGAATTGGTTAATGTAGCCAGAACGTGGTGAAAGTAACATTTTCCAAGCTAATGCCCCAATGAAAGAAGGAAGCATAAAAGGTACAAGGAACATCACTTTCATAAAACCTTTATAAGGTAGATCTGTTCGAGTCACTAACCAAGCAAAAAATGTACCAATAATCGTACTCATCACAGTTACGCCAGATGCGATGAAAAGTGAATTGAGTAATGCTTCATAGGTTTCTTCTTGCTTAAGAATATTCACCACATCGGTGATATTAAATTGCCCATCAACCCAAAAAGAATTGAGGAAAATAAGTAAAACAGGAACCGCAACAACGATAACTAAGATACCGATAGATAAGGCTAGAATAACGTTAGCAATATTGAATGGATGATTATTTTGAATAGTTGTAGCCATAATAAACCCCTCTAGATTTCTTTAGCAGAATCAAACCAAAGCAAATCATGAAAACTGATAAAGCAATTTTCACCTTCATTGAACATTAAATTATTACGTAATGCTTTATTAGTTGGGATTTCTGTTCGCAGTGTTACACCATCAATCTCTACCATATAATCCATTACCGCGCCAAGAAAGCTGGCTCTTGATATTTTTCCTAGTAAACCTTCATTGTCTTTGCTTAGTATGATATCGGAAGGTCGACATCCTAATTTCCCTGAGTTAGGTGGCAAGTTTTTCCAGTTTAAAATTTGATTACCTTCTCCAATATAGTGATGATTATTTTCGTATCGGACTGGAATGAAATTTGCGAGTCCCATAAATTTAAATACCATCTCATTTTCTGAGCGCTCATAAATGTCCCATGGTGTTCCAACTTGTTGGATATCGCCATGTTCATTCATAATGGCCAAACGATCAGATATTGCTAGGGCAATTTCTTGGTCATGTGTTACGTAAAGAATAGTAATACCGAGTTTTTTCTGTAATTCTTTAATTTCAAAACGCATTTCTTCTCGAAGATTGGCATCTAAATTATTGAGAGGCTCGTCTAAGAGCATTAAAGATGGTTTAGCAACTAATGCCCTTGCGAGAGCAACACGCTGTTGTTGTCCCCCTGATAATTGAGAAGGTAAACGTTCTTCTAAACCAATTAAATTAACTAATTCGACAATTTCCATCACTTGTTTATGAAGAGCTTGTTTTTCAATATTCTTTAATTTAAGAGGGTAGGCGATATTGTCAAAGACAGTCATATGCGGCCAAACAGCATAATCTTGGAAGACCACACCTAAACCGCGTTGATCTGGCTGAATATCCGTGTTTGTAGCGGGATCGGCAACAACCACATCATCAATTAAAATACGGCCACTATCTGGCACATCAAATCCTGCAAGCAGGCGTAATAAGACAGTTTTCCCACAGCCGGATGGGCCAAGAAGCGTAAAGCACTCTCCATCTTTTACAACTAGAGAAAGATCTTTTAACACTTCATTTGAACCGAATTTTTTACATATGTTTTCAAATGTAATTGTTGCCATAATCACAACTCCTTACTGATTAACGACCTTGAAGAATTTGAGTGAAATGTTTAATTGTTTCTTCTTTTTCTGACATTAATTTTTCATAGTCAATAGGAATTGCTCTTGATACAGCATCTTCTAGAGATGGCATACCAAATTTAGCATCAAGTTCAACGCCTTTTCTAACTGGTAATGTCCCTTCGTTAGCAATGATTTTTTGTCCATCTTCAGAAAGTAAGAAGTCAATAAATTTTTGTGAAGCTGCAAGGTGTTCAGTGCCTTTTAAGATTGCAGCAGGGCTAGGAATGACAAGCATTTCTTTTGGATAGACCAATTTTAATTGCGCACCTTTTTTGATTTTATCATTGGTAATATAGTCAACCGCTAAGGAGGCTAACAAATCACCTGATGCAGTATCATCGATAACTTGTCCTGCGCCTTTACCCACTTTAGCTTTATTTGATTTTAATTTTTCAAAGAATTCCCAACCAAATTTATCTTTTAATAAAGAAACACTCATATATGACGTACCTGATAATGCAGGGTTTGCAATACCAAATGCACCTTTATATTCAGGTTTTAAGATATCAGCCCATTCAGCAGGTGGATTATCTTTAACGAAACGAGTATTGTAGGCGATTGCTAGTGTGCCGAGGCGGATTGGGGTAAAAGAACCATCGAAGTTAGGGATAGGATTAACGATATTGTTTGTTTCAGGGGAAACATAAGCTTCGAGCATGCCGTTCTTTTTCATTTGGAAGAAGTCAGGTACTTCACTTGTCCAAATTACATCAGCCATAATTTTCCCGGATTCTTTTTCCGTTGCAATTTTAGCCATCAATTTTCCGGCACCAGCAGACTGATAATCCATTTCGACATCTGGATATTTTTCAGTAAACTTAGCTTTTAATGCTCCAATTAATGATTCCTTCATTGATGTGTACACAATTAATTTTTCTTGTGCTGCAGCAATATTACTAAGTGACATACCTAGTCCAATAGCAATCAATGTTAAAGACATTTTTTTATTCATAATGAAACCTCACTGAGATAGGGATAAAATCAGTAAATGAGATCAAACTACGATCGACATTTATACCAAAACATCTAACCTACAAAATACGCTTAAATATTTGAATATAAAAGTCTAAATTTAAATAATTTTCAGATTTGTGATAGAGATCACTTAATAATGTCTAAATCCATCTTCCCAAATGCAATTCCACAATATCAACTAAATGTCGAAGGAATGTGGTGTCTTGGTCGTTGTGGAAACGGTCAGTGTCTCGAGATTTGAAGAGTAAAAGTGCGGTTGGTTTTTGAGGTGTTCCACCTAAACAGCAAATCGCCACAGAGCCGATAGGGAGTTCTTCAGGGAGGAACATTAGGGCTTTTTCTTTATTGGAGAGATCGCCTAAATAGAATTGGCGTAAACCCATACGCTCTAGTCGAATGAGTTCAAAAGCTTTTCGGTCTAGCCAATGTTGTTCAGGAGTGGTGTCTTTTTTTTGCCAGCTGTCAGTGAAAAGTAAGATCTTAGCACCTTCTAGTTCATAGCCTTTTGCCCAGTCATCAAGCTTTTCATTGATGGCGATAAAGTCTTCTGTTTGAAATAGTTTCTTCTGCAAAGGCAAGAGAGCAAAGAAGATATCAGCTTCTTGATGAGCAAGCTGATGAAATTTTTCGAGTAGTAGAGTAAGTGTTTTGATCTGTTCTCGTTGCTGCGCAAGTTGTGCTTCGACTAATGACATCGTCCCTTCTTCATGGCTATGCGGAATGGTAAGCTGTTGAAGTAGTTCTGGGTGATGAGTAAAAAAATCTGGGTGATTTTTTAGGTAGTCAGCAATATCTTGTTCAGTCATCAAAAACTCCTTAAAAAATAACCGCACTTGGTTGTACCAAAGTGCGGTTTATTTTTATGCTGTTTTAGGCCGCAAATGGATCGCGTAAAATCATTGTTTGAACACGATCTGGGCCCGTTGAAAGGATAGCCACTGGTACGCCAGTTACTTCTTCGATACGTTTGATGTAATCACGGCAAGTTTGCGGTAGTTTATTTACATCAGTCACACCAAAGGTGTTTTCTTTCCAACCAGGTAGGGTTTCGTAAATTGGCTCTACGCCTTCCCAATCTTTTGCTGCTAATGGTGCATATTCAACAATTTCGCCATTTGGCATTTTGTAAGCCGTACAGATTTTTACTTCATCAAAGCCATCTAATACGTCTAATTTGGTCATACAGAAACCAGAAATTGAGTTAAGTTGAATCGCACGGCGAATCGCTACAGCATCAAACCAACCACAACGACGTGGACGACCAGTTACTGCACCAAATTCGTTACCTTTACGGGCAATTTCAGCACCGGTTTCATCGAATAATTCAGTGGTGAATGGACCGCCACCAACACGAGTACAGTATGCTTTGATGATACCTAACACATAATCAAGGTTACGAGGACCGAAACCAGAACCAGTTGCTACGCCGCCAGCAGTGGTGTTCGAACTGGTTACATACGGATAGGTGCCGTGGTCGATATCAAGCATGGTGCCTTGTGCACCTTCGAATAGGATGTTGTCGCCATTTTTACGAGCAGTATCTAAAATAGTTGTGATATCTGCTACCATGCCAGTAATAATATCGGCTACAGCGAATACATCGTCTAATGTTTTTTGATAATCAACAGGTTCTACTTTGTAGTAGTTCACCAATTGGAAATTATAGTATTCAAGGATATTTTTTAATTTTTCAGCAAAGGCTTCGCGATTGAATAAATCGCCCACGCGTAAACCACGACGAGCTACTTTATCTTCGTAAGCTGGGCCGATACCACGACCGGTTGTACCAATAGCTTTTTTACCTAATGCGGCTTCACGTGCGTGATCCATGGCAACGTGATAAGGTAGGATTAATGGACAAGCTTCTGAAATTAATAAACGTTCACGTACTTTTACGCCACGGCTTTCTAATTCGCCCATTTCTTGCATTAATGCAGCAGGAGAAAGCACAACGCCGTTACCGATTAAACAAGTCACGTTATCACGTAAAATACCTGATGGAATTAAGCGTAATACGGTTTTTTCACCATTAATAATCAAAGTGTGACCTGCGTTGTGACCACCTTGGTAACGCACCACATATTTAACGCGATCTGTTAATAAATCAACGATTTTGCCTTTCCCTTCATCGCCCCACTGAGCGCCAAGAACAACAACACTTTTTCCCATAATTTCCGCCTTAAGTTTGCGTAAGTTTATAAATCAGACAAACGATTACTCTACTCTTTTTTGGTCATAATCTCAAATTTTAAACGTAAAAAAGTGCGGTTATTTTTAACCGCACTTTCAGTAAATTTTTATTCAAACAATGATTTGTGTAATGAACGAACCACGTCATTTGCTTTGTCGCTCATCGCGAGCATACAAATATTATTGGTGCTTGCGCCATAGCTAATCATGCGAATGTTATAGCCTTCAAGAGTGTCAAAAATACGTTTTGCCACACCTGAAGCGAGGTG
Source organism: Parahaemophilus parainfluenzae (assembly GCA_018366115.1). GTDB lineage: Bacteria > Pseudomonadota > Gammaproteobacteria > Enterobacterales > Pasteurellaceae > Haemophilus_D > Haemophilus_D parainfluenzae_AB. The sequence continues at coordinate 245,892 of JAGZIS010000006.1, read as the reverse complement.
TAAATCATTTCCAATTAATGCGACAAGCGATAAGCCGGTATCAACTTTTACGGTGCAATATTGGCTTAATTCTTCTAATAATTCAGGAGAAAGTAATTCTACACCAGATGAAGCAGAGCCTGTTTTATCTAAGGTTAATGCAATGCTTACTTCAGAGGTTGTGATCGTATCCACAGAAATTTTATATTTTGCTAAGATAGTGAATACATTTGCTAGGAAGCCTTGTGCATGTAACATACTGAGACTTGAAAGCGTTAATAGGGTTTGATCGCGACGTAATGCAATTGCGCGGAATGTTGGGCGAGGTTGCGGATCACGTGTTACCCAAGTACCGCCAGCTTCTGGTGCTTTACTTGACCCTACATAAACAGGGATATTACTGCGCACAGCAGGAAGCAATGTCGCAGGGTGTAATACTTTCGCCCCAAAGGTTGCCATTTCAGCTGCTTCAGCAAAGCTCATGGTATCAATACGTTGTGCATTTGGTACGATACGTGGATCGGTCGTATAAATTCCCGCCACATCAGTCCAAATTAAGACATCTTTTGCGTTTAATACTTCTGCTAAAAGTGCAGCAGAGTAGTCGCTACCACCACGGCCTAAAGTCGTCGTTTTACCGCCAGGTTCACGACCGATAAAGCCTTGAGTGATGACTAATTCACCGCGGTCGATTAATGGTTTTAATAAATTATCGCAGTTCGCTTGAGTTTGTGCATCATCTGGTGCCGCTTTACCAAAGTTATCATTAGTTGCCACTAAAGTACGCACATCGATCCAAGTTGCAGAAGCTTGTAATTCTCTTAATACTTCAATGAAAATTTGCGTTGACATCATTTCACCGTGGCTAATGAGCTCATCAGTTAAAGCAAGTGATGTTGCAAGGCTAGCTGCTTCAGAAAGCGCGGTAATATTTTCTAAGTATTTTTCAATGACAGGGCGAACACGGCTGTCGTCTTTTAATTCATTTAAAATGTTTTCTTGAATTTGGCGGACTTCACCAATTAATTTCGCGCGCTCTTCTGCTTCTACACCATTGGCTAAGGCAACTAATAAGTTTGTTACACCAGCTGATGCAGAAAGCACGACAACGCGAGTATTAGGATCTGCAATGACGATTTTGGCACAAGCTTGCATAGCGGAATAGTTCGCGACGGATGTACCACCAAATTTTGCTACCGATAAATGAGACATAAGATAATCCTCTAAAATGAAAAAAAGTAAGATATTGTGTTTTATGATGGCTATTAGAAATAGCGATTTAAGTAAAAATTGTCAAATAAATATGATAAAAAATCGTATAAAAATCTTTTTATTTAGATCTTTTTTGATTAAACAGGGTAAAAATTAAAGAATAGTTAACTATTCAGTAGGCATTGGTAACGGTTCTGGCGTGCCAAGAAAATAAGGTTTTACCCCGATGATTAAGTCTAATACGGCTTTCACGCGAGCAAACATTTCGCGGACACGCGTCCCAAAATAAACTTCTGGCTGTTTCGCGGTGAAACAAATGGCATCAATATCATAATGTTTAGCAATAAGCAGAGCACGTTCACAATGGAATTTTTGACTGATGATCGTAAAGGAGGGAACTTGGAAAACTTTATTTGCTCGCACAACAGAGTCTAAGGTGCGGAATCCTGCAAAATCTTTAAACATAACGCTTTCAGACACGCCCATTTTACGTAGGTCCAAAAACATGGTACGAGGCTCGTTATATTGAAGCGTGCGGTTATCACCACTTAGCAGTAAATAATCAACTTTATTTTGATCGATTAAGTATTTTGATGCTTCCAAACGGTAGTCGTAATATTTGTTGGTTTTACCTTTGGCGACATATTTGGATGTGCCCAATACTAATGCATAGTGGCGATGTGGGAGCGTTTCAACGTCTTCATAAACGCGATCTTGTACATAGAAACTAATAGCACGATCAATGGTGAAGCAACCAATCAAGACGAGTAAACCTAACCCCAAAGCGTAGCCGAGGAGTTTTTTCAGCGGAAGGCGAGAGAGCCATGAAAGTGCGGTCATTTTTAACCGCATTTTGGATAGTTGCATATGGCTAACATACTGAAAAATCAAAATAATTTCAAGTGTAATTTGTCTACCAAATTGATAAGGAAATATTTAGACGTCTAAACGTCTAAAATTTCTTGACAAAAAACATGAGCTGTTGATAATTGTTAAATCATCAACGTAAAAGGTTATCATTTTAATGGCTGTGCAAAATGTCGTGCTTTTTCAAGACAATCCCCTCCAATTAACATTGGGTGGGCAGCTTTCGCCTATCAATGTCGCGTATCAAACTTACGGGACTTTAAATGCAGATAAAAGCAATGCTGTATTGATTTGTCATGCCTTAACGGGAGATGCAGAACCTTATTTTGATGAACCGAATAAAGATGGTTGGTGGCAAAATTTTATGGGGGATGGCCTCGCATTTGACACATCTAAATATTTTTTCATTTGTTCAAATGTATTAGGCGGTTGTAAAGGAACAACGGGACCAAGCTCAATTAATCCCACTACGGGAAAACCTTATGGTAGTCAGTTCCCCAATATTATTGTTCAAGATATTATCAAAGTACAAAAAGCGTTACTTGACTATCTCGGTATAACACATCTAAAAGCGATAGTAGGCGGCTCTTTTGGCGGTATGCAAGCTACACAATGGGCAATTGATTATCCGGATTTTATGGATAATATTGTGAATCTTTGCTCTTCGATTTTCTTCAGTGCAGAAGCTATTGGGTTTAATCATGTGATGCGTCAGGCTGTCATTAATGATCCGAATTTTAATAATGGTGATTATTATGAAGGGACACCGCCTAATCAAGGTCTTTCTATTGCTCGTATGTTGGGAATGTTAACTTATCGGACAGATGTACAGTTAGCCAAGGCATTTGGACGAGCGACTAAATCTGAAGGACAATTTTGGGGTGATCACTTTCAAGTGGAATCCTATTTGAGTTATCAAGGTAAAAAATTCTTAGAGCGTTTTGATGCTAACACCTATTTGCATTTATTGCGTGCTCTTGATCTGTATGATCCTAGCGTAGGGTATACGGATGTCAAAGAAGCCTTATCCCGAATTAAAGCCTGTTATACATTAGTTTCAGTGACGACAGATCAACTATTTAAATCCATTGATTTGCATAAAAGTAAACAGCTTTTAGAGCAAGCAGGCGTGGATTTAAGATTTTACGAATTCCCATCGGATTATGGTCACGATGCGTTTTTAGTGGACTATACAGCGTTTGAAAATAAAATCCGAAGTGGATTAGAAGGCGAGTTTGAATAACATGAATAGAAAAGGCGGAAATCTCCGCCTTTTTTGATCTTTATAGATGGCTCACAAAACGTGATAAATCTTTTGGTTTACAGTCTCTTTCTAATTTTTCAGCTGCGGTACCAATTTGTAATAAGGCAACGATCTTATCATTTTTGTCACAACCAAATGCTTCACGTAATTCACGTCCCTCAACGAGAGGACCAGTTGCCCAAAAACTTTCAAAACCCAATGCATTGCCCGCAAGTTGAATCGCATAAGTTGCTGCACCTGCAGTAAGCATTTGTTCCCAACCTGGTACTTTTTTAACTTCATGATTAATTTTAGCAATCACCGCAATGACCATCGGCGCACGGCGTGCAAAATTTTCTGCTTTTTTTAATCGTTCTTCACCTAAATCAAATTCAGTCACCGCCGCTTTGAGCAAGCTTTCCAATTTACTTAAACCTGTGCCTTGGATTACCACGAAATGATAAGGCTCAAGTTTACCATGATCAGGTGCATGTAAAGCGGCTTGAAACATTTGTTCTAATTGCACTTGGCTTGGTGCGGGTGCAGTTAATTTTTTATTCGATTTGCGTTGTGTTAAAAGGGTTAATGCATCCATAGTATTTTCCTTCTTCTAGTTAAGTGCGGTTGATTATAGCATAGTTTTTCATAGGACTTTATGATAGGCTACGCACAATTTTTATTTCTGTTTTAAAGGTTTAATTTCGCATGAATGTCATCTTAAGCGTATTGAAATTTTGTTGTAAAGCGCTCAACTTTATCCGAAATCTTGTGATGAATTTTGTGTTCTTACTGTTTGTTTTAGCGTTGATTGTGCTTGTCAGCCTTTTTAGTGATGGTAAGAAAAGTCAAGTTTTATCAGGCGATCAAGGTGCATTATATTTAAATTTAACAGGCTATCTTGCAGATAACACAGAGGATATGTTGAGTTGGTCAGAGGAGTTTCAACGTTTAAATAATGAAAAGGTCTCGTATAAATATTCTACGTTTGATGTGGTGCAAAGTATTTTATCTGCGAAAGATGATGAACGAATTCGTGGTTTAGTGCTGAATTTAAATGACTTTGAAGGGGGCGATCTTCCCTCATTAGAATATGTAGGAAAAGCGATTCAAAGCTTCAAAGAGTCAGAAAAGCCGGTTATTGCTTATGCTGATAATTACACGCAGGCACAGTATTTTCTCGCGAGTTTTGCGGATGACATTTATCTCAATCCGATTGGGCAAGTCGGTATTCAAGGTTTGCGTCAGGAAAACCTTTACTTTAAATCCATGCTCGAAAAACTTGAAATTACACCACATATTTTCCGTGTAGGGACATATAAGTCCGCGGTAGAACCTTTCTTGCGTGATGATATGTCGCCAGAAGCAAAAGCGAATATGCAAAAATGGCTTGGTGGCATGTGGCAAAACTATATGCAAACACTAATGGTTAATCGCCATATTGCCGCCAATGACGTATTACCCAATGCACAAAAATATATTAGTGATTTAAAAACGCTAAAAGGTGATGAAACGGCTTATGTGAAAAAACGTCAGTTAGTGACACATTTTGCGACAAGATTGGATTTAGATAAAAAATTGACCGCACTTTTTGGTCAAGGTGAAGAAGGCAAAGCCAAATTAGTGGATTTTGAAGATTATTTATCTGATTTAGGCGATCGTTTCTCTGTTGATCCAAATGAAAAAAATATCGTTGCGGTAGTGAATGTCGAAGGGACAATTATTGATGGTGAAAGCGATGAAGAATCAGCTGGTGGTGATACCATCGCGAAGTTATTAAGACAGGCCTACGATAACGAGAAAGTGAAGGCAGTTGTTCTGCGCGTTAACTCACCGGGAGGCAGTGCGTTTGCCTCTGAAATTATTCGCCAGGAAACCGAAAATCTTCAAAAAGCAGGTAAACCTGTTGTGGTATCCATGGGAGGCATGGCAGCCTCTGGTGGTTATTGGATTTCTTCAACTGCCGACTATATCGTGGCAGATAAAAATACGATTACGGGTTCAATCGGGATTTTTGCATTATTCCCAACCTTTGAAAATACAATCAAAAAAATGGGAATGAGTACTGATGGTGTAGCGACAACGGATCTCGCGGAAACGTCAGCTTTAAGTCCATTGGGTAAAAATACTCAGGATATTTACCAGCTTAGTATTGAAAATGGTTATGAGCGTTTCTTAGATGTGGTGAGCCGTGGTCGTCAATTATCAAAAGATAAAGTGGATAAAATTGCTCAGGGCCAAGTTTGGTTAGGGCAAGATGCACAGAAAAATGGCTTAGTGGATGAATTAGGCGATATTGATGTAGCCATTGATAAAGTAGTCGCACTAGTCAATCAACATCCTGATAAATACATGGATAATTTCAGCGTACAATGGTTGGTTGATGAAGATAATAGTTTCTTCGCTAAATTAGATCGCAAGCTTAAACAAAAAGGTCAAGCGTTACTGACAAATTGGTTGGGATTGCCACAGGAAGTACATCAAGTGAAAAAACAACTGAATGTGTTAACTCAATTTAATGATCCGAAAGGGCAGTATTTATATTGTTTGAATTGTGGTTCAGTGAAGTAATTCGTAAAGTATAAAAAAGGGCGGAATGTAATTTCCGCCCTTTTTTTTTATCCAATTAGTTTATTTTTCATTTTTGATATTGGAGAAAATATTTGCCAAAATTGGACCTGATACATTGTGCCAGAAACTAAATAAAGCACTTGGTACCGCGGCAATTGGGTTGAAATGAGCAGCTGCCAGTGCAGCACCTAAACCGGAGTTTTGCATACCCACTTCAATTGCTACTGCTTTACTATCCGCCGTATTAAGTTTAAATAATTTTGCCGCAAAGTAGCCAATTAAATAGCCTAAGCAGTTATGTAAAACCACAACACTGAAAATTAATAGGCCTGATTCTACGATTTTATCCTTACTTACTGCTACAACGGCTGCCAAGATTAAAACGATAGAAATAACAGAGACTAATGGCATAGTTTGGCTTGCTTGCTCCACCTGTTTTTTGAAGAGCGCACGAACGACTAACCCTAAGAAAATTGGGAACAATACCATTTTTAATACAGACATAAACATTGCACCTGCATCAATATCTAACCATTGGCTTGCTAATACATAGAAAATAGCAGGGGTTAATACTGGTGAAAGTAAGGTTGAGATTGTGGTACAAGCAACAGAAAGCGCGGTATTACCTTTCGCTAAATAAGTCATTACGTTTGATGACGTACCACCTGGGCAAGAACCCACAAGAATTACACCAACCGCTAAATCAGCTGGCAAATCAAAGGCTTTTGCTAATCCAAATGCAATAGCAGGCATGATAATGAATTGACCCGCTACACCAATGAATACAGATTTCGGGTGTTTAGCCACTTCACTGAAATCAGCGAAAGTTAAGGTAATCCCCATGCCAAACATCACCAAACCTAAAAGGTAAGGAATGTAGGGTGCAAAAATTTTGAATTGCTCTGGGAAGAGAAAGGCGAGAAGAGCAAAAACAATCGCCCATAGTGCGAAAGTTTTGCTCACAAAGTTAGTGAGTTTTAATAACGCTTGCATAGTTGCTTTCCTATTTTGTTAAAAAGAATGAAAAGAGCGGTCAATTTTAAAGACGTTTTTTTGAGATGTCTATGCCTAACTTATTTTAAAGAGAATTAGGAAGTCGTTGTTTGCCAAGCATTTTCATCAAGTAATTGACCAAAATGGCTTTCTACAAGCAGGCGAGTAATATTATTTTGAGGATTAGAAAAGATCTCTCTTGGTGTACCAGATTCGATAATTTCACCATCATCCATCACCAAAACTTGATCTGCAATATGTTTGATAATGCCTAAATTTTGTCCAATATAAATATAGGAAATGCCTAAATGTTCTTGTAAATCTAAAATCAGATTAAGCAATTGAATACGCACAGAAGCATCTAATGTACTCAATGCATCATCAATAATAATGATCTCGGGTTGAAGAATTAGAGCACGAGCCAAGGCGATCCGTTGTTTTTGGCTGACTGAAAGATGTTTAATTTTCAGATTCGTATAATCAGGATAAAGCCCTACCAATGAGAGCGTTTCAAAGATCTTTTCATTGCGAGTCTCTTCATCCCAATCGGTAATTAATCGTAGTGGTGCATCTAAGGCTTGTCCAATATTTAAACGCGGGTTAAACGCTGAATTCGCATCTTGGAAAACCATTCGAATATGCTGTGCGCGATAGTGAAAATCTTCGAATTGTAATGGTAAATCATTAAATAAGATTTTTCCTGAAGCAGGAGGAGTTATCCCTGCGATCATTTTTACTAAGGTCGATTTACCCGAACCATTTTTACCGATAATCGCAAGCGTTTCTTTACGGTTAAGCGTAAAGCTGACGTCTTTTACCGCATAAAACTGCTCGAAACCAAAAAGTTTTGCGGGTTCATCAAAGGTTTTACTGAGATTTTCCACTTGTAATAATGGCATTATTCGTTTCCTTTTGATTCGGTATTGAGCGTAAGCGGTGAAGTTGCAATTTTATCTTTAAACTGCCGTTCTCGAAGATTAATCGGATGATGGCAGGAAAACTCATGCTGTTTAATGCGATATCGGCTTGGTTTTTGAATACATTCACGCTGAGCAAAAGGGCAGCGAGGTCCTAAACGACAGCCAATCGGCATTTGTTCTAAAATCGGCACAGTTCCTTCTAATGTCCCTAATTTGCTTTTAAAACCTAAAGGGCGACTAAAATCGGGAACAGAGTAAAGCAATGCTTGTGTATAAGGATGATGAGGCATTTCTAATATTTGGTCGGTCGGCCCAGACTCTGTATTTTGCCCACAATAAAGAACGGAAATGCTATCACACCATTCACTGATACTTTTAAGATCGTTACTGGCTAATAAAATTGTTGTACCTTGGTTTTGGTTCATACTTGAAAGCAAACGGAAAATTTGCAATGCCGTAATGGACTCCAAAGAATTAGTGGGTTCATCCGCAATTAATAATCGAGGTTGATTCGCCACTGCTACGGCAATCATCACTTTTTGGCCTTCACCTTCAGTGAGCTCATTAGGATAACTCGCCATAATATCTTGGTGATCTTTGATACCTACTCGGTGTAGTAGTTCAATTGCGCGACGTTTTTTCCAACCAAACCATTGCCACCAACGACCTTTAAAGGTCCAATTCGGAATACTTTGAATAAGCTGTTTACCAATTTTTCGACTTGGATCAAGGCAGCTTAATGGATTTTGGAAAATCATTGAAATTTCTTTTCCAACGATTTTTCGACGTTGATTCGGCGTCAGTTTAAGCAATTCAACATCATTAAAACGAAAACGGTCAGCGGTGACAATCCAGTTATCTTTAATGGAATTACTGATTACTTTAGCGATTAAACTTTTACCTGAACCTGATTCACCGACGAGCCCTAGAATTTCCCCTTCATTAAGCGAAAGATTGACGCTGTCCACAATTTTCATGCGACCGTTTGGTGTTTGAATTTCAATATTAAGATTGCGAATATCTAACAGCGCCATGGGTTACTCGTAATATTTATTGATTGCTTTACACAATCCGTTAGTAAAAATAATGCTTAATAAAATGGTGAAAATAATAGCAAAGCCCGGTAATAAAACTGTCCAAGGGGCAAGATAAATCAGCTCTAACGAATCTTTAATCATTGCGCCCCATTCTGGCATTGGACGTTGTGCACCAAGAGAAATAAAGCTGAGTGCCGTAATATCTAAAATAGCGACCACAAATGCACGAGAAATTTCTTGCGTATAGACGACACTAATATTCGGCAAGATTGTCGTTTTTAATAATTCCCAGTTTGAAATACCATCTAATTTCAGTAAGAGTACGTAGTCTTTCTTTAGTTCTTGCTGAATAGCTTGATAAATCGCATGTACAAAATAAGGCAAAATAGCCAACAGAGTGGCAAACATGGCATTTATTAAGCTTGGTTCCATTAACGTGGAAATAATAATAGCAATCAGCAAAATGGGGATAGATAAAAACGCATCAAAAATATGACCTAAGAAACGGGATTTAATCCCTTCTGACATACCGGCAAGAATACCTAATGCGCCGCCAATAATTGCCACAGCAATGACCACTAAAAGAGAGGAACCGAGAGTATATTGTGTCCCCATAATTAATCGACTGAGTACATCACGACCAAGATCATCCGTACCAAAGAAAAAAGCAATACGACCTTTTTCTACCCAAGATGGCGGCATGAGTTCTTCTCCGACAAACTCCATGCTTTCGCTATAAGGCATAATGAGTTTAGGAAAAAGTGCGGTCAAAATCAGAAGACAAAATAAATAGAAACAGAATAATGCCACGCGATTCTGACGGAAAAGCAACCAAATCTGAAAGAAGGAGGTGCTTTCGCGAAATTCATCAGGTTCTCTATCTTGCATACCAGCCCTTCTTATTCAATGGATCTAACACAAACATGAGCAACTTGGCGAAGGTATCAATAATAATGATACAAATACCAATTACAACTACACCGGCAGAAATACTGTTGTAATCTTGTTGGGTTACGGCATCAATCAACCAACGTCCAATTCCTGGCCAGCCTAATACCGTCTCAACCAACATACATTGCGTTAATACTAAGGTAAATACACGCGTAAGTTGTGGAATTAATAACGGAAAAGTATTGCGGAAAACATAACGTCTTAAAATCGCCCATTTTGACCAGCCACGTGTTGCTGCCGCTTTAGCATATTCTTGTTGAAGTAAATAATCTGCTCGTTGCTGAATGATGCGGATAAATTCCATGGTCGGCAGAATACAAAGCACTAATGTAGGCAAGGCTAGATGTTGTAAAACATTTTGTACGATTTTAGTTCGGTAAGGCACATCCACAAACCACACATCAATAATAGGGAAACCCGTGATAGGTTTGATTTCATAGAGTAAATTATATTGCCCAATGGCTGCGATCTCCCAGCTTTGAATCGCTGCTACATAAAGCAAAATTGGTGCAAACCAGAAAATCGGAATAGACAAACCAACATTGGATATACTCTGCAATGTACGTGAAAAAACACGTTGATTATAGACCGCACTTAATACACCGAGAGGAATACCTAAGATACAAGCTAATAAGAGCGCAGTAAAACAGAGTTCTAATGTGGGTGGTAATACCGTAAAAATTAAATCTTTTAAGGATTCTCCGCCGTTATAGGTAATCCCTAAATCGCCCTGTAACAATGATATAAGGTAATGATAATAAGCACTATAAATGTTATTTGTGACAAGATCGGCGTTGAGCGGATCTCGCATTAAAATCACAAAACTTAATACGGATAAAATCAATAATAAAATGCTTACCCAAATCACATGACGGATCGCTGAAACGAGCATTATTTATTCTCCTTATTTTTCATGAAATACAAGGTAGAAAAATTGATGCTACCAAATGGGGTCATCTCAATTCCTTTAACATTGCCACGTGCGACCAAAAGTCGTTTGACGTTTGCAATTGGCACAATAGGCAATTCGTTTAAGACGAGGTCTTGTGCATTGTTATATGCTTTAGAGCGCTCATATAAATGATTGGTCGCCAGTGCACGATTCATCATCTTATCAAATTCAGGATTACACCAATTTGATAAATTCGTGATTTCATTTTGCGTATCACAACTTAAAATCGGACGCATAAAACCGTCAGGATCAAGGTTTCCAGCAAGCCAACCCGTTAAGATTAAATCATAATCTTCTGTGCCTTTGCGTAATTGTTCGATTAAATATGTACGTGTGACTGACCGCACTTTAACATCCACGCCGGCTTTGGCTAAATCCCATTTAATGAGCTCCGCCATTTTAATTGGGGCTGGGTTATACACTTGCTCTTCATTCATCACCCACATATTTAACGTGAGTTTTTTATCGCGTAATGTTTTCTCTGCTTCTGCAGGCTGATAATCATAAGGAAAATCGGGCGTATTAATTGCCGAAGCCCAAGAAATTTCAGGAATAATGTTATTCGCCACCGTTGCCGTGTTGTGGTAAATATTTCGCACAATTCTAAAACGGTTTAAGCTTTGCGAAATGGCTTGGCGAATGGTTTTATCCTGCATTAATGGCTTTTGGAAATTGAAAGCCAAATAGGCCAAGTTCATTCCATCTGTAGATTGCAGATAATAGCGATCATCTTTTTCGCTTAATAAACCGAGTTGGCTAACTTCAGGGTAAGAAGCAATTTGGCATTCATTATTAAAGAATTTTATTAAACGTCCCGTACGATCCGTAGAAAGATCCACGATGATATTTTTAATTTTAGCTTCTTTTTTCCAATAATCCTCATTACGAACCAAGCGAACATATTGGTTATAAATGTAATCTTTCACTTGATAAGGGCCCGTGCCAACAGGATGCGTATCCAATTGGGCGAGATTATCATCCGCACTTAATTGATACGCATATTCTTGCGAGAAAATAATAGAGTATTGACTGGCAAGATGGGAAAGAATAGAGGCATCGGGTTCAAACAGATCAATTTTAACCTGATAAGGATTCGTTGCTGTGATACTTTTAATTTTTTGATTCAGCTTAATACTTTCAAAATAAGGAAAGTGTACCTTTTTGGCTTGCTCATGGAAGATTCTATATTGTGGATTTTTATAGGTGACCACATCATCTGAAAGTGTTGGTAGGTAAGTATCATGCCCTAAAACACGATTAATCGAAAAGACCACATCTTCTGCATTAAAGTCACGTGTAGGGGTAAACCAAGGGGTACGATGGAATTTCACCCCTTTACGAAGATTAATGAGGATTTGTTTACCATCAGATGAAAGAGAATAGGATTGTGCTAACACCGGAACAAGCGCTGCACTATGATCTTTAATATCAAACAATTTGTTATAAATTTGTTCCGTCACCACATTCATACTGGTGCCAGCGTCAGCAGTTTGCGGGTTAAAGGAAAAACCCGATGCATTCGTGCAGTATGTTAAGCCGTTTTCTGTCAACATTTTGGGTATGCTTGGCGCGGCTTGTGCCAGATTAATTTGGCTCAACCCACACAATAAAAAACAAAAAGTGACATTTCGACGTAACATAGCTTTATTATTAAAGACCGTTTTGTGATAAATTGAGTGAATTGTAAAATATCTTGGCAAAAATGGCTAGTTATTGGATTTTTAGGATATGTTTAAATCAATTAATCGGGAAATTAATCAAATAATCAATCGTGGATTTGACCGCACTTTACGTTTGGCTGTGACAGGACTAAGTCGAAGCGGTAAAACAGCCTTCATTACAAGCTTAATTAATCAATTGTTACATATTAATCAAGAGGGAAATGCACATCTTCCTCTATTTGAGGCTGCCCGAAATCAATCTATTTTAGCGGTAAAACGTGTGCCTCAGCAGGATTTAAGTATTCCACGTTTTGATTATGAAGCGAATCTCAATGATTTAATGAATAATCCACCACAATGGTGCCAATCTACTCGAGGGGTAAGTGAAACACGTCTTGCTATTCGTTTTGAACGCCAATCGGGCTTACTTCGCCATTTTAAAGAACGTGGCGCATTATATTTGGATATTTTTGATTATCCTGGTGAATGGCTATTGGATTTACCTCTGCTGAATCTAGACTTTCAACAATGGTCACTCGAACAAGCCAAAATTACATCGGGTGTTCGCCAACAGTTTGCGCAAGATTGGTTGGATAAACTGAAAAAACTCGACCTAAGTGCGGTCGTCAATGAAGATGTTTTAGCGCAGATTGCAAAATCTTATACTGATTATTTACTTGCCTGCAAAGCAGAAGGAATGCAATTTATTCAACCAGGTAGATTTGTCTTGCCTGGAGAATTAGAAGGTGCACCTGTATTACAATTTTTCCCGTTATTGCATTTGTCCGAGGAGCAATGGCAAAAACTAAAAAGAGAGGCGAAATCCAATAGCTATTTTGCCGTGCTAAATAAGCGATATGATTATTATCGTAATAAGGTGGTGAAAGGCTTTTATGAAAATTATTTTTCTACTTTTGATCGCCAAGTGATTCTGGGCTTAATCAGCTTTTCAAAAATTTCCATTATGGCAAACGCAATTTACTTAATCGCTTGTTTTCCCCGAATATTGATAAGCTCATGTTTGTGGCAACAAAAGCCGATCATATCACGACAGATCAAATTCAAAACTTAATTAGCCTGATGCGCCAATTGGTGCAAGAAGGCGGTCGTCATGTAGAATTTGAAGGAATTGATACAGAATACACAGCAATTGCTGCGATTCGAGCGACAAAGCAAGTTTTAGTTAATCAAAACGGTAAACAAATCAGAGCCATTCAAGGTGTACGTTCTTTAGATAAGCAGCTGATTACACTTTATCCAGGATCTGTACCAAGTAAACTACCTAGTGCAGAGTTCTGGTCAAAACAATCTTTTGATTTTGATTCCTTTGAACCTCAAGTTTTACAGCAAGGTGAAAGCATCCCGCATTTAAGAATGGATGCGGTATTGCAGTTTTTATTGGCGGATAGGTTTGATTGATAGAAAAATCAAATCAATTTAATTGTCAAATACTTAATATAAACCACTATTTTTTTATTGGTATTTAGGTAGAATCAGTTTGAGTCTTTCTAAAGTAAAGGAGCTTATGATGAAAATGAAAACTCTCTTAGCATTAGCAATCAGCGGGATTTGTGCTGCTGGCGTGGCAAATGCACATGACCATATGGCAAAACCAGCAGGTCCTTCAATCGAAGTAAAAGTACAACAATTAGATCCTGCAAATGGTAACAAAGATGTAGGGACTGTAACTATTACTGAATCAAATTATGGTTTAGTATTTACACCAAATCTACAAGGTTTAGCTGAAGGTTTACATGGTTTCCACATTCATGAAAATCCAAGCTGTGATCCAAAAGAAAAAGACGGTAAATTAACAGCGGGTTTAGCGGCTGGTGGTCACTGGGATCCTAAAGGTGCAAAACAACATGGTTATCCATGGCAAGATGATGCTCATTTAGGTGACTTACCGGCTTTAACTGTATTACATGATGGTACAGCAACTAACCCTGTTTTAGCGCCACGTCTTAAAAAATTAGATGAAGTGCGTGGTCATTCTATTATGATTCACGCTGGTGGCGATAACCACTCAGATCATCCAGCTCCACTTGGCGGTGGCGGCCCACGTATGGCATGTGGCGTGATTAAATAAGTCGATTCTTAAAGATAAAAAAGTGCGGTCAATTTTGGCCGCACTTTGTGCTTAAACTCAATGCAACATCATATCTAGCCATTAGCAGTGGCTTGGAACATAGCTAAAGTAGTAATATATTTAATAATGAGCCTATATATCGGGAGGAATATTGAAAACTAAGCTATTACTTCAATATCTTATATTTTGGGTAATTATATTTATTATTTGTTTTACATCTTTTACATTCATATATAGTTTATTTGAAATTATTCTAAAGCTTGATGATTATTCTTTTTCTGATTTTAAGAAAACAGCATTTTTTTGGTTAAATATGTCTGCTGCAATGGCAACTTTAGTTTTGATAATTGAAGCTAGAAATAAGCGATGGTAATTTCGTCAATATTTCAACAAGTACGAGTTCAAAAGTATTGGATAGATTGATATTTGAGTAGAATGTATTTTAAATGTCCAGATATAAAGTGCGGTCAATTTTAATGAGTTTTAAAACTTCACAAAATTGACCGCACTTTTATTTTTACCGCTTTACTTGACCACTTCCGCCGTATATTCCAGTTTGTGAATCGCATGAATCAATTGCTCATCAGAAACTTTCGGATCTTCTACTACAGTCACCGTTCTGTCTTTAATGGAGGCTTTAGTGGAAATCACGCCATCAATATTGCGTAATTCTTTATTCACTAAATAAGCACAAAGCTGGCAGTTCATTTCATTTACTTTTAGCACAACTTGCTTTGTTTCTTCTGCCTGTGCAACAGAGAAGGTGAACAATGAGAGCAAAAGTGCGGTCGTTAATTTCTTCATTTTTTGTTCCTAATTAGAAAGCTCTAAAATCCACGGTAAAATGGTTGGATAAGTTAAGAAAAAGAGCATGACGATAAATACAATCCAATACAAAACAATGAGCTTTTTACGGGAAATGTATTTGCTGCAAATGATTTTTTTGGAAAACATCAGCAACCAAAAGCCGTAGGCAAAGGCGCATAGTGAAACGATAAGCATCGGAATGCGTAAATAATCATATTCACCCAAGCCAATCAACCATGTGGATGACACGCCAAATACTAAATAGATTAAAGGCGCAATACAGCACAAGGTTGATGCCACCGCAGCACTTAGCGCGGTGGCAATCGCAACCCAAAAAGATTTATTAGAGCTTTTTAGAGATGTAGTCATATTTAAATTCTTTCGGGTCAAAGGAATTTAACGGGTCACCACCCACTTCAGCGTACGGATAGCCAAAGTTATTGAGTGGGGCAAGTTCTGGTTGCGGATATAAATCGAAGTCGCGAGCATGGTTAAAGCCTACCCAGTTAGCTTCCCAGTTACCGAATAGGTATTTGGCAACGGCTTGTGTATCCTTATCGTCAACCGATTTTTTCTCTGCTAAACGCATTTTTGCCACGTCTGCAGAATCAACAGGCACCCAGCCGAAGCCCGCAAGATAGAACTCAGCACGACAATGCTGACCACCGCTTACGTTTGCTACGCCATGTTCGTCCGCACTACCGAATGCACCTTTGGAGTATTTGCCCATTTTATCCGCCGCACCTAAACGAATACCGAAAATTTCACGAGCAGGAATACCGCTGGCACGAGCAAGTGCAACGAAAACAGAGTTAATATCAGTACATTTACCTTTTAACACACCAGTGGTCAGAATTTTTTCTACATCACCATCGCCACAGCCTAAAACGGAATTATCACGTTCCATATTATTGACGATCCATTGGTGAATCAACTCAGCTTTTTTCAATGGATTAGTTTCAGTGCCCACAATTTTATCGGCGAACTGTTTCACAATGCCATCAGTTTTAATATGTTGAGTCGGTTTTAAATATTCTTGTACATCAACAGAATAGTGAATCTCTTTTGGTGGCTTGTAATTTTCTAATGCACCTTTAACCATAGGTTCACGATCTTTGGTTTCAATCACCATTGTGATTTTTAAATCGCGTTTTTGTGCATCTTTATCCCAAGTCGCAAAGAGTGTTTTCGCACCATATTTGTTGTTTTCTGTCACATAGGCATCCAAATAGTTACCTTCAAAATGGATAGATTTTACCTGTTGATACTCGCCATTAAACGGTAAAGGCACCCACAGATTCGCTTGTCCTTGCGAACCTTTTGGCGCAACTAAGTCATAGGTTTGAGTGAATTCATACAGATGAGAATCGGTATTGTAGTTTGGAATGTCGGTATTGGCGTAAGCCATGGAACATGCGGAGAGCACCGCAGTGGCGATAAGTTTCTTCATGAAAAGATCCTTCTAGTTAGTTAACAGTTAAAACTTAACACATTAGATAAACTAATTGTGGACATAGCTATAGTAGCTCATTTTATTTTCTAGTCAATATTGCTTTTTTATTTCAGCCATTTAAGATTTGCTAAAGAAATTTGAAGTAAAATACCGTTTCTATTTTTATTGGAAAGAATAATGACAAAACAAATTTTTACACAATCTCAACAACAAGAAGAGGAAGAAATTCTGCCTAAGCAGGAATTTTATAATGTTGAAACCACCATCGATAATGAACCTTTAGAAGGGGAGTTGTTGGACGAGCAATTTGAGCAAATTGTGAAACCGAAAGCGAGTGGTTGGAAAACGGCTTTGAAATTGACCGCACTTTTATTTTTAGGAGCGACGGTTGCGCAATCTGTTCAATGGATTTGGGACAGTTATCAGAACCAACAATGGATTTATCTTGCTTTTGCGTTAGTGAGTTTTATCGTTGTGTTGTTTGGTTTATCTGAAATCATCGCAGAATGGCGACGTTTGGTGAAACTCAAAAAACGCTTAAATTTACAAGAACAAAGTCAGCGATTAATTGGTGAAAGTGCGGTTAAAAATCATCAAGCTTTTTCTGAACAGGATGGTGAGAAAGGAAGAGATTTGTGTTTATCGATTGCCGATACCTTAAAATTGGATTCGCAACATCCTGCAATTGTCCAATGGAAAAAGCAGCTTAATGAAAGTTATTCAGCTCGCGAAGTTACCCATTTATTCAGTAAGACGGTGTTACAGTCTTTTGATCAAAAAGCGAAAAAACTGATTACAAAAATGTCGGCAGAATCTGCTGTGATTGTGGCAATTAGTCCTTTGGCCGTTATTGATATGTTTTTTATTGCGTGGCGAAATATTCGTTTAATCAATAAAATTGCAGCGATTTATGGGATTGAGCTTGGGTATTTTACCCGTCTTCGTTTGCTCAGAATGGTGTTAGTGAATCTTGCTTTTGCCGGTGCGACTGAAATCGTGCAAGATTTAGGGATGGATTGGCTTTCGCAAGATATTACCGCAAAACTTTCTGCACGAGCTGCACAGGGGATCGGCGTGGGAGTATTGACAGCTCGATTAGGCATTAAGGCTATGGAGTTTTGTCGTCCACTGGCATTTGATAAAGCAGAAAAGCCAAAACTTTCTCATGTTCAAAAAGAATTGCTCACGGTAATGAAAGATACGGTGCTAGGCAAGAATAAACTGAAAGAAAAAGAAGAAGTGTAATAAAAAAGTGCGGTTAAAATTGACCGCACTTTTTTGTATAAAAGAGATGATTAAAGTCCCGCTTTCAAGCTGGCCTCAATAAAGCGATCAAGATCGCCATCTAGTACGGCTTGCGTATTACGATTTTCAACGCCTGTACGGAGATCCTTAATACGTGCATCATCTAGCACATAAGAACGAATTTGGCTGCCCCAACCGATATCCGATTTATTATCTTCCATCGCTTGTTTGTCCGCATTTTTCTTTTGTAACTCAAGCTCATACAATTTCGCTTTTAACTGCTTCATAGCTTGATCTTTATTCTTGTGTTGAGAACGATCGTTTTGACATTGCACAACAATCCCACTTGGCATGTGAGTAATTCGCACCGCACTTTCAGTTTTATTGACGTGCTGACCACCCGCACCAGATGCACGATAAACGTCAATACGTAAATCAGCCGGATTGATTTCAATATCAATATCGTCATCAATTTCTGGATAAACGAAAGCCGCTGCAAATGATGTATGGCGGCGATTGTTGGAGTCAAATGGGCTTTTACGTACTAAACGATGAATCCCTGTTTCTGTGCGTAACCAACCGAAAGCATATTCACCACTAACACGAATCGTCGCTGATTTTAAACCCGCCACATCACCATCGGATACTTCCATTAATTCTGTTTTAAAGCCTTTGCTTTCAGCCCAGCGAAGGTACATGCGAAGTAACATTTCTGTCCAGTCCTGCGCTTCTGTACCACCGGAACCTGCTTGTAAATCGACATAACAATCGCACGCATCATGTTCACCGCTAAACATACGGCGGAATTCTAATTTTGCAAGTTGTTGTTCAAGTTCGTCTAATTCAGCAACGGCTTCATTGAAGGTCTCTTCATCTTCAGCTTCAACGGCTAATTCAAGCAGCCCTTCAACATCCTCTAAACCTTGTTCTAAATTCTTGATGGTATCAACCACTTGTTCAAGTGAAACGCGTTCTTTCCCAAGCGCTTGAGCTTTTTCAGGATCGTTCCACACATCGGGTTGTTCTAATTCGGCATTAACTTCTTCTAAACGCTCAACTTTTGCATCGAAGTCAAAGATACCCCCGAAGCACAGATGTGCGCTCGGAAAGGTCGGCGATTTTGTTTTTGATTGGATTAATTTCAAACATAATAAATAAACCTCTATAAGCGGCAGAAGTATAAGTCATTTTCAGTTTTTTGGGTAGTTTGGCTTGCACAAATCATCGATCCATTTATAATTCTAATCTTTGTTGTTTAGATATTTAGGAATAAAAATGAAAAAATTACTGACCGCACTTTTAATCACTGCTTCTGCCACTGCGATGGCGACTGATGCTGAGATTAAATCGAAATTACAAGCATTAGGTGCGAAAAATATTGAAGTGAAAGATTCACCGGTAAAAGGCCTTAAAACAGCGGTGACTGATCAAGGCATTTTATATGTAAGTGAAAATGGTCAATATGTTTTGCAAGGCAAAATGTATGAATTAACAAATAAAGGCCCAGTTGATGTGGCAGGTAAACTTTTAGCGGATAAAGTGAATGCGTTAAAAAACGAAATGATCATTTATCCGGCAAAAAATGAAAAATATGTTGTGACCGTATTCATGGATATTACTTGTCATTATTGCCATATCCTTCATCAACAAGTGAAAGAATATAATGATTTAGGTATTACCGTTCGTTATCTTGCATTCCCACGTGCTGGAATGAATGAAACAGCTCGCCAAATGGAAGCCATTTGGACAGCGAAAGATCCTGTATTTGCATTGAACGAAGCAGAAAAAGGTAACTTACCAAAAGAATTGAAAACACCTAACATTGTGAAAAAACAGTATGATTTAGGTGTACAACTTGGTGTGAAAGGTACGCCAAGTATTGTGACTTCAACAGGTGAAATGCTTGGGGGATATTTAAAACCTCAAGATTTATTAGCTGTGTTACAAGAATCAGCACAATAATTGTTAGTAGTGAGGGCGTATGATATACGCCCTTAAAATATTCATATCATCAAAGCACATATCGAATGTTCCTTTAGTGGTCATTTTTAATAACAAAATACTGTGAAAAAACTCATCAAACGTCGTGAAATTCCTGCCGGAAATCCTGTTTCAGATAATGCATTACTCGATCGTCTCTATCGTTCTCGTCATATCAAAAATAGCCAAGAATTAGACCGCACTTTGCAATCAATGCTGAACCCTAATAAATTATACGGTATTCAACAAGCCGTGGATTTATTGTTTGAAGCTTATCAACAGC
Organism: Parahaemophilus parainfluenzae; assembly: GCA_018366115.1. Classification (GTDB taxonomy): domain Bacteria; phylum Pseudomonadota; class Gammaproteobacteria; order Enterobacterales; family Pasteurellaceae; genus Haemophilus_D; species Haemophilus_D parainfluenzae_AB. Next base: position 225,652 of record JAGZIS010000006.1, on the reverse strand, counting down.
AACAAAAGATTGTTATCGTCGGTGATTTTGATGCCGATGGAGCAACCAGTACGGCACTTTCAGTATTAGCTTTGCGTATGCTTGGCTTTACTGATGTGGAATATCTTGTGCCAAATCGTTTTGAGCAAGGGTATGGATTGAGTGTGCCAGTTGCTGAAATGGCAATGGAAAAAGGCGTGCAGTTATTGATGACGGTAGATAACGGAGTATCCTCCTTTGAGGGCGTGGCGTATTTAAAAGAGCAAGGGGTGAAGGTGTTGATTACCGATCATCACTTACCGCCAGAAATACTGCCAAATGCTGATGCCATTGTTAATCCAAATTTGCAACAATGTGATTTCCCTTCAAAATGTTTAGCCGGCGTAGGCGTGGCGTTTTATTTAATGCTCGCTTTGCGTGCTAAATTTCGCGAATTGGGTATTTTTACGGCAGAAACACAACCTAATTTTACTGAATTACTGGATTTAGTCGCGCTCGGCACAATTGCAGACGTTGTTCCCCTTGATCAAAATAACCGTATTTTAGCCCATCAAGGCTTGATGCGAATTCGTGCGAAACGTTGTCGACCAGGAATTATTGCTCTCGCAGAAGTGGCTAATCGGGAAGTTGAAAAACTTTGTTCGGCTGATTTGGGTTTTGCGATTGCTCCCCGTTTAAATGCTGCGGGTCGATTAGATAATATGTCTGTTGGTGTGGAGTTATTACTTACAGAAAGTATGCAAGAGGCTAGAGCGCAAGCCTTAGATTTGGATAGTTTAAATCAAGCCAGAAAAGAAATTGAGCAAGACATGAAGTTAGAAGCCTTAGAAATTTGCCGAAATCTCACCGCACTTTCTGATGAATTACCTATGGGGATAGCCTTATTCCAGCCAGATTGGCATCAAGGCGTATTAGGCATTGTAGCTTCTCGAATCAAAGATCAATACCATCGACCCGTTATTGCTTTTGCACAAGATCAAGAAGGTATTTTAAAAGGTTCTGCGCGTTCAATTGAAGGCTTGCATATGCGCGATGTATTAGAGCGCATCCATTCCCAACATCCTGATATGATTTTAAAATTTGGCGGTCATGCCATGGCAGCAGGATTAAGCATTAAAGAAAGCTTTTTCCCTGATTTTCAAAAGATTTTTAATCAAACGGTGCAAGATTGGTTAAATGAAGATCAATTACAAGGTGTAATTTGGACGGATGGCGAACTTCAAGCAAATGAATTTAGTATTGAAACAGCAGAAGTGATAAAATCTGGCGGACCTTGGGGACAAGCTTTTCCTGAGCCTGTTTTTGATGGTGAGTTTAAAATTTTTGAGCAACGTGCTATCGGACAAAATCAAAATCATTTAAAAATGCTTGTTGAGCCTAAAAATGGTGGTCCATTATTAGATGCCATTGCGTTTAATATCGATACTCGGTATTATCCCGATTTGTCGATTAAGCAGGCAAAATTTGCTTATAAGTTAGAAATTAATGAGTTTCGTGGAAATCGAAACGTCCAATTATTAGTCGATTATATTGAACCAATTGGTTAATTTATGAAAAAAGTTTGGCAGAATAAATTATTAAAAGGATCCTTTGCAATGATATTGCTGAGTGTGACGAATGTCGCATTCGGTGAAGTCAGTGCAAAGGATTTTTCTGCCAAAAATCCACCGCACTTACCACCAGCGAATGTCGCACAGTTTGAAGATGGTCGAGATTATTTTTCATATCAAGAACCGATTGAACAAGCCAAAAGAAGCGATCGTAAAATTCCGATCCAATTTTTCTTTGATTATGACTGTCGAGTTTGTTCTTCAGCGCAAGACATCTTGCAGCTTTATAGCCAAATTCGCCCAAATAAAGTGGCATTAGATGAATACCCGGTTGCTACGAACGAAGCAAAATTTTCAGCGACAATATTTTATACCTTACAGCGTTTAAAAGTAGGCGAGTTGTCAGATACGCTGTTATTTGAAACCTCTGAAAAGGCACGTTATACCGAATTATCGTCATTAGATAAGATGCGAGAATGGATAGCCTCGCAAGGGATCAGTAAAGCTGAATTTAATAAAATCGTGCATTCTGCTGAAGTAAAAGAAGATGTGAATAATGCCATTAATTTAACAGAAGAATATGGCGTATTTACGTTCCCTTATGTGGTTGTGGGCGGAAAATATGTTCTCACCGCGAGTACATTGTATAACGATGATTATGGCGTTGCGGTATTAGATTTCTTAGTGAATAAACTCGAACAAGAAAGGAAAAAATAATGAAAATCGGGATTGTTGGTGCAATGGCACAAGAAGTGGAAATTTTATCCCAATTAATGACAGATAAAAAAGAAACAAAAGTTGCAAGTGCGGTCATTTTTGAAGGCAAAATTAATGGTAAAGAAGTCGCATTATTACAATCTGGGATTGGTAAAGTCGCGGCAGCTATTGGCACTACCGCTTTATTACAATTGGCTAAACCGGATGTGGTTTTAAATACCGGCTCAGCAGGTGGTGTTGCAAAAGGCTTAAAGGTAGGGGATATTGTTATTTCCGATGAAACCCGCTATCACGATGCCGATGTGACGGCATTTGGTTATGAAAAAGGTCAATTACCCGCGAATCCAGCGGCTTTTCTTTCAGATAAACAATTAGCGGATTTAGCCGATGAAATTGCCCAATCACAAGGGCAAAATGTGAAACGTGGTTTAATTTGCTCGGGAGATAGCTTTATTAATAGCGAAGAAAAAATTGCTCAAATTAAAGCCGATTTTCCCAATGTGACAGCCGTAGAAATGGAAGCTACAGCAATTGCACAAGTTTGTCATGCCTTTAACGTACCTTTTGTGGTCGTTCGAGCCATTTCAGATGCAGGCGATGGCGAAGCAAGTATGTCATTTGAAGAATTTCTCCCACTTGCAGCAAAACAATCCTCGGCATTAGTATTGGGCATGATAGAAAGATTATAAGAGGTAATGTATGGGTATGATTATCACCGTTGATGGCCCAAGTGGGGCAGGAAAGGGAACTCTTTGTTACGCATTGGCAGAAAAGTTAGGTTTTACCTTATTAGATAGTGGTGCGATTTATCGCGTGACGGCATTGGCTGCACTGAAACGCCATGCAGACTTAACCGATGAAGAAGGATTAGCGGAGTTAGCACGTCATTTAGATATTCAGTTCATTCCAAAGAATGGAGAAGTCAATGTGCTTTTAGGTGGAATGGATGTGAGCCATTTGATCCGCACGCAAGAAGTGGCGGAAGCCGCCTCAAAAGTGGCAGTTTTCCCAAAAGTGCGGTCAGCTTTACTGCAACTTCAGCAGGATTTTGGCAAAAATGATGGCCTGATTGCGGATGGGCGAGATATGGGAACCGTGGTTTTCCCAAATGCACAAGTTAAACTGTTTTTAGATGCAAGTGCGGAAGAACGTGCAAAAAGACGCTATAAACAGTTGCAAAATAAGGGAATTAATGGTAACTTTGCACAGATTTTAGCCGAGATACAAGAACGCGATTTTCGCGATAGAAATCGTGAGGTTGCGCCATTGAAACCGGCTGACGATGCTTTATTGTTAGATAGCACAACATTGAGTATTGATGAGGTCATTGCTCAAGCGTTGGATTATATTCAACAAAAAGTGTCAATTTCGATTTAACTGTTTATTCAAGGAAGAATAGACATTTATCCTCAACCCCGCATTTTATGGATCTTAATGTGGATGTTATTAACTTAAATTAAGAAGATTATTTATATGTCAGAATCTTTTGCTCAACTCTTTGAAGAATCATTAAAAGGCCTTGAAACCCGTCAAGGTTCAATCGTTAGCGGTACTGTTGTTGCTATTCAAAAAGGCTTTGTACTTGTTGATGCAGGCTTAAAATCTGAATCTGCAATTCCTGTTGCTGAATTCCAAAACGCTCAAGGTGAACTTGAAGTTAAAGTTGGTGACACAGTAAACGTAGCTTTAGATGCAGTTGAAGATGGTTACGGCGAAACTAAACTTTCTCGTGAGAAAGCTGTTCGTCATGAATCTTGGATTGAATTAGAAAAAGCTTACGAAGATAAAGCGACCGTTATCGGTTTAATCAACGGTAAAGTGAAAGGCGGTTTCACAGTTGAGTTAAACGGTGTTCGTGCATTCTTACCAGGTTCATTAGTTGATACACGTCCTGCACGTGAAGCTGATCACCTACTTGGTAAAGAATTAGAATTCAAAGTAATCAAATTAGATCAAAAACGTAACAACGTTGTTGTTTCTCGTCGTGCAGTGATCGAATCTGAAAACAGCCAAGAACGTGAACAGATCCTTGAGAACCTAGCTGAAGGTTCAGAAGTTAAAGGTATCGTTAAAAACTTAACTGACTACGGTGCATTCGTAGATTTAGGTGGCGTTGACGGTTTATTACACATCACTGATATGGCTTGGAAACGTGTTAAACACCCAAGCGAAATCGTGAATGTAGGCGACGAAGTAACTGTTAAAGTATTAAAATTTGACAAAGATCGTACTCGCGTATCTTTAGGCTTAAAACAATTAGGTCAAGATCCTTGGGTTGCTATCGCTGAAAACCACCCAGTAAACAGCAAATTAACTGGTAAAGTAACTAACTTAACTGACTACGGCTGTTTCGTTGAAATCTTAGATGGTGTTGAAGGTTTAGTTCACGTTTCTGAAATGGATTGGACTAACAAAAACATCCACCCATCTAAAGTTGTAAGCTTAGGCGATACAGTTGAAGTTATGGTATTAGAAGTTGACGAAGAACGTCGTCGTATTTCTTTAGGTTTAAAACAATGTAAACCTAACCCATGGACTCAATTCGCTGAAACTCACAACAAAGGCGACAAAGTTACTGGTAAAATCAAATCAATCACTGATTTCGGTATCTTCATCGGTCTTGAAGGTGGTATCGACGGTTTAGTTCACTTATCTGACATTTCTTGGAATGTTGCAGGTGAAGAAGCAGTTCGTAACTACAAAAAAGGTGACGAAGTTTCTGCAGTAGTATTAGCAGTAGATGCAGTGAAAGAACGTATTTCTTTAGGTATCAAACAACTTGAAGATGATCCATTCAACAACTTCGTAGCTGTTAACAAGAAGGGCGCAGTAGTTTCTGCAACTGTTGTTGAAGCTGACGCTAAAGGTGCTAAAGTTGAATTAGCAGGTGGCGTTGAAGGTTATATCCGTGCAGCAGACTTAACAAATGAAGTTGCAGCAGGTGATGTAGTTGAAGCGAAATACACCGGTGTTGATCGTAAAGCACGTATCGTTCACTTATCTGTAAAAGCGAAAGATCAAGCTGAAGAAGCAGCTGCTGTTGCAAACGTGAATAACAAACAAGAAGATGTTGCTATTCCAAACGCAATGGCTGAAGCTTTCAAAGCGGCTAAAGGTGAATAATTAATTCACATCAATAAGGCTGGGTCATTGACTCAGCCTTATTACTACCCACTATAATTAACAAGGATTTAGCGGTAATTTATTATGAACTAATACATTACCTGTAAGTCTTAATAACAAGTTTAAGTATAAATTTAAAGGAGAGTTGACGATGACGAAATCTGAACTAATTGAAAATCTATCAACAAAGCACCCAACTTTATCCGCAAAAGAAGTCGAAGGTATTGTAAAAGATATTCTTGAACTCATTGCACAATCTTTAGAAGAGGGTAATCGTATTGAAGTTCGTGGTTTTGGTAGCTTCTCTTTACACCATCGTCAACCGCGAGTAGGTCGTAATCCTAAAACTGGTGATTCTGTAAAATTAGATGCTAAATCTGTACCGCACTTTAAAGCGGGTAAAGAATTAAAAGATCGCGTAAATGTTTTTGCTTAAACATTCAATCGATATCAATAAAACGACACTTAGGTGTCGTTTTTTATTACAAATTTTGGCATAATGAACCTATTCTTAACAAAGGAGATTGTGATGATTAAATATATTCTCGGACTCATTATTGTATTGGCTATCGTACTTGTTGCGGTAACTATAGGGGCAAATAATGATCAAGTAATCACCTTTAACTATATTGTTGCTGAAAGCCAATTCCAACTTTCAACATTAGTTGCAATTTTATTTGGTTTTGGATTAATTTTAGGTTGGTTAATTACCGGATTCTTTTACTTAAAATTAAAATTCAAAAATATGTCGTTAGCGCGTCAAGTTAAACGTCAAACATTACAAATTAACGAATTAACGACTACCCGCGATAAGGCAGTATAATGCTTGAATTACTCTTTCTGCTTCTGCCAATAGCCGCCGCTTATGGTTGGTATATGGGGCATCGGAGTGCCAAGAAAGATCAGGAAAATATTAATAATAAACTCTCCCGTGATTATGTCACGGGGGTCAATTTTTTGCTTTCTAATCAAACGGATAAAGCTGTTGATTTGTTTCTTGATATGTTACAAAAACAAGAAACCAAAAATGAAATTGAAAGCAATTCACAATTTGAGGCTGAGCTAACGCTCGGTAATCTTTTCCGTTCTAGAGGTGAAGTGGATCGTGCTTTACGTATCCATCAAGCCCTCGATCGTAGTCCCAATTACTCTTTCGAACAAAAATTATTAGCTAAACAGCAACTCGCTAAGGATTTCATGGCGGTGGGTTTTTATGACCGCGCTGAAGCGCTTTACATTATTATGGTAGATGAGCCAGAGTTTGCTGAAAATGCACTGCAACAGCTTTTGGTGATTTACCAAAAAACAAAAGAATGGAAAAAAGCCGTTAATATCGCAGAGAAGCTTGCCAAGATCTCACCTAAAGAAAATAATGTGGAATTAGCACAATGTTATTGTGAATATGCCTTAAGCGGTGAACTTGAAAGTACGGTTGAAAAACGCAGTATTTTACAAAAAGCGCTAAATGTATCTCCAACCAGTGTGAGAGCATCAATGCTGCTTGCTGATTTAGAAATGGCTAATAAAAACTATCGTCAAGCCATTCACTTTTTAGAGAATATTCTTGATCAAAATCCAATTTATATTGGTGAAGTGCTGAAAACGCTCAAATATTGTTATGATGAATTAGGAGAGAGAGATAACTTTGAGTTATTCTTGATTCGAGCAAGTCAGCAGATTAACAATACTAAAGTCGATTTAATGTTAGCAAGCGTGATTGAAGAGAAAGATGGCAAGAGTGCCGCACAATCAAAACTTTATCAACAACTTACTAAACATCCAAGTACATCTATTTTCCACCGCTTTATTCAATTCCAAATTGATGATGCAGAGGAAGGGCGAGGTAAAGAAAGCTTAATTTTGCTACATAAAATGGTCGGTGAGAGAATTAAGCAAAGCTTTGGTTATCGTTGCTCAAATTGCGGTTATCAAACCCATAAATTAATGTGGAATTGTCCTTCTTGCAAACAGTGGGAATCCATCAAACCAGAACATAATTAATTGACACAGTGAGGTAAAATTATGAATAGCAAAGTAATCGTTGCATTGGATTACGAAACGGAAGCGCAAGCGCTATCTCTCGTGGATCAAATTGATCCAAGCTTATGCCGCTTAAAAGTGGGTAAAGAAATGTTTACCACACTGGGAACGAATTTCGTTAAGCAATTACACGAGCGTCAATTTGATGTTTTCCTCGATCTTAAATTTCATGATATTCCGAATACTGTGGCAAGAGCGGTGCGTTCTGCGGCTGATTTAGGGGTATGGATGGTTGATGTCCATGCTAGCGGTGGTCTGAAAATGATGGAAGAAGCGAAGAAAATTCTCGAGCCTTATGGAAAAGACGCACCGTTATTAATTGCAGTAACCGTATTGACCAGTATGGAAGATTTGGATTTATTACAAATCGGTATTAATTCTTCACCACTTGAACATGTATTACGTCTTGCGCATTTAACCCAGCGAGCGGGATTAGATGGCGTCGTTTGTTCACCACAGGAAGTGGAGATTTTACGTAATGCTTGTGGCCCTGATTTTAAATTAGTCACACCGGGGATTCGTCCAATTGGAAGTGATTTTGGCGATCAACGTCGCGTTATGACTCCTGCTGCGGCTATCCGTTCTGGTTCTGATTATTTGGTGATTGGTCGTCCAATTACGCAAGCTGAAAATCCAGCAGAAGTGCTTCGTTCAATTAATTCATCACTTTTGTAATATGACAGAGAGTACTTTAGTTTATTCTACCGAAGTTGGTCGAATTAAAGAGCAAAAGCAGCCGGTGCAACGCCCTAAAGGTGATGGTGTGGTTCGCATCCAAAAACAAACCAGTGGTCGAAAAGGCGCAGGTGTTTCAGTGATTACAGGGCTAGATTTAGCTGATAATGAATTGAAAAAGTTAGCAGCTGAACTTAAAAAGCGGTGTGGTTGTGGTGGCTCAGTAAAAGACGGCAATATTGAGATTCAAGGCGAAAAACGTGATTTACTAAAACAACTTTTAGAACAAAAAGGGTTTAAAGTAAAATTAGCGGGTGGCTAAGATAAAACAAAAAATCCATCTTCAATTGAAGATGGATTTTTTTATGATTAACTTTCCATGAAGTCTGGTTGGTAAGCAAAGAAAATTGCCCCCAAGAAACTTAATACAGCAAATGCTAGAAATGCATTATTTGGATTTGTAGCTTTGCGACTAAAATATTTAGCCGAGAAGAAGACATAAAGCACAAGCATGATGATTTTCATGATGAGCCAGCTTTGTAACTGATAACCGACCAAGAAGAAAATCGTTAAGCCACTCGCAATTAAAAGTGTATCAACTAAGTGCGGTAAAATTTTTAGCAGTTTAATTGCTCGCCAATCTTTCCCACTTAATTGCATTCCCCCACGGATAATTAATAATCCTAAACTTAAAAATGCACAAACAATGTGCAAATAAACTAACATAATCACTCCAGATGTAAAAGGAAAGTGCGGTCAAAAGTGACCGCACTTTAATTTCTTATTTTGCAATACGCTTATATTTAATACGATGTGGTTGTGTTGCGGCTTCACCTAAGGTTTTCTTTTTCCACTCTTCGTAGTCTGAGAAGTTACCTTCGTAGAACGTCACTTTACCTTCATCACCGTAATCTAAAATATGAGTTGCAATACGGTCTAAGAACCAACGGTCATGGGAAATCACCATTGCACAACCAGGGAATTCTAAGATCGCATTTTCTAACGCACGTAAAGTTTCAACGTCTAAGTCATTGGTTGGTTCGTCCAATAACAGTACGTTACCACCACGTTGTAGAAGTTTAGCTAAGTGTAAACGACCACGTTCACCACCCGATAATTCGCCCACACGTTTTTGTTGATCTACGCCTTTGAAGTTGAAGCGTCCAACATACGCACGGCTTGGAATTTCAAAGTTACCAATAGTGAGAATATCTTGTCCATTAGACACTTCTTCCCATACGGTTTTCTTATCATCCATTGAGTCACGGAACTGATCGACAGAGGCAAGTACCACAGTTTCACCCATTGTAATTGAGCCGCTATCTGGTTGTTCTTGACCTGAAAGCATACGGAATAGGGTAGATTTACCCGCACCGTTCGCTCCGATAATACCCACGATAGCCCCTTTTGGAATGCTGAATGATAAATCGTCGATTAAAGTGCGATCACCGTAAGATTTGGTGAGGTTTTGCACTTCGATCACTTTATCACCTAAACGTGGACCAGGTGGAATAAAGAGCTCATTGGTCTCATTACGTTTTTGGTATTCGCCAGAGTTCAATTCATCAAAGCGCGCCATACGTGCTTTGCTTTTCGCTTGACGACCTTTAGGATTTTGACGAACCCATTCTAACTCTTTCGCAATTGATTTTTGACGCGCATTTTCAGTTGCTTGTTCTTGTTCTAAACGTTTCTCTTTTTGCTCTAACCAAGAAGAGTAGTTGCCTTCCCAAGGAATACCTTCACCACGGTCAAGCTCTAAGATCCAACCTGCTACGTTATCTAAGAAGTAACGGTCGTGGGTAATTGCCACAACAGTACCTTCGTAGTCATGTAAGAAACGTTCTAACCATGCTACAGATTCTGCATCTAAGTGGTTGGTTGGCTCGTCTAATAAGAGCATGTCTGGTTTTTCGAGTAATAAACGACAAAGTGCGACACGACGACGTTCACCCCCTGATAAATGTTCGATTTTGGCATCCCAATCCGATAAACGTAATGCATCAGCCGCACGTTCTAATTGGTTATCTAAATTATGCCCATCATGGGCTTGAATAATGGCTTCAAGATTCGCTTGCTCCGCCGCTAGTTTATCGAAATCCGCATCAGGATCGGCATAAAGTGCATAAACTTCATCTAAACGGGTCAGTGCATTTTTCACTTCAGAAACAGCTTCTTCTACTGCTTCACGCACGGTTTGTTGCGGATCCAGTTTTGGTTCCTGTGGAAGATAGCCAATCTTAATACCTGGTTGTGGACGCGCTTCACCTTCGAACTCTTTATCCACGCCCGCCATAATGCGTAAGAGGGTTGATTTACCCGCACCATTTAAGCCCAGAACCCCGATTTTTGCACCAGGGAAGAAGCTTAAAGAAATATCTTTCAAAATATGACGCTTCGGTGGCACCACTTTACCGACTCGATGCATCGTATATACAAATTGCGTTGACATAATTTTCTCGATGTTATGAATAAAAGTGCGGTTATTTTACTTGATGTTTAGGGAATAAGCTATTTGAAAGGCAAAAAAAACCACCCATATAGGGTGGTAGGAAAGTAGTTTAGCTATATTTATGATTATTTTATTTAGGAACTTTATGAATATCAAGCAATCACTTGACGAGGCAAATAGTACATAAATTTCAGTTATAAGGGAAATGCGAATGAATAATTTGTTGATACAAATCAAGAAAATCACAGAATTTTTTACGTTTAGATCGATTTTTATTCGATTTTGATTAGGAACTGCTTGTGATAAAATCTGTCTATTCAATCATTTAGCCACTCTTTTTTCTTATTTATGTTTAAAAAATTACTTCTTGGATTATTGCTGATTTCACCTTTTTCAGCGCTAGCGCATCCCCACGCATTCATCGATATGCAAACGAAACCCTTAGTGAAAGATAATCAATTAATTGGTTTCTCGACGCAGTGGTTACTGGATGAAGCCAGTTCTTCAGCCGTTCTGTATGATGTGAAGCAGGCAAAAGGGGATAAGGCTGCCCAACAGAAGTTAGTTGATGAAGTCATGGCGAACGTTGTGAATGAACATTACTTTAGTTATGTCTTTGACAAAGAAAATCATAAAATTAAATACACAAAACACCCTGAAAATTACGGTATGCGTGTGAAAGGGAATGAGGTGGAATATTATTTTGATTTTCTTTTAGCTCAGCCACAGACCTTGCAAAATAATGAATTTACGCTGATGACTTATGACCGCACTTATTATGTGGCAATGCGGTATGCAGAAACTGGCAAAAGAGCGGTTGATTTTTCATCACTTCCTGCAAACTGCAAAGGCGAGGTGCTTGAACCTAATGTCGATGAAAAAATTCAATCTTACGCATCATCATTGGATAAATCGCAAAAAAATGAAGATGACTCACTTGGCGTATTGTTTGCGCAGAAAGTAAAAATTAAGTGTGAATAAAAATGAAGTTAAAACTGACCGCACTTTTCATTGGTTTATTAGCGATTATTTTCGCATTATTACCTTGGCTATTTGTGCAAGTTGCTGATTGGCAAAAAGCCTTTAATCAGTTGATTTCTGAAAATCTACACCAGATTCAAGCACATTCATCAACGGCAGGGTTATGGTTGATTTTTGCCGCCTTTTCTTATGGTGTATTACATGCATTAGGGCCTGGGCATGGCAAATTTATTATCGCTAGTTATCTTTCTACGCACAAAAGCCAACTTAAGACCAGCGTACGCTTAAGCTTGCTTTCCTCTCTCATGCAAGGTTTTGTCGCAGTTGCTGCAACCTCCATTGTGGTGGTGATACTTAATCTTTCCTCTAAATATTTTAAACTTAGCCAGTTATGGCTAGAACGTAGTGCTCTAATTTTATTAGTGTTGTTAGGGATTTATTGGATTGCTCAAGGTCTGAAAGGCTTAAAGAAAAAACAATCTTTTCGTATTACATCGATCCAATCATTACCAAAACAGATTGGAACAGCTTCGCCTTTTCGATATGAGCAAGGAAAAGTAAGCCAAACACAGTGTAGTTGTGGGCATCAACATCTACCGAATAATCAACAGCTTAAGCAATCAGGTGATTTAAAATCTCAGCTCTTAGTGATTTTGACTATTGGTATGCGACCGTGTAGTGGCGCTATTTTTGTGCTCTTTCTCGCTTATATGCTGGATCTTTATTGGTGGGGAATTGTAGCTACGTTTGCCATGTCTTTGGGCACAGGATTAATGCTTTCACTTTTTGCTGCGTTAGTACGCTATGCGAGAAATGTTGCAACGCGATTAGGCCATTGGTACGGTTTAACTGGTTCTAATCAAAAAGGTGAGGCCATGATCAAATGTATTGCGGGCGCAATTATGATCTTTTTTGCACTAAGCTTGTTATATGGCACGATCGGGGCTGTAACGGGGGGAGCAGCCTTGTTTGGTGGGTAAAGAAAAGGGCAGCGTTTGCTGCCCATTTATCTGAAAATAGATTATTCAACCCAAGTAACGATTTCTTCAATTGGTCTACGAGATTTTTTGGTAATGTCTCTCGCACGATAACCAAATGTTGCTGCCACAGATACGCCCCATTCATTTGGATCAAAGAGACCTTCAGCGGCTAAAGTTTCATTCATTTTATCGTAGTTAAAGCCTTCAATCGGGCAAGAATCAACACCGATAGCGGCAGCACCAGTTAGCATATTGGCTAATGCAATGTAGGTTTGTTTACTTGTCCAGTCAAATAATGCACGCTCGCTTTCTGCGGTTTTCATTTCAACTTCTTGTAAGCCTTTGTATTTTGCCAAGGCTTTTTCTAACTGCTCACCTTGTAAACCTCTACGCACCGCTACATCACGGAAGAAAGGCGTGTCATAGCGTGCATTTTTCTTCGCAAGAATGATCACTAAATGGCTACAATCATCTAATTGATATTGCATACCCCAGCTAAAAGGTTTGAGTTTATCGCGTAATGCTTTATTTTGAATCACTAAGAACTTCCATGGCTCAGAGCCGACAGAGCTTGGTGATAAACGAGCAAATTCTAAAATTGCCGCGAAATCTTCTTGGCTAATTTTTTTATTCGGATCGTAATAACGTGTGGAACAGCGATTTTCGAATACTTGAAGCATTTGTTCGCGTGTAATTTGACTCATGTTTTCTTCCTCTTAACATTATCTAATTTGTGATCTTTTGACCGCACTTTAGCGCTCTTTCCAATATCCAATCCACTCTTTGAGTAATTGCATATTTTTCGTGATCGCGCCACCTTGTGGAATAAAATGCATCATATTGAGTCCATAACTGTCAGGCGTAATGCCTTCACCTACACTTGCAGGTAACACATCAAAACCTTGTTGTTGGAATAATAATTTTGCACGTTGCATATGCCATTCATTGGTGACTAAAATAATTTTGTGAATACCTTCTTTTTCCAACATTTGTTTGGTGAAAAGCGCATTTTCTTTGGTAGTCAGTGCTTTAGGTTCAATCCATTTAGTTGGCACATTAAAGAAGTTTTGGAGTTCTTCCGCAGCGATTTTGGCTTCAATGGCGCCAGTTGGACTCGCCCCTGTAATTAATAATGGCAAGTGCGTTTCTTTTTGCAAGAATGCGGCATAGCGTAAGCGTTCAAGCTGAATACCTGTTGAAGCTAATGGTGCATAAAGTTCTTTGCTATCACGTAAACCACCACCCAGTAAAACGATCGCTTGCGCTTGTTGATAATCTTGCAGTGTTAAATGATCTTCAGTAATGAGACTGTCTTTAAGTACTTGAGCAGTGTAAGGAATGCTTAAAAGATAGAGTAGAGAGAAACCAAGTGCGGTCGAAATTCGGCTTAATTTTTTGAAATTGAATTTAGCTAGAATAAGTGAAAGTCCCCATAAAATTAAAATATTAAATGGGGGAAGAATCATGGCTGTAATCAGTTTTTTCAATTCAAACATTATTTATCCAATTCAACAAAATCTAGTTCTTTGGTCCATAATTTGGCATAGCTACTATTTTTACCATAAGAGTTATCGCAAACACGATTTGGAATTTCTAACAAGCAAGAGAAAATATGACCATGTAAGCGAGTTGTGGTGACTTTATCATTCGCTAAGAATACTTGTGCAACACGTTTTACAATACGTTGAGTATAGGCATACCAGAATTGATGGCAAAGATCTTTCAGCCAACCCAGACCAAATTTATTGGCCATTTTACTCATTCGCCAGCTTACTGCTAAAACAACATCGTCTTCTGTTGAAAGAATATCTTCCCAGTCTTTTACATTGCTGTTAGCAGGCAGTTGAGCAAGGATATTTTTCTCGATATCACTCGCTTCAATATCTTTACGTAGGAAGTAAAGTTGCTCACCAGTTTTGCCTTGTTTCGTTTCCATGGTGCCATAAAGCTGATGAGCCATGTCCGGTGACAAATAAACATGATTTGAAAATTGTGCAAATAGATTCGCCGTTCTTTCGTCACGCGCCAGTAGATGGCAATCATTGTGGCTACGGAAAAGTGCGGCTGATTTTTGTAGATTTTCTTCGTGCTTAAAATAAGCAGTTTGTGGCAGCACAATAATTCGATTATTCGGAAAATGCGTCACCATTTCTTCACGGATCTTTTGGTGCTGCGGATAAAGATCGCCAAAGTTACCGCCACCATGTAAAAGGATGGTGGTGTTTGGTGTAATTTTTGCTTTGACTTCTTCAAGATCTAAATCGTATTCACAGCGCTTTAAGGTCACATTAATATGGTGATCTTTAAAAAATTGCTCGGTTCCGTGATAAATCAGCAAATCGCCCACGTTCAAATGAAGCGGGTAGTCGAAATAAAATACGTCGTTTTTATCTTTGATCAGTTCGACAATAGGATTCAGTTTGTTTTTTAAATCAATAAGGAGTTGATTCATTTTTTTACTCTTTTCTTTAAATAGCTAAACAAGAAATTTTTTTCAGCTGTGTTTAATCCGAAGATTAAAATGACACAGATTAATACCATTTCTAAAATGATGGATTGTCCAACAAATTCCAATAAAGAATAACTGCGGGTAGTATCGGATATATAGATGATACCTAATAGCAGACCAAACACCACGCCAACATTCATTAAATATGAGACAAATTCTTTTTGGTTAAATTTAATTTTTTTATTAATAAAATATAATCGATAGATTTGTGAGATGACCATCGTACTAAATTTACCCACAAAGGCAAATACTGGATTATAACCTAGTGTGAACAAATAATAAGCCAAAGGCACCGTACAAAGATCGATTAACGCTACGATGATATTGTATTGTTTTACGGTGGATGTGCCAATGGCTAATGCACTCATCCAAAATGCCCCTGCCATCGCACTGATTAATAAGCAAGCAATAATAGCTTGTACAAGTTGTTCAGTATATTGTGGAAGATGATCACCTAACCAAAATGTCAGTAAGGTATGGGTGAAATACAATACAGGTGCCGAGAGAATCGCCATTAAATAAAGTGAATATTTTGAAATACCAAGAATTAATTGGCGATTGCGATCATAATCTTTTGCCGCATAAGACTGAACCAACTGCGGATTAGCTGCCATTTGGAAATTATTTACAAAACTATAAACAGCACCTTCTACCTGTGTCGCAATGGCGACAGCTGCGTTGACTGCCACACCAAAGAATAAGTTTGATACCATGTTCAAGCCTTGGGTCGAACCCACATAGGCAACTTGTCCCATAAGCATCCAACCGGAAAAACTCACCATTTCTTTGGTTTTGCTTAAATCTTTATATAAACGGAAACGTGCGGCTTCTTTGAAATAATATTTAGTGAATAACACATAAAGAGAGAGCACAATTAAGCTGACTGAAAGCAATAAGCAACCATAAGTAATTAACTTATCGTAATGCGTAATGTGGCTTAAGATAAAGACAGAGGTCAGTTTTAAAATGGTTTCACCTAATCCCAACCACGCATAGAATCCCATTTTCTCGTGTGCAACAATCATGGCATTGAATGGCACTTTGATGATTTCAACCAGAGCAATAATTAACGCTAATTGGTAAACGATGTTCGCAGCTTGCAAGCGTTCAGAGGGAATCACCAATTTGTGATTTAAAAACCATAAACCAACGGTTTCAGCTAACACTAATACGATAAAAATAATGAGTAGGTGATTTAAGATACTAATATTAAAGACTTTATTGACACGTTGAATGTCATTCGAGGCTTTTTCTACGTTAATAAAACGCTGAGTAGTGGCGGTCATTGTGCCATTAAAAAAGGAAAATAAGACCACAACGCCCATCACAATGTTATAGATACCAAAATCTTCTACTCCCAAAACCTGTAATACCACACGAGAAATATACAGCATGGCCCCCATGTTGAAGAGCATTCGGATATAAAGAAATAGCGTATTTTTAGCAATGGTTTTATTTGACATTGTGAAAATGAAATTAGAAAAATTGGGGGAATTATAGGGGGGATTGGGGTGTGTAGCAAGCATTGTGCAAGTTCTAGGTAGCAGTATAGGCCTTATAAAAAGAAAAGGCTAAATATAATTTAGCCTTTTGTGATTTAGACGATGCAGACAGCCAAATCCAATTGTTTGTTATGGAATTGATGCAATGTGCCACGATGGCCAACACTCAGAATGATCATATTCGGTAAGCGCTCTTTAATTGTTTTATAAAGCAGATACTCTGTTGGCTCATCAAGTGCTGATGTGGTTTCATCTAAAAAGACCACTTCAGGCTTCGTCAGTAAAATACGAATAAATGCCACACGCTGTAATTCACCCGGTGACAAAATTGCTTGCCAATCGTTATCTACATCAAGGCTATGAAGATATTTATCTAAACAGCAATCAGTCAGTGTTTTTTCCAATTCAGGATGATAAGGATCAATATCAGGATAGCAAATTGCTTCACGTAATGTGCCTTGTGGCATATAAGGACGTTGCGGTAAGAATAAACTGGCCACACAAGGATGTTCCACCAGACCCACTGTCTCAAAAGGATAAATTCCGGCCATCGCTTTTAATAGAGATGTTTTCCCTGTGCCAGATGGACCTTGAATTAATAAAGCATCACCATTTTTTAGTTCAATATTTAAGTTATTAAGCAACAATCTGCCTTGCTCATCTTTAATACCAAAATTTGATAACGCAACACGGTTAGAACATTTCATGGGTTGATGAATTTCTAAATGATCTAATTCATCCAACTTCGTCATAAAACCATAAAGACGATTTAAGCGCGCTTGATAGAGCGTAAACTCTTCATAGAACAAACGGAAGAAGGAAAGTGCGGTCATTAATCGGTTAAATGCTTGCACAGTTTGGTGCATATCGCCCAGTTTGATTTGTCCAGTAAAAAAACGAGGGGCTTGAAGCATTAAAGGTAAGAGTTTCGCCACTCGTGTGACGCTTCCGTTAAAGCCGTCTAATCCCAACATTCTCAATACAATTGCCCAACGGTTATGAATAATTTCGGCAAATTTGTTTTTCAGTAAATGCTGTTCTTGCTGTTCACCTTGATAGAATGCAATACTTTCCGCATTATCTCGCACTCGAATTAAAGAATAACGATAGTCACCATTAAGTTTTTCTTTGTTAAAGTTTAATTTGATCAAAGGGTGACCGATCCAAACTGACATTAACGTTGCGAGGATAATAAAGGCATAAATAAAGAAAACGACGCCTTTTTCGATATTCAAGCCAAAAAGACTTAATATTCCAGAAAGTGACCAAAGAATGATGGTGAATTCAATGGTAGTCAGAATAGAATTAATCATACCGCGCACAATTTTGACGGTACTACTGATAAATTCACGTGCATCTTGTTCAATACGTTGATCAATATTATCGGGCAGATCTTTTTCGTATTTGAGGCGATAGTATTTTTTATTTTCTAACCATCGTTTAACAAGGACTTTATTCAAGCTTTCCAACCAACGGATTTCAAATACTTGTTGCAAGAAATAATCGGCGATGGAGTGGATAACTTGTACCAATACTAAGAGGGCATTCAGTTTTGCAAAGAACCAAAACTTATCCGCATCTAATTCCTGCATTGAGCTATAAAGCCCATTATAGAAAAAAGAGTTGAGCACGCTGAAGCGCACTTCTAGCAAAATCATCGTAAACAATACCAGTAGCATAAGGATGATTTTGATGCTGTTACGACGATTAATCGAAGGGGATGCAATATGCCAAAATTTTTGACCAAATGTGGTTTGTTTTAGTGCTGTCATCACTACACTAAAGCATAAAACCACCCAGAAAAGTGCAGTCAAAATCCAGCTTAAACTTGAGTTAAGTTCAGTTTGCCAATTCATTGATTATCCATAAAGTAAAAAACGAAAAAAGGGCGAAATGATTCGCCCTCGTATTGTGCGCTCAATTAAAACTCAACTTTCGTGTTGAAGATAAATTCACGTCCATAACCTAATGCAACAGGGATTAACGTGTTTGTTGCGTTACCAGAGGTAGATGGATAGTAAGTTTTATCTGTTAAGTTTTTACCGTTAAGTTGGAAAGACACTTTTTTGCCAGAGATTTTGGTATCGTAAGCAATAAAGGCATCATATACCACGGCATGAGGTAATTTGTATGCTTTGGTGTAATCACTGTTATAAGCATGCCAAGAACCTAAATAACGAGCACCACCACCAACACGGATGTTACCAAAATCAAATTCACCTACGTTATAAGCTAGGAATAGAGAAGCTTGATGTTTTGGTACACCAGAAAGTTGTTGATTTACCGCATCAGGATAAAGTTCATTTTCAAGTGATTTTACTTTTGTATATGTATAGTTAGCTGCTACGCTTAGACTATCTGTAATTTGACCATTAAGATCAAATTCCACACCACGAGAACGTTGTTTGCCGACGATATTCAATTGCGCATTTGAACCAGAACCAACAGATTCAGCCACATTACGTTTGCTGATATTGAATAATGCAAGTGTCGCATTAAAGCCTGAGTTTTCGTATTTTGCACCAATTTCAAAAGATTTACCTTGTTCTGGTTTTAAATCGCCGCTAACAGGTGTTGCCACACTCATTTGTGGACGGAAAGACTCAGCGTAGTTCGCAAAGGTCGCAATATGTGGCGTAAATTTATATACGGCACCTAATTGATACAATAATTTACCATCGTGCTGGTCGGTATTTCCGGTTTTTGTTAGATTTTGACCTTTTTTACAGTTTGCCGCATTTAAGCAATGACGTCCTGCAAATTGATCAAAGTACTCATAACGTAAACCGCCCGTCATAATAAAGTTATCTGTAAAGTAGGCGGTATCTTGAATATAAACCCCAACGGTTTTGAGATAGTTATATTGATAGGCGTTGCCGTTACCATTTTTATGTTCCGCAACAGGGCTGGTATAGATTGGATTATCAATATTGATATCCGAATTTGTAATACCTTGGTTATAAATAGGTCCAAGATCACGAATATTACGCATTGCATCAATACCGGCTACAAAGCGGTTAGCAATATCACCAATACCAAATTCACCAACGATATTTAATGTACCGCTATGAACACGTTGATCACCTTGTTGCTGTTCAATTGCACGGCGGGCTTTACGCGTGTTGACATTGATATTCGTAATACGTGCTTGGTTATAGAAATATTTATAACGGGCATAGCTATAACCCGCATTTAATTTCCAACCATCACTTAATTTGTGTTCAATTTTGAAATCAATGTTATCGGTTTTTGCCGTGGTTTCATTATTTGGCTCATCTAAACGACGCGATACAGGAATATCCGGTAATGCATTAGTTGCTGTTAAAAGATTTGTACCACGATCAAATGGCTCAAGAATATCTTTGTGTTCATAAGAAAGAAGCACTTTAGTTTTATCATTTTCCCAAGAAAGAGAGGGGGCGTAAGTCGTATTTTTCACTTTGCCAAAATTACGCCAGTAGTCTTTTTCTTGTTTGTCATAGATAAAGCGGTAAGCAAAACCATTTCCTAAGCCACCAGTAAAATCTAATTGTGTTCCCCACAGGCTATGATTACCTAAGGTTCCACCAACGACATAACGTGGCGTTTGTTGCGGTTTTTTAGTAATGATATTAACTACACCACCTGGATCTTGAATACCATAAAGTACCGATGCTGGTCCTTTTAAAACTTCAACGGTTTCAGTTGTCGCGCTAAAGTTTTTAGCTGGGCCAGCTTGTAAACCGTTACGCATAATTGAGTTGTCACGGTTTCCCCCAAAACCACGTTTTTGAATGGCGTCAAACATGCCACCTAACGTATTCGCTTGACTCACACCACTGACGTTATAAAGCGCATCAATGAGTGATTCAGGTTTGCGATCTTCTAGTAGTTTAGTTGAAAGAATATTTACTGTGTTTGGCGTGTCGAATACTGGCACTTCAGCTTTTGATACGACAGATGTCCCTGTCGTTTGGTAACCATTTTGTTTAATCCCCGTATCTTGAACGTTAATTTGCTCAAGCGTCTCGGTGTTTGTATCTACGGTCTGCTCAGTTTCTGCAAACGTAGAAATGGAAAAACTGGTTAAAAGTGCGGTTGAAATAAGGCTTAATTTAAAATTCATAATCGCTTCCCAATAGGTAATAAAAGAGCTGCAAGTATAGCGAAAACGTTTTCGTCAATCAATGCAAATTATTTTCATTTTTATGTATGCTTTATTCAGAAAAGATTCATTCAAATTAAGCGGGGGATAAAAAGAAAAATCCCAAGCTAAAAAGCTTGGGATTGCGATATGGGCGACTAGCTCGCAGTTAAATTTTGTTATAAATCATTTGGATAGTATAAATTTGGCGTAATTTTGACGTAGTCTGAAAATCCCATTACAAACGTTTCATATGTAGTTTTCTCATTTAATCTGTTCGTTTATCGTTTTTTTGTGACAATGTATTAGGTTGTATTTACAGATGAATTATCTATATCAAGAAAGAAAACAGAAAAAGCCATTTTTGTTGGTTGTGATGTGGTTGATGTTGTTTCTAAGAAAGTGGCATTACTTATCAAAGGAATTCAAGACAAGAGCCGATTAGCTAGAAAGGGATTAAGTAATAAAGAAATAAAGGCGCAAGAGTTAATTTCTAAAGGCTATAACATAAAATACTATCAGAAAATGACTTCTTGGAATTAGTTAATGAAACCTAATAAAAGAAAACCGCCACTGGCGGTTTGTGCTAAATAGTATAAACATCAATAGATGCTATATTTCGAAAGTCTTTATCGTCAGTCAGTATATTTGAAATATTATTTTTTTCCATCATAATTAGATATTGAGCATCATAAGCATCTAATGGCGCTATACTTAATTTTTTTAGGATTAAGTCTCCATTATCTATTGTCATATTCATTTCTATAATTGTCGAAAGGGATTTTATTTCTTCCCAAACATCAGTAACAACAGAGATGATTTTATCGCGTTCAGTTTTTATCGCTCGAAATTGCTTTAATGTACAACTATGCTGTTTAGCCTTATAAATCTCAAAAGATTTTTTCTCTAGAACGTGAGCTACCTCACTTAAACAAAGAGCGGAAGTAAATAATTTACCATTGTCAGAAAGAACTTTTTGAATAAAATCAGAATAATTCGCTGCTTTTTCTTGGGAATGTTCGCTAAAGAATGCGCCAGAAACATAAGATTGATACAGCCATATATTCGTATCTACAAAGAATTTTTCTCCAGATAAAGATGACTTAATACCGCCAATTCGCATTACATTCATATCAATCATTACTGAGATTTTCCGCTATTTGGGTCGTGTTATTAGGGTTATTGTAATATTCAATAGCATTTGCTATTACTCTATTTAGTAGGTTTCTGCCACCCTGGGTTATATTTAGAAAATCTAATTTCTCTTGCAGTTGTGAAATAGAGTAATCTTTTAAAAGTCTGCCAATAGCTGCATTGAAAAAAGGGGTTGCGAACGTATCAATTCCTGTAAAATCAATCTGTATTTTACTATTCATAGGTAACTTCGCTTGAAGCTCTTGGTAAAGTTTGTCACCAAGCATCATAGATACAGAGATATTACTTCCTATCAAATCTCTTACTAATATATGGCTCATAATAACTCCTAGAAATAATTTTCGTCTAGATATGAATAAACAATATCTTCTTGGCAATTTATACTAATTAGAGCCAATGTTCCAGTAAAATTGAAATCTAACTCTTCGATCTCATACTCACCTGATTCATTGACATATGCACAACATTCATTTGTATAAATCTCTAATTTTCCTTTATTTAAGGAAACAAATTCCTTCAGAATGTCTAGCCCAACTCCTCTTGGCATATCTTCTACAATACTATCTGTCTTTGTTGTATTACCTCGTTGAAGAGCCCAGTTTAGTGCTTTTGAATCATTATCAATATGACTTAGATGAGCAAAATTTCTTGTGTACTCCAAAACATTCTTACATATCCCACCTCCCAAATCAACGATACACAATGATATTGTTTTGGTGTTGTTATCATAAGAGCCACAGCTCACTACATCAATATGGTTGCCATCCTTAATTACCTTTGAAACTCCGTGCCCAAATGCATTTTGATAAAGTTCGAATATTCTGCTAACTATATCTTCTTTGAGGGGTGGCGAAAGATGAATTTTCTCACTCATTAGCCATTCATTTTTTATATGGTTGATAATTTTTTCATTATCTTCCTCATTATATTTTTTATGTTCTCTAAAACCTATATATCTCCCTTCAGGGTAAGGTGATACAAAATCGGCATGGTAATGAGATAAAAAATTACAATTGATTAATTGGTTTCTAAGCTGATTGCTCATTGAATTTACATCAAACATAACACCAATTTTCTTGGCATGATGATTGACAAAGCTTTTTGCTACAATACCCATAAATTTAGGGGTGTTTATAGTATCTGTTAAAACAATTTTTATAGCTTCGCTTGTATTTAATTCCTTAAGTTTTTTTATGTTTTCAACTTGAGAGTTAAATTCTTTTCGAAAAAAATTATCTTTAAGAATAAAATCTACTATATTTGAAATCTCTTTTTGAAATTTTATTTCCCATCCCTTTCTATTAAATATATTACGGCGCTCTTTATCGTACAAATGGGATAACAAATTTGCAACAGCTCCAAGGATTGATATTGAAGAACAGTCTAAAAAACTACAGTGATTAAATGAAAATGTAAAACTATGCTCAGGATCATCAATTACTTTCTGAGCAATTTTTAGCATTGAAACTATGTCATTTTTAGTTTCTTTTTTGGTTGAAATTGTAATAGGTTTAATATCCATGATTTTATAGTAGCACCGAATACCAAAAGATTTTCCCTAACACTGAAATATCTTGCAGTTCAGATGTTTCGCACTGTTATAGTTGCAAATTTTTACTTGTTCATTGGGCATGTTATAGAGTAGTTTTATGCTCAATAGGCCACCATGGTTTAGTGTGTAAACTTTCCCATCTCTATATTTTATCACCACAATCAATCCCAGCAGTTGTTCCATCTGGAATAATTGGTTCCATAGAATTACTATAGGTAATTACATGCACGGAATTTTTCGCCATGTTTCTAAGCGTTGCCATTTTTACACATTTAAAATTTAAAAAAACAGATCGCTATAAATTAAATTTCTTGGCGTAATTTTGGCGTAATCAATGACTAAAAATATACAAAAATAGCTAAAAGTTGGCAATATTTTAGTTTTAAAGAATTGATTAATTGGTGTGAGTTAAGTGTTTAACTTGTTGATTTAGAAGTGGATTTCAGAAAAGGGAAAAGCCAGTGGAAATTTACTGGCTTTAATGTATGGTGCGACTAGCTGGACTCGAACCAGTGACCCCCACCATGTCAAGGTGGTGCTCTAACCAACTGAGCTATAGTCGCGTAAAAGATGTGGCAGATGATAAACAGTTTTAAGGATGAAAACAAGAGGATTTGTTTTAAGTTAAATTTAGCTGCTAAAAAAATAACCAAAATCTGATTTAAAAAGTCTCAGTAGTTATTTTGATTTTGTACAGGTTTAAGCGTATAATGCGCAGCGTTTTTTATCTCGGATGAGCCGAAATTTAAAAAAGCTTTAAGTAAATTGTAACCATTTGTGGAGTTTAGATAATGTCTAGAAAATTAAGAAGAACGAAGATTGTATGTACAATGGGTCCAGCAACAGACCGCGATAACAATCTTGAAAAAATTATCGCAGCAGGCGCTAATGTTGTACGTATGAACTTTTCTCACGGTACACCAGATGATCATATTGAGCGTGCTGAGCGTGTTCGTTCAATCGCGAAAAAATTAGGTAAAACCGTGGCAATTTTAGGTGACTTACAAGGTCCTAAAATTCGTGTTTCTACTTTTAAAGACGGCAAAATTTTCTTAAATGTTGGTGATAAATTTATTCTTGATGCGGAATTACCAAAAGGTGAAGGTAATCAAGAAGCCGTTGGTTTAGACTATAAAACACTTCCACAAGATGTTGTGCCAGGCGATATTCTTTTATTAGATGACGGCCGTGTTCAATTAAAAGTACTTTCTACTGAAGGTGCAAAAGTATTTACTGAAGTGACTGTTGGTGGTCCATTATCAAACAATAAAGGGATCAATAAATTAGGTGGTGGCTTATCTGCAGATGCATTAACTGAAAAAGATAAAGCAGATATTATCACAGCTGCACGTATCGGTGTAGATTACTTAGCTGTATCTTTCCCTCGTTCAAGTGCAGATTTAAACTATGCGCGTGAATTAGCAAAACAAGCAGGTTTAGACGCGAAAATCGTTGCTAAAGTTGAACGTGCTGAAACTGTTGTTGATGAAGCAGCAATGGATGATATCATCCTTGCTTCTGATGTCATCATGGTTGCGCGTGGTGACTTAGGTGTTGAGATTGGTGACCCAGAATTAGTTGGCGTACAGAAAAAATTAATTCGTCGTTCACGTCAATTAAACCGTGCGGTTATTACTGCAACTCAAATGATGGAGTCAATGATCAGCAACCCAATGCCTACTCGTGCAGAAGTGATGGACGTGGCAAATGCGGTATTGGATGGTACTGACGCGGTAATGCTTTCAGCAGAAACTGCAGCAGGGCAATATCCAGCTGAGACTGTGGCGACAATGGCTCGCGTATGTTTAGGTGCAGAAAAAATGCCAAGCATCAATGTTTCTAAACACCGTTTAGATCGTGAGTTCAGAGATATTGAAGAATCTGTAGCGATGTCAGCAATGTACGCTGCAAACCACTTAAACGGTATCGCTGCAATCATTACATTAAGCCACTCTGGTCGTACACCATTATTAATGTCACGTATCAGCTCAGGTTTACCAATCTTTGCACTTTCTCGTGTTCAAGAAACATTAAACCGTTGTGCATTATATCGCGGCGTGACACCAGTTCATTTTGATGGTGAATCTCGTAGCTCTGCGGGTGCAAAAGCAGCGATTAACCTATTAAAAGAAAAAGGTTATTTAGTTTCTGGTGATGTTGTTTTATTAACACAAGGTGATGAGTCAGAAGGTACAACTAACGTTTGTCGTACTTTAACTGTTGAATAATCAACATTCATGAATAAAAAAGAGCGGTGGATTTTTCCACCGTTTTTTTATATCTAAAATATTGAAAATATTGACCGCACTTTTTTCTTAAAACCACCTCGTATTTGCGGTATCATAAGCACAGTTTTTAGTTTAAATTGAAATCCTTATGGCCTCACAAAGACAAATCCAATCTCCAGATCAGAAAACTGAACAAGTTAGCATCCCGCCTCATTCCACTGAAGCTGAACAAGCCGTACTTGGCGGCATCATGTTGAGTAATCAACATTGGGATGGTATTGCAGAAAGAGTGATCGCTGAGGATTTTTATACTTTTGCGCATAAAGCAATCTTCCAAACCATGGAAGAATTAATGCGCAACCAAACGCCGATTGATTTAATCACCCTTGATCAAGCTCTTAAAGCCAAAGGCATTAGTGATTCTGTAGGCGGTTTTGCTTATCTCGCTGATCTTTCTAATAACACCCCAAATGCTATTAACATTTTGGCTTATGCCGAAATCGTACGTGAAAAAGCGATTTTACGTGAGCTTATTGCCGTGGGAAATCGTATTGCAGAAAACAGCTATTCTCCGAAAGGCAAAGACATCAAAATGGTGTTGGATGAAGCCGAGAGAGAAGTGTTTGCTATTGCTGAAAAACGCAGTTCTTCAACTGAAGGACCACAAAATGTGATCAGCGTGTTGGAAAGTACCATTGCTCGAATTGATACCTTAAGTAAGCTTGAAAATCATAGCGGTGTGACAGGGGTCTCAACGGGCTTTGTTGACTTAGATAAGAAAACAGCAGGTTTACAGCCTTCAGACCTCGTCATTGTCGCAGCACGTCCTTCTATGGGTAAAACTACGTTTGCAATGAACCTTTGTGAAAATGCCGCCATGGCAAGTGACAAGCCTGTGTTGGTATTCAGTTTAGAGATGCCGGCTGAACAAATCATGATGCGTATGATTGCCTCTCTTGCTCGCGTGGATCAAACCAAAATTCGTACAGGCCAAAACTTGGATGAAACGGAATGGAGCAAAATTGCCAGCGTGTTTGGAATGTTTAAGCAAAAAAACAATCTTTATATTGATGATTCATCTGGCTTAACCCCAACAGAATTGCGCTCTCGAGCACGTCGTGTGTACCGCGAAAACAATGGTTTGAGCATGATTATGGTGGATTACCTTCAGTTAATGCGTGCACCGGCATTCTCAGATAACCGAACCTTAGAGATTGCTGAGATTTCACGTTCTTTAAAAGCCTTAGCGAAAGAATTAGAAGTCCCCGTTGTAGCGCTTTCCCAGCTTAACCGTACGTTGGAACAACGTGCAGATAAACGCCCAGTAAACTCGGACTTGCGTGAATCAGGCTCTATTGAGCAGGATGCTGACTTGATCATGTTTATTTATCGTGACGAAGTGTATAACGATAATTCTGAAGATAAAGGTGTTGCTGAAATCATTATCGGTAAACAACGTAACGGTCCGATTGGTCGTGTACGTTTAGCATTTAACGGTCAATTCTCACGCTTTGATAACCTTGCCGAACAGCGTGAATACAGAGATGATTATTAGGCAAGAGATAACGGATTAGAAAAATGAACGTAAAACCGGCAACAGCGAAAATCAGTTCGCTTGCCCTAAAACATAATTTACAAGTTATTAAAGAAAAAGCACCACACAGTAAAATTATTGCCGTGGTAAAAGCAAACGCATATGGTCACGGTGTGGTGTTTGTCTCATCTGCTTTAGAAAGCATGGTGGATTGTTTTGCCGTAGCACGTTTAGAAGAGGCGTTATCGTTACGCTCCAACGGTATTATTAAGCCGATCTTATTGCTAGAAGGCTTTTTTGATGAAAAAGATCTGCCTATTATTGCAGTAAATAATATTGAGACGGTGGTACATAACCGCGAACAGCTTGAAGCATTAAAACGAGCCGTAGTACCAAGTCCAATTAAAGTCTGGTTAAAAATTGATACCGGTATGCACCGTTTAGGTGTGTCACTTGATGAAGTGGATTATTTTTATCAAGAGCTGAAAAAACTTCCTCAAATTCAACCGCACTTAGGTTTTGTCAGTCATTTTAGCCGTGCTGATGAGTTAGATTCCGATTATACTCAAGTTCAGCTCGCTCGTTTCCTTCAAGCCACAAAAAATAAAGAGGGAGAGCGAACCATTGCCGCATCAGGTGGAATCCTATTCTGGCCAGAAGCGCATCTAGATTGTATTCGTCCAGGGATTATTATGTATGGTATTTCACCAACAGATACTGTAGGTGATGAATTTGGTTTAACGCCTGTGATGAATTTAACGTCATCTTTGCTTTCTGTACGTGAGCATAAAAAAGGGGAGCCTGTTGGCTATGGCGGTATTTGGACGAGTCCGAAAGAAACTAAAATTGGTGTCGTCGCTATTGGTTACGGTGATGGCTATCCGCGTGATGTGCCAGAAGGTACGCCAGTTTATCTAAATGGTCGAATTGTTCCTATTGTCGGTCGCGTCTCAATGGATATGCTGACGGTGGATTTAGGTCCAGATAGCCAAGATAAAGTCGGTGATGAAGTGATTTTATGGGGTAAGGAATTACCAATTGAAACGGTAGCTAAATACAGTGGTATTTTGAGCTATGAATTGATTACAAAATTAACCCCTCGTGTTATAACAGAATATGTCGATTAATTGTTTTTGTAAGAAAGCAAAAATGTAAAGAATTCAATTTTTAAAAGGAAATATTCATGAAAAACATCAACCCAACCAATACACAAGCTTGGAAAGCACTTGAAGCTCATCAATCTCAGCTGGCTAATACCACGATTGCTGATTTGTTCAAACAAGAACAAAATCGTTTTAACGATTATTCTTTAACTTTTGAAAATCAAATCTTAGTGGATTTTTCAAAAAATAAAATTAACCAAGAAACCCTCAAATTGCTTCGTCAATTAGCCAAAGAGTCTGCATTAGATGAAGCGATTAATGCTATGTTTACAGGAGAGAAAATTAATCGCACAGAAAATCGAGCTGTATTACATACCGCACTTCGTAACCGTTCAAATACACCTGTCTATGTAGATGGCAAAGATGTGATGCCGGAAGTGAATGCTGTATTAGCGAAAATGAGCGCGTTCTGTGATCGTGTGATTTCAGGTGAGTGGAAAGGTTATACCGGAAAAGCAATTACTGATGTGGTGAATATCGGTATCGGTGGTTCGGACTTAGGCCCTTATATGGTGACCGAAGCGCTTCGTCCTTATAAAAACCACTTGAATATGCACTTTGTTTCAAACGTAGATGGTACACATATCGCTGAAACATTGAAAAAAGTAAATCCTGAAACCACACTTTTCTTAGTCGCATCTAAAACCTTTACCACACAAGAAACTATGACCAATGCGAATTCTGCGCGTGATTGGTTATTAGCTGCAGCGAAAGATAACAGCGCAGTGGCAAAACACTTCGCCGCACTTTCAACCAATGGTAAAGCGGTAGCAGAATTTGGTATTGATACAAACAATATGTTTGAATTCTGGGATTGGGTTGGTGGCCGTTATTCTTTATGGTCTGCAATCGGTCTTTCAATCGCACTTTCAATTGGCTTTGATAATTTTGAAGCACTATTAAGTGGTGCGCATGAAATGGATAAACATTTCCGTACTGCACCATTAGAAAAAAATATCCCAGCGACATTAGCGTTAGTCGGTTTATGGAATACCAATTTCCTTGGTGCACAAACTGAGGCAATTTTACCTTATGACCAATATTTACACCGTTTTGCGGCTTATTTCCAACAAGGCAATATGGAATCAAACGGTAAATATGTCGATCGTAATGGCAATGTTATCCGTGATTATCAAACGGGCCCAATTATTTGGGGGGAACCAGGTACAAATGGTCAGCATGCGTTCTATCAATTGATCCACCAAGGTACGATGTTAATTCCTTGTGACTTTATCGCGCCAGCACAAAGCCATAATCCGTTAGGTGATCATCACAGCAAATTGTTATCAAACTTCTTTGCACAAACTGAAGCACTTGCTTTTGGTAAAACCAAGGAAGAAGTTGAAGCAGAGTTTGTGAAAGCCGGTAAATCGTTGGATGAGGTAAAAGACATTGTGCCATTTAAAGTCTTTACCGGTAACAAACCGACCAACTCTATTTTAGTGCAAAAAATGACACCATTTGTTCTTGGTGCATTAATTGCGATGTATGAACACAAAATTTTTGCGCAAGGTGTGATTTTCAATATCTTTAGTTTTGACCAATGGGGCGTGGAATTAGGTAAACAATTAGCGAACCGAATTCTTCCTGAATTGGCTGACAAAGAGAAAGTGACAAGCCATGATAGCTCAACCAATGGATTGATTAATCAATTCAAAGCATGGCGATAATATAAAGTAAAAAGAGCGGTCAAAATTGACCGCTCTTTTTTATGTTAATCAAACTGATTTGACTTTCCACATACAGCCTACGCTGATAAAAATTAGTGCCACAGCGATATAAAAAACAGAGTTGTAATGCCAAATTTCCGCAATAATACCCGCAATAGGTCCTCCGATAATCCAACTACTTTTTGCTGCGTTACTAAATAAGGTGGTGGCAGTGCCCATTTTAGTCGGCATTAAGTCTTGGAAATACACCATGCCAATCGTAGCCGTAATGCCGATAAAAATCGCATTAAGCATTTGCAATCCGATGAGCTGCCAAGTTTGCTCAGCGAATAATAAACTTGAATAGAAGGCGAGACCTGAAACTAAAGCAATCATCATCAAGCGCTTTTTACTGAAATATTTGGTGAGATAGCCCGCAAAAATCATCACAGGAATTTCCAATCCCGCAGCCGTCCCCATTAATGTTCCTGCCAGTTCTTTGTTTAAATGTAATTCATTAATCACAAATAATGGCATATTAATGAGATACATGCTGTTACAGGTCCAAAGCAATAGGTTAGCGATGAACAAGTAAATCACACTTTTTCTTGGTGGAGTATTGTCTAAGATCTCTTGATTTTTAACCGCACTTTGACGAGGAATTTTCGGTAATAATTTGCTGACGCCTGCACACAGTAAAAAAGCAGAACCAGCCACCAAATACATGTAATCAAAGCCCCAGTTTAATGCAATGAAAAAAGAAAGCGGTGGCCCAACAATCCAAGCTAATGAGATTTGAGTTCGCATAATTGTGGTGAACATCACTGCTTCACGATGGCTGCTTTCAGCATATTCTCGTGCTAAAGCAAAAGATTGCGGATTGGCAGATGAGCCTAGCCCTAATAGCGTTGTGCCGATAATAATCAACACATAATAATTTCGGCTATAAGCAAAAATCAGACATCCAAGCACAGCAATCAAACAGCAAATAATCATCACTTTGCGGCGGTCATCTTGCTTATCAGAATACTTCGCCAGAATTTGGCTCAAGATAATGCCAATAATGGCATTGACTGAATAGAACAAGCCCACAAAAAAAGGTGAAACTTGAATCTCTTGAGAGAGATATAAACTCAAGGTTGGCGTTTGAAACGCAGAGGCAATTCCCGTTAAAAAGGCAATTAATAGAAAATTGAACGCCACAATATTGGATGGTGTTGAGTTTTGTTGTTGAACAAACATAGTCATTAATTTTAATAAAAAAGCGTAGTTGGAAATAAAAGTGCGGTTAATTTTAACCGCACTTTCATGTTTTATTTTGTTGTTTTAGAACGTTTATCTAATTCAGCTTTGATCTTAGCCATATTTTCTTGCGTGAAGAAATTATCAATATTTTTCCAAACAGAATGATAGCCATAAGGGCCTTGTTGCATTTCACGTTTGGCTTCATTGAGATCCCAATTTTGATAAATCACACGGTAGCTTGCAACAATTAAGCCAGTTCTGTCAGCGCCATGATAACAATGCACTAAAACCGCACCATTTTTTTGGTGTTGTTTGATTTGCCACAGAATATCAGCCACTTCATCTGGACTGATTGACCAAGTAAGTAATGGGGTATTAATCAAGTTGATCTTAGTATGACCAAATGCTTGTTTATCATCATTACGGTCAAAAAAGCGTAAATTCACAATCGTGTGAATATTCAACTTATTTAATAATGTTTCAGATTGCGGTTCTAATTGCTCACTACGGTAAAATTTATTATCAATCTGATATAAATTTTCCTGTTCGCTGATTAGCGTTGCCCAATGTTCTGTATTTTTTGGCGGTTCACTTGGTGTTGTCGTACAGGCGACTAATGAAAAAGCCGTTAAAGCAAAAAGGACATTTTTGCTCATCTTGTATAAATTGAAATGAGTTTGTTTCATAAAAATCTTTTAAATATATTGAATAGCCGGTAAATAACCGATCATTAAATCTAACGGACGATTGCTGGCTATTGTATTCTCTCTGTTCTCAATGAAAAATCTTGATGTCATGGCTTTTTCACCATGATTCAAGAAAATTTCAATAATCGAGCGATCAAAGAAGATCTCAACAGTCTGCAGATTTTCAATTTCGCAGAAACGTTTTGTATCGAATTTCTCCATTAATTCCGTTTGTTCGCTTTGGCTACGATCTAAGCAGATCAAGCCATTTTCGTAAGATAAAAGCAGTGACTGTCCTTTTTCATTTTGGAAGAAGGTTAAGTCAAAGGCTTGGTTATTTGCCTCAAATTTTACATAAGCACGATCTAAATTAGCAATATCCGCTTTTTCATCAAGATGAAGCGCTGAAAGTGCGGTCAGATTTTCGCATATTTTAGCAATCGGACGTTGATAAATTTTAGTCCCTTCTAAACGCAATTCTCTTGGTAAAGTTAAAGCTGAATGCCATTTAAATTTATCTGTTGGGTAAGTTAAATCTGGTAAACCAATCCAACCGAAAAGCACAGCATAAGCTTGATTATCTAAGCCAGCAAATGTTTGTGGTGCATAGAAATCAAAGCCCTGATCTAATTCGCCGATATAGTCTGCTTCAAAGGTTAAATCCGTTAATTTGCCCACTGCATAAGTTGCATGATAATTATTTTGGAATTGATGCGCTTCCCGATCTTTACCTTGTGGCGACCAAATAAACACATCTTTATCACTGAGTTTCAATAGGTCAGGGCATTCCCACATAAATACGTTTTTGTTGTCAAAAGCAGGCAAGGAAAGCTCACCTAGTAAACGAGGCGTATCTTCAAGATTGTCCATTTCAAAAATAATGGCTGTTCCCGTGAGGTTTTCTCGCTGTGCACCACAGATAAAACGGATTTTTCCGTCTTCAGTAAAATACGGTTTAGGATCACGAACATGCTCTGTATAACCTTCTGGTGCATTTTCAATTAATGGACGTTTGCTAAGCAATTTTCCATTAAGATCAAAAATCGCTAAATTTTGATAAGGCACGCGTTGATTATCACTTGGGCGACGGGTATTGCCCGTATAGAACATGGCCAATTTATCACCAACTTTCAAAGCACCACCAGAATAGCATCCATGAGATTCAAAAAGTTCGCAAGGAATGAGATCATCTGCCAATTGATAATGTTGGAAATCTTTCGTGATTAAATGCTTCCAATGTTTCATCCCGTGGATCGCATCGAATGGAAACCATTGATAGAACAGATGGTATTTCTCTCCATCAAAGATTAAACCATTAGGATCGTTCATTAAGCCAGTTGGTGGGGCAATATGAAAGTGCGGTCGAAAATCTTTGTCTTTTTGCACGGTTTCAGCAATTTCTGCGAGCTCGCCTTTTTCTGCGGCTAGAATACTTTTATATTTGCCATTATTGAAAATAATCATCGTGATCGTGCCTCGTTAATGTGATTGGTAAGTAAAAGGTGCAATAATTTGCACCTTTGATTCTTAATTGGCTAGGAACGCTGCTAATTGTGTTTGATTTGGTAAGGCTGACATCGCGCCTTTCGCTGTCGTAGCAAGGGCGCCGCAGGCATTAGCCTGACGAATGATTTGCACTAGCACATCGTTTTCTTTCCAGTTTGGATGCTGTGAAAGTCCAGCAAGCAGACCACCAACGAAGGCATCGCCTGCACCCGTTGTATCAACCGGCTGTAAGGCTTTGCCTGAAATTACATCTTTCTTACCTTCTAAGTGATAGAGTGCGCCATCTTTACCCAAAGTCACAATAATTAATTTTTCAGGATAAAGTGCGGTCACTTTTTCAAAAGCTTTTTCAAGGCTGTCAGTATTAGTCAAAAGCGTTAATTCTTCTTCAGAGAATTTCAATACGTCAGCTAATGCAACGGCTTCCATTACCACGGTTTTCATTTCTTCTAAGCTTGACCAAAGTGACTCACGTAAATTAGGGTCGAAAGAGAAGAAACCACCAGCGGCTTTAATACGACGAATGGCTTCGAAAGTTGCTTCGCGTGATGGATTATTAATCAGCGCAATAGAGCAGCAATGCAGCCATTCACCTTGTTGGAAAGGCGGTAAATCGCTAGCTTGTAAGAACTGATCTGCACTTGGGTTTACCATAAAGGTAAAGCTGCGTTCGCCATTATCTAAACCAACCACAACCGTAGAGGTTCGATGTTGCGGATCTAAAACCATATGTTGTGTATTCACATTTTCCGCATTTAAGGTATCTTGCATAAATTGGCCAAGCGGATCGTTACCTACGCGACCAATAAAGGCACTTTGGCTGCCTAATCGAGCTACGCCAACAGCCACATTTGCTGGCGCACCACCGGCACAGCGTAAATAATGATTTTCACCGTCAGGAATAAGATCGACAACCGCATCGCCTGTTACCCAGATTTTTTGGCTCATATTATTTTCCCTCTATTGTGGATATCAGTTAAAAAATAACCGCACTTAAAAAGAGCGGTCATTTTCATAGGTGTTTTATGCGATGGTTACACGAGCGAACTTACGTTTACCGACTTGGTAAACATTTGTACCTTTTGGCGCATTGGCTTTCATGTCTTCGGCTTTTTCGCCATTGATTTTTACACCACCTTGTTTCGCTGAGCGAATCGCTTCAGAAGTAGAAGGAACCAGTCCCGCTTCTTTTAATAAGGTTGCTAAACCAATTTCGCCTTCAAAGGTGAATTCAGGCATTTCATCTGGCATCGCACCTTTTTGGAAACGGTTAATAAATTCTTGCTCAGCCGCCTCTGCCGCTACTTCATCATGGAAACGTGCAATGATTTCTTTGGCTAATAAAATCTTCACATCACGTGGGTTTTTACCATTTTCCACTTCTGCTTTTAATTCAGCAATTTCAGTGAGTGGACGGAAAGAAAGTAAGTTGTACCAATCCCACATTAATTCATCCGAGATCGACATAATTTTACCGAACATATCGCTTGGTGCATCTGTCACTCCGATGTAGTTACCTAATGATTTAGACATTTTCTTCTCACCGTCTAAACCAACAAGTAATGGAAGCGTAATTGCTACTTGTGGTTTCTGACCAGCTGATTTTTGTAATTCACGACCAACAAGTAAGTTAAATTTTTGGTCAGTACCACCAAGTTCAACGTCTGCTTCTAAAGCAACAGAGTCATGACCTTGTAATAAAGGATAAATAAATTCGTGAATTGCGATAGGTTGGTTGTTACCAAAACGTTTTTTGAAGTCATCACGTTCTAGCATACGCGCTACGGTGTAGTTACTTGCTAAACGGATCATCCCTTCAGTACCCAATTTACCTAACCATTCAGAGTTGAATACGATTTTCGTTTTTTGTGGGTCTAGAATTTTGTAAATCTGTTCTTTATAGGTTTCCGCATTGCGAAGCACATCTTCGCGGCTAAGCGGTGGGCGAGTGGTATTTTTACCAGATGGGTCACCGACCATCCCCGTGAAATCACCGATTAAGAAATAGACTTCGTGGCCTAATTGTTGGAATTGACGAAGTTTGTTTAATACCACGGTATGCCCTAAGTGAATATCCGGAGCAGTAGGGTCTGCACCAAGTTTAATTTTAAGTGGGCGATTTTCTTTTAGTTTTTCGATTAAATCCGCTTCAGAAAGAATCTCATCAGTACCGCGTTTTAGTTCTGCGAGAACGGTATTAATATCAGTCATTCTATTTCCTAATGTTATTTCAATATTAAAGGCTACATTATAGAGAATATGGCTGAAATGAAAAGATTGAGATGAAAAAAAACGCCTATTTGTGGGGAAATAGGCGTGAAGTTGGAGTGATTATCTGTTTGTTTTTAGAATGGCTAGATGATAACTATTATCAAATAACTTGTCAACAATAAAATGCAAATAATTCTCAATTATTTTTTTTTAATCGATGTAAGGTACACTTTCTGTGAGAGAAAGTGCGGTCGGAATGCCATCTGAAATGTTAAATTTTCCCGCATAAGCATAAGCTTCAACGCTCTGAGATTTGGCGTCCTTTAAAAGACGATCATATTCAGGATCTACAAACTCAGCGATTTTAAAACGATCGAAGCCATCATGTAATCCGGCAAAGAGAACAACGGCTCGATGTCCTTGTTTTTTCATAGCTAAAAGCTCGCGAACATGTTTTTGTCCACGAGTAGTTACCGCATCGGGAAACATCCCTAATGTGCCTTTTACAAAAGTGATTGATTTCACTTCAACATAACAATCTGGCAAGCCCCCACCTTTAAGTAAGAAGTCGATACGGCTATTTTCTTCACCATATTTCACTTCAGGATAAATTTCATCATACATAGCGAGTTCTTTAATTTGCTTATTTTGCAAGGCTTCAAAGACTAACTGATTGGATCTGTGAGTATTAATGCAAACAAGTTGGCCATTTGCTAATTGCGTTAATTCCCAACTGTGTGGATATTTGCGAGTTTGGCTATCAGAATGAGAGTACCAAACGGTATCGCCTTTTTCACCACAGCCAGTCATTGCACCAGTATTTGCACAATGAATCGTGATCACTTCACCATTTGGTAATTCAATATCAGTCAAAAAACGCTTATAGCGGCGAATTAATTTTGCGGATTGTAGGGTAGGGAGTTGCATGATTGTTCCTTGATTGTCCTTGTTAAAAGAAAGTGAGGTCAAATTTAATGATGAAATTAATCGCTCTTTGATCTGCCCCCCAAAAGTTGGACAGGTTAGTTAACTTAAATATTGAGATCGGTATTGCACTGGGCTCAATCCTTTGAAAGCAAGTTTAATGCGTTTTGGGTTGTAATACACTAAATATTCTTCAATTTTAGCCTGTAATCCAGCAATTGAATGATAAGTCCGAGAGTAAAAACACTCTGATTTTAGTATCGCAAAAAACTTTCAATCACCGCATTATCATAGCAATTTCCTCGGCGGCTCATACTTTGCACCGCTTTGTGATAAAGCGAAGGAGTGGAATATGATTGCATATAGATTTTTTTACCTTAGAAAAGAGGGCGAAACAGTGTTTTTTAGCTCTTTATTATTGGTTATAACAATGGATTTCAGTCAATTTCTTTAAAAATTTTACAAAAATCTGTAAGAAATCGGATTATCCGCCGTCTAACCTTATGTAACGTTAATTTTCACATCATAAGGAAAAACAATGAAACTATCAAAAACATTTCTATTTATTACCGCACTTTGTTGTGCTACACCAACTTTAGCAATACAAAATTCAACATCATCATCTGGAGAACAAAAAATGGCAATGGAAAATACACAAAACATTCGAGAAATTTATCTTGCTGGTGGCTGTTTCTGGGGTATGGAAGCATATATGGAGCGCATTCACGGGGTGAAAGATGCGATTTCTGGCTATGCCAATGGTAATACGGAAAAAACCAGTTATCAGATGATTGGCGTAACCGATCACGCAGAAACAGTAAAAGTCACTTACGATGCAAATCAAATTTCGCTCGATAAATTATTGCAATATTATTTTAAAGTGATTGATCCAACGAGTGTAAACAAACAAGGTAACGATCGTGGCAGACAATATCGCACAGGGATTTATTATCAAGATGGGGCAGATAAAGCGGTGATCGAACAAGCACTCGCCCAGCTTCAAACCAAATATAAAAAACCAGTGCAAATTGAGGTGCAGCCGCTTAAAAATTACATCGTAGCAGAAGAATATCATCAAGATTATTTAAAGAAAAATCCAAATGGTTATTGCCATATTGATATTACCAAAGCAGATGAACCTATGATTGACGAGAAAGATTATCCGAAACCGAGTGATGCAGAACTTAAAGCGAAATTGACACCGTTGCAATATTCCGTTACTCAAAATAAACATACTGAACGCTCTTTTAGTAACGAATATTGGGATAACTTCCAACCGGGTATTTATGTTGATGTCACCACGGGCGAGCCTGTTTTCTCTTCAAATGATAAATTTGAATCGGGTTGTGGCTGGCCGAGTTTTACGAAACCAATAGCAAAAGAGGTAGTGCATTATCAAACAGATAATAGTTTTAATATGCAACGTACCGAAGTGCTAAGCCGTGCGGGCAATGCTCATTTAGGTCACGTATTTGATGACGGCCCGAAAGATAAAGGCGGTTTGCGCTATTGCATTAACAGCGCATCAATTAAATTTATTCCGTTAGCTGAAATGGAAAAAGCAGGATACGGATATTTGATTCAATCAATTAAAAAATAAGGAGATGCAGGATGTTAGATCAACAACTCCTTATTGGAACTGTATTTTTAGCTGGGCTTGCTTCTTTTCTTTCGCCTTGTATTTTCCCGATTATTCCAATTTATTTTGGTATTTTGAGTAAAGGCGGTAAAAAAGTCCTAAATACTTTTTTATTTATTTTAGGGCTTTCCCTTACATTTGTAAGTCTAGGCTTTAGTTTTGGTTTTTTAGGGAATATTTTATTTAGTAACACTACCCGCATTATCGCTGGCGTTATCGTGATTATTTTGGGTATTCATCAACTTGGCATTTTCAAAATTGGTTTGTTGGAACGCACGAAATTAGTGGAAATCAAAACATCAGGAAAATCGACCGCACTTGAGGCATTTGTGCTTGGTTTAACGTTTAGTCTTGGTTGGACACCTTGTATTGGCCCGATTTTGGCTTCCGTGTTAGCTTTATCAGGCGATGAAGGCTCTGCACTTTACGGTGCATCAATGATGTTTGTTTATGTACTTGGTTTAGCAACGCCTTTTGTGCTGTTTTCGTTTTTCTCTGATAGCTTGCTAAAACGTGCCAAAGGGTTAAATAAACACTTAGACAAATTTAAAATCGGTGGCGGAATTTTAATTATCGTGATGGGCATTTTATTGATTACGAATAATTTTTCGTAAGACATAACCTCAACAAAAGAAATCTATAAAAGGAAAAAAACAATGAAAAAACTACTATCAATATTTTTAATGGCATTCAGCCTAAACACTTTTGCACAAACTAATTTGGCGGATGTTCAACTCAAAGACTTAAACAATCAGCCAGTTACTTTAAGCCAATATAAAGGCAAACCTGTGTATGTAAAAATGTGGGCATCTTGGTGTCCAATTTGCTTGGCTGGCTTAGCTGAAATTGATGATTTAAGTGCGGAAAAAAATCGTGGATTTGAAGTCATAACCATTGTTTCGCCAGGTCATAAAGGTGAAAAATCACCTGCTGATTTTATTGAATGGTACAAAGGGCTAGAATATAAAAATATTAAAGTCTTGCTAGATGAAAATGGTGATATTATTGATCGTGTTCATGTTCGAGGTTATCCGTTTAATCTATTTTTAGATTCTGATTTAAATGTGAAGAAAACTGTGCCAGGGCATTTAGGCGCAGAGCAAATTCGAGTGTTTGCTGAAAAATAACGATGACAAGCGGCTTATTTTTAAGCCGCTTTAGGTGAAAAGTCTGTGGTTTCTGGAATTTCAATGCCTTTCTTTTTCATCTTTGGCTTCACTACTTTCGGTGTTTGAAGGTTTGTATAAGGCGATTTTATGCCATCAAGCCCTCTTTCCCGAAATGCTTTTAGCCAATAAATGACGAGAGCATGGGAAATTTGATGAAGTTTAGCCACCTCACGGATACCATAATCCTGTTCGGTGACGAGTTTGATAATTTTCAAACGAAATTGATAAGAGTAGGACATAATCTGCATCTCAAATTAGATGTCCAGGTTTTGGGGGTAGATCACTTTTACCTTCTTAAATTTAAAAATTAAAACAAATTCTTGATTTACCATTGACTTTTTTACCTGTAGCCCTTACTTTACGAAGTGATGTTTCATCAAATTTATTCTTTGTAAAATAAGGAGCTTTTATGCAATCTCGCATTGTGGTTAATTCACAGGAAGAATCACTACTTAGCACACATAAAGTACTACGTAATACCTATTTCTTATTGGGATTAACGATGGCATTTTCGGCAGTTGTTGCTTATATTTCTATGAGCTTGAACTTGCCTTATCCAAACCTTATCGTATTGCTCGTAGGCTTTTACGGTTTACTTTTTGTGACAAACCGTTTAGCAAATAGTGCGTGGGGGATTTTGGCTGCATTCGCGTTTACAGGGTTTATGGGTTATACCATTGGGCCAATTTTAAATATGTATGTGGCGAGAGGAATGGAAGATTTGATTATGCTTGCTTTCGCAGGTACCGCTATCGTCTTCTTTGCTTGCTCAGCTTATGTACTAACAACGAAGAAAGATATGTCTTTCCTTTCTACCGCGATTTTCTCATTATTTATCGTGTTATTGTTAGGAATTGTGGCAAGTTTCTTCTTCCAAATTCCAGCATTAGCGGTAGGGATCAGCGCATTGTTTGTGGTGTTCTCAACAATGACAATCCTTTATGAAACCAGCAATATTATTCACGGTGGCGAAACAAACTATATTCGTGCAACGGTGAGTATTTATGTATCAATTTACAACTTATTCATTAGCTTATTGAGATTACTTTCTATCTTCTCAAGCGATGACTAGTCAGTATTAAATTTAAAGACGCTCCTGATTAGGGGCGTTTTTTGTTTTGAACTAATTTTTTTAAGATAAGTCTTAGCATACAGGTTCGCTTGTCGAGCCTATTAATAACAAAACAGGAGTTTTTATGAAATCTTTAAAATCACTTTTAACATTAACATCACTTGCATTAGCGGTATCAGGTTCTGCATTAGCAACGAATACATCTGTATTACCAACAAAAGAATCAGTCGTAACTAATTCAAAATCAATGGTTGAAAGTACAAAAGCTGACGTGAAAAATGCGGCAAATGATAAGCTTAAATCAATGACTGATAGTGCGAGTTCAACGAAATCAAATGCATTAGATAAAGTAACTGAAGCTAAAGAAAAAGCAACGTCTGCGAAAGATGCAATGAAAGATAAAGCGACTTCTGCAAAAGATGTGGTAAAAGAGAAAGCATCTGCTTTAAAAGAAAAAGCGACTGAGAATAATCAACCGTCCATGAAAGACAAAGCCACTGAAAAATTAAATTCAGTTAAAGATAATGCGAAAGAAAAAGCATCTGAAGCAAAAACAAAAGCCGCAGATAAAGTAAAAGAAGTGAAAGAAAACGCGACTTCAACAAAAGAATCAGCAAAAGAGAAAGTGGCTTCTTCTGCTAAAGTAAATATCAATAAAGCGGATGCAGAAACATTACAAAAACTTTCTGGTATCGGTGAGAAAAAAGCACAAGCGATCATTGATTACCGTAACAAAGTGGGCAAAATCAAAAACGCTGCCGAACTTTCAAATATTGATGGTATCGGTGAAGCCACAATTGAGAAAATCACACCATTCTTAAGTTTCTAAGAAAACAGAGATAAAACAGACCGCACTTTATGTGCGGTTTTTTTATTGAAGTAGATCACAAAATTGTAACAAAGTGTGATTTGGAGGATTATTTCTTTTTGTATCCTATGTATAATGTGCGGACAACATCATGTAATACAAGGGGTAGATATGCAGCATTATAATGCCTTTGATGAATGGTTGGCTTCAACTGCTTTAGGTGGGGCAAATCAATCGTATATTGAAGAGTTATACGAAAGTTATTTAGAAGATCCATCGTCAGTCGATGAAAGCTGGCGAGCCACATTTGATGCATTGCCAAAAACAACTGCAGCAGAGCAACCACATTCACCAGTGCGTGATTATTTCCGTCGTTTAGCAAGAGAAAATACAACAGAAGCCGTGACGGTTATCGATCCTGAAGCCAGCGCAAAATTAGTCAAAGTTCTCCAATTTATCAATGCTTATCGCTTCCGTGGTCATTTAGAAGCGAAACTAGACCCAATCAATTATTATCGTTGGAAAGTCTCCAGCGTACCTGAGTTGGATTACCGTTATCACGGTTTTACCGAGCAGGATCTCAACGAAACCTTCAATATTAATCACTACGTTTATCATCGCGATAACATCAAATTAGGTGATTTAGCTAAAATGTTGAAAGAGACCTATTGTGGTTCAATTGGTCTTGAGTTTATGCATGTTCAAGATATGGAGCAGAAAAGTTGGCTACAAAGCAAATTAGAAAGCCAATTAAATAAACCGCTCTTTAGCAAAGAAGAAAAAATTAATTTATTAAGTGAATTGACCGCTGCAGATGGCTTAGAACGTTATCTTGGTGCGAAATTCCCGGGGGCAAAACGTTTCTCTTTAGAGGGAAGTGATGCCTTTATTCCATTGATGAAAGAAATTATTCGTCATGCGAGCAAACAAGGCGTACAAGATGTGATGTTTGGTATGGCACACCGTGGCCGTTTAAACATGTTAGTAAACGTGCTTGGTAAGAAACCTGAAGATCTTTTCGACGAGTTTGCGGGTAAACATTCAGGCGAGCGTACAGGTGACGTGAAATACCACCAAGGTTTCTCTTCCGACTTTGCGGTCGGTGATCGTCGCGTGCATTTAACCCTTGCATTCAACCCATCCCATTTAGAAATTGTTAGTCCAGTAGTTATTGGTGCGGTACGTTCTCGTCAAACCAAAAAGAATGATACAGAACGTAATCAAGTATTAGCCGTTACTGTTCATGGGGATTCAGCAGTAGCTGGACAAGGTGTTGTACAAGAAACCTTGAATATGTCTAATGCGCGTGGTTATACCGTTGGTGGCACAATCCGTATTGTGATTAATAACCAAATTGGTTTTACCACCTCTAACCCAAATGACACCCGTTCAACAGAATACTGTACAGATATTGCGAAAATGATTCAGGCACCGATTATTCATGTGAATGGTGATGATCCTGAAGCAGTGGCTTTTGCGGCGAGAATGGCGGTGGAATATCGCAATTTATTCAAACGCGATATTTTCATTGATCTGATTTCTTATCGTCGTCATGGTCATAATGAGGCTGATGAACCATTAGCCACTCAACCAATGATGTATAGCATCATTAAAAAACATCCAACGCCACGTAAAGTCTATGCAGATCGTTTAATTGCTGAAGGGGTGATTACCGAAGAAGAAGCCATTGAAATGATGAATCTCTATCGTGATGCTTTAGATAACGGCGATCGTGTAGTGAAAGAATGGCGAGAAATGGATATCGCCCAAATGGACTGGTTGCAATATCTCAACTATGACTGGACATCCCCTTACGAAAGTAAATTCCCACAAGAACGTTTCCAAACTTTAGCGGAGCGTGTCAGTGAATATCCAGAAACCTTGCGTGCTCATCCTCGTGTAGAAAAAATTTATGCTGATCGCCGTGAAATGGCAAAAGGCGAGAAATTGTTCGATTGGGGTATGGCAGAAACTATGGCATACGCAACCTTATTAGATGAAGGTGCTAATGTTCGTTTATCGGGTGAAGATGCGGGACGTGGTACGTTCTTCCATCGTCATGCGGTTGTGCATAACCAAAATGATGGTACAGGTTATGTTCCATTAACTCATTTGCACGCCAACCAAGGTCGTTTTGAGGTGTGGGATTCTGTATTATCCGAAGAAGCCGTATTAGCTTTTGAATATGGTTATGCGACAACAGATCCAAAAACATTAACCATTTGGGAAGCACAGTTTGGTGACTTCGCAAACGGCGCACAAATCGTGATTGACCAATTTATAAGTTCTGGCGAACAAAAATGGGGCAGAATGTGTGGCTTGGTGATGTTATTACCACACGGTTATGAAGGCCAAGGTCCAGAGCACTCATCCGCTCGTTTAGAACGTTATTTACAGCTTTGTGCAGAACAGAATATGCAAGTGTGTATTCCATCTACACCAGCACAGGTTTACCACATGTTACGTCGTCAATCGATCCGTAAAATGCGTCGTCCATTAATTGGTATTTCACCAAAATCCTTATTACGTCATCCACTTGCCGTGTCAAGTTTAGATGAATTAGTAAATGGCACATTCCAAACAGTCATTGGTGAAATTGATAACATCGATCCGAAACAAGTTAAACGAGTCGTCCTATGTTCAGGTAAAGTGTATTACGATCTCTTGGAACAACGTCGTGCGAATAACCAAACCGATGTGGCGATTATTCGTATTGAGCAGCTTTATCCGTATCCACATGAAGATGTGAAGAAAGCGTTAGAGCCTTATGCTCATGTGTCGGATTATGTATGGTGTCAAGAAGAGCCATTAAACCAAGGCGCTTGGTATTGTAGTAAGCATAACTTTGACAGCTCGCTTCCAGAGCATGTGAAGTTAAAATATGTAGGTCGTCCTGCCTCTGCTTCACCAGCGGTAGGTTATATGTCTTTACACACCAAACAGCAAAAACAATTGGTAGAAGACGCGCTGACACTGTAAAAGTGCGGTCGAAATTTCAGTAATTTTTAAAGAAAGAATAATTTAAAGGAAAATAAAATGACAATTGAAATTCTTGTTCCAGATTTACCGGAATCCGTTGCGGATGCGACTGTTGCAACATGGCATAAAAAAGTTGGTGAGACGGTAAAACGTGACGAAGTATTAGTAGAAATTGAAACAGATAAAGTGGTACTTGAAGTACCAGCCTTAAGCGATGGTGTGGTGGTTGAAATTCTTCAAGAAGAAGGTGCAACCGTAGTAAGTAAACAGCTTTTAGGTAAGCTTTCAACTCAACAAGCGGGCGATATTTCAACTGAAACAGTGAAAGACAATGAGCCAACACCAGCCGATCGTCAAAGAGCAGCCATTGAAAATAGTCACAATAATTCAGCGGATCAAGGTCCAGCTATTCGTCGTTTATTAGCTGAACACGATTTAGATGCTGAGAAAATTC
This sequence comes from Parahaemophilus parainfluenzae, assembly GCA_018366115.1. Taxonomy (GTDB): domain Bacteria; phylum Pseudomonadota; class Gammaproteobacteria; order Enterobacterales; family Pasteurellaceae; genus Haemophilus_D; species Haemophilus_D parainfluenzae_AB. Next base: position 181,047 of record JAGZIS010000006.1, on the reverse strand, counting down.
AAGGTTCTGGTGTGGGTGGTCGTATTACCCGTGAAGATATTGCGCGTGAAGTGGCAAAACGTGATGCTCAAAAAGCAAAACAAGATGTGGCAACAGAGCAGAATACCATTAGCACCGTGGCATATAGCTCTCGTTCAGAAAAACGCGTACCAATGACCCGTTTACGTAAACGTATTGCGGAACGTTTATTGGAAGCGAAAAATACCACCGCAATGCTCACTACATTCAATGAAGTGGATATGCAGCCGATTATGAAATTACGTAAAACATACGGCGAGAAATTTGAGAAACAGCATGGTGTACGTTTAGGCTTTATGTCTTTCTACATTAAAGCTGTAGTTGAAGCATTAAAACGTTATCCTGAAGTGAATGCTTCGATTGACGGTGATGACATTGTGTATCACAACTATTTTGATATTAGCATTGCCGTTTCAACGCCGCGTGGTTTGGTAACACCTGTATTACGCAACTGCGATAAACTCAGCATGGCGGATATTGAGAAACAAATTAAGGCACTAGCAGAAAAAGGCCGTGATGGTAAATTAACCGTTGAAGATTTAACAGGCGGTAACTTCACCATTACTAATGGCGGTGTATTTGGTTCTTTAATGTCCACACCAATTATCAATCCTCCGCAAAGTGCGATTTTAGGCATGCACGCCATCAAAGAGCGTCCAGTTGCGGTAGATGGTCAAGTGGTGATTCGTCCGATGATGTATTTGGCATTATCTTACGACCACCGCTTAATTGATGGTCGTGAATCAGTTGGTTTCTTAGTGGCGATTAAAGACTTATTAGAAGATCCAACTCGTTTATTATTAGAAATTTAAGCACACAGGCTTTTCTCTTTTGAGGGGAAAAACCTTTTTTACATTGATGTAAATAAAAGGGCGGGAACAATGCCCGCCTTTCTATAGTTAAAATCCGATCTTTATTTAGCTATTTTGCGTACTAAGATTGCTAAGATAAAGGTAATGATGATAACAGGGAAAGTCAGACCTAAATCGGTTTCCCAACCTTTTGCCATAAGGAAACGATAGAGTACGAAGCCGACAAACCAAACGCCAAGTCCAACACTATCAACTGATTTTTTAACATCATGCTGTTTGAGCACAAAGAAATCAGCGATAAGCACAGCGATCATTGGCGCGAATACTGAACCAATAAAGAACAAGAAATGTTCGTATTCTGTCACTGGTAAGGTTGAGGCTAATATAATGCCCACAATCACGGTAAGTACGGAGATTGGCGTGACTTTTAATTGAGAGAAAATATTGTTTAAACTCATGCCAGTGGAATAGGCGGGAAGTGCAGTGTTAATCATGGTAGAGGCGATAACAATTAATACACCAATAACACTTACACCAGCAAGAGAAAGAATTTGTGAGATTTCAGATTTACCGGTCACTAATGCTGCACCTAAGCCAAGCGCATACATCCAGCAGCTAGTCGCGGTATAAGTCAGCGTTGAAAGTGCGGTCGTTTTAAATGGTGTTTCGCTATTCTTCGTGTGGTCAGATACTACCGGTAACCAAGAAAGCGGCATGACAGCAGCAATTTCAACAGCTGTACCAAATTTAATATTTTGTGCTACATCCATGGTAATGAATGGTTTATTGGCGACTTGAATACTAAGCCACAACATCAGTAAAAACATGGTGACAAGTGAAATGCTTTTAAAGATACCTAATTTAGTAAAGCCGAGTAGTAGCCAAAGTATGATGAGTATGCCTAAACCAAGTGTGAGAAATGGGAAGAGTGATGCATCAGGTGTTTGATTTAAGATGGAAATGACGTCAGCGCCCATATAAATCATGACTGCAGTCCACCCCATTAATTGCATGGCATTGAGTAAAGAGAAAAGCGCAGAGCCTTTTTCACCAAATGAAATTTGTACCGTTTGCATAGCACTTTTTTGGGTTTTCGCACCGATGTAACCTGCACAGAAAAACATCGAACCACCAATAAAGTGCCCAACGACGATGGCGATTAAACCTTGTTGCCACCCTAGTGGCGCAAACCAAGTACCGGTGAGAATTTCTGCCATTGAAATAGCAGCAGTAAACCAAATGAGTGCAATCGCAAGATTGCTTGATTTTTTCGTTTGCATGTTGTTATCCTTAACATGAATTGTGGTTATTCTGTCCCAGTATATAACTCAATATAGAAAGGGCAAGCCCAGAATTTAAAATAAAACAAAGTGCGGTCAAATTTTTGTTTGTTTCGCTAAACAACATCAAAAATAGGAAGGAAATATGAATTTACATGAGTACCAAGCTAAGCAGCTTTTTAAGCAATATGCTCTGCCTGTGAGTGAAGGTGTCGTGTGCCAAACGGCAGATGAAGCTGAAATGGCACTCTTTCAGCTGAATGGTGATGTTTGGATAGCGAAATGTCAAGTTCACGCAGGTGGACGTGGAAAGGCTGGTGGTGTGAAGCTCGTGCATAATGCAGAAGAAGCGCGTGCTTTTGCAGATAAATGGCTTGGCCAGCATTTAGTCACCTTCCAAACTGATAAAAAAGGCCAACCCGTTAATAGCATTTATATTGAAGAAACCTGCCAGATTGAGAAAGAACTTTACCTTGGTGCAGTGATTGATCGTGCTTCGCAGAAAGTGGTTTTTATGGCTTCTTCAGCAGGGGGGATGAGCATAGAGGATGTGGCAAGAGAAACGCCTGAATTAATTCATAAAGTGACCATTGATCCTCTCGTGGGGGGAATGCCATATCAAGGCCGTGAATTAGCCTTTAAGCTCGGTTTAAGTGGCGAACAAAATAAACAATTTGCCGAGATTTTTGTAAAACTCGCTCAGCTTTTTATCGAAAAAGATTTTTCTCTAGTTGAAGTCAATCCGCTCGTAGTGACAAAAGAAGGCAATTTAATTTGCGTAGATGCGAAAGTGGGCATTGATGATAACTCACTTTATCGACATCCTGATTTATTAGCCTTACGCGATTTAAGTCAAAGTGATGCACGTGAAGCAGAAGCAGAAAAATATCAGCTTAACTATGTTGCTTTGGAAGGTGATATTGGCTGTATGGTCAATGGCGCAGGACTTGCTATGGGCACAATGGATACCGTGAAATTATATGGTGGTAACCCTGCAAACTTCCTTGATGTTGGTGGCGGTGCAACGAAAGAGCGTGTGGCTGAAGCATTCAAAATTATTCTCACAGATAAAAATGTGAAATCTGTATTAGTGAATATTTTTGGTGGAATTGTACGCTGTGATCTGATTGCTGAAGGTGTCGTAGCGGCGATTCAAGAAGTCGGTGTAAAAGTGCCTGTTGTGGTTCGATTAGAAGGAACCAATGCTCCACAAGGCAGAGCAATTTTAGCCGAAAGTGGTGTGAATTTAATTGCTGCACATAGTTTACAAGAAGCAGCACAAGCGGCAGTGAAAGCGGCAAAAGGAGAATAATCATGGCGATTTTAATTAATAAAGAGACAAAAGTAATTTGCCAAGGTTTCACTGGTGCACAAGGGACATTTCACAGCGAACAGGCATTGGCTTATGGCACAAAATTAGTGGGTGGCGTTTCACCGAATAAAGGCGGAACAACGCACTTAGGTTTGCCGGTATTTAATACAGTGCGTGAAGCGGTGCAAGCTACAGGGGCTACAGCAACGATGATTTATGTACCCGCACCATTTTGTAAAGATGCCATTTTAGAAGCTATTGATGCTGGTATTCAGCTAGTAGTCTGTATTACAGAAGGCATTCCAACATTGGATATGCTGTTGGTAAAACAAAAATTAAATGAAACGGGTGTTGTGATGATCGGCCCAAATTGTCCAGGCGTGATTACACCGGATGAATGTAAGATTGGTATTATGCCGGGCAATATCCATAAAAAAGGCAGAGTAGGCATTGTTTCTCGTTCAGGCACCTTGACTTATGAAGCGGTAAAACAAACAACAGATGAAGGTTTCGGTCAATCCACTTGCGTAGGGATCGGCGGCGATCCTATTCCAGGATCTAACTTCATTGATATTCTTAAGCAATTCCAAGAAGATCCTGAAACTGAAGCCATCGTGATGATTGGTGAAATCGGTGGCTCTGCAGAAGAAGAGGCGGCAGCGTTCATTAAATCTCATGTAACAAAACCTGTGGTGGCTTATATCGCAGGTGTAACGGCGCCAAAAGGCAAGCGTATGGGACATGCAGGAGCGATTATCAGCGGTGGAAAAGGAACAGCGGCAGATAAAATTGCCGCACTTGAAGCGGCGGGTGTGAAGACCGTGAGAAGTCTCGCTGAAATCGGTTCAGCTCTCCGTGAATTGTTGAAATAAAAACTAAAAAAATAGACCGCACTTTGGATGAGTTTTCAAAGTGCGGTCGTTTTTTATAACAAATCCTTATAACTACATCTAAATCGGTGTATAATCTCGTCAGTTTTTTAAGGACAAAATTATGAGCCAATTTTTCTATATCCACCCTGAAAATCCGCAAGCACGTTTGATTAATCAAGCGGTAGAAATTTTGCGTCAAGGTGGCGTCATTGTGTATCCGACAGATTCGGGCTATGCCTTGGGTTGTATGATAGGCGATAAACATGCGATGGATCGTATTGTGGCAATTCGTAAATTGCCAGAAGGGCATAATTTTACGTTGGTATGTAGCGATTTATCCGAGCTTTCAACCTATGCAACGGTCAGTAATGTGGCTTATCGCTTAATTAAAAATAATACACCGGGGCGTTATACCTTTATTTTGACAGCAACGAAAGAGCTTCCTCGTCGATTAATGACGTCAAAACGCAAAACGATTGGCTTGCGTGTACCAGATAATCAAATAGCCTTAGATTTATTGAAGGCATTAGGTGAACCGATTTTATCTTGCTCACTGATGTTGCCTGATAATGAACATATGACTTATTCCGATCCCGAAGAGATTCGCGAATGCTTAGAACGTCAAGTGGATTTAATTATTCATGGTGGCTATTTAGGTCAAGAGCCAACAACGGTGGTAGATTTAACGGAAGAATCGCCAGTAATTTTACGTGAAGGAAGTGGTAGTACCGATCCTTTCATTTAACTTATTTTAGACGCTTGGGAAAGCGACAAAGGAAAACAGATGAAACCTATTCAAAAAACAGTCAGACAAGAACGTGAAAAACAAGTGGGAAAACAACCGCACTTTGAGCGTAAAGATCGTAAAAATGCGGTCAATTCTGATATCAAATCAACCCCTAAAGCTAAGGCGGCTAAGCCATCTCGTCAATCTACTGTAGAAGGTGAAAAATTACAGAAAGTGCTTGCGCGTGCAGGGCAAGGCTCTCGTCGTGAAATTGAAGCGATGATTGCTGAAAACCGTGTGAGTGTCGATGGCAAAATGGCGACTCTTGGCGATCGTATTGATGTACATTCTGGTGTAAAAGTGCGTATTGATGGTCGAATCATCAACCTTCAACAAGCACAAAAAGAAGTATGCCGTGTATTAATGTATTACAAACCAGAAGGCGAACTTTGTACCCGCAGCGATCCTGAAGGTCGTGCAACTGTATTTGATCGTTTACCACGCTTAAATGGCGCAAGATGGATTGCAGTCGGTCGTTTAGATATTAATACTTCGGGCTTATTACTTTTCACAACTGATGGTGAATTAGCTAACCGTTTAATGCACCCAAGCCGTGAAGTTGAACGTGAATATTCCGTGCGTGTATTTGGTCAAGTAGACGATGCCATGTTAGCGCGTTTACGTAAAGGTGTGCAGTTGGAAGATGGTCCAGCCAATTTCAAAGAAATCAAATTTGCGGGCGGTGTTGGGATTAACCAATGGTACGACGTGACTCTAATGGAAGGTCGTAATCGTGAAGTGCGTCGTCTATGGGAATCACAAGGTATTCAGGTGAGTCGCTTAATTCGCATTCGTTACGGCAACATTAAGCTAATGAAAGGCTTACCGCGTGGTGGCTGGGAAGAAATGGATCTGGAAAACGTCAACTATCTACGTGAGTTAGTGGGCTTACCACCAGAAACTGAAACCAAATTAGACGTAACAAAACCTCGCCGTCGACCAAAATCAGGTCAAATTCGTAAAGCAGTAAAACGTTATACTGAATTAAGTAAACGCTATAAAAAATAGGTGGTATTCGCGATGAAAATGCAGCAACTCCGCTACATTGTTGAGATTGTAAACCAAAATTTAAACGTGACAGAAGCGGCCAACGCACTTTATACCTCTCAACCCGGTATTAGTAAACAAGTTCGTTTGTTAGAAGATGAATTGGGTTTAGAGATTTTTGAACGTAATGGTAAACACATTAAATCTATTACACCAGCGGGTAAAAAGATCGTGGCTATTGCTCGTGAGCTTTTGGTGAAAGCGCAAAGCATTAAATCGGTTGCCAATGAATATACTTGCCCAAATCATGGTGTGTTACGCATTGCAACAACCAATACGCAAGCGCGTTATATGCTGCCAGCTGTGGTAGAACGTTTCTCTAAACAATATCCAGATGTAAGTTTACATATTCATCAAGGTTCACCGACCCAAATTCACGATGCGTTGATTTCTGGCGAAGTGGATTTAGCGATCACAACAGAAGCACCATATCTTTTTGATGATTTGATTCAACTGCCTTGCTATTTATGGAATCGTTCGGTGATTGTTAAACCCGATCATCCTTTAGCAAAAGTGAAAGAACTTACCGTTGAAGAATTAGGCAAATATCCGTTAGTCACTTATACCTTTGGCTTTACTGGTGTATCTGATTTAGATTATGCGTTTAATCGCGCGGGTATTTTGCCGAATATTGTGTTTACCGCAACGGATGCTGACGTGATTAAAACTTATGTGCGTTTAGGATTGGGTGTTGGCATTATGGCCTCTATGGCGCATACACCGGCAGATAAGGATTTAGTGGCGATTGATGCAGGGCATTTATTCCGTGCGAGTATGACGCAAATTGCGTTTAAACACAGTACTTTCTTACGCAACTATATGTATGACTTTATTGAATTTTTCTCTCCACACTTAACCCGACCAATGGTTGAAAAGGCTGAGAAATTGCGTGATAACAGCGCGGTGAAGAAATTGTTTGATAATGTTGAATTAGAAGTGAAATAAGTATAGAAAAATATAAAAGCGCGGTCAGAATTTAATGTGAATTCTGACCGTTTCTTTTTTTACAATAAAAACAAATGTGGCACTAAATTCATGACGATAACTGTTGCGATAGAAAGTAATAATCGTGATGAGCCAAAGATAAAACCTCGGTTTGTACCATTATCAAATTTTACTAATAAATTTGCCATCGCGGTTAAAGCATAGACTTCAATCACCGTGAAAATGACCAAGTAAATATAAGCAGAAACCAAAGAAATATATTTCAACGTAAGAAACCAAGGCAGGATAATACCAATAGCCAAGATTGGTGCCACCCATAGCGTTTGTTTAATCGTTAAATTAATTTTTCGAGAAAAATAACTTTGCAATGACATGGTTAGTAAACCATTTACAAAAAGTGCAATGGGGGAGTGTTCCGGCATGCCTAATTTGTTATCAAAAAGAAACGGGAAGATTACAAAGAATGAGGTTGAAATGGAAAGGGGAATAAACAACATCAAATGTACCAATAAAAATTCTTTGGTGATGATTTCTTTTATTTGGGCAAAGCGAAATTTCACTAAGGTTTGCAAAGTTTGGATTTGATAAAACGGTTTTACCATTAAGGCAAAGAGAACCGCTTCCATGAGAAAGCAGACCCAAATCAACCATTCAATATGATTGTATTTGATAAAAGGAATCACCAACAAAGGTGCAAACATAGATGACATAGAGGAGACTTGTAAATATTTCCCCTGTAATCGAGTTTTCTCTTTGTATTCTTCACCTGCGAGTACCAATAGGCAGGCTTTAGCATTTGTACCAAACAAACAGCTGCCTAAGCCAAAACAGGTGGTGGCAATTAAAAGCAGAATGTAATTATCAGCAGAGAGAAAGAAAATATAGGCAATCACATCTAAAAAGCACCCGAGCAACATCATTTTAGCCAGTCCAAAACGGTCACCCCAAATACCAGCTAAAATAGCTAATGCTTGGTTGCAGAAGAAAAGCAACAAGAGTGAAAAGGCAATTTCGCTGTTGCTTAATCCTTTTCCTTGTAAATAGATGAAAAATACCGTTTGCATGGAAAAGAATGCAAGGGTAGAAAAGAAACGACGAGTCAGTAAAAGTTTTTGTAAATTCATTGTTTTATTAAAAAAAAGAAAAGCACGCGTTTAGAACGCGCGCCAGTAATTAGTTAAGTGTGGTCAAAATTTACGACGATTTTTAACCGCACTTGAGATTAAAAAGAATCGTGATATTTCACTAAATCTTCGCGGCTAATGGCAAATACACCTAGACCACCATTTTTTAGTTCAACCCATTCAAATGGCACATCTGGATATTGCTTGATAAGGCTCACCATGCTGTTGCCTACTTCACAAACGAGCATGCCATTTGGCGTTAAATAATCTGGTGCTTGTTTTAAAATTTGCTTTGTAATTTCTAAACCATCAACACCGGAACCTAAGGCTAATTCAGGTTCATAGTGGAATTCTTCCGGCATATCCGCTAAGTCTTCTTCATCCACATAAGGCGGGTTGGTCACGATTAAATCATATTGCTGACCGAAGAGATTTTGGAATAAATCTGATTGAATCGGGAAAACACGGTGTTCTAATTGGTGGCGCGCAATATTGATCTCTGCCACATTTAACGCATCCACAGAAAGATCGACCGCATCCACTTCAGCCTCAGGAAAGGCTTCAGCCGTCGCGATTGCAATACAACCACTACCAGTACAAAGATCCAAAATGCGTTTTGGATCAGATTTTAAAAGCGGAGCAAATTTATCTTGGATTAATGCACTAATTGGCGAGCGTGGAATAATTGTGCGCTCATCTACATAAAATTCTAATCCGCAGAACCACGCACTATTCGTTAAATAAGCGACTGGCACACGTTGTTCAATACGACTTAAAACTAATTGTACTAAGGTTTCTTTTTCTGAATGAGTCAGTTTACTGTTAAATAAATCTTGCGGTAAATCGAGCGGTAATTGAAGCCCCGCAAGCACTAATTGAAGGCTTTCATCCCACGCATTGTCATGGCCTTGTCCGTAATAAATATCAGAACGATTGAATGTGCTGTATGTCCAGCGTAAAAAATCTTGAATAGTTGTTAATTCACTTGCCACATTATCTTCTAAAATTGTCGCAACAAGTTCTTGATTGTGTAAGGTTTCCATTTTCTGCCTCAATAAAAAATTTGGCTAGTTATACCATAGAATAGATGTGCTATCATTAAGCAAAATAACAAATTGAGAAAAATAATGACAGAACCAGATGATTTTGATCTTTTTCGGGCTGAAACTAAAGGGATTAAACCCATTAAGCAAGATATCTTTGTAGCGCCGCGTCAAAAGAGCGGTCAGAAAAAATCCCATTTACGTGATATTCGAGAAAAAGAGGATACGCTTTTCTATTTTTCTGATGAGTATGAACCCTTGCTAAATGAACATGATGGTGTCATCAAATATTTACGTGAAGGGGAAGATAGCCATTTATTGAAACAACTTCGACGTGGCGATTTTTCACCTGAATTATTTTTGGATTTGCATGGTTTAACCCGTGAGCAAGCCAAAATGGAATTGGCAGCACTGTTGTTAGCTTGTGAAGATGAGCATGTTTATTGCGCGAGCATCATGACCGGCTACGGCACGTTTACGTTGAAAAAACAAATTCCACGTTGGTTAGTTCAGCATCCTAAGGTACGAGCGTTACACCAAGCTCCCAAAGAATGGGGCGGAGAAGCGGCGATACTCATTTTAGTGGATGTATAAAGAAAAAGTGCGGTCGAAATTGACCGCACTTTTTTTACATTTTTTCGATTGTCTTAATGCCTAATAACTCTAGACCTTGTTTTAAGGTTTTCTCTGTAAGAGAAGCAAGTTTTAAACGGCTTAATTTTACGCTTTCATCTTCAGCATTTAAGATTGGACAGTGTTCATAGAATGAGGAGAACACACCTGCCAATTCATATAAATAAGCACAGAGCACATGAGGTGTCCCTTCTTTGCCCACCGTTTGAACAGCTTCTTCAAATTGAAGCAATTTGATCGCTAATGCACGTTCTTTTTCATCAGAAAGCTGAATTTTCGCTTCTGCAAGTGCGGTTGGATTCACGTTTGCTTTATTGAAGATTGAACGAATACGTGTGTAAGCATATTGCATATAAGGCGCGGTATTACCTTCAAAGCTGAGCATGTTGTCCCAATCGAATACATAGTCAGTGGTGCGGTTTTTAGAAAGATCCGCATATTTCACCGAGCCAATACCCACCGCTTCAATAACCGCAGTTTTTTCTTCATCAGATAAGTTGGTATTTTTCTCGTTGATTAATACAGTGGCACGTTCAATCGCTTCATCTAATAAATCTGCTAATTTTACGGTGCCGCCAGTACGAGTTTTGAATGGTTTACCATCTTTACCTAACATCATACCGAAGTTTTTATGTTCAAGTGAGAAACTGTCTGGTACATAACCGGCTTTACGCGTAATTAACCACGCTTGTTGCATGTGTTGGCTTTGACGTGTATCAGAGAACACTAATGCACGATCTGCTTTTAAGGTTTCATAACGATATTTAGCCGCCGCGATGTCAGTAGTGGTATAAAGGAAACCGCCATCTTTCTTCTGAACGATAACTCCCATTGGCTCGCCTTCTTTATTCTTGAATTCATCAAGATAAACCACTAATGCACCTTCATCTTCAACCGCTAAACCTTGTTTTTTCAGATCTTCAACGATAGCAGGTAACATAGGGTTATAAAGACTTTCACCCATCACATCTTTTTCGGTCAATGTGACATTTAAACGATCGTAGTTACGTTGGTTTTGTTGCATGGTGATATCGACTAATTTTTTCCACATTGTGCGGCAATATTCATCTCCACCTTGCAATTTCACTACATAGTTACGGGCTTTTTCAGCGAAAGCCTCATTTTCATCATAATGTTTTTTCGCTTCGCGATAGAATGCTTCAAGATCTTGAAGTTCCATTTCGCTTGCGTGTTCATTTTCCATTTTTTCAAGATAAGCAATGAGCATACCAAATTGTGTACCCCAGTCACCTACGTGGTTTGCACGAATAACGTTGTGACCTAAAAATTCAAGGGTGCGAACAACAGCATCACCGATGATGGTAGAGCGTAAATGACCTACGTGCATTTCTTTCGCAACGTTTGGTGAAGAATAATCAATCACGATAGTTTGTTTTTCATTTGCGCTGACACCAAGATTTTGATCTTTTAATGCGGCAGAAACGTTATTTGCTAACCAAGTTGGATTTAAGAAAATATTAATAAAACCTGGACCAGCAATTTCAGTTTTTTCTGCGACATCAGAAAGATCAGCATGATCTAATACTTTTTGTGCAAATTCACGTGGATTTAAACCTAGTTTTTTAGCAGCAGCCATGATGCCGTTTGCTTGGTAGTCGCCAAATTGTGGTTTACCTGATTGGCGAATAAGCGCATCGCATTGTTCATCTGCGCCAGCAGCAATCATCGCTTGTTTAATTTTATCGGATAAAATAGATTGAATATTCACGGTTTTTCCTAATCTTGAAATTGAATAATGAAAATAATCGGCTATGATACCGTTGTTTATAGATTTCTCAAAGTAAGAGCAGGAGAAAATGTCAAATTTAATGGAAAAATCGACCGCACTTTATCAAGAGTTGCCTCTATTTCAAGAAAAAATTCAGCAATTAGCTGCCGTCATGAAAGTGAATTTAGCGGATTATCAAATTGATCATTTAGCTTTAAGAGCAAATACTGAAGAAAAAGCAAAAAATTGGCTGACAGAGTTATTAAAGTGCGGTAGAATTTTAAGCGATAATATCGTCAATGGGCGTCCTATCTATTTGATTGAATTAGGTGAGCCAGTTGATTTCATTGGTCAGCCTGTCGATGTTATTGAATTACCGTTTCCTAAAAATAAACAATATCCCCAAGAAACTTGGGAACATATTGAAATTGTAATGCCGTTTTTATCTCATGAATCTGTTGAGGATTGGGTTAATCGAATTTGCAATACATTTTTATGGAAGGAACTAACTCAATTAACCATGAAGGTGAGCGAACCTAAGGTGGAAGGGGAGCAATTGCCCAATCCATCCATTGCAGTGAGTTTTGTTGATAAAACAGAAAATCACGTTTGCATAAAGGTTCATCCTTATACAATAAAGAAAATACTCGAGGTTTAGTGTAATGAAAAAAATTACCTTAGCATTAACTGTCTTATTAAGTTTAGGTTTATCAGCTTGTTCATCTCAATCACAAAAAGATGAAAGCGCTTATAAAGGTCAAGTTATCTTCACCGAATTACAAGGTGATGATGTAAAATTAACCGTTCGTAAAAATGACTGCTCATACAAACAAGAAGGTGAAACAGAAGTTATCGTTCACAAATACGATTCAACTTTAGTAACTGGTGCTTGTGTGAAAGTATCTGACAACGGTCAAGGCGTGAAAAACGTTTCTACTTGGTCTCCAAGAAACCCAATCTAATTCATTTTTAGAAGGTTAGTTTTATGAAAAAAGTAACAGTAGCATTAGCACTTATGATGTCTGTTGGTTTAACGGGTTGTGCAAACACCGATGTTTTTAGTGGTGATGTATACTCTGCAGATCAAGCAAAAGAAGCTCGTTCAATTAGTTATGGTACAATCGTATCGGTTCGTCCTGTTAAAATCCAAGCTGATAACAATGGTGTAATTGGTTCAGTTGGTGGTGGTGCTCTAGGTGGTATCGCAGGTAGCGCAATCGGTGGCGGTACAGGTCAAGCCATTGCAGGTGTTATTGGTGCAATTGGTGGCGCCATTGCAGGTAGCAAAATTGAAGAGAAAATGAGCCAAGTTAATGGTGCAGAGCTTGTTATCAGAAAAGATAATAGAGAAGAGATCGTTGTAGTTCAAAAAGCGGATCCTAGCTTCAAAGCGGGTCGCCGTGTGAGAATCGTTGGTGGTTCATCATTAAATGTTTCTGTTATCAACTAACTTAAACAAGAACTAGAAAAAAGCGAGCCATTAGGTTCGCTTTTTTTATGCTTAAAATCAAAAGAAAGTGCGGTTGTTTTTTGCTTGAAAGTCAAAAATATGATAAAACTATCAATCGTTATTTTCACATCGACAATAGGAAGCAAAATGTCAAATTTACAACAAATTATTGAAGCAGCATTTGAAAAACGTGCAGAAATCACGCCTAAAACAGTTGATGCACAAACTCGTGTAGCAATCGAAGAAGTGATCGAAGGACTAGATAGCGGTAAATACCGTGTTGCAGAAAAAATTGATGGTGAATGGGTTACTCACCAATGGTTGAAAAAAGCAGTATTATTATCCTTCCGTATCAATGATAACCAAATCATTGATGGTGCAGAAACTAAATACTACGACAAAGTGGCATTGAAATTTGCTGACTATACCGAAGAGCGTTTTGCTCAAGAAGGTTTCCGTGTCGTACCTTCTGCAACCGTACGTAAAGGTGCATACATTTCTAAAAACTGTGTATTAATGCCATCTTATGTAAATATCGGTGCATACGTAGGTGAAGGTACCATGGTTGATACATGGGCAACCGTTGGTTCATGTGCGCAAATTGGTAAAAACGTTCACTTATCTGGTGGTGTAGGGATTGGTGGTGTATTAGAACCATTACAAGCAAACCCAACCATTATCGGTGATAACTGTTTCATCGGTGCACGTTCTGAAGTCGTTGAAGGCGTGATTGTGGAAGATGGTTGTGTGATCTCTATGGGCGTATTCATTGGTCAATCAACAAAGATTTACGATCGTGAAACAGGTGAAGTATTCTATGGTCGCGTTCCTGCTGGTTCTGTAGTGGTATCAGGTAGTCTTCCATCAAAATGTGGTAAATACAGCTTATACTGTGCAGTGATCGTAAAAAAAGTTGATGCAAAAACTTTAGGTAAAGTTGGTATCAACGAATTATTGCGTTCTATTGAAGAGTAATTAAAACACCATAAAAAATGACCGCACTTGATAGACAAAGTGCGGTCATTTTCTTTTTTAAATTAGCGAATTATTTTTTTCTTGCTAGCATTGTCGCAAATTTTAATTTAATGCGATTGCCGTTTTCATCAGTTTTATGTAATTCGCCCATATTTTCGTTGTATTCTAAGAATTCCCAATCTTTGTAATATTCTTTTAATTCACCTTCAGAGAATGTAAATGAGAAAGGAAGTGGACAAGGCACTTCAGGCGTGGACATGGCTGCAACAATTAAGTTATAACCACCTGGGTTGGTGTGTTCTTGCATATTCTTAATAATGGCTGGAATTCGCTCACGGTTTAAGAACATAAATACCACGGTTGATAAAATGAAGTCGTAGTTTTCTTGAATATTGGCGGTGTTAATATCATAAACAGCGGTCTTAATATTCAAGTTTTCTTTGTCTTTAGTTTCATTTAAGAAGGCGATGCTGTTTTCGTTGTGATCCCAAGAGGTTACATCATAGCCTTTTAAACTTAAATAAAGCGAATTACGACCTTGTCCGCAGCCTAAATCTAGCACTTTACAAGGTTTGATAATTTTAGCTGCATCAACCACATCACCATGCGTTGCAGTCATATTATATTTTTTGCTGAAGTAATCTTCTTTTGTGCAATAGAAACCAAGCGTACATTCTAAGTCATCAGAAAGGGCTTCAACTCGGTGCCAGGCTTGTGGCTCAACAAATGGAATATCACTTTCTGGGGTGAAAATATGTTCAGCAATGACATCGCCATTTTCGGTTAGCTCATAAAATTTAAGTTTACCTTTTAATACCGTAAGCTTGCCCCAAGTACCCACTTTAGTATTGTGTTTTTCTTGAAACATTTTAGGTAGTTTATCTTTTGTCCAAACCGGCATTTGTTTATAGCAGATAAGTTCGTTTGTCATAATGAATTCCTTTTAATTTGCATGATAAATAGCTGATTGATATGGTAGGGTATTTGATTCTATTTGGCAATAAAAAAGGCGACCGAAGTCGCCTAAATATTAAATTATTTTACTTGCATACCTGCAGTGACACCGCTATCCGCTGAAAGTAAGAATAAATCACTTCCGCCAGTACCAGCAGAAAGAATCATTCCTTCCGATACACCAAATTTCATTTTACGTGGTGCAAGGTTTGCAACCACAATAACAAAACGACCTTCTAATTCTTCAGGTTTGTTGTAGGCTGCTTTAATGCCAGAGAACACTTGGCGAGTATGGTCACCTAAATCTAATTCAAAACGTAAGAGTTTGTTTGATTCTGGTACAGCTTCGCACTTCAGCACTTTTGCCACACGCATATCAATTTTAGCAAAATCGTCAATGGTAATGGTGTCAGCAATTGGTTCGACATTTGAAAGTGCGGTCGCTTTAGCCGCTGTTTTTTCTGTCGCTTTGTTTGCTTCAGCGAAAAGTGCTTTAGTTTCTTCTACAACAGCATCAATTTGTTTTTTCTCTAAACGAGAGAAAAGGGCTTTAAATGGAGTAAGCTGATGACCAAATAATGGCTGTGCAATATTATCCCATGTTAGTTCTGTTTGTAAGAACGCTTCTGCACGTTCAGCCAGTTTTGGAAGAACCGGTTTTAAGTAAGACATTAATACACGGAAAAGCTCGATACCCATTGAGCAAACTGCTTGTAATTCAGCCTCTTTGCCTTCTTCTTTTGCAATGACCCAAGGGGCTTTTTCATCAATATACTTATTGGCTTTATCAGTTAATGCCATGATTTCACGAATCGCTTTGTTGTATTCACGGCTTTCATAATAAGCAGCAATTTGTTCAGCTTGTGCAGTGAATTCATTGAAAAGCGCTTCATCTTCTAGTTTATCTGCTAATTTGCCTTCAAAACGTTTTGTGATAAAGCCCGCATTACGAGACGCTAAATTGACTAATTTATTCACGATATCAGTGTTTACACGTTGAACGAAATCTTCCAAATTGAAATCAAGATCTTCGATACGATCGTTTAATTTCGCTGCGTAGTAGTAACGCAAACATTCTGGATCAATGTGATTTAAATAGGTGCTGGCTTGGATAAATGTACCGCGTGATTTTGACATTTTGGCGCCATCTACGGTGACATAACCGTGAGCAAACACATTGGTTGGTTTGCGGAATTCGCTACCTTCTAACATCGCCGGCCAGAATAGACTGTGGAAATACACGATATCTTTACCAATAAAGTGATAAAGTTCTGCATCGCTGTTTTCTCCCCAGAATTCATTAAAATCAATGCCTTCACGATCGCAGAGATTTTTGAATGAAGCCATGTAGCCGATTGGGGCATCTAGCCAAACATAGAAGAATTTATCTTTTGCACCTGGAATTTCAAAACCAAAATAAGGGGCATCACGAGAGATATCCCATTGTTGCAAACCACTTTCAAACCATTCTTGCATTTTGTTTGCAATTTCCGGTTGAAGTGAGCCAGAGCGAGTCCATTCTTTTAACATCCTTTCAAAAGCAGGTAAGTCAAAGAAGAAGTGTTCAGATTCTTTAATGATTGGTGTTGCACCTGATACAGCAGAACGCGGATTAATTAAATCCATAGGGCTATAAGTCGAAGCACAAACTTCGCAGTTATCACCATATTGATCTTCAGCTTTACATTTTGGACAAGTCCCTTTAACGAAACGATCCGGTAAGAACATATTCTTTTCAGGATCGAATAACTGAGAAATCACTTTCGTTTTAATGAAGCCTTTAGCTTTTAATTTATTGTAAATATCAGCGGTGATTTGTTTATTTTCTGCACTGTGAGTAGAGTGATAGTTATCAAAACTGATATTAAAGCCTGCAAAATCACGTACGTGATCAGCTTTTGCTTTTGCGATTAATTCTTCTGGTGTAATGCCTAATTTATCAGCATTAAGCATGATTGGTGTGCCGTGTGCGTCATCAGCACAGACAAAATGAATTTTGTTGCCACGCATACGTTGGAAACGCACCCAAATATCCGCTTGAATATGTTCTAACATATGGCCTAAATGAATGGCACCATTTGCATAAGGTAATGCACAAGTGACTAAAATTTTACGAGGTTGAGTTGTCATTATTTTTCTCTTATTCTTTTTGCAAAAATTGTGAGTATGTTACCCGATTGGTGTGATTTTTTCTAGTTTAGTTATACTTTTAGCTTAACATTTGAGGTGTAAAAGGGGTAGAATATCCCTGACAAATTTACTCTACTACCTACTACTATTAAAGGAATATTATGGCAACTGCTTTTTCTGAAAATTTAACGGCAGAACAACAATCTCAGGTTCTGCAACTTTTCCAACAATTTCAACACCCAACCTTACAAAAAGACTTAATCGAATTAAAGACTTTGAAGAAAGTTGAAAAAGGCGGTGACGTATTACGTATTGAATTACAATTGCCTTTTGCATGGAACACTGGCGTGGAGCAAGTGAAACAGCAGCTTTCTGATGCTTTATTAAAAGCAACAGATAGCAAAGAAATCAAATGGGTGGTGAATTATCAAATCGCAACGTTAAAACGTGCAAATAATCAACCAGCTGTAAAAGGTGTGAAGAACATCATCGCGGTGACTTCAGGCAAAGGTGGAGTAGGGAAATCGTCCGTTTCGGTGAATCTTGCACTTGCTTTACAAGCTCAGGGTGCTCGTGTGGGGATCTTAGATGCAGATATTTACGGCCCATCTATTCCGCATATGTTAGGTGCGCCGCATCAACGCCCAACTTCACCAGATAACCAACATATCACCCCAATTAAAGCGTATGGTTTATCTGCCAACTCAATCGGTTTCTTAATGGATGAAGATAATGCAACCATTTGGCGAGGTCCAATGGCAAGTAGTGCATTAAGCCAACTTTTAAATGAAACCTTATGGGATAGCTTAGATTACTTAGTGATCGATATGCCACCGGGTACAGGTGATATCCAATTAACCCTTTCACAACAAATCCCTGTAACGGGGGCTGTAGTAGTGACGACGCCACAAGATATTGCGTTATTAGATGCGGTGAAAGGCGTGTCGATGTTTGAACGTGTATCTGTGCCAGTGTTAGGTATTGTGGAAAATATGTCTATGCATATTTGTAGTAATTGTGGTCATCACGAAGCGATTTTTGGTACCGGTGGTGCAGAAAAAATGGCACAAAAATATAATGTGAAAGTATTAGGTCAGTTACCGTTGAATATCCAAGTTCGTCAAGATTTGGATGCGGGTAAACCAACTGTAGTTGCCGCACCAGACAGTGAAATTGCGAAATCTTTCTTAGATTTAGCGGAGAAAGTATCAACTGAGCTTTACTGGCAAGGGTCTGTGATTCCAAGCGAGATTTTATTCCGCGAAGTGAAATAATCACAAAAACATCATAAAAATTAACCGCACTTTAGGTCATATCTTCATCGCGGTGATTTTGCCACGTAGCACCGTTTAATAAGGCAAGCAATAAACGTAGAGTATGGCCATGCGACACAATGAGAATATTGCCTTGATTGTGGATCTTAATAATGTCGTGCAATGCTTTCATGGCTCGCTCGCCCAGCTGTTCGAATGTTTCTCCACCATTTACTTGAGCTTTGTAATTGGCAGGATCTTTAATAAGTTGCTGGAATTCTGGATGTTCTCTTAAGGTATCAACAAGTTGACCTTCCCAAGAACCAAAATATTGTTCGTTTAAACCTTGGTGATGGAAAAGGGGAATATCTCGTTCACCAATAATATGAGAGGCTGTCGCGATGGTACGTTTTAATACGCTAGAGTAGGCTGCGACAAAAGGAATATTATTAAGTGCAAAACCTGTTTTTTTCGCACCATTAACGCCTTCTTCAGTCAAAGGGGAATCGCCATGACCTTGCATTAAACCTTCCGTATTCCAAACAGTTTTACCGTGGCGGATGAAATAAAAAGTCAGTTGTTTTTTCATTTTTCATGTCCATAAAAAAGATTAAGGAAGCCGAAACTTCCTTAATCATGATTTTAACGGGAGTAATAACCTGCCATTGAACTATATACGGCATTTTCTGCTTGAATGATGTTGTATTTCGCATTCAAGATAGAAAGTTGAGAGCTTTTCTCTGTGTTTGCCGCGGCGAGCCATTCACGTAATTCAGATACACCAGCATTGTAACGATCACGATAGTATTTGGTGATACGTTGATTATAGCTGTGTGTTTTTTGCAAGTTAGCAAAGGCACTTTGCGCTTGTGTATAGGCGAAGTAGTTAGTATCTACATCGTTTAAGGCTTTAGTGATGCTTTGCTCGTAGTTTAAACGTGCGGTTTCATAATCGGCTTCAGAGATTTTCACGTTCCATTTCACCGTATTCCAGTTGAGGAATGGTAGGCTAATACCGATTAACCCTGTACCAACTGGATTGTGCAATGCGTTACCGACTTTAGTACCACTTGATGTTAAGCTGCCGCCTAAAGTCACTTCTGGGAACCAACCTTTTTCGGTTGCTTTCGCATTTTTGAATGCACTGCTTAAGCGATATTGATAGCCTTTCACATCAGGACGATTCGCAATGACAGAAACAGGCACATTTAAATTTACGCCCACATTTTTCACATTAAGAATGTGTGGGAAGTTGATATTTAATGCTTCTTCCGGTTTTAAGTTTAGTAAGTTACGTAAAGTTTGTTCCGCTGTTTTACGTTGTGTTTGATAGTTGATCAAGTTGTTACGTGCGTTCAATACCGCTTGTTGTGCTTGATCTACACTTGCGCTGTCAGCCACGCCTTGAGATAAACGACGTTGCATAATGCTGCTAATGTCGTTGTAGTATTTAATGGTTTCCTCAGTTGTGCTGATAGCGTCATTTAAATAAGCAATTTGATAATACGTTGTCACAACAGAGTTGATGAGTGAAAGTTTGGTTGCTTCTAAATCTTCAGCCGTTGCTTTGTGTGACCATTCTGCCGCATCAGCCGTATCCGCTAAGCGTTGCCATAAGTCTAACGTATAACTCACATTTAATGCACCTTGATGGCTTACTGCTGAGCTGCCACCGGTTTTCATATTTTTACTTGCGGAAGATTGGGTTGAACCACTAAATGCCGGAATTAAATTTGCGCCTGCAAGGTTTGCATTATATAGAGCACGGTTTACGGCAACAGACGCTTTGGCTAAATCTTTGTTGTTGACTAATGCTTGTTCTACCACACGATTTAATTGTGAATCATTGTAAAGCGCCCACCAGTTTTCTTTTACATTAAATTGTTTGGTGATTTCCGCATAATTTTGGTAATCCTGCTGGCTCGCTTTATAAGAATCGCCGATGTTAGCACAACCTGCTAGAGCCGTTGCCATCGCGATTGCTAAGGTTAATTTTTTCATTTTTAACATGGATTTTTTCCTTTCTTTTTAATTAAAGTGCGGTCAAAAATTAGTAAGAATTTTAACCGCTCTTTTGTGTTTTACAAAATTTCTTTATTCTCGAGCAAGAGCTGTAATTGGATCTAATTGTGCTGCACGTTTTGCCGGCATATAGCCGAAGATCACACCAATAAGGGTAGAGAAGACCACCGCTGCAACAATTGAGCCGGTAGAGAATGCCATCGTGAAGTCAGTCATAAATACGTTAAATAGTAGACCGATTAAACCCGAAAGCAGAATACCCGTCACGCCGCCAATTAAACAAATTAGCACTGCTTCAATCAAAAATTGTTGCAGAATATTGAATTGTCTTGCCCCAATAGCCATTCGCACACCAATTTCTTTGGTTCGCTCTGTCACGGAAACCAACATAATATTCATCACACCAATCCCACCAACGATTAATGAAATAAAGGCGATAGAGGAAATGAGCAATTTCATCGTGCCCGTTGTGCTTTCAATAGTTTGTTTGATGGTATCGCTATTCATGATGAAGAAATCTTTTTTACCATGACGCATGGTAAGCAATTCAGTAATCCCTTTTTCAGCGACAGTAGTATTCACCGAATCATCCACTTTAACGGTAATTGAACCAATTTTTTTGCTACCCGAAATACGATTCATCACAGTGGTATAAGGGGCATAGAGATTAAGTGAGCTACTAGCCCCGCCCATTTGTTTATCCGATACTACACCAATAATACGTAATGGACGTTTATTAAACATCACAATTTTGCCGATGGGATTTTCATCTGGGAAAATCGACTTTTTCGCACTTTCATCGATTAAGGCTACTTGGTTGTTATCAGCAACATCTTGAGCAGAAAATAAATTACCGGATTTTAGTTTTAAGCCATCTACATCAAAATATTGTTCGCCTACACCTTTTAAACTGGTCGAGGAGAAAGTTTGGTTGCCATAAATCAATGTGCCACTTGATGAGCTATTCGGGGTGACACTTTGTACATAGCTTTGTTGATTTAAGGCAGTGGCATCATTAATTGTGAGATTCTGCATTTGTTCAGCACGACGATCGCCAAAGCCAGTACCATTAAAAATCGTTATGGTGCTCGTCCCAATTCCTCGAATATTCTCTAAGATTTTTTGTTGTGAACCATTTCCCAATGACACGACAGAAACTACGGAGGTAATCCCGATAATAATCCCGAGCATGGTTAAAAGAGAACGCATTTTGTGGGCAATAATGGCACTCACAGACATACGAAAGGCTTCGACAAATTGATCTTTGCTAAACCCAAAGTGCGGTTTAGATTTGGTTGGATTTTCGACCGCACTTTTTACTGTTTCTTTTTGCGTATCGCCAATGATTTCACCATCTTTAATTTCAATCACACTATTCGCACTGGCGGCAATTTCTCGGTCATGGGTTACCATAATAATGGTGTGGCCTTCTGCGTGTAATTGGCGCAGAATTTCCATTACATTTTGACCACTTTGCGAATCCAATGCACCAGTGGGTTCATCGGCTAAGATAATTTCACCGCCATTCATCAACGCACGGGCAATACTCACACGTTGTTGCTGACCTCCAGAAAGCTGGCTGGGTTTATTTTGCCATTTATCACCTAAGCCTAATTTTTCTAAAAGTTGCTTCGCACGAGAAAGACGTTTTTCTTGTGATATTCCCGCATAAATTGCAGGCAAAGCAACGTTCTCAGCGGCCGTTAAACTCGACAATAAGTTATAGCGTTGGAAAATAAAGCCGAATTTTTGGCTACGTAAATCTGAAAGCTGATCTTTGCTTAATTCAATGGTTTCTTTGCCATTGATTTTGTAAGAACCACTGGTTGCTGTATCCAAGCATCCGATGATATTCATCAAGGTCGATTTACCGGAACCCGATTGCCCAATAATCGCGACGAAATCGCCTTTTTCTATATTTAAAGAGACATTTTTTAAAATATGGACACGATTTTCGCCTTCACCGAAGTAACGGTTGAGATCCTTAATTTCAATAATATTCATTAATTTTCTACCGCACTTTTAGAACATTCTTGGACCACGAGGCATAGAGCCAACTTGTTCACCATTCGCAACTTGTGACACGATGACTTTTTCACCTTCGTTTAAACCCGATTTGATTTCAGTTTGGAAATCATTTTGTACACCGGTTTCAACTTCACGCTGTTCAGGCTGATTTTTGTCATTCAATACATTGACAAAGCTTTTGCCATCACGTTTTTGAATAGCCATATTAGAAACCAATAACACATCTTTCGCGTTGGCAATTTTGATGTTGTTTTCTGTCGTCATTCCGATGCGTAAAGTACGATCAGGGTTATCAATTAATACGTTAGCGTAATAGTAAATCGCACTGGTTGTGGAGCTACTACTGCTTGAACTTGTCGAAGATGACGTTGAAGAGCTATCAGTTGTTGTCGTATTGGCAGGATCAACAGAATCAATGACAGAGTGATACACCGTTTGGCTATCCGATAAAATAGTAAAACTAACTTCTTGACCTGCTTTAACTTTCGTAATATCGCCTTCTGAAATTTCAGGCTTAATTTTCATTTTGCTTAAATCGGCAATGGTCACAATCGTCGGCGTCGTTTGGTTGGCATTAACGGTTTGACCTTCTGAAACAGGCACAGAAACAACGGTACCATCCATTGGTGCGGTGATTTTGGTATAACCCACATTGGTTTCTGCGGTATTTACTTCAATTTCAGCTTGTTTGATATTGGCTTCAATGGCTTCCATTTCCGCTTTTGCATTATCAAGGGTGCTTTTTGCGGTATTCAAGCTATCCAAAGACGTCGCTTTTTGTGTATAAAGTTTTGATAAGCGGTTATAGCTTGAAAGGGCTACATCATAAGCGGTTTTCTTCGCTTTTAATTGAGCTTGATAACTGACTAATGCGGCCTTTTTGGTATTTAAGGTATTAATTTGGGTTGTAGAATCAATATCCGCGATCATTTCGCCTTTTTTGATTTCTTGCCCTAATTTGACATAGAGTTTGGTGATTTTACCCGAAACTTGGGCACCAACATCAACTTCATTCACGCTTTCAACTGAACCAGAGGCGACCACTGTTTTTTCCACATTGCCACGTGTAACGGATTCCGTCAGATAAGTCATTTCTTGTTTGCTATTGCTTGAGAAAAAATAATAAGCTGCGCCAGCAGCAACGGTTAATCCAAGTAAAATAAAAAAGCGTTTTTTCATAAAGACTTTGTCATACTAATAAAAAAAATGAACGTTTGTTCAGTAAAGAGGTATTCTAAAGGTAAACTTTTCAGTTTGCACGAAAAATCTTCAAGTTAGACCTAAAAATCCTAAAAATTCAGTCTTAATTTAATGAAAGTGCGGTTAGTTTTGGGATCAAATTCACAACGCCAGACTTTTCGTATAGAATGGGGAAATTATTTTCAATTTATTGAGAAATTTATGAGCAATACAGAACACACTCTAGAAAATGCGGAAAATACCCGCACACACAATTTCATTACTCAAATTATTGATGAAGATTTAGCTTCGGGTAAACACAAAAGTGTTCATACTCGTTTCCCGCCTGAGCCAAACGGCTATTTGCATATCGGTCACGCAAAATCGATTTGCTTAAACTTCGGCTTAGCAAAAGAGTATAACGGTTTATGTAACTTACGTTTTGATGATACCAATCCGGTGAAAGAAGACGTGGAATATGTGGATTCCATTAAAGCCGATGTGAAATGGTTAGGTTTTAAATGGGAAGGTGAACCGCGTTATGCATCTGATTACTTCGATGCACTTTATGGCTATGCGATTGAGTTAATCGAAAAAGGTTTAGCCTATGTTGATGAACTTTCACCAGACCAAATGCGTGAATATCGTGGTACATTAACTGAGCCAGGTAAAAACAGCCCATATCGTGATCGTAGTGTTGAAGAAAACTTAGCGTTATTCGAAAGAATGAAAAACGGTGAGTTTGCCGAAGGGACATTAAGTCTTCGTGCGAAAATCGACATGGCTTCACCATTTATGGTCATGCGTGATCCTGTGCTTTATCGTATTAAATTTGCGAGCCATCACCAAACCGGTGATAAATGGTGCATTTACCCAATGTACGACTTCACTCACTGTATCTCTGATGCGATTGAGCGTATTACACACTCTTTATGTACATTAGAATTCCAGGACAACCGTCGTTTATACGACTGGGTGTTGGAAAATATTAGTATTGAACGTCCATTACCGCATCAATATGAATTTTCACGTTTGAATTTAGAAGGTACATTAACGTCTAAACGTAAATTATTGAAATTAGTGAATGAAGGCATTGTGGATGGTTGGAACGATCCGCGTATGCCAACGATTTCAGGTTTACGTCGTCGCGGTTATACACCGGCTTCATTACGTGAGTTCTGTCGCCGTATCGGTGTGACTAAACAAGATAACGTAGTAGAGTATTCTGCACTTGAAGCATGCATTCGTGAAGATTTAAACGAAAATGCACCACGCGCAATGGCGGTGATTGATCCTGTTCGTGTTGTGATTGAAAACTTTGAAGGCGAAGAAACCTTAACGGCGCCGAATCACCCGAATCGTCCTGAATTAGGTGAACGCCAATTACCGTTTACGAAAGAGCTTTATATTGATCGTGCAGACTTCCGTGAAGAAGCGAACAAACAATATAAACGCTTAGTATTAGGTAAAGAAGTGCGTTTACGTAACGCCTACGTGATTAAAGCTGAACGCGTAGAGAAAGATGCAAATGGTGAAATTACTACGATCTTCTGCACTTACGATCCTGAAACCTTAGGTAAAAATCCAGCGGATGGTCGCAAAGTGAAAGGGGTAATTCACTGGGTATCTGCAGTGTATAATCACCCAGCAGAGTTCCGTTTATATGAGCGTCTTTTCACCGTACCAAACCCAGGTGCAGCAGAAGAAATCGAAAGCGTGTTAAATCCAACCTCTTTAGTGGTGAAACACGGTTTTGTAGAACAAAGCCTTGCAAATGCAGAACCTGAAAAAGGTTACCAATTTGAACGCGAAGGTTATTTCTGTGCGGATAACAAAGACAGCCGCCCAGAGCACTTAGTGTTTAACTTAACCGTAAGCTTAAAAGAAGGTTTCTAATTCTAAACAACAAAGTGCGGTCAAAAATCACGTAAATTTTGACCGCACTTTTTTATTGGTTTCACTATGCAATTTGAATCTCATTTTTGGCAAACAAAATCGCTCCTTGAAATGACGGAATCCGAATGGGAAGCCTTATGTGACGGCTGCGGAAAATGCTGTTATCGAAAATATATCCAAGGGCGGGGCAAGCGTGAAAAACTCTATTACACGCGCATTGCTTGCAATCTATTAGATGTGGAAACAGGGAAGTGTCGTAATTATCCTGAACGTTTTAAGATTGAGAGTGATTGTACGAAATTAACCAAAAAGAATTTGCCTGATTTTGGTTGGTTACCGAATACCTGTGCATATCGTTTATTGTATGAAGGGAAACCTTTGCCCGAATGGCATCCATTAGTTAGTGGCGATCCTGATTCTGTTAAAAATGCAGGCATTTTAATTCCAGATGGCGTGCATGAAGAAGATGTCATTGATTGGTTTGAATTTGTCATTGAAACTGAATAATTTAAATTTCGTTGTTTTTTTATTCTCTTTAAACTTTGTTTTTTGATTTAGGTCACAATTTGCGAGATTGGCAATTGTATTTCAATTGTGCTTACTTATAATACTTATTAAGTATTATATAGATGTATCATTCGTTGTATGCAAATGTCCTTATCACTTAAACAATCTGCTGAAAAACTTGGCATTTCGTTTTCCCATTATGATATTAATGGGCATTTGATTGATGCATCGCCAACCAGTGTTGATTATTTTATCGAGCAGTTGCAATTCCCGCCGAATATTGGACAAAATCAGCCGTTCCAAAATGTCATATGTGCCTTTGAAAACGAACCCATTCATGATGATTTAATCGCGTTTTCTTCTCCTCCTAATGCTTTTTTGCGTTATCAATTGCTTGACGAGCAAAACCAAATTCAGTTTGAAAAAACAATTCCATATTCAACCGCACTTTCATTCATTGCCTGCTTTGCCTGTTATCTATCATCGTTTAATGCTTTTTGCCGCTCAACAAACGAGAAAATACAATCGGTTGTAAATAATCAAGCTTGCAAAGCATAAAGGAGTATGTCATGACGAAATTAGTCGCTCAATCAGTAATTAATTCATTTTTTGATGGCAAACATGCCGATCCTTTTGCTGTATTAGGCATGCATGAAACTCACAATGGTATTGAGATTCGTGCTTTATTACCCGATGCAGATAAAGTCGAAGTGATTGATAAAGAAAGTCAATCCATCGTTGTCACGCTAGAGAAACTGGATGACCGCGGATTTTTTGGTGCTATTGTGCCAGAGATTCACCATTTCTTTACCTACCAATTAAAAGTGTATTGGGGCGTAGAAGCTCAAATTATTGAAGATCCGTACCGTTTCCATCCGATGATTAATGACTTGGATCAATGGCTATTGGCGGAAGGTTCGTTATTGCGTCCTTATGAAGTATTAGGTGCGCATTTTACTGAATGTGACAGTGTACCGGGCGTAAATTTCCGTGTATGGGCGCCAAATGCTAAACGCGTTTCGTTGGTCGGTGATTTTAACTATTGGGACGGTCGTCGTCATCCAATGCGTTTCCATCCGGCAAGTGGGGTATGGGAATTATTCTTACCAAAAGCCAGTCTGGGGCAACGCTATAAATTTGAATTGATTGATTGCAATGGCAACCTTCGTTTAAAAGCTGACCCTTATGCATTCAGATCGGAATTGCGCCCAGATACTGCATCAGAAATCAGTATGTTGCCGGATGTAGTCGAAATGACGGAGCAACGTCGTAAAGCGAACCAACGCAACCAACCCATTTCGATTTATGAAGTACATTTGGGATCATGGCGTCGTAATTTAGAGAATAATTTCTGGCTTGATTATGATCAAATTGCCGATGAGCTCATTCCTTATGTTAAACATATGGGCTTTACGCATATTGAGTTTTTGCCACTCTCCGAATTCCCATTCGATGGATCTTGGGGGTATCAACCGATTGGTTTGTATTCTCCAACGAGTCGTTTTGGTACACCAGAAGGCTTTAAACGCTTAGTCGAAAAAGCCCACAAAGCAGGCATTAATGTGATTTTAGACTGGGTGCCAGGGCATTTCCCTAGTGATACACACGGTTTAGTGGCATTTGATGGTACAGCCTTATATGAACATGCTGACCCACGTGAAGGCTATCATCAAGACTGGAATACCTTAATTTATAACTATGGTCGTAATGAAGTGAGAAACTTCTTATCCAGTAATGCACTGTATTGGCTTGAGCGATTTGGTGTAGATGGTATCCGTGTAGATGCGGTCGCATCAATGATTTATCGCGATTATAGCCGAGCTGAAGGTGAATGGATTCCGAATCAATATGGCGGTCGTGAAAACTTAGAAGCCATTGAATTCTTAAAACATACCAACTGGAAAATCCATTCTGAAGTGTCTGGCGCGATTTCGATTGCGGAAGAATCCACTTCTTTCGGTGGCGTAACCCATCCGACAGAAAACGGTGGTCTTGGATTTAATTTTAAATGGAACATGGGCTGGATGAATGACACCCTAAGTTATATGAAACTCGATCCCGTTTATCGTCGTTATCATCACGACAAAATGACCTTCGGGATGATTTATCAATACAGTGAAAACTTTGTATTACCGCTTTCTCATGATGAAGTCGTACACGGCAAATGTTCGTTACTCGGAAAGATGCCGGGCGATACATGGCAAAAATTCGCTAATTTACGTGCCTATTACGGTTATATGTGGGGCTATCCAGGCAAGAAATTATTATTCATGGGGAATGAATTTGCTCAAGGTCGTGAATGGAATTATGAAGAAAGTTTGGATTGGTTCTTACTTGACGAAAACCATGGTGGCCTATGGCATAAAGGTGTATTGCAATTAGTCAAAGATTTGAACGGAATTTATCAAAAAAATGCACCGCTCTTTGAATTAGACGGTGAACCGGAAGGCTTTGATTGGTTAGTGGTAGATGATGCGGAGAATTCAGTCTTTGCTTTTGAACGTAAAAGCAGTGATGGTGAATGCATTATCGTGATCAGTAACTTCACTCCGGTGCCACGCGAAGGCTACCGTATCGGTGTGAATGCTGCGGGTGAATACGAAGAAATTTTGAATACTGACTCAATGTATTATCAAGGTTCAAACGTAGGTAATTTCGGCTTGGTAGAAAGCGAAGAAATCGCAAGTCACGGACGTGATAGTTCGATTAGCGTGACCATTCCGCCACTCGCAACAATCTATTTAAAATATAAAGCATAACAATAGCGAAGAACACGATGTTTAGTATTTATAACAATGGCAAACCTTCCCCAATGGGATATTCGCAAACGCTGGAAAATGGACTAAAAATTTCGAATTTTGCACTTTTTTCTAGTGCGGCGGATGCTATTGAACTTTGCTTGTTCCGTGATGGCAAAGAAAACCGTTTTGTCATGAGCAGAACCGATGATATTTGGCATGTGGCAATCGAGGGCGTCGAGCTGAATGATGAGTATGCGTTCAGAATCACAGGTAAAAATGACCGCACTTTAGCTAATCCGCAAAAGTTAATGCTTGATCCTTATGCGAAAGCGGTCACTCATAAACCAGATTTGAGTTCATCAGAAGCCCGTTCCATTTTCTTGTTAAATGACGGACGGGATAATGCAGCGGTTGCACCTAAAGGTCGCATTGTGGACGAACATTTTGATTGGTCAGGGGATTGTAAACCGTCTATTCCTTGGGCTCAAACCATTGTATATGAATTAAATGTTAAAGGATTTAGCCAATTAAATTCCCGTATTCCAGAAAATATCCGTGGTACTTATGCGGCGTTAGCACATCCCGAAAACATTTCGTACTTTAAATCATTGGGTATTACCAGCCTTGAATTGCTCCCAGTGAATTTCTTCATTGATGAACCACATTTGCAAGAAAAAGGATTACGCAATTATTGGGGCTATAACCCATTAGCTATGTTTGCCTTAGAACCAAGTTATGCGGCGGATCAAAAACAGCCTTTGAATGAGTTTAAGAGCATGGTAAAAGCCTTGCATCAAGCGGGCATTGAAGTGATTTTAGATGTCGTATTTAACCATACGGCTGAATCGGAAAAAACATTTCCGACATTTTGTCAGCGTGGTATTGATGATAAAACCTATTACTGGCAAAACGAGCATGGTGACTACATTAACTGGACAGGCTGCGGCAACATGCTCAATCTTGCCAATGATGTTACTCGTAAATGGGTATTAGATTGCTTGCGCTATTGGGTAGAAGAGTGTCACGTGGATGGTTTCCGTTTTGATTTAGCCACCGTGCTTGGTCGTGAAACACCTGATTTCAATCCAAATGCACAATTGTTTGCAGAAATGGAACAGGATGATGTTCTACAACAAATTAAATTAATTGCTGAACCTTGGGATATTGGTCATTACGGCTATCAAGTCGGGTATTTCCCCGCTTATTTCTCTCAATGGAATGATCGTTTCCGTGATGATATGTGCCGTTTTTGGTTATGGCAAAGTGGTGAAGTGGGCGCTTTTGCAGAGCGTTTTGCGGGCTCTAGCGATATCTTTAACCGCGAAGGTCGATTACCACATGGCAGCTTGAATTTCATTACAGCCCATGATGGTTTTACGTTGCGAGATTTAGTGAGCTATAACCATAAACACAATGAAGCTAACGGTGAAGAGAACCGTGACGGACGGAATGAAAATTATAGTTACAATCATGGAATTGAAGGTTCTCAACTCGATTTAGCAGATGAATGGCAAAGTGCGGTCGAAAATAACCGTGTTTTATCAGAAAAAGGATTGTTAGGCTCTTTATTACTGGCAAATGGTGTACCCATGCTGCTTGCTGGAGATGAGTTCGGCAATAGCCAATATGGCAATAACAATGCCTATTGCCAAGATAACGAAATTACGTGGTTAAAGTGGGATGATTTTAACCAAACCTTATTTGACTTCACCAAGCAAACCATTGCATTACGAAAAAAAATTCAAAGTTTGCAACAGGAGGCTTGGTGGTCGGATGAAAATGTCGAGTGGTTGAATACTGGGGGAAACCCGATGACCCTAGACGATTGGCATAATCGGGAAAGCAAAGCCCTACAAGTTATGTTAGACGGCAAATATCTTTTCTTAATTAATGCAAAAACTGAACCGCAATCTTTTTATTTGCCAAAGGGTAAATGGAAAAAGATTGCCGAAACTGAAAATAGCGTGATTCAACAATGTGATGTGAGCGGTATAGCATTTGAAGTGTTGGAACATATGGATGATAAAAACGATGGAGTTTGTTATGAAAAGTGATCTTAATAAATATGAATTAGTTAAAGATACTTTAGTGCTTATTTTGGCTGGTGGTCGTGGTTCTCGCTTACATGAATTAACCGATAAACGTGCTAAACCTGCGTTATATTTTGGTGGTAATCGTCGCATTATTGATTTTGCGCTTTCCAACTGTATTAACTCAGGCCTGAATCGCATCGGTGTTGTAACCCAGTATGCCGCTCACTCTTTATTACGCCATTTACAAACAGGTTGGTCATTCTTACCGCAAGAGCGTGGTGAATTCGTTGATATGTTACCTGCCCGTCAACAAATTGATGATTCTACGTGGTACCGTGGTACAGCGGATGCGGTGTATCAAAATATGGCGATTATCCGTAATCACTATCGTCCAAAATACATTTTGATTCTTGCCGGCGACCATATTTATAAACAAGATTACAGTGTCATGTTGATGGATCACGTGAGAAGTGGAGCAAAATGTACAGTAGGCTGTATTGAGGTACCACGTTCTGAAGCCAGTGAATTTGGTGTCATGGCGGTAAACGAAAACCTTAAAGTGAAAGCCTTCGTTGAAAAACCAAAAGATCCACCTGCCATGGTGGGTAAACCAGATACGTCGCTAGCCTCTATGGGGATCTACGTGTTTGATGCTGAGTATCTCTATAAAATGCTTGATAGAGAAGTGAATACCCCTTGCACATCTCATGACTTTGGTAAAGATGTTTTGCCAAAATGCTTGGAAGAAGGCGTGCTTTATGCGCATCCATTCAGCCGTTCTTGTATGGGCCGAAACACTGAAGGTGAAATTTACTGGCGTGATGTGGGTACACTCGATAGTTTCTGGCAAGCGAATATCGATTTAGTTTCAGAGCATCCACAATTAGATATTTATGATCAAAGCTGGCCAATTCGTGGTAATCCAGTGCAGGCTTATCCATCTAAATTCTTCTATAAAAAAGCGAATGTCAAACCGGTAGATAACTCGCTTATCGGTGGTGGCTGTGTGATTACGGATGCATCTATTAGTAATTCAGTGTTGTTTGATAGAGTCAAAATTGATGAAGACTCTTCTGTGGATCACTGTGTCGTGTTACCGCAAGTACAAATTGGTAAAAATTGTACATTAAAAGATTGTATTATTGATCGCCATTGTATTATTCCAGATGGTATGGAAATCGGTGTGGATAAAGCCCTTGACAGTAAACGCTTCCGTGTGAGTTCTACCGGTAAAGTCGTACTTGTAACCTCAACAATGTTGAAAAAATTGCAAGGTGAAGAAGTCACTAACGAAGAACATTTGGATTAAAGTGCGGTCAATTTTGACAGTATTTTAAGTGAAGTAAAAAGATTGTGCTGTTATCAATGACAGCACAATTTTAAGTATAAAAGGAAAATTATGAGAGTTTTACATGTTTGCTCGGAGCTGTATCCCTTACTCAAAACTGGCGGACTCGCTGATGTTTTAGGGGCATTACCTTTTGCACAAAAAGAAATTGGTATCGATACACGTATTTTATTGCCGGCTTATCCAAAAATTTCTGCAGGCATTGAGAATACGCATGTCGTCACAGAATTTGATAATTTTGCAGGTCATGTTGTATTGCGTTATGGCGAATACAATGGCGTGGGGATTTATCTGATTGATGCACCACATCTCTATTGGCGAGAAGGGAATCCTTATCATGATACCGATTACAACGATTATGCTGATAACTATAAACGCTTTGCTTTATTAGGCTGGGTGGGCGCTGAGCTTGCGACAGGCTTAGATAGCTGGTGGCGAGCTGAAGTAGTGCATGCTCATGATTGGCATGCTGGCTTAGCCGCCGCTTATCTCTTTAATAAAGGTCGTCCTGCAAAATCAGTATTTACGATTCATAACCTGGCATATCAAGGACAATTTGCCCACCGTCATTTACATGAAATTGGATTGCCAGAAGGGATGTTCCATGTTGATGGTTTAGAGTTATTTGGCCAAATTTCATATTTGAAAGCAGGTCTCTATTATTCTGATATGGTGACAGCAGTGAGTCCAACTTATGCGAAAGAAATCACTACACCAGACTTTGCTTATGGCTTGCAAGGCTTATTAACAGGCCTACGTGAAGCAGGTAAGTTGGTGGGGATTTTAAATGGCGTGGATCAAGAAATTTGGCATCCAAGTTGTGATGCGTATATTCAGCATCATTACAAATTGAAATCCATCGCAGGCAAGAAGAAAAATAAAGCGGATTTACAAGCTTATTTCAATTTGCCACAACAACCTGATGCACTCTTATTTGTGATGGTGACTCGCTTAACCGAACAAAAAGGCGTAGATTTACTGATTGCCACAGCGGATGAAATTGTTAAACAAGGTGGACAACTAACCATTCTCGGTTCAGGTGCAAAACATTTGGAAGAGGGTATTTGCCAATTAGCACAACGTTACCCAGAAAATATTGCAGTGAAAATTGGCTATGATGAAGCACTTTCACATTTAATGGTTGCCGGTGGTGATGTCATTTTGGTACCAAGCCGCTTTGAACCTTGTGGATTAACTCAATTATATGGGTTGCAATATGGCACATTGCCGCTTGTTCGTGCGACGGGAGGATTAGCAGATACTGTCACGAACAGTACAAGTGAAAGCATTAAAGCGCGTACTGCAACAGGTTTTGTATTCCAAAAAGCCGAAGCAGATGATTTACGAAGTGCTATCCAGCATGCCTTTGCCTTGTGGCAAAAACAACGTGTTTGGGCGATGGTTCGTAATAATGCCATGGCACAGGACTTTAGTTGGAAAAATGCAGCCACTCAATATGAGCAGCTCTATTTAGGCATTTTAAACTCATAATTCAATGGATTGACTCCCTCTTCAAAATAATCGCCTTTGAAGGGGGAATTTTTGTTGTTTTTTTCGTAAAAAAGCTTAAAATTTGCGCGATTTTTTTATTGAGGTTTTATTTTCTATGATCATGGACAATTTTGATTCGCCATTTCTCTACAATCGACCAAGTCTTGATGTTGAAGGCGTGAAAAAAGCAATTGTTTATAAATTAATTTTCTTAATTGGTCGCTCACCAAAAGAGGCGAGTCAACGCGACTGGCTAAATGCAACCCTTCATGCGGTGCGTGATTTAGTGACTGAAGGCTGGATTACCACCGCT
The DNA here is from genome assembly GCA_018366115.1 of Parahaemophilus parainfluenzae. GTDB lineage: Bacteria > Pseudomonadota > Gammaproteobacteria > Enterobacterales > Pasteurellaceae > Haemophilus_D > Haemophilus_D parainfluenzae_AB. The sequence continues at coordinate 147,125 of JAGZIS010000006.1, read as the reverse complement.
CGTCAATCTCGTGCAGAAGAAACCCGTCGTGTTTATTACCTTTCTATGGAATTCTTAATCGGCCGTACACTTTCTAATGCAATGATCGCAGAAGGTGTTTATGACGTGGCAGAAAAAGCCCTGGCTGAATTAAATGTTAATTTAGAAGAGATTATTGAAAAAGAAGTGGATCCAGGTTTAGGTAACGGGGGCTTAGGTCGCCTTGCTGCTTGCTTTATGGACTCACTAGCAACATTAGCCATTCCTGCGATGGGTTACGGTATTCGCTATGAATACGGTATGTTCCGTCAAAAAATTGAAAATGGTCAACAAGTTGAACGTCCAGATGATTGGTTAGAAAAAGGTGCACCTTGGGAATTTATGCGTCCATCAAAACGTTTCAGTATTGATTTTGGTGGTCATATCTATTTTGAAGATAAAAAATGTATCTGGAATCCGGCTGAAAAAGTGACCGCACTTGCATACGATCAAATGATTCCAGGTTATAAAAATGATTCAGCATCCACATTACGTTTATGGTCTGCTCATGGTGGAGAAGTGTTTGATTTAGCTGAGTTTAACCGTGGTGATCACTTAGCGGCGGTAGCGACTCGTTCGGCTAATCAAAACCTTTCTCGCGTACTTTATCCAGACGATTCCACCTGGAATGGTCGTGAGTTACGTTTACGTCAAGAGTACTTCTTAGTATCTGCTTCTTTACAAGATATTCTCCGTCGCCATTTAAGAACACACGGTACATTGAATAATCTTGCTGATAAAGTGGCGATTCACTTGAATGATACCCACCCGGCATTAGCGATTCCTGAGTTGATGCGTATTTTAATCGATTTACACGGTTACTCATGGCAAAACGCTTGGGATGTGACTCGTCGTATTTTCTCTTACACTTGCCATACTTTAATGTCAGAAGCATTAGAAACCTGGCCGGTAGAAATGATGGCGAAGATCTTACCTCGTCACTTACAAATGATTTTTGAAATTAATGATCATTTCCTTGAATATGTGAAAACGTATGTCACGACTGATATGGATTTTATCCGTCGTGTTTCACTTATCGAAGAAGGATATCAACGTAAAGTGCGCATGGGATGGTTGTCTGTTGTCGGTTCACATAAAGTGAACGGTGTTGCGGCAATTCACTCAGATCTTATGGTGACATCAACCTTTGCTGATTTTGCTCGTATCTATCCAGAACGTTTCACCAATGTAACAAACGGTGTGACACCACGTCGTTGGCTTGCCGTAGCGAACCCGAAATTAGCGGCTTTATTTGATCAATATATTGGTTCTGAATGGCGTTGCGATTTAAGCCAAATTGAAAAACTTAAAGCCTTTGCAGATAAAGGTGAATTTAAGCGTGCAGTTGCAGATATTAAATACGATAACAAAGTAAAATTAGCACAATATGTGAAGAAAACACTTGATATTGATTTAGATCCACATGCTTTATTTGATGTACAAGTAAAACGTATTCACGAATACAAACGTCAAATGCTTAATGTGTTACACATTATTGCTCGTTACAACGAAATGCTTGCTCATCCAGAAAAAGATTGGCAGCCACGTGTGTTCATTTTAGCGGGTAAAGCGGCTTCAGCTTACTATGCAGCAAAACAAACCATTCGTTTAATTAACGATGTCGCGAATGTTATCAATAATGATGAACGCTTAAAAGGTCGTTTAAAAGTTGTCTTTATTCCGAATTACAGCGTAAGTCTTGCACAATTAATCATTCCAGCGGCAGATATTTCTGAGCAAATCTCTCTTGCAGGAACAGAAGCATCAGGTACCAGTAACATGAAGTTTGCCTTAAATGGTGCGTTAACATTGGGTACGCTTGATGGAGCGAACGTTGAGATTTTAGATAATGTTGGTGAAGACCACATCTTTATCTTTGGTAATACGGTTGAACAAGTGGAAGCATTACGTCGCGAAGGTTATCGTCCGTTTGATTATTATCAAAATGACGAGCAATTACGTGAAGTTATTGACCAAATTATCCGTGGTGATTTCTCGCCGGAAGAACCGAACCGTTATCACTCTCTAATTCAAGGTTTACAATACCACGATTATTATCAATCTTTTGCTGATTTCCGCAGTTATGTGGAAGCGCAAAAAGCAGTAGATAAAAAATATCAAGATCGTGACGTATGGATAGCAAGTACCATTCAAAATATGGTGAACATGGGCTTCTTCTCATCAGACCGTACAATTCTTGAATATGCGAAAAATATCTGGAAAATTGAACCGTTAAAACTCGAGAAGTAAGTTCTTTTCCACTCATAGAAAACCCTGTCGGATTATTTCCACAGGGTTTCTTTTTATGCTAAAATCCACCGTTAAATTTATTGTTCATTCAGATTAGGAAAAAGTATGAAAGTTTTAGAAGGTGCGGTAGCGGCGCCAAATGCTAAAATCGCAGTAGTGATTGCTCGTTTTAACAGTTTTATTAATGAAAGTTTATTAGAAGGTGCGGTAGATGCATTAAAACGCATCGGCCAAGTGAAAGATGAGAATATTACAATCGTTCGTGCACCAGGTGCGTATGAACTTCCACTAGTAGCACGTCGTTTAGCTGAAAGCAAAAAATTTGATGCAATCGTCGCATTAGGTACGGTAATCCGTGGTGGTACAGCTCACTTTGAATATGTAGCGGGTGAAGCAAGCAGCGGTTTGGGTCAAGTAGCAATGCAAGCTGAAATTCCAGTGGCATTTGGTGTTTTAACGACTGAAAACATTGAACAAGCTATTGAACGCGCAGGTACTAAAGCAGGTAACAAAGGTGCTGAAGCAGCATTAACGGCACTTGAAATGGTGAACCTTTTACAACAAATTGATGCGGCATAATTCCAATGACAGAGAAAAAAGAACCTGTAAAAAAAGTATCGCCACGTCGTAGAGCGAGAGAATGTGCAGTTCAAGCATTATATTCTTGGGCGATTTCTGGTAACGCACCAGAACAAGTGGAACTCACGTTCGTTGTGGATCAAGATTTAAAAGGTGTGGATAAACCTTATTTTAGCCTCCTTTTCCGTCAAACTGTTGCGAATGTAGAAGCCGTTGATTTTTCAATGAGCCATTATTTAGATCGCGCGTTGGATGAATTAGATCCGATTGAAAAAGCGATTTTACGTTTAGCGGTTTATGAACTTCAATTTGAGCCAGATGTGCCGTATAAAGTGGCGATTAACGAGGCGATTGAAGTGGCGAAAGTGTTTGGTGCAGATGAAAGCCATAAATACATTAACGGTGTATTGGATAAAGTCGCTCCTGCATTAGGTCGCAAATAATTATTCAAGTGTAGGGTAGACAAATGTCTGCCCTTTGTTTTTGAGTGCAAAGATAAAATGAGTACGGGTGAATTTGATCTTATAGAGCGATATTTCTCAATACAAAAAGGCAACCAACACTTTGTTGATTTCAGTATTGGGGATGATTGTGCAATCACTCATATTCCTGAAGGCGATCAGATTGCCATTACCACCGATACAATGGTCGAGGGTACGCATTTTTTATCTTCTATTTCTCCCCAAGATTTAGCGTACAAAGCTATCGCGACAAATCTAAGCGATTTAGCTGCTATGGGGGCTAAACCCGCTTGGATTTCTCTTGCACTCACATTACCTGAAGTTGATGAAAACTGGCTAAGCCAATTTAGTCAAAGTCTGTTTGATACATTAAATCAATATGATGTAACATTAATTGGTGGCGATACAACAAAAGGTCCACTTTCTGTCACTATTACGGCACAAGGTTTCGTACCAAAAGGAAAGGCTTTATTCCGACATAACGCGAAGGTTGATGATGTAATTTATGTATCGGGCACGTTAGGTGATAGCGCGGCGGGTTTAAATTGGATTTTACAAGGTAAAAGTGCGGTCGATTTTGATACTGAATTTTTAGTAAAACGCCATTTTCACCCAACACCACGCGTTGAATTAGGTCAAGCCTTAGTGAATGTAGCGCATTCATGCATAGATATTTCAGATGGTTTTGTTGCTGATTTAGGGCATATTTTAACGAGAAGCCAATGTTCTGCAGAGATTGAGTTATCTACCTTGCCTTTATCCACATCACTCAAAAAAACATATAGCTTAGAAAAGGCGGAAGCGTTTGCATTAAGTGGCGGGGAAGATTATGAACTTTGCTTTACGGTTCCTGCAAATAAAAAGGCCGAGATTGAAAAGTTATCCCAATCGTTGAATGTACCTTGCACTTGTATCGGAAAAATCGCTCCGCAAAATAACAATCAAATTACTTTTTTAAAAGATGGACGTGTAATCAATTATCAAGCGCCCTCTGGTTTCGATCATTTTAAGGATAAATAATGAATAGTTCACCTATTGATAGAGTTAGCTTAAAAAATCCAGTTCATTTACTTGCATTAGGTTTGGGCTCAGGACTCATTCGTCCTGCACCGGGCACATGGGGAAGTTTAGCCGGAACGATTTTAGGTTCGGCATTATTAGCTTGTCTTGGTCTAAAAATCTTCTTAATTTTGACCGCACTTTGCTTTGCGCTTGGCTGTTATCTGTGTCAAAAAACCGCAGATGATATGGGCGTTCATGATCACGGCTCCATTGTTTGGGATGAATTTGTTGGGGTATTTATTGTGCTAGCTGCAATTCCAACTTTATCTTTGCCTTGGATTGTCATTGCCTTTGTACTTTTCCGTTTCTTCGATATTTTAAAACCTTATCCCATCCGTTATTTTGACCAAAAACTGGAAAGCGGTTTTGGGATTATGGTGGATGATGTTTTAGCGGCAGTTTATGCTGTTATCGTGATTGCGATACTACGTATTATAGGCTTGCCATGCTAAATTTGATGATTATTCATCTTGTTGGTTTACTTTCGCCTGGCCCAGATTTTTTCTATGTCAGCCGAATTTCTGCCATGAGTTCCCGTCGAGAAGCTATTGGTGGCGTGATTGGGATTACCATTGGTGTATTAATTTGGGCAACAGCAGCGGTTTTAGGACTCGCCATTATTTTTGCCACTATGCCAATTATTCAAGGCATTGTGATGATGCTTGGTGGAGCCTATTTAGTTTATCTTGGCATTAAAATGGCAAAAGTGAAAACCAATGCGGTTTTTGATGAAAAGCAAAATGCAAATGTGCCAAATCAATCGACTTTAACGAGCATTATGAAAGGCTTATTGGTCAATTTATCTAATGCTAAAGTTGTGATTTATTTCAGCAGTGTGATGCCATTGGTTCTAGTGAATATTACTGAAACATCACAAATTTTGACCGCACTTGCCGTGATTACCGTAGAAACTTTTTTATATTTCTACGCCATTTCGGTGCTTTTCTCACGTTCTGTTGCAAAACAGTTTTATAGCCAATATAGTCGCTATATTGATAATGCAGCAGGGCTGATTTTTATTTTCTTCGGAATCTATTTAATTTATAGTGGCGTTCAACACACTTTAATTTGATTAAAAAGGACAAAACATGACATTAAAAATTGCGATCGCCGGTGCAGGCGGAAGAATGGGGCGTCAATTAATTCAAGCCGTACATAATGCAGAAGGGGTAGAATTAGGTGCAGCTTTTGAACGTAAAGGTTCCTCTTTAGTCGGTGCAGATGCCGGTGAGCTTGCGGGCATTGGTTCATTAGGTATTAAAGTCTCAGATGATTTAAATGCAGAAAAAGACAACTTTGATTTGCTGATTGATTTCACGCGTCCAGAAGGCACTCTTGAGCATATCGCATTTTGTGTCGCTAATAATAAAAAAATGGTAATTGGTACCACAGGTTTTGATGATGCAGGCAAAGCCGCAATTCAAGCCGCATCGGAAAAAATTGCCATTGTATTTGCATCCAACTTCAGTGTGGGTGTTAATTTGGTATTTAAACTATTAGAAAAAGCCGCCAAAGTGATGGGCGATTATTGCGATATCGAAATCATTGAAGCACACCACCGCCACAAAGTGGATGCACCATCTGGTACTGCACTTTCTATGGGGGAACACATTGCGAAAACCCTAGGTCGTGATTTGAAAACTCATGGTGTATTTTGTCGCGAAGGCATTACAGGCGAACGCAAACGTGATGAAATTGGTTTCTCTACCATTCGTGCCTCAGATGTAGTGGGTGAACATAGTGTCTGGTTTGCTGATATCGGTGAGCGCGTTGAAATTGCTCACAAAGCATCAAGTCGTATGACCTTTGCTAATGGCGCAGTTCGTGCAGGTAAATGGTTAGAAAAACAATCTCACGGATTGTTTGATATGACAGACGTGTTGGATTTGAATAATTTATAGAGTAGACTTAATTTTAAAATTCGCCTATCAAATAACGATCTATTCATTTTGTGTAGATCGTTATGTTTTTATTTGTGCATGGAAGTATCCCTTCCCCCTGAGCTTGGTACATCAGATAAATTAAAATAGAGATAAATAATGACAATAAATAAAATTATTAGAATAGCTATTGCTTCTATTTTGTCCACTATCATGATTTATTTGACTCTTTTACTTAGTGGGGAAATTGAATTTAGTACAGAAAAATTTTTTCATTATTTTGTGGTGTGGGGGGCTTTTTTATTTTTTTCAGCTCTTTTAATTTCTTATTACTCACCTCTCATTTATGGAGATGATAAAAAAGATGATGTTAAAAAAGCTAGAGCCCAAAAGAAGAAACGAAAGAAACGAAAGAAAGGAAAATAATGAAATATATAATAGTTGCATTCAGAAACTCATTTTTCATGCTAATTGGATTGCAATTAATAGTCTTTATAGACAGATTCTTTTCTACTGGTGAAATAGATCAATTTGAATTGTTTACCAATAAAGATTACTTGATTCTTTCTTTAAGAATATGGGGGGCTTTATTTATTACCTACTTTTGTGGATATTTCATTGTAGGTGAGAAAACAAAATAGAAAACAAGGGCGTGAGAGCTTTTTTGAAAGTATATTACTACAATTAGTAAAATCTTTAGCTATATAAAATTTATATCTTATAGTTCTATTTCTAAATCACTTTCCACCCGACAACAACACAGTAGAATCTCATCGGGTTGAATAAAGGCAAGGGGCGTTTCGGCGTAAGACACCTTGCCTTTTTTGATCTTCACGCGGCAAGAACCACAATAACCTGAACGACATTGATATTCATGGTGAATTTGATGTTGTTCTAAAAAGTTAAGCAGAGAAGTTTGGTTATCGAAATCTAAGGTGATTTGGCGCTGAATAAGATTGATTTTCATGAAACAAAATAAAACAAAATTTTACTCATTATAGAAGAAAGAGAAGTAAAACTCACGGCTCTTTTGTTGTAAGATAGCGAGCTAATATTCATCATAAGGGAAGAACATGCAAACCTTTCTAAAATTAACGTTAATTTCAACCGCACTTTTATTAACGGCTTGTAGCTCAATTTCAAAGGAGCCGGTTAAGCATATTGATATGTATGTAAAGCCTTATTACGATGCCAGAGATGGGCGACTTGAACAGATTAATGTGAACAAAGATATTGATGCGTTATTACTGAAAAATACACAAAAAGATTTTGAAAGTGCGGTCAATATTATTGAGAAAAAAGTGGATTTTGTTTCTCCGATGACGATGTTTGCACTTTCTGCTCGTGCTTATGATTTTGGCTTGCGTGATGAAGCGGTAAAATGGTTTTATCGTGGGCAAAACCGTTTAATCACCGCGTTATATGTGTTGGATTTAGATAAATTAACCGTATCGAATAACACAGCATTTGGGCAATTAGTGGGACAGCATGTTAATCCCTATGCGTTCTGTGATTTGAATAAACAACACAAGGCGGCGCAAGATGCGATTGACTGGGCGAAAAATCATCCGTATCAGGCGGTGTTTTTACCTCAATTACCAAGCAAGCATCCAGATAGAAAAAAAGCTTTAAAAGAAGCAGAAGCAAAACTTGATGCACGTTTAGTTGAGCAAGACCGCTATTTTGCTAATCCTGAAAATAAAGCGAAATGGGAAAAAGAACGCCAAGATAACTTGGTGAATGAACGATTTTGTTGGTAATTTTAAAAATCTTAAGGTTGCTTAAGATTTCATTAAGATTTGTTGTGTTTAATAAGCATCAACAAGGCGGCAATGAGGATAATCCTTCGCTTTGAAACATGATTAATTTATGCTTAATTTTATTTAGGAGAACATGATGAAAAAATTTGCTTTAGCAACCCTTTTAGCTTTATCTACTTCAGCAGCATTTGCTGATTTTAATGGCAACACTGCACAAGGTGGCTTCCAAGGTGGTGATCAAGGTCAACAACTTACTGTTAAACAAGCATTATCTGCGAAAGATAATTCTATGATTACCTTAGTAGGTAACATCACTCAACAAATTGATGGTGATGAATATGTTTTCACCGATGGCACAGACCAAATCAAATTGGAAATTAAAAAGCGCGTTTGGAATGGTTTAAATGTGGGACCTCAGGATAAAATCCGCGTTTACGGTAAATTGGATAATGAACCTTTTGAAAAACCAGAGCTTGAAGTAATTAGCGTTGAAAAAGCGCAATAATTCATATAATTTGAAGTGGTGGGCAAAAGCCCGCCATTTTTTCGTTTTGAGAAAGAGAAAAGTGCGGTCAATATTATGCGAGTTTTATTAGTAGAAGATGATCCTCTGATTGGCAATGGTCTGCAAATTGGTTTAACGAAATCAGGCTTTATTGTAGATTGGTTTACCGATGGTCAAAGTGGATTAAATGCCTTAATCGGCGCGCCTTATGATGCGGTGGTATTGGATTTAACCCTGCCTAAACTGGATGGTTTGGATGTATTAAAACAATGGCGTTCAAATAATCAAGATGTGCCTGTGTTGATCTTAACTGCGCGTGATACATTGGATGAACGCATTAAAGGCATTCAACAAGGTGCTGATGATTATCTTTGCAAACCCTTTGCCTTGGCTGAAGTGGTGGTGCGATTACAAGCATTAATTCGTCGTCGTTATGGGCAAGTTAAACCACAAATTGAGCATGGCAATGTCAAACTCGATCCTGCTCAGCGTAAGGCTTGGTTGAATGAGGATGAAATTATATTAACTGGACGTGAATATAAATTACTCGAACTTTTTATGCTGAATAAAGAACGAGTGCTTTCACGTGCGACCATTGAAGAAAAACTATCAAATTGGGATGAAGAATTAAGTAGCGGTGCATTGGACGTACATATTTATAATTTGCGTCAAAAGCTGGGTAAACAATTTATTCGTACGGTACATGGCGTAGGCTATGCTTTAGGACAAGTTAATGAAAAATAAACGACTGAGTTTTCGTCTCTTAATCGGTTTAAGTTTGACCGCACTTTGCGTGTGGTGCATTGCCACGGCTGTTGCCTGGACGGTTGTCAAAAAAGAAGTAAAAGATGTGTTTAATGCACAGCAGGTGCTTTTTGCCGAGCGTTTGGCAACCTCTGATTTGAAAAATGTCTTATTGGATGAAAATGCTAACTTTCCACGTGGTGGATTTAAACCACAGAAACGTCATTATGATAATGATGCATTGGCCTTTGCCATATTTTCTAACAAAGGCGAAAGATTATTAACCGATGGTGATAATGGTGACAAATTTATTTTCCAAAATAAAACCGGATTTAGTAAAGCGCATATTTTAGATGATGACGATGAATGGTTGATTTATTGGCAACCTGTTGGTAATGGTGAATTGGTGATCGCCGTAGGTCAAGAGTTAGAATATCGCGAAGAGTTGGTCAATAAAATGGTTTTCAGTCAAACAGGAATTTGGCTTGCAGGATTACCAGTACTCTTATTGGTCGCGTTTATTGTGATTTATCGTGCATTAAAACCAATTAATCGATTGAGTCGAAACGTACAAGCTCGCCGACCAGGTGATGTGTCGTTATTAGAAACTGATGATGTGCCAACAGAGATTCTACCGTTAGTCCAAAACTTAAATCAATTTTTCACACGTACTAGTGAGCAGTTGGAACGGGAGCGCCGCTTTGTTTCTGATGCAGCGCATGAATTACGTAGTCCATTGGCGGCACTACGTATTCAAACGGAAGTCGCACAGCTGGCTGGCGATGATGCTCAAACTCGTGAAATGGCCTTAGCGCATTTAACCCAAGGTATCGATCGGGCAACTCAATTAATCGAACAGCTTCTTACGCTTTCCCGCTTAGATAATCTTAAAGAATTAAATCATCAGGAGCCTATTCATTGGTCAGAAATTATCACTTCGCTTATTGGTGATTTGTATTTTAGTGCACAGCAATGCCAAATCGAATTGCAGTTTGAGCATCAGGGAGATCCTGCCGTTAAGCAAGGGCAGCCATTATTACTTGCCCAAATGTTGAGAAACTTGTTGGATAATGCCATTAAATATTGTCCTCAAGGCACTCTGGTTCGTGTGATTTTACAGCCACGTAAAATTCTTATTGAAGATAATGGCGGTGGTGTTACGCCAGAAGAATTAGCAAAATTAGGGCAGCGTTTTTATCGTCCTGCAGGACAAAATGAAAAGGGAAGTGGGCTTGGATTGTCTATTGTGGCAAGAATAGCGGAATTGCATCACTATCGTTTCCGATTAGAAAACATTGAATCTAACGGGCAAATTCAAGGTTTACGAGCTATCATTGAGTTATAAAAAAGGGCGTTTAATACGCCCTTATTGTTAAAACATTCCACCAATTAATTCTAATCGACCTTTCTCAACTTTTATTTCTTTGGCAAATTTCTTGATTAGCATTTGTTTCATATCACTTTCATCTAAGGTATAAACCGGCATACGGCTTAATAAGGCTGCTACACCATCGCTTAATAGTGGCATAACGTCTTGGAGTTGATCCATTGCACTATTAGGTTCGCCAGACCAGCGTAAAATCCGCAGATTTTTTAAATAAAGCGCGCCTTCCTGTGCGTTATATTCTGGGATGGCATCAAAAGTTAAATGCAATTTAGCTGGGTAGGTTTTACCGGATAAACGAATTAGCGTATCAACCAAACCACTCATTTCAACACGATTACTTTCAGTTTGCCCGATTTGAGTCACCAAATCTTTCAGTGCATAATCGACAGAAAATAATCCAGGGATACCGAGCTTGTCATTAATCGTGCCTTTTTCGCTTAAATATTGGTTAATTTGTTGCTCGCTAATACTGAATGGAGAGGCTTGCGCAGATAGCGTGCAGAAACCCAATGTCAGAATGGTGAGCAGTTTTTTCAAACACTGCATATTTTTCTCCTTGATTGAAAAAGAATGAAAATTTTGTAGAATGTATCGCTTATCTTTTCACTATACAATAAAAATTTTAGGTAAGAGAACATGAGTTTGTCGTTTAAGGCCCATGTACAAATACTTCTTAAAGAACATCGTGGGGAACGTGTTTTCCGATTTGAATATTTAGGAAAATATTATTGGTTAAAACAGCCTGAGCAATTAAAAGGGATATGGTTATTATTAAAACCGCACCCAAAACAGCATTTTAAAGAAGAATGTGAGATTCTTCAGCACCTGAATAATATTGGTGCACCAGTACCTAAATTATGCGATTTCGGCGATGATTATTTAGTATTGGAAGATGCAGGGCCAACATTGAACATCTGGCTGAATGATGAAACCTTGTCTTGGGCAGAAAAATTACATATTTTGCATTCAGCGATAGAAATATTGATTAATCTTCATCAGCAAGGCATTATTCACGGTCGTCCAGCCATACGGGATATTGCATGGAAAGATGGTAAGATTAGTTTTATGGACTTTGAATCTCATTCAAAAAGCCATAATGAACATTGGTTGATTACACGAGATATGCTGGCATTTTTAGACAGTTTATGTCGTGTGAAAGGCTTAGATGATGAAAAGCTTAATGAATTATTTGATTATTATAAATCTCACTGCCCGACAACTTATTGGGCTGATATGTTGTCATATGTGAGAAGATTTCGTTGGCTTTATTATCTTTTACTTCCGTTCAAACCGATTGCACGAACGGACTTATTGGCCGTTTATCGGTTATTTGAACATTTAACAAAGGAAAATCTATGAAAAAATTCTTTTTAGTAGCTGTATTAAGTGCTTTGGTGAGTGCTTGTTCTGTTGGTGTTGGTGCTGGCGGTGGCAGTAATGGTGTAGGCGTTGGTGTAGGCCTTGGCACTGGCTTTGGATTCTAACTCTCACTTTAGATAAAGCAAAGTGCGGTCAAAAAATCTTACGTTTTCAAGAAAATTAGCAGAAATCGCTTGATCTTTTGATTTAGATCACTATAATACACCCCATATTTCGGACGCGGGGTGGAGCAGCTTGGTAGCTCGTCGGGCTCATAACCCGAAGGCCGTCGGTTCAAATCCGGCCCCCGCAACCAATAACAAGTTCAGTAAAAAGAACCCCAAGTTTGGGGTTTTTTTGTACGAGAAATTTAGAAACTGGGCTTAGGTTCATTGACGAACCTAACCCTTTTTTTATGTCTGAATTTTAAGATTAGGAGCAAAAATTGGCAACATTAGAACAAAAATTGCAAGAGATGCTTCAAGGTGCAGTAGAAGACTTAGGCTGCGAACTTTGGGGGATTGAATGCCAACGTGCAGGTCGTTTTATGACCGTGCGTTTATTCATTGATAAAGACGGTGGCGTAGGCGTTGATGATTGTGCTGATGTAAGTCGTCAAGTGAGCGCGATTTTAGACGTGGAAGATCCAATTGCGGATAAATATAACCTAGAAGTGTCATCACCAGGTCTGGATCGTCCATTATTTACGCTTGAACAATTCCAACGTTATGTGGGTGAGGATATCGCGGTGCATTTACGAATTCCTGTTTTAGATCGTCGTAAATGGCAAGGTAAATTGGAAAAAATTGAAAATGACATGTTGACACTTATTGTTGATGGTCAGGAACAAGTTCTTATTTTTGGCAACATTCAAAAAGCCAATGTAATCGCAAAATTTTAAAGGAGAAAAAGGAAAATGAGTAAAGAGATTTTGTTAGCTGCTGAAGCAGTATCTAACGAGAAGTTATTACCACGTGAAAAGATTTTTGAAGCGTTAGAGAGTGCGATTGCGCTTTCAACGAAGAAAAAATATGACTATGAAACCGATATTCGTGTGTCGATCAACACCAAAACAGGGGAGTTTGATACATTCCGTCGCTGGTTAGTTGTTGATGAAGTTAAAGTGCCAACAAAAGAAATTACATTAGAAGCGGCGCAATTCGAAGACCCTAATATTCAAATCGGTGATTATGTCGAAGATCAAATTGAATCTATCGCATTTGACCGTATAGCGATGCAAACTGCTCGCCAAGTAATTAGTACAAAAATCCGCGAAGCTGAGCGTGCAAAAGTGGTTGAGCAATTCCGTTCAGAAGAAGGCAAAATTGTTACGGGTACGGTGAAAAAAGTAAATCGTGAAAGCATCATTTTAGATTTAGGAAATAAAGCTGAAGCGGTGATTATGCGTGAAGATATGCTTCCACGTGAAAACTTCCGTCCAGGCGATCGTGTTCGTGGTGTACTTTATAAAGTGAATCCAGAAAGCAAAACCGCACAATTATTTGTGACTCGTGCAAAACCTGAAATGTTAATCGAGTTATTCCGTATTGAAGTACCGGAAATCGGCGAAGAAATGCTTGAAATTCGTGGTGCGGCTCGTGATCCAGGTTCTCGTGCGAAAATTGCAGTGAAATCAAATGACAAGCGTATTGACCCAGTAGGTGCGTGTGTAGGTATGCGTGGTGCACGCGTTCAAGCGATTACCAATGAATTGGGTGGCGAACGTGTGGATATCGTACTTTGGGATGATAATCCAGCACAATATGTAATCAATGCGATGGCGCCAGCTGATGTAACTTCAATCATTGTGGATGAAGATAATCACTCAATGGATATTGCGGTTGATGCTGACAATTTAGCACAAGCAATTGGTCGTAACGGTCAAAACGTACGTTTAGCGACACAATTAACCGGTTGGACATTAAATGTCATGACTACCGAACAATTAAATGAAAAACATCAAGCTGAAGATACCAAAGTATTAAATTTATTCATGGATAAATTAGGTCTTGATGAAGAGTTTGCTCAAATCTTAGTGGACGAGGGTTTTACTTCATTAGAAGAAGTGGCTTATGTTCCTGTGAGCGAACTGACTGCAATTGATGGTTTAGAAGATGAAGATCTTATCGAAGAGTTACAAGGTCGTGCAAAAGATGCGATTACTGCAGCTGCTGCCGCTGAAGAAGAAGCCTTGAAAAAAGCGAATATTGAAGATCGTTTATTAAATCTTGAAGGGATGAATCGTCACATTGCCTTTAAATTAGCTGAAAAACAAATTACTACACTTGAAGAACTTGCGGAGCAAGGTATAGATGATTTAGCTGATATTGAAGAATTAACCGCAGAGCAAGCCGCTGACTTTATTATGGCTGCTCGTAATATTTGCTGGTTTAGCGAAGAGTAAGGAGTTTAATAATGACTGAAGATGTAAAAAATGCGGATGCAAATGCGCCGAAAAAACTAAGTATTCAACGCAGAACAAAAACAACCGTAAGCAGCACAACAGCTGGCGGTAAAGCAAAAGCGGTACAAGTTGAAGTTCGTAAAAAACGTACAGTGCCAACAGATGCCGCTCGAAAAGCAGCTGAGGCAGAAAAATTAAAAGCACAGCAAGAAGCAGAAAAGAAAGCGGCAGAAGAAAAAGCACGTTTAGCTGCTGAAAAAGCGAAAGCCGAAAAAGCTAAGGCTGAAGCAGAAAAAGCTGCGAAACCAGCACCAAGTGCGGTTGAAAATAAACCTAAATCTGTTGATCCTGAAAAAGAAAAACGTAAAGCGGAAGAAGCAGAACTTCGTCGCAAAGCGGAAGAGCTGGCTCGTCAAAAGGCTGAAGAGCAAGCACGTAAAGCAGCTGAAGATGCTAAACGTTATGCTGAAGCGGATACATCAAGCAATGAAAGCGCATCAGAAGATTATACTGATTACAATTTAAGCTCTCGTTATGCTTTAGAAGCAGAAGATGAAGAAGAACGCCGTAATGAAAATCGTGGTCGCGGCAAAAATAAAGTGGCTAAAGCGAAAAAAGAACGCGATGACGTGAAGGGCGGTAATAAAAATGAGCGTGAATCTAACCGTAAAAATCAAAAAGACGGTAAATTCGGTAAAGGTAAAAATGGTAAGAAAGGTGCAGCATTACAACAAGCCTTCACAAAACCTGTTCAGGTTGTGAAACAGGATGTTGTTATTGGTGAAACAATTACCGTTGCGGAATTAGCAAACAAAATGGCAACCAAAGCGACTGAAATCATCAAAGCTATGATGAAGATGGGCGAAATGGTAACCATTAACCAAGTGCTTGACCAAGAAACAGCACAGTTAGTGGCTGAAGAATTAGGTCACAAAGTGATTCTTCGCAATGAAAATGAACTTGAAGAAGAAGTATTAGGCGATCGCGATGTTAATGCTGAAAAAGTAACTCGTGCACCAGTTGTAACGATCATGGGGCACGTTGACCATGGTAAAACCTCATTGCTTGACTATATTCGTAAAGCGAAAGTTGCAGCAGGTGAGGCGGGTGGTATTACTCAGCACATCGGTGCGTACCACGTAGAAATGGATGACGGCAAAATGATCACCTTCTTAGATACGCCAGGACACGCCGCATTTACCTCAATGCGTGCACGTGGTGCGAAAGCAACAGATATCGTCGTTCTTGTTGTTGCGGCAGATGATGGTGTGATGCCTCAAACCATTGAAGCGATTCAACACGCAAAAGCAGCAGGTGCGCCTTTAGTGGTTGCGGTAAACAAAATTGATAAACCAGAAGCCAACCCAGATCGCGTAGAACAAGAATTACTTCAACACGAAGTGATCTCTGAGAAATTCGGTGGCGATGTACAATTCGTGCCAGTTTCTGCGAAGAAAGGTACCGGTGTTGATGACTTATTAGATGCAATCTTACTTCAATCAGAAGTACTTGAATTAACCGCGGTGAAAGACGGTATGGCAAGTGGTGTGGTGATTGAATCTTACCTTGATAAAGGTCGTGGTCCGGTTGCAACCATTCTTGTTCAATCTGGTACCTTACGTAAAGGTGATATCGTACTCTGTGGTTTTGAATATGGCCGTGTTCGTGCAATGCGCGATGAAAACGGTAAAGAAATCGATGAAGCGGGCCCATCTATCCCTGTTGAGGTGTTAGGTCTCTCAGGTGTACCAGCAGCGGGTGATGAAGCAACCGTAGTGCGTGATGAGAAAAAAGCTCGTGAAGTAGCATTACACCGTCAAGGTAAGTTCCGTGAAGTGAAACTTGCTCGTCAGCAAAAAGCGAAACTTGAAAATATGTTTAGCAATATGACTGAAGGTGATGTGGCTGAACTGAATATCATTGTTAAAGCGGACGTACAAGGTTCTGTGGAAGCGATTATTCAATCGTTACAAGATCTTTCTACTGATGAAGTGAAAGTAAAAGTAGTGGGCTCTGGTGTAGGTGGTATTTCTGAAACTGATGCAACCTTAGCTGCGGCTTCTAATGCGATTATGGTCGGCTTTAACGTACGTGCAGACGCTTCTGCTCGTCGTATTATCGAAGCAGAAAATATTGACCTTCGTTATTATTCTATCATTTATGAGCTCTTAAATGATGTGAAAGCTGCGATGAGCGGTATGTTACAACCTGAATTCAAACAAGAAATCATTGGTTTGGCTGAAGTGCGTGATGTGTTCAAACATCCGAAATTTGGTGCAATCGCAGGTTGTATGGTGACTGAAGGTGTAGTAAAACGTAACAATCCAATCCGTGTATTACGTGATAATGTGGTAATCTTTGAAGGTGAATTGGAATCTCTCCGTCGCTTTAAAGATGACGTCTCTGAAGTCCGTAATGGTATGGAATGTGGTATCGGCGTTAAAAACTACAATGACGTAAAAGTTGGCGACCAAATCGAAGTGTTTGAAGTCGTTGAAATTAAACGTTCAATCTAATCGATAAAAAGAGCGGTCAAAATTCAACGTATTTTTGACCGCTTTTGTCATTGGAGCTAAAAATGGAATCAATGTTTGGTTGGGCGGCTATCAATGCTATTTTGGTTGCTTATGGCTTTGGGCAGAAGAAATGGAAATTTCTAATTATCCCCATTGCTGTAAAACTTTGTTTTTGGATAGCTAGCATTTATCATGCCCAGTTATCCTATGAAGAACGTGGGGCAGACTGGAGTTTAGTTGTTGTTGAGATGGATGTCATAGTGAATGTCATCGCAGGTCTCATTGGCGTGGTGATCGGTTTTATACTTCGCCGAAATAAAACCAAATCAGAGAAATAATTTGTAACCTATAAATGTAGGTAACACTTACCTAGTAAGAGAAATATTATGGCAAGAGAATTTAAACGCAGCGATCGTGTTGCACAAGAATTACAAAAAGAAATCGCCATCATTTTACAACGGGAAGTAAAAGATCCCCGTATTGGCATGGTAACCGTGTCAGATGTGGAAGTATCAAGCGATTTAGCTTATGCAAAAGTGTTTGTCACATTTTTGTTTGATCATGATGAAGTGGCGATTGCACAAGGCATGAAAGGGTTAGAAAAAGCAGCACCTTATATTCGTTCATTAGTGGGTAAAGCAATGCGCTTACGCATTGTGCCAGAAATTCGTTTCTTCTACGATCAATCTTTAGTTGAAGGGATGCGTATGTCTAATTTAGTGACAAACGTGATACGTGAAGACGAGAAAAAACACGTTGAGGAAAATGACTAATGTCGAGACCTCGTAAGCGTGGGCGTAATATTGATGGCGTATTTTTATTAGATAAGCCACAAGGCATGTCGTCTAATGACATTATGCAAAAGGTGAAACGCGTATTCCAAGCGAATAAAGCAGGACATACCGGTGCGCTCGATCCATTAGCAACCGGTATGCTACCTATTTGTTTAGGTGAAGCCACAAAGTTTTCCCAATTCTTATTAGATGCAGATAAACGCTATGTGGTCACAGCAAAATTAGGTGAACGTACGGATACCTCTGATGCTGAAGGGCAAGTGGTCGAAACGCGTCCTGTTAATGTGGAAATATCACAAATTTTGACCGCACTTGAACAATTCCGTGGTGATATTTTGCAAGTGCCAACCATGTTTTCTGCATTAAAGCACAATGGAAAACCGTTGTATGAATATGCTCGCGCAGGCATTACAGTGGAACGTGAAGCACGTCCTATCACAATTTTTGAGCTAAACTTTATTGAGTATCAAGCCCCTTTTCTAACCTTAGAAGTGCATTGTTCGAAAGGAACCTATATCCGTACATTAGTGGATGATTTAGGCGAAGTGTTAGGTTGTGGCGCTCATGTGACAGTGTTACGTCGAACTACGGTTGCGGATTATCCAACAGAAAAGATGATGACATGGGATGCATTACAGGCGCTTGCAGAGCAAGGCGATCTTGCACAACTTGATCAACATCTTTTACCGACAGATACAGCGGTCAGTAAATTACCCGCATTACAGCTAAATGCCGAGCAAAGTAAAGGTATTGGCTTTGGACAACGTGTCAAATTTGCTAATGAAACAAAATTGTGTGGTCAAGTGCGGTTGTTTTCTGACAAGAATATCTTTTTAGGCGTGGCACTTATCGATGATAACAATGTGATTCGTCCGCAACGTTTGATTACACAACATCTCTAACCATTTGCCTTTCTGTTTTAATTCCAGTAATCTCACCTGTAACCTTTTAATTGCAATCTATGTAAATAAGATATTACAGGTGAATTATGGATGCCCTTAACCATTTACGTCAGGAAATTGATGCACTCGATCGCGAACTGATTCAACTTTTTGCTAAACGCCTCGAACTGGTAACCCAAGTCGGCGAAGTAAAGCATGAAAAAGGTTTACCGATTTATGCACCAGAGCGCGAATTAGCGATGTTACAAGCACGCCGAGAAGAAGCGGCTAAAGCAGGAATCTCTCCACAACTTATTGAAGATGTGCTGCGTCGTTTCATGCGTGAATCTTATTCCAATGAAAATCAATTTGGTTTTAAAACCCTGAATCCAGCCATTAACAAGATTGTTATTGTTGGCGGTTACGGAAAAATGGGGCAATTATTTGCCCGCTATTTACGTGCCTCTGGTTATCCTATTTCTATTTTAGACCGAGATGATTGGGATGTGGCAGAACGCATTTTAACGAATGCAGATGTTGTTATTGTCTCAGTACCGATTGATCACACGTTAGAAACAATAGAACGTTTAAAACCCTATTTAACGGAAAATATGCTGCTCGCGGATCTCACCTCCGTAAAACGTGCGCCCTTGGCTAAAATGTTAGATGTGCATAAAGGGGCAGTGGTTGGGCTGCATCCAATGTTTGGTCCTGATATTGCGAGCATGGCAAAACAAGTGGTTGTGCGTTGTGATGGGCGCTTTAGTGAGCGTTATGAATGGTTGTTAGAGCAAATTCAAATCTGGGGTGCCAAAATTTACCAAATTGATGCAGTTGAGCATGATCACAATATGACGTACATTCAAGCATTACGTCACTTTTCCACCTTCGCGAATGGTCTGCATCTTTCTAAACAGCCAGTCAATTTAAGTAATTTATTGGCATTATCTTCCCCGATTTATCGCTTAGAATTAGCTATGATTGGTCGTCTATTTGCCCAAGATGCGGCACTTTATGCCGATATTATTATGGATAAGCCAGAAAATTTAGATGTGATTGAAAGTTTGAAACAAACGTATGAAGAGGCGTTACAATTCTTTGAAAAAGGCGATCGCCAAGGGTTTATTGATGCTTTCCATCAAGTGAGAGAATGGTTTGGGGAATATTCAGACCAATTCATGCAAGAGAGCCGTCAGTTATTGCAACAAGCTCATGATTTACGACATGTATAAAACAAAAAGTGCGGTTGATTTTCACCGCACTTTTGTTTTGTGATTTATTGTCTTGCTAAGCGTAAATTTTGTGGAATTGCCTCAAAGTTAGAACGGAATGGATTAATATCCAATCCACCACGGCGTGTATAGCGCGCATAGACAGTGAGTTTTTCTGGTTTGGCATAATGCATCAAATCACAGAAAATACGCTCAACACACTGCTCGTGAAACTCATTATGTTGACGGAAAGACACGATGTAGCGGAGAAGTTTTTCGCGATCGATTTGTTTGCCCACATAATGAATTTGTACAGTTCCCCAATCTGGCTGACTGGTGATGAGACAGTTAGATTTCAATAAATGGCTGACTAAGGTTTCCTCCACCACATTATCGGACGTGCAATTTTGCAAAATATCCGCATTAAATTCGTAGCTGTGGATTTCAATATCCTGTTCGTCAATGCAATCGCCCGTTAACGTATCAATACGTTGTCCTTGATAGTGGGATAATGGATGTAAGCGTACTTTGACCTCGCCTTGAGCGCAAGCACTTAGATCTTCACGCATCGTGCGTTCTACGTTAGCAAAATCAGCAAATTTACTTTGGTTAAAGCTGTTTAAATAGAGTTTAAAGCTTTTCGATTCAATTAAATTTTCACTGCGATAATCAATTTCCACATCGGCAATAGCTACTTGTGGCAAACCTTTTGGATTTAACCAAGAGATTTCATAGGCTGTCCAAATATCCGCGCCTTGGGTAAATGGCTGCTGTTCAGTTATGCCTAAGCCATCACGATTGAGTTTACGAGGCACCGGTTGTAACAAAGTGCGGTCATAATTCGCCGCATATTCTGTTGCTTGACCGAGTTTTAAAGATTGAAGGCTTTTATCTTGATAGTTCATTTGTTTTCCTAAATGACGAAAGCGTTATAAAAAATTCCACGACACATTCGAGACTAATCGACATTGGTCGCATTTAAAGTAAATTACATCAAATAGTGGCGCGTCTAATCCCCAATCGCCACCACATTGTGGGCAACAGCGTTGCTGTTCTGATTCTAAAGAATGGCCTCCGACACGGTATAAATAATAATAGGTCGGTATGCCGTTTTCTTTTTCGATTTCAGCAGCAAGGTAGCGTCCATGTTTGCTGAGTGTGCTATGAATCTCTGTGATTTCATTTAACGCTTCTTTTTCTAAAACCGAACCATTCATTTGCAACTGATCGCAAGCCTGCCAATTTTCCTGCCATTTAATCAAATCTTGGCTTAAGTGCGGTTGATTTTTTAGCTGTTTATAAAGTGGGATTGGGGAAAAATCTTCTCCACTATGCAATGGCGAGCAAGATTGTAAATGCGTGGTGTAGAGCATCTGCCATGCAGGTCGGCTACATTCAGCTGTACTGTCAGCATTTAAATCATCGGCAATAATTTGAAAACCTTGAAAATTTAGACCGCACTTTTCAGCATTTTCCATTGCCAGATTCACAGTTTGGTTATTGTTCTTGGGCAAAAGGCTATCTTGCTCAGGGCAAATAACGCGCATTGCAAAACCTTGTTGATCGTCTTCCTCCGTTAAATAAAGCGGGATTTCACGGCCGATAATTTGCCCGTTATAACGCCATTGGTCGATGATTGCATTGAGTAAACGGCTTTGTTGGCCGATGTCATTTTCTAAGGCAGTTAATTTAAAAAAGGGTTCGATCAGATACATAATTACAGATTGTGCAAGATTTCTTCAATTTGTTTTAAACCGTTTAAGCGGGTTTCACTTAAGCGGGAGGCAACACCAAGCTCATCAAAAAATTGACGAATATTAAATTGTTGTAATTGGTTTCGGGTTTGGCCGTTGATGTTTTGTAACAACAACCATAACAAGCCATTCATAATGCGCGCTTCGCTGTAAGCTTGAAATTGAAACGTATCGTCATGTTGTGGAATGGGCATAAACCAAAGTCCCGATTCACAGCCTTGAATCGATTGCATTTGAGCCAATTCATCAGGAGAAGGTTGAGGGAGATGCTTACCCGCTTGAATAATAAAACGGTAGCGATCTTCCCAATTTTTTGCCTGTTTAATGTTTTCTAGCATGCTAATAACTCTAAGGATTTATCTAATGCCGCAAAAAAAGCGTCCACATCTTGTTGGCTGTTATAAGGCGCAAAAGAAAGTCTTAATGTAGTACGTTCACCAAGGCGGACTAAGTAAGGTTGGGCGCAATGTTCGCCAACACGCAACGCAATTTTCTGTTCACTTAATAGGGTAGCAAGATCCGAAGCCGCAATCCCATCAAAAACAAAACATACTACTGAACTAGGTTGCGGTGAATTGAATAAACGACAATTCAGATAGTTTTTTAACCGCACTTTACTTTGTTCAGCAAGCTCAACGGCATGCGCTTCAGCTGCCTGAAAATCCCATTTTTTGAGCCAATCTAGCACCGCACCAAAGCCAATCACGCCAGCAATATTCGGTGTGCCGGCCTCTAATCGATAAGGTAAATCGGCAAAGGTAATACATTCATGGGAGACTCGCTCAATCATTTTTCCACCGTAAAAAAGTGGTTGTAGCAGGGAAAGTGAGCTTAATTTTCCGCTTAATACACCAATGCCGTTAGGTCCATAAATTTTGTGCGCAGAAAAGGCAATAAAATCCGCATCTAATGCCTGTAAATCAATCTGTATATGACTAATAGCCTGAGCAGCATCCACTAAAACGAGCGCATTGCTATGTTGGCGGATTAGTTGAATTAAATGTTGGATATGTTGTTCCGTTCCCGTTACGTTGGAAACAAAATTGAGTGCTACTAATTTGGTTTTCTTATTTAAGGCTGCAATTAAGGCATTTTCATCAATTAGCCAATTATCCAAAATAGGCAACACTTGAATTTTTGCCCCACATTTTTTCGCTGTTTCATGCCAAGTAACATAATTAGCATGATGGTCCGCTTGGCTAATTAAAATCTCATCATCTGTATGCAAAGAGGGGAGTAAACCATTAGCAACCAAATTAATGCTATGAGTCGTCCCAGAAGTCCAGATTACGGCTTTTTCATCTTCCGCATTAATTAAGGTTTTGACTAGGTGACGAGCATTTTCATATTGTGCTGTTTGTGCCGCTTCATATTGGCTACGATGCACAGAGCCTGCCGATTGATAAAAGGTACTTGTTGCATCAATTAATGCCCGAGGCTTTAATGCTGTCGCTGCATTATCCAAATAAACCACGGCATTTGCTGTTTGAAAATAAGGGAATTCACCTTTAAATGATAAGTAATCGAAAGCCATAGTTACTCTCCGTGTTTGCCTGCTTTGTTCTGTTTGCGCCATTCATAAGGGGCGATAGGGTTGGGATCCCGCCATAAACCGATTTTTTGTTGTTGGGCAAAATCTTGAGCCTGAAAGTAGAGTGGATTTTTAGCATATTGCGGATAAACCCACGCCATACCGTTTTTTACCATTTCTAAGTTGATGTTTTGTTCTTGCAGGTAAACTGTTGCCAAAATACGCTGGTAGCGATCGTAACCAGAAACCGACAACGTCACATTTTGTTTGAAAACCAGCTGGGAAAGATATTGTTTAGCTTTCTTTCCAAACGGTTGACCTTTTTCCGGAGCATCAATTTCTTGTAATCGCACTTTGAGTTGTTTTTTAGTGGGTAAGAGGCAAGTTAAGGTATCGCCATCACTTACACCAACAACCCAACACGCCATTTGGCGTTCAGTAGCGACTGAAAATTGCATCCAAAGTGCGGTTAAAATTAGGGTTAAAAATAAGAAGAATTTTCTAATCATTTGGAATTTCTTTGATCTTCATCGCAAAATTTCGCTAAAATGGATGGGTAATTTTAACAAAAAAGCGTAAAATAATTTTTAATTATTATTAAAAAAGTTGATAGAGGAAATATGTTACTCCAAAAAGGCGTTCAACTCGCTCGTTCGCTCATCATTTTATACATTATGTTACTACTCGGCAATTTGATTTCTCACTATATCCCCGTGGGGATTCCAGGCAGTATTTGGGGGTTATTGTTACTTTTTTTAGGTTTAACAACCCATGTGATTCATCTGGAATGGATTTATTTCGGTTCTAGCTTACTGATTCGCTACATGGCGGTGCTTTTTGTACCGGTGAGCGTGGGTATTATCAAGTATTATGATTTACTCGTTGCGCAATGGAAAATTTTACTCATTCCAAATATTCTTAGTACCTTTTTAACACTTTTTGTGATTGCATTTATAGGAAACTATTTATTTTACAAACAATCTTTTAGTCATAAACGTAAAAAAGTATTGGAAAAACGTAATCTTCAAGCAGACTAAGGTTTTATTATGCAGTATGCAATTTATCTTTATACCGGTTTAACGATTTTCGGATTTTGGCTCGCACTACAAATTAGTAAACGTTGGAAATCGATGATTTTCAATACTTTTGTGCTAACGGTATCCATTCTTGTACTGATTTTAGTGGTTAGCGGTATTCCTTATGATGATTATATGGCAGGCAATGCGCCGATTAATAATTTATTAGGATTGAGTATTGTCGCACTGGCATTACCGTTATATGAACAAATTCGTCAAATTGCGAAACAATGGAAAATTATCCTTTCAGTAGTCGCATTGGCCTCAATATTCTCAATGTTTACCGGGGCTATTTTTGCCATTATTTTAGGTGCAAGCCCTGAAATGGTCGCGACCGTATTGCCAAAATCAATTACTACCCCAATTGCAATGGAAGTGGCTTCACATTTAGGCGGCATTCCTGCCGTGACGGCGGTAGGTGTGGTTGTCGCCGGTTTACAAGGGTCTGTTTTTGGTTATCTCATCTTGAAAAAAGTTGGGATTAAACAACAAGAAGCGATCGGTTTATCTGTTGGTGCGGTTTCTCACGCATTAGGTACGGTAAGTTGTATGGAAGCCGATCCGAAAGCGGGGAGTTATAGTTCGATTTCTTTGGTACTTTGCGGTATTATGAGTTCCATTTTAGCGCCCTTAGTATTCCATGTTATTCGTCTATTTTTATGAGAACCCAATTAGCTGATTTTTGGACTGAACGTTTCCTTCCTGATCCGCCTCGCGAAAAAGATCATCGACCACCATTTCGTCGTGATCGCGGGCGGATTTTACATTCTGCCGCTTTCCGTTGTTTGCAAGCCAAAACACAGATTCATGCGGTGGGCGAGAATGATTTTTATCGCACTCGTTTAACCCATTCCCTTGAAGTGGCACAAATCGGTAGCAGTCTGGTTTCCCAATTAAAATTTGCGGAAAGTTATGTTGCTATTTCAGACCAGCTTCATATTGAAAAAAGTGAATTACAGAAACAACTCAAGCCTTTATTGCCAAGCAATGATTTAATTGAAAGTTTGTGCTTTGCGCATGATATTGGTCATCCACCCTTTGGTCATGGTGGGGAAGTAGCCCTCAATTATATGATGCGGAATCATGGCGGCTTTGAAGGCAATGCGCAGACATTTCGTATCATTACTAAACTTGAGCCTTATACTGAAACGGCAGGGATGAATTTAACGCGTCGTGCTATTTTAGGCGTGGTGAAATATCCGAATATTTTAGACCTATCCTCTCCGCAATATACCCAGTTGCCGCATACTGAAAGCGCTGATCCGCGTTATGTCAAAATTAGTGATTGGAAACCAGGAAAAGGGTTATTCCGTGATGACGTCACAATGTTTGATTGGCTGTTGCAAAATCTTTCTGAAAATGACCGCACTTTATTTGGCTCATTTCAAAAAGTGCGGTCAAATCCTACCGAGTTTTTAAAAACACAATTTAAATCGTTAGATTGCAGCATTATGGAATTGGCAGACGATATTGCGTATGGCGTACATGATTTAGAAGATGCGATTGTGACCGGTGTCGTAAATCAACATCAATGGCAAGAAGCATTGGCTGAACTTAAAACGATTCTTTCAGATTGGCTAGCAAAAAATATAGAGCAAGTCAGCCAACGATTATTCTCCAACCATCATTTCGAGCGTAAAAATGCCATTGGTGCATTAGTGAATTTCTTTATTACTCATGTGCGTTGGAAAGTCACCGGCAATTTTGATGAACCTTTGTTACGTTATAACGCAGAACTACCGCAAGATGTGATTGCGGCATTAAATGTATTTAAAAAGTTTGTGTGGAAATATGTGATTCGCCATGTTGAAACACAACGTATTGAATATAAAGGCCAACGCATTCTCACGGAAATGTTTCAGATTTTTGAGTCTGACCCCGAACGTTTATTGCCAACGAATACCGCTAATCGTTGGAGAAATGCACCAGAGCAGGGTAAAAAACGTATTATTTGTGACTATATCGCGGGCATGTCAGATGCTTATGCCTTAAAGGTTTATCATCAACTCTAAAGTGCGGTTATTTTTATTGATATTTTGAATTTATAGGACAATTTTGTGGCATTAATTAGTTTAACTAACGCTTATCTTTCTTTTAGTGATCACCCCTTACTTGATCACGCAGAGCTTCATATTGAACCGAATGAGCGCGTATGTTTGGTGGGGCGTAACGGTGCAGGTAAATCAACGTTATTAAAAATTATTGCGCAGCAAGTCACGATGGATGACGGCAAAGTGCAGTATGAAAAAGATTTAGTGGTTTCGCGTTTAGAACAAGACCCGCCTCGCCACGCCGAAGGCAATGTTTTCGATTATGTGGCGGAAGGGATTGAGCATTTAGCGGATTTGTTAAAGGAATATCACCATATTTCGCAAGAATTGACACAAAATTACAGCGAACAAATTCTTAATCAACTAGCACAAGTGCAAGCCAAATTAGAGCATGCCAACGGTTGGCAGTTTGAAAATAAAATCAATGAAGTCCTGCAAAAGCTCGAGTTAAATCCCGATACTAAATTAGCCGATTTATCGGGTGGTTGGTTGCGTAAAGCCGCTCTTGCTCGTGCGTTGGTGTGTAATCCTGATGTCTTGTTATTAGATGAACCGACTAACCACTTGGATGTGGATGCAATTGAATGGTTAGAAAACTTCTTATTAGAATTCACCGGAAGTATTGTGTTTATTTCTCATGACCGTTCTTTTATCCGCAAAATGGCGACTCGTATTGTGGATTTAGACCGCGGTAAATTAGTGTCTTATCCTGGTGATTATGATTTATACCTCACCACGAAAGAAGAAAACTTACGTGTCGAAGCGTTACAGAACGAGCTTTTCGATAAGCGTTTAGCGCAAGAAGAGGTTTGGATTCGTCAGGGTATTAAAGCTCGTCGTACGCGTAATGAAGGCCGTGTGCGAGCTTTAAAAGCGATGCGTGAAGAACGTCGCCAACGTCGTGAGGTGATGGGTACGGCCAAGTTACAATTAGATAACTCGAGTCGTTCAGGCAAAATCGTGTTTGAAATGGAAAATGTGAGTTATGAAATTGAAGGCAAACAGCTGCTTAAAGATTTCAGCACGACCATTTTACGTGGCGATAAAATTGCATTGGTTGGCCCAAATGGCTGCGGAAAAACCACATTTATTAAACTTTTATTAGGTGAAATAAAGCCAACCAGCGGTCGCATTCATTGTGGTACAAAATTAGATATCGCTTATTTTGACCAATATCGTGCTGATCTTGATCCAGAAAAAACAGTGATGGATAACGTTGCTGATGGCAAGCAGGATATTGAAGTCAATGGTGTAAAACGTCATGTGTTGGGCTATTTACAGGATTTCTTATTTCCACCCAAACGTGCGATGACACCTGTAAAAGCGCTTTCTGGTGGTGAACGTAATCGCTTGTTATTGGCTAAATTATTACTGAAACCGAATAACTTGCTGATTCTCGATGAACCAACCAATGACTTGGATGTAGAAACCTTAGAATTATTGGAAGAAATTCTCACGGATTATCAAGGTACCTTATTGATTGTCAGCCATGATCGTCAGTTTATTGATAATGTCGCGACGGAGTGTTATTTCTTTGAAGGCGACGGCGTATTGAATAAATACGTGGGCGGTTTCTTTGATGCGAAAGGACAACAAGCCAATTACTTTGTCATGAAAGCAGAGCAAGAAGCTAAAAAAATCAAAAAAGAAGCACCAAAAGCACAGGAAAGTGCGGTTAAAAATGACGTTATTTCTCAAAAGCCAAAATCTGTTAAACTTTCTTACAAAGAACAACGTGAGTTAGAACAGCTACCACAATTATTGGAAGAATTGGAAGATAAAATCACCGCACTTCAAGCTGAAATTGGTGACCCTCACTTTTTCCAACAAGCTCATGATGTAACGGATGCGAAGCTAAAAGAATTAGCGGATACGGAAGCGGAGCTTGAAACGGCATTTATGCGATGGGAAGAACTTGAAGAGAAAAAGACCCAAGCTGAAGCAAAATAGGGTATAGGTAAAAAGAAACCGAGCTAAATAGCTCGGTTTTTTTATTACATATTACTAATAAAAATCACCAAAATAATCACTGGAACCACAAATTTCACATAGTTAAACCAAATTGTGGTGAAAAGTGAATTTGGCGTTGGTGATAGCTCTTTTTTTGCATCGTCTTTTAACACAAAACCAACGAAAATGGCACAACCAAGTGCGGTCAGCATAAAGAGAATATTGCCGCTGACGAAATCGAAGGCATCGAAAATGCTTTTATCGAAGATGGTGAAGTCTTTCCAAAGATTATCACCTAGAATAGAGGGTACATTACCTAATAAGAAAATCCCCATTAAGGTAACAAAAATCGCTTTACCACGGCGCATTCTGAGCTTTTCTTGCAATGCGGTGATGATGACTTCGTAAATCGTAATTGATGTGGTTAATGCCGCAATAAGCAATAAGCCGAAGAATACGATAGCAAAGAATTTACCCGCCCATAAATGTGAGAATACAATTGGTAAACTTTGGAAAACCAAGGTTGGCCCTGCGTTAGGTTCAATGCCGAATGTGAATAATGACGGAAAGATCATAAAACCACATAACACAGCAATAATGGTATTGGTGAAACCTGTAATAACCGCTGTTTGAATAAGGTTTTCTTCTTTGTTCAAATAGCTAGAGAGGGTAATTAATACACCGAAACCAAGGCTTAATGCGAAGAATACTTGGCCTAATACGAAGATGAAAAGTTTAGGTGTGATTTTGCTGAAATCAGGTTTTAAGTAGAAAGTTACCCCTTCCATTGCGCCAGGTAAGGTGAGGTTACGAATTACCATACCAATTAGGAAGATAAAGAGTAGTGGCATTAAGTATTTCACGGAACGTTCAATCCCGCCAATGATACCTTTCGCCAAAATAATGTAGTTCACCGCCACGAACAAGAAGGTGTAAAGCATGATTTCCCATGGGCTGTTGCTGATATGTAAATCGTAGAAATCTTTGGCCACTTCTTTTGTAATTGGGGCGCTAATATCAAGGGTGTTATTCATCAGACTGATGATATAAGACATTACCCAACCACCTAATACCATGTAATAAGCCATGATACCAAATGCACCAAGAAGCCCCATGTAACCAAGAATCTTCCAATATTTGGAGATGTTTTTACCTTTATCCTGGATTTTGTCGCCAAAGGCATCAATGGAATTCACACGCAAACGGCGTCCGATAACATTTTCTACTAAAATCATCGGGATACCAATGACAATCATCGCGATACAAAAGAGGAGTACGTAGGCACCACCGCCATTTTCACCCACTAAATAAGGAAAGCGCCACGTTGCCCCAAAGCCAACTGTCGCACCCGCAACGGTGAGCACATAAGTTAGTCGGCTAGACCACGTTTGGCGAGATTGATTGTTTGTTGTCATAATATATTCCGTTTGATTTTATTCGTTTAATATTCTGTTTTTTCTTTGTATTCGCAGAGATCTTCAATAATGCAAGCCCCACATCGAGGTTTGCGCGCGGTACAAGTATAGCGCCCATGTAAAATAAGCCAGTGATGTACATCCACTTTAAATTCTTTTGGCACAACTTTGAGTAGTTTTTCTTCCACTTTTACCACATCTTTGCCAGGGGCGAAATTTGTGCGGTTGCATACGCGAAAAATATGGGTATCCACTGCAATAGTCGGGTGACCGAAAGCGGTATTTAACACGACATTCGCTGTTTTTCTACCTACACCTGCAAGAGCTTCTAAGGCTTCTCGATTATCGGGTACTTCACCATTATGTTTTTCAACTAAATCACGGCAGGTTTTAATGATATTTTCTGCTTTGCTGTTATAAAGCCCGATGGTTTTAATGTATTCTTTTAACCCCTCTAAGCCGAGATCTAAAATAGCTTGTGGGGTATTTGCCACAGGGAATAATTTTGCCGTCGCTTTATTCACACCTTTATCGGTCGCTTGAGCCGATAAGATCACCGCGATGAGTAGTTCAAAAGGCGAATTATACTCTAATTCCGTAGTGGGATGCGGGTTTTGCTCCCGAAGTCGAGTGAGGATTTCAATTCGTTTAGCTTGGTTCATTTTTTCATATCAATTCGGTTTTTAATCGCCAGTAGGATGCCTAATCCAATAAACGCACCTGGCGGAAGAATAAAGAGTAAAAAGCTGCTGTCAGCGTGATAAATATGTAATGTCAGGAATTTGGCGCCTTGACCAAATAGGTTTTCAATGCCTTCAAAAAGGGTACCTTGGCCTAAGATTTCACGTAATGCACCTAATACGGTGATACTTAATGCCATACCTAATCCCATCGAAAAACCATCCCAGGCAGCATGTGCTACGCTATTTTTAGAGGCAAAGGCTTCTGCACGACCGATGACGATACAGTTAGTCACGATTAAAGGAATAAAAATCCCAAGTGCTTGATAGAGTGTATAGGTATAAGCATTCATCAATAGTTGCACCACGGTTACGGTGGTGGCAATAATCATCACATAAATCGGAATACGGATTTCATGAGGAATTTGCTTACGAAAGAGTGAAACAACGGTGTTTGTACAGGTTAAAACCAACATAGTCGCCAAACCTAAACCTAATGCATTTGTTGCAGTACTTGAAACAGCCAACAGCGGACAAAGCCCTAATAATTGCACGAGGGTAGAGTTGTTTTTCCATACGCCTTGAATAAAGATTTCTTTCCAAACAGAAGGCGTTTGCGTTATTTCTTCTGAATTTTTAACCGCACTTTGCTCATCAAGTGCGGTCGTTTTTTCGGTTAAATCAGTCATAATAAATATCCTATTGCGCATATTTTTTTGCCATCTCGTTGAGTAATGCCTCATTTTCGAGCATCACGAGAGCAGAGCGTTTTACTTGATTCACAATCGCGCGTGGCGTAATCGTTGCGCCAGAAAATTGGTCGAATTTACCGCCATCTTTTTTGACTGCCCAATCTTTTAGACTTTCCGGTACGATAACTTGGTTTGTAAAACTTAAAATCCAGTCAGAAATGCGAAGTTCGATTTTATCGCCTAATCCAGGGGTTTCATGATGTTCGATGACACGCACACCTAAAACTTCACCTTTTGGAGTGATACCTACTAATAAACGGATATTCCCTGAATAACCATCTGGTGCCGTTGTTTCATAAGCATAGGCAGTTGGTACATGATCTTTAATAGCAAAATAGAGTTTTTGAATGCCTTTGAGTTTATCTTGCTCAGGTGTTTCTACGCTTTCAAGCAAGTTATTATTAAAATAATCTTGAGGGATCACTTGGAGTAATAACGCTTTTTGTTGTTCAGCCATGGCTTCATCAATTTTATCTTTTGTCAGCATATAAATGCCTGCAGAAACAGCGGTGCATGTAAGCGCAATAAAACCTAATAACAAACCAAAACGGGAGGTGACTTTAAAAATACCCATTATTTTCTCCCTTTTGTAAAGTGTCCCGCTACGCGAGGACGGGTGTAGTAGTCGATAAGTGGCACACAAATATTACTTAATAAAATCGCAAATGCCACGCCGTCAGGGTAGTTTCCAAAGTAACGAATGAGGTAGACCAATAATCCGACCAAGGAACCAAATACAAGCTTGCCGCGAGGTGTAATAGACGCTGTGACAGGGTCAGTCGCAATAAAGAACGCGCCAAACATCATCGCGCCGCTAAAGAGTTGGCTAATCATACTTAAATGATGATGGCCTGACATCGCAGTGATAGTCGCTAAGGTTACAAAGGTCACGAGCATTGAAACGGGAATTTGCCAGTGAATTTTTTTCTTTAAGATTAATATAATTCCACCAATCATGAATGCTAGATTGACTTGCCACCAACCTTCAGCAAAGTCAGTCCCGTTTTGTAATAAAATCGGTAATTTTACAAAATCATGGAATACGCTTTCATCGCCTTGATGCAAGTTATAGAAGATTTTGGCACTGTCTAATGGCGTCGCTTGTGTAATTCCATCAATGGAATGGACGAGTTGGCTTAAGCTAAAACCGTCAGTGGTTAAGCCTGTAAAAATTAAAGAAAGAGAATCTGCAAATGTTGGTGGTTCATTTAATAATGAAATCGGTGGCATCCAACTTGTCATTTGTAGTGGGAAAGAAATCAATAGCACCACATAACCCACCATAGCTGGATTGAAAGGGTTTTGTCCCAAACCGCCATAAACATGTTTACCTAAAATAACAGCGGAAAGCGTACCAATTAAAATCACCCAATAAGGTGCATAAGGCGGAATCGCCATGGCTAAAATTAAGGCTGTAAGCACCACACTAAAATCTGAAATATAGACAAGATTTGGCTTGTTACGTAATTTGGTCACAATAAACTCAAGCAATAATGCGAAAGAAATAGCTAAAGCGGATTGCACCAGAACACCCATTCCAAAATAATAAATCTGTGTGAGCAGAGCAGGCAGCATGGCTGCAATCACCCATAACATAATACGGGCGGTTAATTTGCCTGAATGAGTATGAGGCGAACTCACCATTTTCTTAAACATAATCTTTTCCTGCGTTATTCTGTTTCTTTGGCAGCTTCAGCAGCTGCTTTTTTTTGCTTTAGCTCTTGCTATAGCTGCTGCGATGGCGGCTTTTTTCGGATCTAGTGCGGTTGGGTTTTCATCTGTTTTTTCGACTGCACTTTCAGTTGCATTTGTCGTAACTGTTTCACCTTGAGCCGCGGCTTTCTTGGATTTAGCTCTCGCGATGGCTGCAGCTACTGCGGCTTTTTTCGGATCTAGTGCGGTTGGATTTTCATCTATTTTTTCAACCGTACTTTCAGTTTCATTTGTTGCAACTGTTTCACTTTGAGCGGCGGCTTTTTTCGCTTTAGCTCTTGCAATAGCTGCAGCTATTGCTGCTTTTTTCGGGTCAAGTGCGGTTGGATTTTCATCTGTTTTTTCAACCGCACTTTCAGTTTCATTTGTGGTAACTGTTTCACCTTGAGCGGCAGCTTTCTTCGCTTTAGCTCTTGCAATGGCTGCAGCTACTGCGGCTTTTTTCGGATCAAGTGCGGTTGAGTTTTCATCTGTTTTTTCTACCGCACGTTCAGTTGCATTTGTCGCAACTGTTTCACCTTGAGCTGCTTTCTTAGCTTTCACTCTTGCTAGAGCAGCAGCAACAGCGGCTTTCTTCGCCTCTTTTTCATCAGTTTGTGACGGTGTTGTATCCGTCACAGTGCCTGTATCTACTTGCGCTTGTTGTTTAGCAAGACGGCGAGCTTTACGTTGCTCCATAAGGTCATGGTTATCCGGTAAGATTTCGCCTTTCTCAGATACGATAGTTTTTGTTTCTTTGGTTACTGATGAGTTTGCTTGTTTAGCTTTTAAGCGTTCTAACGCCGCTTTAACCGGGTCTTCACCTTTTTGTTTTGCAAGTTCTTCTCGACGAGCTTCTGCCGCACGTTGTGAACGTGCTTTACGTTCTTGCTCTTCACGTTCCATTCGAGCTTGTTTGGCTTCAAAACGGATTTTAGCCTCTTCGGCTTTTTTCGCTTTTTCTTTAATTTCCCAAATTTTGGCTTTTTCCTGACGGAAATATTGGATAAGCGGAATATGGCTTGGGCAAACATAAGCACACACGCCACATTCAATACAATCTTTTAAGCAATATTCTTCTGATTTTTGGTGATCCTCACTGCGAGCATACCAATAAAGTTGCTGTGGCATTAAATTGACAGGGCAAGCATCAGAACAAGCTGAACAGCGGATACAAGATTGTTCCGGTTCGGGTTCACCATATTCAAAATGATCGGGTGCTAATAAACAGTTAATTAATTTTGTGACGGGGGCGTTGAGATCAGAAAGTTGTAATCCCATCATTGGTCCACCGGCGAAAACCGGGAAGCGTTCGTCATATTGATAGCCAACTTGTGCCAAGATGTGGTCAACCGGTGTACCTAATCGTACCCAGTAGTTACCTTTCTCTGAAATTTTATCGCCCGTAAGCGTGACGACACGCTCGATTAAAGGTTCGTCATTAATGACCGCTCTTTTTACCGCAAAAGCTGTACCGACATTATGCATTAATACGCCAATATCGTAAGAACGTCCGCCACTTGGTACTTCCATACCAGTCAGTAAATAAATAAGCTGTTTGGCTGCGCCAGATGGATATTTAGTCGGAATAACGCGCAATTCAATGTCATTTGCGCCATGCAGTGATTGTTGAATAGCTTGAATGGCTTCAGGTTTATTATCTTCAACCGCAATCACCACTTTTTCAGGGCGTAAGATATAACGTAAGATGCGAATCCCTTCGATCATTTCATCGGTGTAATCACGCATTAAGCGGTCATCACAGGTAATATAAGGTTCGCATTCCGCGCCGTTAATAATTAAGAGTTTAACTTTCTTTTCAGCTGATTGGATTTTGGCGGCAGTCGGGAATACCGCACCACCTAAGCCGGCAACACCTGCTTGATAAATACGATCAATGAGTTGTTCAACAGGTTGTGTGAAAAATTCTTCAAGTGGAAATTGCTCACGCCATTTATCTAAACCATCCGCTTGAATATGAATCATATCCTCGGTTAAACCAGAAGGATGGGGTGCGACATGTTTCCCGATAAATTTTACGATACCAGAAGTTGGGGCGTGAACAGGCAAGGTTCTTAAGCCATCACCTTGTGTTAAAGGTTGGCCTTTAAGCACATAATCGCCTTCTTTGACTAATACATTACCCGCTGAACCAGCATGCTGTTTAATTGGTACATAAAAATCATGAGCCAGTTCTGATTGCTGAATAGGGGATTGGTTTGATTGAGATTTCATTTCAGGTGGATGAATCCCGCCTTTAAAATCCCAAATTTTGCCGGAGTTAAATCTTGTTAATACATCAGCCATATTATTCCGACTCCCCAACCACTAATTTTTTCTCGATTTCTGTGGTGTTTACAACCGGAATGACTAATTTAGGATCAAACTTCCAGTTCCAATTATCAATATCTTTTTTCACTTTAATCATGGAAATACAATCTGTTGGACAAGGTGCGACGCAAAGTTCACAGCCTGTACAGAGATCGGGAATAATAGTATGCATGGCTTTGTTTGTACCAATAATGGCATCAACAGGGCAGGCTTGAATACATTTGGTACAGCCAATACACATATTTTCATCAATAAAGGCAACCATTTCTTCTGGTTCAGCGACATCATCCATTGCAGGCACATCAACGCCCATGATTTCGGCAATTTTTACGACTGTTGGACGACCACCAGGCACGCATTTTGTGATAACGTCACCATTAGCAATCGCTTCAGCATAAGGCTTACAGCCAGGATAGCCGCATTGCCCACATTGGCTTTGCGGTAAGATGGCATCAATTTTTTCGACGATAGGATCAGCTTCGACTTTTAATTTAATCGAAGCAAAACCTAAAATCGCACCAAAAATTAAAGCGAGAACGGTTACTGAAATTAAGATAAACATTATTTTTTAGTGTTATTCCAAAATAATCCGAGAAAAATCACTGTTACAGTAATAAACATTAAGAGATAAATCATTTTACTAATCCGGCGAAGCCCATAAAGGCGAGAGACATCAAACCGGCCGTAATTAATGCGATAGACGAGCCACGAAATGTAATAGGCACATCTGCAGCAACAAGGCGTTCACGCAATGCGGCAAATAAAACTAAAACCAGCGCAAAACCTAAAGAGGCGCCAAAACCATAAATAACGGATTCGGTTAAATTGTGTGCCAAATTGACGTTTAATAATGCCACACCGAGTACCGCACAGTTTGTGGTAATCAGTGGTAAGAAAATCCCTAGTAAGCGATAAAGTGATGGACTCGTTTTATTGATTACCATTTCAGTAAATTGAACCACGACGGCAATTACTAAAATGAACACTAATGTGCGCAAGAAGGTGGCATTTAGTGGCATTAAAATATAATTATCGACTAAATAAGAACACAATGAAGCTACGGTTAATACGAACGTCGTAGCAAGCCCCATACCAATCGCCGTTTCAATCTTTTTGGATACGCCCATAAATGGACAAAGTCCTAAGAATTTGACCAAAACAAAGTTATTGATTAATGCGGTGCTGATAATGAGTAGAATGTAATGTGTCATTGCGTCTAAATTTATTTTACATAAGTGGCGTATTATCTCTATTTATCGCACTGAGAACAATAAAAAATTTGGGGTAGTGCGGTCAGTTTTTCCTTTGTTTTTTATTTGGTAATCGATTCTTTCTGACTATGTTGGAAATAGCGATATAGCTGCGGTAGCAATTGAGAAATCAAATTAAGCTGCTGATATGGTAACGCAAAGACCGCATTGTTTTTAGTTTGCGTTTCATCCCATTGAATTTTTTTTAGGCTCTGTTCAATACTATTTTGGAGCTTTTCAAAGATTTCTGGACGAAGCTTTTCAATATTTTCCAGTGCATATAAAACCTTTTTCGCAACAGGATAAAAATCTGACAAAAATTCGGTAGTTTGTTCTAATTGCGCCATTTTATTGCGATAGGCCCCTAAAGCAGAAATATAGCTCAATAAGGAATAATTCATTTTTAACAAGTCAAAACCTTCCTGCAAATAAGCCTGATATTTCTTCGGTTCGTTGTTCATATTGGAAAGTGTGGTACTTAATGCTGCCGCATATTGATGGGCATTACGGCGTGCAATACGGTATTTTAAATTA
Organism: Parahaemophilus parainfluenzae; assembly: GCA_018366115.1. GTDB lineage: Bacteria > Pseudomonadota > Gammaproteobacteria > Enterobacterales > Pasteurellaceae > Haemophilus_D > Haemophilus_D parainfluenzae_AB. The sequence goes on along the minus strand of JAGZIS010000006.1, from coordinate 110,298 downwards.
TCGCTTTTACCAAATTGCAGTTGGCTAATAATGTGCAAGAAATATTGTGCATCACTTTGAATCGCTTGACGGCTCACTTTATCGAGTTGCAGATATTTCCAATCCGGCCATAGATAAGAAACGGCAAACCATGCAATGGCTGAACCTAATACAGTATCAATGAGGCGAGGGAAGAGCGCTGATTGTGTGTCAAATCCCATTACATCGAAACTGATCAATACTTGCAAGGTAATAAAGAACGTGGAGAAACTGTAATTATTACTTCGGAAGAAGAAAAAGAGCGTACTGGTCACCACCATTAAGCCTAGTTTCATCTCTAATGTTGGGTTGAGATATGGCAATAAGGAGCCAATAATTACCCCTAAAATCGTGCCAATAATACGCTGGCGTAATCGTACTTTGGTTGCAGAATAGTTTGGCTGACACACAAAGACTGCAGTAAGTAAAATCCAGTACCCCAAATTAAATTGGAAAAATTCAACAATTGCGCAACACAAAAATACCACGATAGACAAACGTACAGCATGACGGAAAAGTGGTGACTCAAAAGTGAAGTTACTTCCAATAACAGAAAGAATATTTTTTAAGCCCGTAATTTGTTCGGTATGGATCTGTGCAGTTTGCTCATTTTCAGTAGTTTCTTGCTCAAGCTGACGTAACTGCCAGTTAATGCTTTGCAGGTTATCAATAAGTGTTTGAAGGGCAAGCAACACATTGTTTTGATTGGTATGTTCTTTACTATAAAGCTCAAGGGATTGAATTGTCCCCATTAATGCTTTTTCTACGCGAATATTATAGTGATAAGGCGTATTTTGACGCAGGCAAGCCGTAATATCGTGACAGGCTTGCGCTTGTAATTCGAGCAAGCGCTGAATACGGAAAATTAAATCTGTATTTTTGAGTTGTTCTGCAATTTGTCGATAATCAAAATGTGTCGAATTTGCACGCTCATGAATGTCTTGCGCAGCAAAATAATAGCGGATCATGCGTTGTGTGCGAGCATGGCGATGTTGCCCACGAATACGATAGAAAAGAGCTGTTCTCGCTTGATTGAAGGCATCCACCACATTGGTGTTTTTCATCGCAAAATTAAGGTGTTTTTTCTCGATTTCATCAATCTCATCAGGATCAAAAAATTCTGATTTTGCATCTAGATAATTGCCTAAGGCACAAAACGCTTTTGCCACGCTTTCTTGTACTGGACGGTTTGGGAAAAAGAGATAGACGATGATGGTCACAATACTGTAAAGCAAAGTACCTAATAAAATCATCACCGGATTAATAAACCAGCTTGCAGAATTATCTGGTGTATAAGTGAGAGTGGTATAAATGGCTACCACCAGCGTACCAAACGCAATGGTTCGATAACGTTCACCCACGGCGCCAACCATCGTAAATAAAAAGGTGATGATGGTCATCAGCAATACGTATTGAATGGGTTTACCAATATTGAGTTGAACGATAAAGGTTGAAATAGAAAAGGCAATTAATGTGTAAAAAATATTTTTTAATCGCCCAGTTAGACGGTTATCTAAATCCACTAAACCGCCTGCAATAATCCCTAAAATTAAGGGCATAGATTGCGTAGAAATATCAAAAAACCAGACGCCAAACGCTGCGATATTCACTGCAATAAAAATAGGTATTGAAGCGATTACTTTTGCATTAAGCCATTGATTCATGTTGATATCCTTGCTTATTATTTTATGACTAAAAAATGGATGATAAAAAAGTGAGCGGGGAGGCTCACTTCTTTATCAAAGTGCGGTTAAAAAAACGATTATTTTTGTTTTTTTGCCCAGTTTAAGAAACGAGTTTGAGTTTCTTTATCTGCTTGTTGGAACCAGTATTGTAATTGTTGTTCTGCAACGTTTTCACCTTGAACAACCACTTTGCCTTTTGCTGCTTTTCCTGATGCTGCAGGCATCATACCTACTGCCGGTGCCGCTAAAGCTGAAACCGCTGCTGGTGCATTAGATGCATTATACTCAGCAAGGTCGTTAACAATATTCGCTGATGGGAATAAACCTTCTTGTTTTAAGGTATCCACTTTAGCATCAATCACATTACCTGATTTAGTTTTAACGGTAATTTGTGGTTGTGCATTAAATTTTTCGCCATCTTCTTGAGAACGAATTTTTTCTGCAGATACCACAACATCATCAGCCGTACCTTTGAAAGTCACAATAACAGGGTTAGACTCAAAAAGTCCTTGGCTAGAACCGGTACCGACGATCTCACCTAAACGTACCACAACCTGTTGTGTTTGGTCAGCTTCAGCATTGAATGATTTTTTTTCTTTTAGAAGGGATTTGCTGGCTTTTTGGCCATTGATAGCAAGAAACTCAAGGTTCGATGAGGTGGTGACCATGCCGGCTAAGCTGCTCGCACTGACTGCAAGGGCAACAACACCTAAAGCAAACTTACATAATTTCATAATTACTCCTTTTATTTTTTGAATGAAATTAGATGGTTGTAATGCTATGCTAAATTTTAAAAAATGGGAATAGGAAAGTGCGGTTAATTTTTAAAAAGTTTTTGTAACAAAGGAGCAAATTATGGCAAAACGATTTGTCGTATATGGGCGAGTACAAGGTGTCGGGTTTCGTTATTTTACGTGGAAAGAAGCAGAGAAAATTGGTATTAAAGGCACGGTAAGAAATTGTACAGACGGAAGTGTCGAAATCATTGCGGAAGGCAATGATGACCAACTGCAATACTTTTATGATTGGTTAAAAGTCGGGCCAAGAACTGCAACTGTTGAACGGGTCTTAGTCGATTATATTGAAGATAAACGGTATTCTGACTTTTCGATTATTCATCGCTAAAACTGACCGCACTTTACAGTGTGAATTGATGCTCGTAGAATACGCCGCTTGTTTATAAATAGGGGAAATCATGCGTAATCAAACAAAACTTCATCTTCAACAATTACAACTTGCTATGCAAAAACTTGATTTATGGCAAGCGGTTCCACCTTCACAAGATGCTTTTTTAAGTGAAGAGCCTTTTGCTATTGATACCATGTCACCAGAAGAATGGTTGCAATGGATTTTTATTCCAAGAATGTTTGCCTTACTTGAAAGTGGCGCTGAGTTACCCTCAAAAATTGCGGTGTCGCCTTATTTAGAGGAAGCGTTTAAAGAAGCAGAAGAAGATTTTTTAGTTGAATTATTAACGCCGTTACGTGAATTAGAAGCCTTATTACAAAATCAATAAATGTTAGAGATCTTATATCAAGACGAATATCTTGTCGCCGTTAATAAGCCTGCAGGTATGTTGGTACATCGCAGCTGGCTTGATACTCATGAAACGCAATTTGTGATGCAAACCTTGCGCGATCAAATCGGGCAACATGTTTTTCCTATTCATCGATTAGATCGCCCCACCTCAGGTGTTTTGCTGTTTGCTTTAAATAGTGAAATCGCAAATTTAATGTGTCAGCAATTTGAACAGAAAACGGTGCAAAAATCTTATTTGGCGATTGTACGAGGGTATTTGCAAGGCAAAGGACAGATTGATTATCCCCTTAAAATCCAATTAGATAAGATTGCAGATAAGTTTGCACAAGAAGATAAAGCCCCTCAAGAGGCGGTAACAGATTATGAGGGCTTAAACATTGTGGAAATGCCTTATGCGGTAGGGCGTTATCAAACCACTAGATATTCCTTGGTGAAGCTCATTCCTCAAACAGGCAGAAAACATCAGTTACGACGTCACATGAAACATATCTTTCATCCTATTTTAGGGGATACACAATATGGTGATTTACATCAAAATCGTGCATTGACGGAACATTCAGGCTGTCAGCGTTTATTTTTACACGCAGATTCACTTATTTTTGAGCATCCTATTGATTCAAAAAAGATAGAAATTAAAGCTAATTTAGATGAGCAATGGATGAAAGTGATGGAATTATTTAATTGGTCTATTTAACGAGAAGAAATCATGTTAGATATTAATTTAACCCACGAACAGCAACAAAAAGCAGTAGAACAAATTCAGGAATTAATGGCACAAGGAATTAGCAGCGGTGAAGCCATTCAAATTGTGGCAAAAGCATTGCGTGAAATTCATCAAAAAGGTGAGAAAGAAGCTTCTGACAGTAAATAAATAAAAATTTTTGTGATCAATGTATCATTTTTAAAGTTTCCTTGTTGCATAAAAAAATAAAATGTTTGAATATATTTCCAATTGAGGTGATAAGGCATGAGTCTTATTGTTTTTAAGTATTAAGGGCGAAGCCTATAGAGGTCTACTATGGAAATTGGTGTAGTAAAATGGTTTAATAACGCAAAAGGATTTGGATTTATTTCTGCAGAAGGCGTGGATACAGACATCTTTGCACATTATTCAGCAATTGAAATGGATGGTTACCGTTCATTGAAAGCGGGACAACGCGTGCAATTTGAAGTGATTCACGGCGACAAAGGATCTCACGCCACAAAAATAATTCCGATTGCGGAATAAGCGAAACGCTAAAACGTTTCAAAATTTTCTCTATTTAGCATAATCAAAAGCCAAGGTTTCGGCCTTGGCTTTTTTCATCTTATTTATTGAGCAAGTTTTTCAAACCGGCTTTCATTGCCGTCATTTGGCTTTCATATAATGCTTTGCTTTCACGTTCATCAATCATATAAGTGATGGTTTCAGAAAGTGTCATTTTCATTTTTCTTGAATATTTAGACAAACGAAGCCAAACACCATATTCTAAATCAATAGACTTCTTCTTCGTTGATTGTTTTTCTGCATTAAAAAAGCGTTTACGTCTTGCACGAATAGCCTGATCAAGCTTAATAGGTAAATCAAGAGAAAGGTGATTTTTAATCCATTCCTCGATTTTTTCAGGATAATTCTGACATTCTATTAATTCTTGAACTTTGCTTTCTTCTAAGCTTTTTTCTTCATAACGGGTAATTTTTTCCCCTTCGCGATGTTTGCGAATGAGATAAATCCATTTCCAGTTTGCTTCTTGGTTTTCTAATTTTTGGTATTTCATCGTTTTATTATACTTTTTAGTGACGTGGTAACCTCATAAATATACGCTGTTTAAATAAATTTTTCCAGTAGATTTTTATAACGGATTTTCACTCAGGGTGAAGTGTGCGATAATACCGCTAATTTAATTAAAGCGAGATATGTCGTGACTTCAACATCTTCGGAACAAGCCTTAAATTGGCAAGCCTTACAACCAGAATTATCGATTACTGAACTTTCAGCTGAAAAGGCTGATTTTTGGTCATTACAAAAACACGCCACAAAAGCGATTTCGTTATTCTTAAAACAACCTCGTCGTTCTTTGTTGGTTTTAAAAGCCGATGACCAAGCAGAATATGCCGATTTATTAACTGAACTTATTCGTCAAGAACAACCAAAAGAGCGGTCTGTTTTTGGGGTGAATTATGTAGTTGAGCAGGGGGATTCTTTTTCTTTTCCTCGTATTTATACTGAGCCAGCTCAATCTCTCACAGATAATTTTGCCGCACAAGGTGATGTGCTGAAGGCATTGCATGCTGATCAATTTACCCTTTTTGGTAGTGTGCGTGTTCATCCTAGTTCGCAAGATATTTTGCTTACACCAGGTTTAGTGCATCAAGCCAATGGTGGTGTGTTGATTTTAAGCGCAGCAACAATGCTGAGCCAATTTGATTTATGGCAACGCTTAAAGCATATTTTACAAACGCAAACTTTTGATTGGTATTCAGCTCATCCATTTAAAACCTTGCCTTGCGATATTCCAAGTTATCCACTTAATTTAAAAGTAGTGATTTTAGGCAACCGCACTGAAATTGCGACCTTAGGTGAGTTAGAAGAAGATCTTTACAGCTTGGCTGATTATGCTGAAATTGAAAGCTATTATTCTGTTGCACAACCAAAAGCACAAGAAAATTGGGCTAATTATGTGTTGGCATTAGCCTCAAAATATGAGCTCGATTTAGACTTAACTGCATTAAATAAACTCTATCAGTTACTGGTGCGTGAGAGTGAAGAGCGCTTTTTAATTAACATTTCACCGTTAAAAACAACAGAAATGCTACTCAATGCTGCGACGTTGTCACAAAAACAAACCTTAAGTGCGGTTGATTTTGAGCAAGCTTTTAAACAAAAGAACGAACAGCACGGTTTTTTACGTGAACGTACTTATGCGGATATCCTGAACGAACAAATTTATGTAGAAACCAACGGTGAAATTGTTGGGCAAATTAATGGCTTGTCTGTGATTGAATATCCGGGCACTCCCGTTTGTTTCGGTGAACCTTCTCGTATCAGCTGTTTAGTGCAGTTTGGTGATGGTGAAGTTGTGGATGTGGAACGTAAAAACGAATTAGCGGGTAACCTTCACGGAAAAGGTATGATGATTTCTGAAGCTTGCTTGGCAAGTATCTTAGAGTTGCCATCACAGTTACCATTTTCTGCGTCTTTAGTGTTTGAGCAATCTTATGGTGAAATTGATGGTGACAGTGCGTCTTTAGCTATTTTCTCCGTATTAGTCAGCGCGTTATCCGATTTGCCATTGCCACAAAATATTGCCATTACCGGTACCATTGACCAATTTGGTTTGGTGCATGCGGTAGGTGGAGTGAATGATAAAATTGAAGGCTTTTTCACCATTTGCCAACGTCGCGGTTTGACGGGTAAACAAGGAGTGATTATTCCTGCGACGACGATTCAACAACTAAGCTTATCTGATGAAGTGATTGAAGCGGTGAAAAATGAGCAGTTCTTTATCTATCAAGTCGAGGATATTTATCAAACAGCCAAAATTCTATTTGACCGCGATTTATTGGAAGAGAAAGAAGAATATGCGAAGGGCAAAGAGCCTATTGCACGTTTAATTCAAAATCGAATTGCTTTCCGTTCGGAAACGCCGAAAAAAAACTGGTTAGATTTCTTTAAATCTTAATTTCTTTAAAGCGAACCTTGAGTTCGCTTTTCTTTTATATGAATTTTACTGACTGATCCGACAAGTTTAGCTAACAAGTGTTCGCTGTTTACATTTCTTATAAATCCCCATAGAATCTGCACTTATTGTTTGTAACCAAGCAAAACTATATATACAAGGAAATAAAAAATGGAAAACACCTGTACACCAAACATTAAAAGCAGCTACACCTATGAAGATTTATTAGCTTCTGGTCGTGGTGAATTATTTGGTAAAGAAGGCCCGCAACTTCCAGCACCGACGATGTTGATGATGGATCGCATTGTGAAAATGACCGAAGATGGCGGTGCGTTTGGTAAAGGGTATATTGAAGCGGAATTAGATATTCATCCAGATTTACCATTTTTTGGTTGCCACTTTATCGGTGACCCAGTTATGCCAGGCTGTTTAGGTTTAGATGCGATGTGGCAATTAGTGGGTTTCTTCCTTGGCTGGGTTGGCGGTAAAGGTAAAGGCCGTGCATTAGGCGTAGGTGAAGTGAAATTTACTGGACAAATCTTACCAACCGCGAAAAAAGTGGTTTACCGCATCAATATGAAACGCGTAATTAATCGCAAATTAGTAATGGGAATGGCTGATGGTGAAGTGGAAGTAGATGGTCGAGTTATCTATACTGCAACCGATTTAAAAGTTGGCTTATTCCAAGATACATCAAGTTTCTAATTCAAATAAACACAACATCATATAAAAATAATAGCCCGATTCATTCGGGCTTTTCTTTTTCTATTCTTCTATTCTTCGTCAATAATATCGACAAATTCGGCGTTCAGTAATTTAGCTAAATCTTGAGGCGCTAATTCGACGCTTAATCCGCGTTTCCCACCTGAGACAAAAATCGTATCAAACTCAAGTGCGGTCGAATTTATCACTGTTTTTACCCGTTTCTTTTGACCTAATGGACTAATGCCGCCAACTAAATACCCCGTACTTTTTTGTGCTGCATCTTTATCAGCCATTTCGACTTTTTTTACACCAATTGATTTTGCCGCTTTCTTTAAACTCAACATATTTGCCGTAGAAAGCACAAAACACGCTAATTTTTTCTGATCACCATTTTCAGCGACTAAAAGTGTTTTAAAGGATTGGTGCGGATCAAGCCCAAGTTTTTCAGCGGCTTCATCGCCAAAATGGGTATTATTAGGGTCATGATCATAAGTATGGAGAGTAAAAGGAATTTTATTTTTCTTCAGTAAATCAATTGCCGGTGTCATCTGATTTCCTTATGTATTTATCAGTCTTTTTTCTGTAGAATGAATCGGTTCAGAACATTTTACAGCGGAGAGAAAAATGGACGCAAGCCTAAATATTGCTATTGCAGCAGAATTTGATCTATGTGAAAAAATTGCCGAAGCACTTGAACAAAGTGAGCTAGATGTAGGCAAGGTTTCTATTGTAGAAATTTATCCTTTTGAAGAAGAGCAAGCGGTGCGTTTTCGCAATAAAGCGGTTGCTCAATTAGCCACTGATGAGATTGAGTGGGATAGCGTTAATTATCTTTTCTTCGCAGGCCAAATTGACCAAGCGCCTTTATTAGCTCAAGCCGCAGAAAGTGGCTGTGTGGTGATTGATTTAAAAGGGATTTGTTCTGCATTGTCTGATGTTCCTGTTGTTGTCCCTACAATCAATGAAGAAAGTCTGACTGAATTAAGACAACGTAACATTGTGAGTTTACCCGATCCGCAAGTGAGTCAATTAGCATTATCTCTACTACCAATCGTTCAACAAACAAATTTAACTCAAGTTTTTGCGACGTCACTTTTACCGGCTTCATATACGGATGGTGAAACCGTGAATAAACTTGCGGGACAAACTGCTCGTTTACTGAATGGTATGCCATTGGAAGAAGGTGAAACCCGTTTTGCCTTTGATGTGTTTCCACAACAAGCCGCTAATTTAAATCTGCAATTACAAAAAATCTTCCCGCAGTTAGACAATGTCATTTTCCATCAAATTCAAGTGCCTGTCTTCTACGGCATGGCACAAAAAGTGACGGCACTTTCAGATTATGAATTTGATTTCCAACCACAACAAAGCGAATTAATTGAATTACACGATAGCCTTATTACGCCCGTGATTAATGGTGAAAACGAAAATGGTGAAGAAAGCGTAAAATTGCATATCAGCCAACAAAGTGCGGTTGAAAATGGCGTCGAATTTTGGACAGTTGCCGATGAACAACGTTTCAATATTGCCTTGTTAGGAGTGAAGCTACTTGAATCGATTTATCACCAAGGCTATTAAGGGGGAAACAATGCAACAATCTTTACTTGAACGCCTTTTTTCGATTAAAGAAAAGGGCAGTACCACCAAAACCGAAATTATCGCTGGTATCACAACATTCTTTACCATGGTGTATATCGTGTTTGTAAACCCATCCGTATTGGGTGATGCGGGAATGGATAAACAAGTTGTTTTCGTTACCACGTGTTTAATTGCTGCACTGGGTACCATTGCGATGGGATTATTCAGTAATTTACCTATCGCCCTTGCACCTGCTATGGGATTAAATGCGTTTTTCGCCTATGTGGTAGTCGGTAAACTCGGTTATTCATGGGAAGTGGGCATGGGTACCATTTTCTGGGGATCGATTGGTTTATTTGTTCTCACCTTATTCCAAATCCGTTATTGGTTAATGGCTTCGATTCCGCTTTCACTGCGCGTAGGAATTGGTGCAGGAATCGGCTTTTTTATTGCCTTAATTGGGTTTAAAAATATGGGATTGATTGTCGCGAATCCTGCAACCTTAGTGGCATTAGGCAATTTACATGATCCGAAAATTCTGCTTGGCGTATTAGGTTTCTTTATTATCGTAGTTTTAGCTGCACGTAATATTTTCTCTGGGGTTTTAATTTCTATTGCGGTAGTCACTGGTTTAGCGCTTTTAATTGATGACCAAGTTACCTTCCACGGCATTGTTTCTATGCCACCAAGCTTAGGTGCGGTTGTAGGAAAAGTCGATATTGCTGGTGCTTTAGATACGGCTTTGCTCGGCATTATTTTCTCTTTCCTTTTAGTAAACCTATTTGACTCATCAGGCACCTTATTAGGCGTAACCGATAAAGCAGGTTTCAGTGATGAAAAAGGTCGTTTCCCGAAAATGAAACAAGCCCTTTATGTGGATAGCGTGAGTGCTGTGGTTGGTTCTTATATCGGAACCTCAGCTATCAGTACCTATATTGAAAGTGGCGCAGGGGTTTCAGTCGGTGGTAGAACAGGTTTAACGGCAGTAACAGTTGGTATTTTATTCTTACTTACTATTTTCTTCTCGCCGCTTGCTAGTGTCGTGCCGGCTTATGCAACCGCAGGGGCATTAGTCTATGTAGGGATTTTAATGGCATCCAGTCTTATTCGTGTACACTGGGATGATTTAACTGAAGCAACACCTGCTTTTATCACTGCAGCGATGATGCCATTTACTTATTCTATTACTGAAGGTATCGCATTTGGTTTTATTAGCTATTGCGTCATGAAGGCCTGTACAGGTAGAATACGCGAGATCAATGCCCCTGTGTGGGTGGTGTCTTTATTATTTGTAGCCAAGTTCGTTTGGGTTGGCTGATTTCATAAAGGCGTAATTTATTACGCCTTCGTTTTTATAGCATTGCAACAAGGAGTGCGTCATGCAAAATATTCTTTTTATCGTCAATGATTCCACATATAGCGGAGAAAAAACCTTCAACGCTGTTCGTTTCGCCATCAATATGAAAGAAGAGCACAGCAAGGATGTAAATATTAAATTATTCTGCTTTTCTGATGCGATTTTATGCGGTATTGCTGGGCAAAACCCAAATGAAGGTTTCAATATCCAACAGCTTATCGACATCTTAGCGGCACAAGGTGCTGAAATTAAATTATGCACCAGCTGCGTAAAAGCACGTGGTTTATTAGACGCTAAATTAATTGACGGCGTGACCCTTGGTACCTTAGATGATGTATCCGAGTGGACATTATGGGCGGATAAAGTTTTAACGTTCTAAAATAATAAGATAAAGATTAAAGTGCGGTGAAATTTCACCGCATTTTTTATGGAAATCCCTCAGCTAAATCCCTACAATAGGGGCACTCTAATGTTTACAGAAAAATAAAAAATGAGCCCAAAATCAACCGCACTTAATGCCATTTCATTACCCTTAAATCAAGTCAATTTAATTGAAGCCTCTGCCGGTACAGGGAAAACCTATACCATCGGTTCTATCTATCTTCGTTTACTTTTACAGGCTGGTGAGAATTGTTTTTCTCGTCCGTTGAATGTGGAAGAGATTTTGGTCGTAACCTTTACTGAAATGGCGACGGAAGATTTAAAACGCAAAATTCGGGAACGTTTAACGGCGGCAATTTTGGTTTTTTCTGAATATTATGAAAAGCAAGATAAGGCGATTTTTACTGGGGAACATCAATTTTTAGCGGAGTTGTTGCCTTATTTAGAGGATGTTCCCACTGCACTTCGCCGCTTAAAGCTGGCCGAACAAAATTTAGATTTAGCCTCTATTTATACCATTCACGGTTTTTGTCGCCGAATGCTGATGCAACATGCTTTTAATTCAGGCGTACATTTCAATTTAAAACTTCTCAAAGATCAGTCTGATTTACTCAAACAATTTGCAAATGAATTTTGGCGGGAGCATTTTTATTCCCAACCTTTCGAGATTGCTAATTTTATCTCGAAAGAGTTAGGTTCGCCTGATGATGTGCTAAGTATTTTAGAATCGGATTTAAACAAAGATGTATCGGTAGCGACGGACAACCAACAAAGCTTGTCGTTGTCAATTGATGAATTTTTACAGAAAAGTGTGGGAGAGCGATTAAAAGCTGTTGAAGCTTTAAAAGTTTTTTGGTTAAAAAATGTAGATAAAATTTCCTCCATTATCATGGAGGAAATAACAAAAGATTATCCAAAAGATCAGCTCACATCTCTCAGTCGTAGAAGCTACCAAAAAGAACGTCTTAAAACATGGATTGAACAGATTAATGAATGGGCAAATAATCCACTAGACTATGAAATTCATGAAATATTAAGGAAGTATTTTTTACAATCTTCGATTGAACAAAAATACGAAAAGCCGACAGAAAAAACGAAAAATAAAAAAGCGGCTATACCGTTTTATGCTCCAATTTTTGCGGAACTTGAAGAATTGGTTGAAAAACATCAACCAAGTGATTTATTAAAAAAAATCATTCTTTATCACTATCGTCAAGGTATTCAAAAGAAACTTCTTGAATACAAAGCAAATCACCCTGAAAAATCCTTTGATGATTTATTACGCTTATTGAAAGAGGCATTACATGGTGAGGGCGGAGAACAGTTAGCGGAATTAATTCGTTTTCAATATCCTTTTGCCATGATTGACGAATTCCAAGATACGGATGCGTTGCAGTATCAAATTTTCTCTAAAATTTATCGTAATGAAACCGCGTCTGGCAATGTTGGCTTTATGATGATCGGGGATCCAAAACAGGCGATTTATCGTTTCCGTGGTGCCGATATTTTCACTTATCTAAAAGCAGCAAAAGAAGCGAATGAACGTTTTAATTTAGGCACAAATTACCGTTCATCCCAACCTTTAGTGGAAGGGGTAAATCGATTATTTGATTTTAAAAATGCCCCCTTTATTTATAAAAATATTGAATTTTTAAATGTCGGCGCAGCCAAGAAGAATCTTGTTTTTCAGTTGAATAATCAACCTGAGCCAGCCTTCCGTTTTTACATTAACGATAAAGACAAATCCACCCAGCAAGATTATGCGAAAGCTTGCGCAACATCAATTCAGCAATGGTTAAAAAGTGCGGCTGAAAATCCGGTTGTTTTTCCGAATGAAAGCAAAGCAGAAAATCAAACATTGCGAGCAGAAAATATTGCCGTTTTGGTGCGTGGTTATACCGAAGCGGATCTCGTGAAGAAAGAATTGCAAGCACTCGGTATCGCTTCGGTTTACCTTTCGGATAGGGGAAATGTCTTTGAGAGTAACACAGCAAAAGAACTAGCCTTGATTTTGCAAGCCTGTTTGAGTGTGACGGAACGCCCAATTTTAAATGCAATTGCGACCGCACTTTTCGGCTTAAATGCAGCTGAAATTCACCAAATTCACCAGGATGAAATTCAGTGGCAACGTTGGGCAGAAAAATTTGCAGAGTATCAACAAATTTGGCAACGCCAAGGCGTCTTGCCGATGTTGCACCATTTACTTTTAGCTGAAAATATCACAGAAAAACTCTTATCTCGGCCTGATGGCGAACGAAAACTGACGGATTTATTACATTTAGCTGAAATTTTACAGCAAGCAGCCGCATTAAATGAAAGTGAAGCGGCATTATTGCGCTGGTTTGAAAAGCAAATTCAAGATAATGGTCGTCAAGAAGCTCAAATTCGTTTAGAAAGCGAACGCCAGTTAGTGAAGATTGTGACTATCCATAAATCTAAAGGGTTGGAATATGATTTGGTTTGGTTGCCATTTTTAGGTAATGAAGCAAAAGACCCAACAAAATCAGGCAAGCAGAAGAAACTGTTTAATTTATATTACGACAGTGATGAAGAGAAAACCTTGTGGGATATGCAAGATCAACACTTGGATGAATTAACAGAAGAAGTTTTTGCGGAAGAATTGCGTTTGCTTTATGTGGCATTAACCCGAGCAAAATATCAAATGGCCTTTGTGTTACCGAAAGCCTTTGATAAAAAATGGAATGCTTTATTGTATGTTTTAACGCAAGGTGAAATTGGTCGAAAACTCGATTTGCCAAATAATTGGGACACGCAGCCATTATTGGAAAAATTTAAGCAGCTTTTACCCAATGATGTATCGATTGAATTAACCGATGTGTTACAAGCCAGTGAACCACTTACCTTAAATATTTCTCAAGAAAATTTAAGTGCGGAAATTTTCCAAGGTGAAATTGAACAAGATTGGCGAGTGACGAGCTTTAGTGGCATTGAACAAACCCATCAACGCAAAGTTTATTTGAATGAAAGTGCGGTAAAAAAATCGCTCATTTTTGATGATGCGAAAGATTATGATGCGTCGATTTCAATAGAAAATATCACTGAAAATCTGACCGCACTTGCTCATGATCACGATGAAATGGTTTTAGATTTCCCACGTGGAACACAAATCGGTACTGTGTTGCATCGTTATTTTGAAAAGGTGCCTTTTGCTCAATTGGCAGAGAAAGAAAACATTGAAAAATTATGTCAGGATTTGAATCTTGCGGAAGAGCAGTTTGCTGCAGTCCAACAGTGGTTTGAACAAATACTCAGTACGCCAATTTTGCCAAATAATGATCTTACCCTTGCTCAGATTAACGAAAAACAATGCTTAAAAGAGTTGGCGTTTTATCTCAATATTTCAAGCCATTTTGATGTCGCAGGTTTTAATCGAGCGTTAGCAACCTTGCATCATTTGCCATCAGAACCGTTACAGTTTGAGGATATTCAAGGCATGGTGCGAGGCACAATGGACTTAGTTTTCTGTCATCAAGATAAATATTATTTGCTTGATTACAAATCGAATTTCTTGGGTGAGGTATTAAAGGATTACGACCAAGCTGCATTGAAAAAAGCCATGTCAGAGCATCACTATGATTGGCAATACTTGTTGTATGTGGTGGCATTACACCGTTATTTAAAAACACGTTTACCTCACTACGATTACAACCGAGATTTTGGTGGTGTGGTCTATGCATTTTTACGTGGAATGAATTGTTCGCCACAATCAGGCATCTTTTTTGATAAACCAGATTGGCAATTAATCCAACAATTAGAGGAATTATTTTAATGTTAAGCCTATTAAAATCCTTGCAAGAACAAGGTATGATTACTCAAGGCGATTATTATTTTGCTCAATTAATTGCTGATAAACAAAAAGATAAAGGCTATGCTGAGCCCGTCCAAAATTTAGCGATTTTGTTAGCCGCACTTTGTAACTGGAGCTATACGCAAGGTAATACTTGTTGTGTGTTAGATCGTTTCTTAGAACGTAATTTATTCGGCTTAGCTTATCGTAATACTGAAACGGATTTTTTGTCGCTTATCAATGAAAAGATCGGTTTGCTTCCTGTATCAAAATGGCAATCAGCCTTAGCGGGGCATATTGCTTTTACACAAGATCCTGAAAATCAGATTGCACCTCTCGCGTTTCAATTTGGGGCGATTTATTTCTATCGAGCTTGGCAAGATGAATTTCGTGTTGCGCAATATATTAAAAATGCCTTGAAAAATGACCGCACTTTATCAGTAGAACCGCAACAAATTCGGGCATTATTAGATCGTTATTTTCCTCAAAAACAAGCACAAGTTGATTGGCAAAAAGTAGCCGTCGCAACGGCAGTAAAAAGTCCATTTTCTGTGATTACAGGTGGCCCTGGAACAGGGAAAACCACGACAGTCACTCGCTTGTTATGCGTATTACAGGAATTATTTGGTGGCAAACTTCATATTAAATTGGTTGCGCCAACGGGGAAAGCGGCGGCTCGTTTAACGGAATCCATCGAAAACGCTTTAGCACAAATGCCGATTTCAGATGAATTACGTGCATCCATTCCTAAAGCCGCAGAAACGTTGCATCGTTTACTAGATGTTCGACCTTTTACCGATAGCGTAAAATATCATGCACATAATCCACTGCAAATTGATGTGTTAGTGGTGGATGAAACCTCAATGATTGATTTGCCGATGATGGCGAAACTTGTGCAAGCATTGAAACCCGAAACACGTTTGATTTTATTGGGTGACCAAGCTCAATTAGCTTCAGTAGAAGCGGGGGCAGTATTAGGGGAAATTGCACAATTTTTAACGCAAGATTATAGCCCTGCTCAAGCCGATTATATTCATGCAACAACAGGCTATACCGTCCCAACTGAGGGTGAACACAGTCCGTTACGCGATGCCATTTGTCATTTAACCTTTAGTCGTCGTTTCCGAGATGATTCGGGCATTAAACAACTTGCTGAGCAAATTCAACAAGGAAAAGGTGAGGGCAGTGTAACAACCTTTTCAGAATATCCACAAGAGTTGCATTTTCATCATTTTGATGAAGAGCAAGACGTTAAAGAATCTGTTCGACAAGTGGTGAAAAGTGCGGTTGAAAATTACCGTTTTTATTTAACTCAACTTCAAACTTATTTTGCTCAGAAGAAAGATCTCAATGCAAAATTTATAGATGAAAAGGGCAACGAGAAAACTTATGCAGAAGCGATTTTAGATCGCTTTAATTCAGTGAGATTTTTGACCGCACTTCGCGCTTCGGCATTAGGTGTGGAAGAATTAAATCGTGAAATTGCTTTAGCATTACGAGCTGAGAAATTGCTTTGGTTCCGTCAAGAAGACGATTGGTATATCGGTAAGCCAATTATGATTACCGAAAACGATCATAATGTTAAACTGTATAACGGCGATATTGGCTTGTGTTTAGCTAAAGGCAAAGTATGGTTTGGCAATCGAGAAGTATCAACCAGTCGTATTCCCTCTCACGAGCCTGCGTTTATGATGACGATTCATAAATCCCAAGGTTCGGAGTTTGAACATACCGTCATGGTGTTACCAACAGAACCCAACCCAGTGCTTTCACGAGAGCTGGTATTTACCGGTGTCACCCGTGCGAAAAATCAGCTTTCCGTATTTGCCAATGAAAAAATCTGGCAAAGTGCGGTCAGGAATACCGTAAAACGACAAAGTGGATTAGGAAAATTATTACAGGAAAAAGAGGAGTAAAAAATGAAATTATATGTTTACGATCATTGCCCGTTTTGTGTGCGTGCTCGCATGATTTTCGGTTTAAAAAATTTGCCGGTAGAACTTGTAGTGCTCGCGAATGATGATGAAGCAACGCCAATCGGTTTAGTGGGCAAAAAAGTAGTGCCAAGATGAACATTTTGGTGAAAAAATTTTATCTGAACACGTTCGTCCTGAAATTGAAGCATGGTTAAAAGAAGTTGGCAGTTATTATGGTCATCTTACGACTGCACGCTTTACACAAATTGGTTTAGCGGAATTTGAAACCCAAAGTGCAGTCGATTATTTCACTAAAAAGAAAACAGAATTTATTGGGGATTTTGCTGAAAATATTGCGAAGACTGAAACCTATCTTACTCGCTTAAAAGGCGATTTAGAGAAATTAGCGGTATTAATTCAATCTGAAAATACCTTAAACGGAAAACTTTCTCTTGAAGATATTATCGTTTTCCCTGTATTACGAAATCTGACTTGTGTGAAAGGAATCGAATTTCCACCAGCAGTTTTAGCTTATATCACGAATATGGCTAAGTTAAGCAATGTGCCGCTATATTTTGATAAAGCCATTTAATTTCTGTTGAACCATAGGCTTTGAAATACTGAAGTTTTGACTTGGATCATAGGTGCGGTCATTTTTTCAGTATTTTTTATTCATCGATCTATAATCTCTAACGTTTACTTTAATAAGAGCGTAGAGATATGAATCAGGAATACCAACGAGCGGTTACCCGTATTTGTGTGGAAACCGCTTTGTTATTGTTACAGCATGGCGCAGAAAGTGCTGTCGTCGTACAAATGGCTCAGCGATTAGGTGTAGCTTTAGGCATTGAAAGCGTGGAATGTGCTTTGACGGCAAATGCCGTCTTATTGACCACACTTTCTAAGCAACATTGTATTACTACTGTGCGGAAGAATGTCGATAAAGGTATTAATATGCAAATCGTTACGGATGTTCAGCACATTGTGGTTGCCGTAGAGCATCACTTGTATGATTTGTCTATGGCACAAAAGAAATTGGATAAGTTAAAACCACTAAAATATAACCGTTATTTGGTGGTGTTTATGATTGGTTTATCTTGTGCCTCTTTTGCTCACCTTTCTGGCGGAGATATGACAATTTGTGCGATCACCTTTATTGCCTCTGCCATTGCTATGTTTGTTCGACAAGAAATTTCTAAACGTCATTACAATCCACTCATCGTTTTTGCCATTACCGCTTTTGTCGCTTCACTGATTTCCGGTATGAGTTTGAAATATAGTTTAGGCAATGATCCTCATATCGCATTAGCTTCTAGCGTTTTATTACTCGTTCCAGGATTCCCATTGATTAATTCACTTGCGGATATTTTAAAAGGGTATGTCAATATGGGAATAGGACGATGGACCATCGCTACGGTTCTCACTTTTGGTGCTTGTTTAGGCATCGTCTTTGCATTAAATCTTTTAAATATTGTTTCTTGGGTGGGGTAATAGATGTTTTTACTGAATTTACTCGATGATATGCTTTTTGCCGCCATTCCAGCAGTAGGATTTGCTTTAGTATTTAATGTTCCGCCTAAAGCCTTAAAGTATTGTGCTATTTTAGGCGCGCTTGGGCATGTCACGAGAACTTTATTATTACACTTTGGAGTCCCGATTGTTTTTGCCACTTTTTTTGCCACTTGTGTGATTGGTTTTATTGGTGTGCATTTATCTCATCGCTATTTAGCCCATCCAAAAGTCTTTACCGTTGCGGCAATTATTCCAATGATTCCGGGTGTTCATGCTTATAAAGCGATGATTGCTATCGTACAAATTCATCATTATGGATTTTCCGATAAATTATTTGAGCAAATGATCAGTTCTTTTATCAACACCAGCTTTATTTTGGGTGCCCTTGTTTTGGGCTTAGCTTTACCAGGGTTATTGTTCTATCGACAAAAACCGGTCGTGTAGATAATAAAAAAGCCGACATCAGTCGGCTTTCACATTTAATCTATATTTAATTAAGCATGGCAAGTTTGGCAGGCGGCTTGGAACATCCAAACAAGTTTTTCTTGTTCTTTGATGTAATCGCTCATTTGAGAAGCTGTACCTTCATCATCAGACTCACCCGCTAATTCAAGGATTTCGCGTTGTTGTTCAAGTAATACTTTTAATCCTTCTAATGTGCCTTTTAAGCAAGATTGCGCATCACTTACCCCTAACTCTTCTTTAATACGTGAGTGTTGGAAGTATTGTGAATAACCGTTATGCGGTGTGTAACCTAACGTTAAGATACGTTCTGCGACCTCATCAACTTTTTCTACTAAATCTGTGTAGATTTCTTCAAATTTTGCGTGTAATTCAAAAAAGTTTACACCTTTGATGTTCCAGTGGTAACCACGCACGTTAGTATAGAAGACTTGATAGGTTGCTAATAATTCGTTTAATTTTGCTGCTAATTTTTCAGATGCTTTTTTATCTAAACCGATTGATGTTTTTGACATAGTATTTTCCTCTTTATTGTTGATTAAAATGTTGTTCCCTTGCTTGGGAAGTGCGGTCATTATAAGCATCATTTTTTATGATAGCTATTTCATATTATCTAGTGATTCAATAGTTAAAATCTATTTATAATAAATTATATATAGTTAAAAACTTTTATCGTAAATTACGAAAAAAACTCTGTGAAGTAGATCACACATTCAATATTTCCCTTTTGACAGAATGAATCGAAGATGATTATGATTGATGTAAATCATTTTGTTCTAAGATTTGATTGCTTTACTTCATTTTCGAATGAAATGTTTGGCTAGGTTTAAAAACCAAAAATATGATTTTATTACTCATCAGGAGTTTAGTATGACAAAGCATTTTTCCTTTGAAACTAATGAATCTCGTCGTCATTTTATGAAACTTATGGCTGGCGTGGGGGCAGGTCTTGCATTTAGTGGCACATTAGGCACATTTGCACCAAAAGCCTTTGCTGCAGAAATTAAAGGTAAAACCATTGAAGCGGGGATTGCTTATCCGCTTTCTACCGGTTTTGACCCAATGACATCAAGTGGTGCTTCACCTTATGCAGCAAACTTGCACATTTTTGAAGGTTTGGTGGATTTGCATCCTGCAACTCGTGAACCTTATCTTGCTTTAGCAGGAAAAGAGCCAGAACAAGTTGATGAAACAACATGGCGTATTACTTTACGTGAAGGCGCAACCTTCCATGATGGCGCACCAGTCAGCACTGAAGACGTTGTGTATTCTTTCAATCGTATTATGGATCCAGCCAATAAATCTTTATTCGTGATGTTTATTGATTTCATTGAAAGTGTGAAAGCTGTGGATGATAAAGTGGTGGAATTTAAATTGAAATATCCATTTGCTTTATTTGCTAACCGCTTAACTTGCGTGAAAATTGTACCGAAACACGTGATCGACAAAGTAGGGCAATCTGCATTTGATGCACACCCAGTTGGTTCTGGCCCATTCAAATTTGTTTCAGCTGTGAAAGATGACAAAATCGTCTTTGAAGCGTATGAACCTTACAATGGTAAATATCCAGCACAAGTTGAAAAAATGTCTTGGTTATTACTTTCTGATGCCGCAGCTCGTGTGACTGCACAAGAGTCTAAACGTACTCAAGCAATGGAAAGTGTGCCTTATTTAGACATTAGTCGCTTGAAAAACAAAAAACAACAAGTGCAATCCGTTCAATCTTTTGGCTTGCTATTCTTAATGTTTAACTGTGAGAAAGCTCCGTTTAACAATCCAAAAGTACGTCAAGCGTTACACTATGGTTTAAACACTGACAAACTTGTTGATATTGTATTTGATGGTAATGCAGAAGCTGCAACATCATACTTACAAACAACTCACCCAGATTATATTAAGGCATCAACTCAATATCCTTATGATCCGGAAAAAGCAGCAGCATTACTAAAAGAAGCTGGTGTGACTGAGCTTAAATTTGAATTGCTCGCAACCGACCATGACTGGGTGAAAGAATCTGCACCGTTAATTTTAGAGTCTTGGAACAAGATTCCAGGTGTGAAAGTGACTTTACAACACTTACAATCAGGTGCGTTATACAGCAACAACGTGGATCCAGGTGTGTATGAAGTGGCAATCGCTCCAGGTGACCCATCAGTGTTCGGTGATGACTTAGACTTGCTTTTAAGCTGGTGGTATCGTGGTGATGTATGGCCGAAACGTCGTTTCCGCTGGAGCAACACCCCTGAATTTGCGAAAGTGACTGAATTACTCAATGCAGCTGTGAGAGCAAAAGATCACGCTGAAGCGAAAAAATCATGGGAAGAAGCGATTAATATCATTGCGGCTGAAGTACCACTTTATCCGATTGTTCATCGTAAACTTCCTTCTGCATGGGATGATAGTAGCCTTGAAGGCTATCAACCATTGGCAACAACCGGTTTATCTTTCCTCGGTGTGGGCCGTAAATAAAAGCACTTTTTTATTTAATGTTTGGGCTGTTGAGCAATCAACAGCCTTTTTTCTTTCTTTTTAATACCAAAGTGCGGTCATTTTTCTCTCTATTTTTCAATCATTTTTTCTCTCAATTTCATTTCAAAAAAATCTTTGTGAAGCCGATCACAGATTTGAATTTTGCTCTATGTACTTGGATTGACAGGGCTTAGGCTGAACATTATGATTACTGTAATTCATTTTGTTTTTGAATTTGATTGTTTCGCTTCATTTTTGAAGCTAACGAATTTCTCAAGCTAGAATAGGAGAAGTCAGATGGAAATGATACTTCGATTATTGTTACGCCGATTGATGGCCTTGCCGGTAATGATTCTTGGTGTAACAGCACTCGTTTTTGTGGTGCTTCAATTCACACCAGGTGATCCTGCAACGGTGGCATTGGGCGAAAGTGCTAGTGAAGCGGCAAAACAACTTTACCGCGAATCACACGGCTTAAATGATCCACTCTTTGTTCAATATTTTCGCTTCTTAGGTAATTTACTTGTATTAGATTTTGGTGTGACTATGCCACCAGAACTACCAATCAGTAGCATGCTAGCGAAATCTTTCCCAATCACTTTACAGCTTACCCTAATTGGTGTGGTGTTTGCGGCAGTAGTCTCTTTCTCATTAGGTGTGCTTGCCGCGCTTTATCGTGATAGCTGGGTAGACCAAGTGATTCGTTTAATCTCTGTTGCAGCGGTTGCAACACCATCATTCTGGTTAGGTATCTTACTTATTCAATGGTTCTCTTTGGAATTAGATTGGTTGCCTTCTGGTGGTTTTGTGCCATTCAGCGAAAGCCCGATGGGGTATATCAATTCCATGATTTTGCCATCTCTTGCGCTTGCCGTGCCAGTATGTGCGTCATTAATTCGTGTGGTGCGTACAACCATGGTAGAAGAAATGGATAAAGACTATGTGAGAACCGCGATTGGTAACGGTGTTCCTTATGCAACTGTTATTCGTCACAACGTATTACGCAATGCATTAATCACGCCTGTAACAGTATTAGGTTTACGTGTAGGTTACTTACTTGGTGGTGCAGTGGTTATCGAACAAATCTTTGACTTACCGGGCATGGGTAAATTGATTTTTAACGGTATCGTCAACCACGACTTACACTTAGTACAAGGGGTGGTTCTGACAATCGCTTTTACTTTCGTTTTAGTGAATATTATCGTTGATATTCTCTATGTGTTGATTAACCCTAAAATTCGGAGTCTATAATGTTTCGTCAAGGTTTAGCAGATCGATTAGCTGCAAGCGGTGCGAGATTCCGAGCACT
This sequence comes from Parahaemophilus parainfluenzae, assembly GCA_018366115.1. Classification (GTDB taxonomy): domain Bacteria; phylum Pseudomonadota; class Gammaproteobacteria; order Enterobacterales; family Pasteurellaceae; genus Haemophilus_D; species Haemophilus_D parainfluenzae_AB. The sequence goes on along the minus strand of JAGZIS010000006.1, from coordinate 87,900 downwards.
TTCCACCGCATCAAAAATTTCATTATTATTCTTAGTTTTCGTTGCTTTAGTGGCAGTGTTTGCCCCTTGGGTAGCAACACATGATCCATTAGAAGTGATCGCACGTATGCGTGCTCCAAGTGCGGAATATTGGTTTGGGACTGATCGACTTGGTCGTGATATTTTCTCTCGTATTGTTTACGGTGCCCAAACGTCCTTATTTATCGGTTTAGGTGCGGTAGCTTGTGCCATTCTTTTCGGTAGTGTTTTAGGTGCAACTGCAGCTACATCTGAGAAATGGGGCAATGAAATCATCATGCGCTTAATGGATATTTTAATGGCCTTCCCAGGTATCGCATTAGCGGCAGTGTTATTAGCAACCTTTGGTAACTCTGTACCGGTCATTATCATCACCATTGCCGTGGTTTATACCCCGCAACTTGCTCGTGTGGTTCGTGCGAATGTGGTATCACAATGGGATGAAGACTATGTGCGTGCGGAGCGTGTTATTGGTGGTAGCCGTACTTATATTCTTCTCAAACACGTTGTACGTAATACCGCGGCACCGGTTTTAGTCTTCGCAACTGTAATGGTGGCAGATGCCATTGTATTCGAAGCCTCGCTTTCTTTCTTAGGCGCAGGTGTACAACCACCACATCCTTCATGGGGTAACATCCTTTCTGAAGGTCGTAATATCGTATTAAACGGTGCATGGTGGGCGACAACCTTTGCGGGTGTCATGATTCTTTTAACCGTATTAGCCTTAAATATCTTAGCGGAAGGTCTTACTGATGCTTTGGTTAACCCGCGCTTGAAAGGCGGTAAAAAACCAGAAGGTAAATCAGATGAACGTCTTTCTACCGACGTACAAGAAGCGCTTTCTGAAGGTCTTGCATTAAAACGTTACTTACTCAAATTACATGAAAAAGAAATCACACGTACGAATCGTATGCAATTAGATCCAAATGCAAAACCGATTTTACAAGTGAAAAATTTATCTATTCGTTTCCCGAATCGTTATGGTGAAATTCCATTGGTTGATAACATCAGTTTCACCGTAAATGAAGGGGAAACCATGGGATTAGTTGGTGAGTCTGGTTGTGGTAAATCTATTACTGCGTTCTCTATCATGGGCTTGTTACCAAAAACAGCTAAAATTACTGGGGAAGTGCTTTTCACAGACCGTAGCGGAAAACAACACAGTTTACTTAACGCTAACAATCTAAGTGAATTGCGTGGTTCTGAAATTGCGATGATTTACCAAGACTCTTTAAGTGCATTAAACCCATCAATGCGTATCAAAGATCAAATGGCACAGCTCATCAAACGTGGCAGCCACCATACCGCAGAAAAATTGCTGGAATGGGTACACCTCGATCCTGAAAAAGTGTTGAATCGTTATCCACACGAACTTTCTGGTGGTCAACGTCAACGCGTGGTTATTGCGATGGCATTAACTCGTGAGCCGAAATTATTAATCGCCGATGAACCAACAACTGCATTAGACGTAACCGTTCAAGCTGAAGTCGTGAAATTATTGAATGAATTACGCGAAAAACTGGGTTTTGCAATGGTGTTCGTAAGTCACGATTTAGCATTGGTTGCACAGTTAGCTCACCACATTACCGTAATGTATGCGGGACAAGTGGTTGAAATGGCACCAACATCCTTATTGCTTGCTAACCCAACACACGAATATACACGCGGATTATTGGGCTCTGTCCTTTCAACTGAAGTCCGTGCGAAACGTTTATATCAAATTCCGGGCAGCGTACCATCACCTTACGATTTTGCTGTAGGTGACCGTTTTGCAAGTCGTTCATTGCGACCAGATGCAAATCCGGATCAAAAATTGATATTAACCGCCGTGGAAGGCGAGCCGTCTCACTTGTGGGCTTCTCATTTAGCTGAGCCTGTAACGGAAGCGAAAGGAGCATAATATGAGCAGTAGTATTAAAGTCATTAAAGAACAAAACATCATCGATTTAGAAAATATCGTGGTGCAATTTCCTTCTCGCGACGGTTCATTGTTTGGACGTAAAAAATTCACTGCGGTGAACAATGTGAGTCTTGGCATCAAAGCGGGGGAAACAATAGGTTTAGTTGGGGAATCTGGCTGCGGGAAATCTACCTTAGCCAATGTGATTATTGGCCTTCTTAAACCAACATCAGGTTTAGTGAAATTCAACGGTTTACAAATGCAATATGGCAGCTCAGAAGCGAGAAAACAATTTGGTCGCCAAGTGTCCGTCATTTTCCAAGACCCTGCAACAGCACTGAATCCTCGTATGAAAGTGTTGGATATTTTGCGTGACCCAATGGATATTCACAATGTGTTACAACCTCATGAACGGGAAAAACGTGTGTATGACTTGCTTTCTCGCGTCGGTTTACCACGTTCTGCGGCACAAGTTGAACCAACCCGTTTATCGGGCGGGCAAAAACAACGTGTGGCCATTGCACGTGCTTTAGCGCTGAATCCAAAACTGATTGTTGCGGATGAGCCAACTTCTGCATTAGACGTATCCGTTCGCGCTCAGGTATTAAACCTATTGGCAGACTTGAAAAAAGAACTCAATCTTGCCATGGTGTTTATCTCTCACGATATCCAAACCGTACGCCAAGTATCTGACCGTATTGTTGTGATGTACGGCGGTCAAATTTTGGAGACCGGTAGCACTGAAGATATTTTCAACCACCCAACAGTGGATTACACAAGAAAATTACTCGGTGTTGCGCCATCGTTGTTATAAAACGAGTGAATAAAATATCTTAATTTATGACCGCACTTTTGAAGTGCGGTTATTTTTTTATGATTTTTCTTGCATAGACTTGAAAACTTAGATAAAAGATTACTTATTTTTACTGATGAATTGTAATTGCGGAGCAATTATGCAAACTAAATTTAATTTATATCCTAAAGAACAATTACCTGAAAACTTTAAGTTTCCTCAGTCTTATATTGATTTATCAAGTAATATGGAAAAGATAAATGAATTGGAATATTTTCCTTGGTGGTTTGAAGATCCTGATTATGAGAATTCAGAGATAGAGGACAGTGTTTATCTTTATAGTAAAGCAATAGAAAAACTGACAGGTGTAGCTGATTTAATATCATTCGCTAGAGATGGAGATTGGGCAGCTTGTTTCAAATTAACGGATTACTCTGGAAATCCGAGAGTTTATGTTCATGATCTTGGTAATGAAGCCAATAAATATGAATGTAAGGATTTTGATGAGTGGTTAGCAGAAGAAATTAAAAGTGCAAAAGAGTATTAAAATGGACTATTTAAATTTAAGTAAAGAAGTTTCCTATGCGCTTCGTCATGCGCCATGGGAATATGAATTAGAACTGGATTCTGAAGGTTGGGTTTCCGTCGGGCAATTAATTTCATCATTTAGAAATAGTGATGAAAAATGGAATACGTTAACTGAAGACGATCTAGTTAAAATGATCGACTTATCGGAAAAGAAAAGACATGAGATTAAAAATGGCAAAATAAGAGCTTTCTATGGTCATTCAATTCCAATGAAAATTTCTAAAGAAATTGGTTATCCACCAAAGTATTTATACCATGGGACAAGTATAAATTATTTAGATAATATTAAATTAAATGGATTGAAGCCGATGTCTCGTCAATATGTACATTTATCTGAGGATGTTGAGACAGCAACATTGGTTGGAAATAGAAAAAAAGGAGAGACAATTCTTCTGATAATTGATACAGAACTAGCACAATCTAAGGGTGCCAAATTTTATATTGGCAATGAAAAAGTCTGGTTATCAGATTACATTTCGCCTGAGTTTATAAAAGATAATTAATGATTAAGCATATTTGCATTATGTGATCATTTTGCGGTGGAGTTCCTCCAAATAGCGTAGAATGGGCATATAAAAATAAGGAGATTTAATATGCAACAAAAAATTCAACAAGCATTAACCGATTCGCCACTTTCAAATGCAATTCTTTCTGCGTTAGAAGAACAAGAATGGAAAGGTTTTTTACCGGCTGAAAAAGTGCGGTCAATTTGTGATGAATTTAAGCTTACGCCTGTTCAATTAGGTTTGACGCTTTTGCCTGTAGCGGCTTGTTATAGCCATACACCCATTTCAGAATTTCATGTTGGAGCGATTGCGATTGGTGAAAGTGGTGATTTTTACTTTGGTGCGAATCAAGAATTTCAGGGGAGTAGCATGGCTCAAACCATCCATGCTGAACAAAGTGCGATTAGCCATGCATGGTTACGCAATGAACCTCGCATCACGGATATTGTGGTGAATTACACGCCTTGTGGTCACTGCCGTCAATTTATGAATGAGCTTTATCAAGCGCAAAATTTAAAAATCCATTTGCCACACAGCCAAAATAATCCACTTCCTCAATATTTACCCGATAGCTTTGGTCCGAAAGATTTAGGTGTTGATTTGCTTCTATTAAACAAAGAAGAACAAGGTTTCACTTTGACGACAGAAGATGAAGTGGCAAATAAAGCGATTTTAGGGGCAAACCGAGCACATTCACCTTATTCTAAAAGCCCTCATGGTGTTGGCATTTTATTTAAAAATGGGGAAATGATTTGTGGTCGATATGCAGAAAATGCAGCATTTAACCCAAGCTTACCGGCTATGCAAACAGCAATTAATTTTGCTTACTTAAATCAATTGGATGTATCAAAAATTGAGCGAGTGGTATTTGCAGAGAAACCGTTGCGTTTAAGTCACCGCAAGATGGCAGAGCAGTTATTGAAGAGTCTCTGCAAGATGAAAATGGAATATATTAGCTTGTAAGTGCGGTCAAAAATGAATTGGTTTTTGGACTAAAAGAAAGGGCGAACAGAGATAATCTCTCATGTTCGCCTTTCTTTTTACTGATTTTATGCTAATTCAGCACGTAATTTTTTCGTGACATCAACCATCACTTTTAATGCTGCAATTGTTTCTGGCCAACCACGTGTTTTCAAACCACAGTCTGGGTTTACCCATAAACGTTCTTTCGGCACCACTTGTAATGCTTTGCGAAGAAGATGTTCAATTTCTTCAGCCGCAGGTACACGTGGACTATGAATGTCATATACGCCAGGACCAATATCATTCGGGTATTTGAAATCACCAAATGCGGTGAGTAATTCCATGTCAGAACGCGAGGTTTCGATAGTGATGACATCGGCATCTAAGGCTGCAATAGCGGGTAGAATGTCGTTAAATTCGGAATAACACATGTGCGTATGAATTTGGGTATCATCTTGGCAACCCATTGAACTTAAACGGAAGGCTTCGCCTGCCCATTTCAAATACGCATCCCAATCTGCACGTTTTAACGGTAAACCTTCACGAATAGCCGGCTCATCAATTTGAATCACTTTGATACCTGCTTTTTCTAAATCTAATACTTCATCAGAAAGCGCTACCGCAATTTGTTTGCAGACTATTTCACGAGAAATATCGTTACGCACGAAAGACCATTGTAAGATCGTCACCGGACCTGTCAGCATGCCTTTCATTACTTTATTTGTTAGGCTTTGAGCATATTGTGACCAACGTACCGTCATGGGTTCTGGGCGAGTGACATCACCATAAATCACTGGTGGTTTTACACAACGTGAACCATAACTTTGTACCCAACCGAATTTGGTGAAAGCAAAACCATCAAGTAGTTCGCCGAAATATTCCACCATGTCATTACGTTCAGCTTCGCCGTGTACCAATACATCTAAGTCTAATTTTTCTTGCTCACGTACAACAAATTCAATTTCTTTTTTCATTGCAGCTTCGTAATCAGCTAGGCTGAGTTCGCCTTTTTTGAAGGCGGCACGGGCATGACGAATAGCGGTCGTTTGTGGGAAAGAACCAATATTTGTGGTTGGTAGAAGTGGTAAATTTAACCACGCATTTTGTAATTTAATGCGTTCCGCAAATGGCGATTTACGTTGGTCAGCATTTTTTGGTAGATTTGCTAATCGTTCTGCGACACAAGTGCGGTGAATTTCACGCGAGTTTTTGCGTGCATCCGCAGCAGCTTGAGAAGCTGCTAATTCAGCTTGAACCGCTTCACGGCCTTGCTCTAGCGCAGTCTTAATAATGCGTAATTCTTGAATTTTTTGTAACGTGAAAGCCAACCATTGATAAAGCTCAGGCTTATTGGCTTGTAGCTGTGTTTCGACTTCTAAATCATAAGGTGTATGAAGGAGAGAGCAGCTTGGCGCAATCCATAAACGATCGCCTAATTTCGCTTTTAATGGCTCAACCACATCTAACACTTGATTTAAGTTTGCACGCCAAATATTACGACCATCAATGATGCCCACAGATAAGATTTTGTCATAATCCGCAAAGGCAGAAAGTTGTTCAGGTGCACGTACTAAATCAATATGTAAACCTGCAACAGGTAAGGCTTTTAACAAATCAGCATGTTCTGCCACAGAACCAAAATAAGTCGCAAGCAATAATTTCGCTTTCACTTGTTCAGCAAAAGTGGCGTAAACCGTTTTATAAGCGGCAATCCACTCTGCCGGTAAATCTAAGGTGAGAGCGGGTTCATCAATTTGAATGTATTCCACACCTTCTGCAGCTAACGCATTTAAAATTTCAACATAAACTGGCACGAGTTTTGCTAATAAATCAAAGCGATTAAATGCAGCGCCTTTTTCTTTACCTAACCAAAGGAAGGTGAGTGGACCAACGATTGTTGGTTTAACTTGATACCCAAGCGCTTTAGCTTCGCGGATTTGTGTCACATAATGTGCGGGATTGGCTTTAAATTGTGCCTCTTTATGGAATTCTGGTACAAGATAATGGTAGTTGGTATCGAACCATTTTGTCATTTCAATCGCAAATTGTGTTTTATTCCCACGAGCCAACTGGAAATATTGATCGAGCGTTAAGTTTTGACTATAGAAACCAAAGCGAGCTGGAATCGCACCTGTTGCCACTTGTAAATCTAAAATATGATCGTAAAGTGTGAAATCAGCCACCGCGACAAAATCAGCATTTGCCTTGGCTTGGTGTTGCCAGTTTAGTTCACGTAATCTTTTGGCGATATCTAATAAATCCGCTTCTGCAATTTCGCCACGCCAATAACGCTCTTGAGCAAATTTAAGTTCACGTTTTGCGCCTACGCGCGGAAATCCTGCTAAATGAAATGTTGTCATAATGAATCCTTCTATTGTTTTTATTTGGTTTAGACGTCTAAACGTCTGTTCATATATAGAATGCAATAGAATTTATAATTAGACAATATCATAATTTTCAGGTTTTAAATGAATTAAATTAATAAATAAAAAGGCCGCACTTTAAGATTTTTAAAAAGTGCGGTCTTTTTTATATGAGATTTTATAGTGTTATAAGGCGGTAACGAAAGTAATCAAACCAAGTATGACACCAGGCGCATTTGCTAATGAAATAGGCAGATCGCGTTTTTCTTTTAGTAAGCCGTAAGCCACCCATAAACTACAGTTGATAGTCGTGGCAAAAGGTTGTAGCCAGCCACCTTTTTGACCTGATAGATTTAGACCGATTTGTTGTAAATAAGAGACATACATGCAAACAGAAGTAAATGTTGCGACATAGCCTAAAATAGTAATAAAACGTTGATTTGTCATTTGCTCTCCTAAGTTTAACAGAATAATCCGAAACTAGATTATTAACTAAAAATTGATAATATGTGAAAATTATATAATATAATTAATTAAAAGTCAATAAATAACAAGATGTAGCAAAGATTGTTTCATTTTGGTTAAGGATAAAATGCATTTTATTAGAAGGGGAATAAAGAGATTAGAGAGAAAAAAGACAAAAAAATAACCGCACTTTAAAGCGCGGTTATATAGAATTCTGAACAGTTCAGTTGAGATTATTCAACACCAACCATTACAGAAGTTGCTTTGATAATCGCATATGCTTCTTTACCAACAGCTAAACCTAATTCTTTTACTGCATCGATAGAGATGGTAGAAGAAATGATGTTACCGTTACCGATATCAATGTGTACGATTGCGTTCACAGAACCAGTTTCGATTGATTTTACAGTACCTTTAAGTTGGTTTCTTGCACTAATTTTCATTTAGCATTTCCTTATGTTTAAGTTAAAAAAGAGTGGGTATTATATAGATAAATATATAAATTGAAAATACTACTTAATAGGTGATAACCCTTTTAAGATTTGCTCAGCATTTTCTTTGCTTAACGCATAACCATAATATTTTTTATAGAAAGCTTGTGTTTTTTCCACCATATTCAAATCTTTAAATTGCTCAGGATGGAAAAGTTGAGCCGCCCAAAGAATTTGTAAGGCTTCTTCTGCACTGTAGCGATCCCATGGGAACGTGCCGGTTGGATTGGCATAAATACGATTATTTTTGACCGCACTTATTGATTGCCATGCTGGGTCTGCTTTAATTTTTTCGATTGCTTCTTGTGCTTTATTTCCGCTGCTGCCGATAATAATGACATCTGGATTCGCTTGAATAATGCTTTCTACGGTGACGGTCACCATATTGGCTTCATCAGGTAACACGCTTTTACCGCCAGCTAATTTAATCCATTCGCCGATCATGGATTTTCCGCCGTCAATCATCAATAAGTCAGAGCCTTTAGTGATATGTAACACCGTAGGGCGTTGTTCATCTTTGAGTCCTTTGAGACGATTTTCCACAAATTGAATATTGTCTTCTAATTCTTTGATATAGCTTTCTGCGATTTCAGGAGCTTTATCACCTAAAACATCAGCGGTAATACGCACGGTTTTCTTCAAACCATCAAAATCTTGGAAGCTCACTCGCACGCCTTTTAAGCCCGCTTGTTCCACTTCAGTTAACATGGATTTTTTCGAGAGCAATACTGCATCAGGTTTATGACTCAACAATTCTTCTGTTTGAATGGTTTCACCGTTGGTTAATACCGGTACGTTTTTGATATTTGGATATACTTCGCTATACCAAGGATTGGCTGCGATAGATGTGGTTGTGCCGACCAGTTTATTGGCACCGCCTAATAACAAGACGATTTGGTTATTCGCATGCCAAAGATCGGCAACACGTTGTACGTTATCCGGTAATTCAATTTTATTACCTTCAACATCCGTCACAATTTTTGCTTGCAAAGGCAGAGCAAAACAAGCTGCTAGGGAGAGGGCAATTAGGCCTTTTTTCAGAGAGTGTTTCAACATATGAATGTCCTTATAGTGGGTTTATAAATGGGTAATCGCACAGATTTGTCGTTGCAGAGCAGGCACATCGATCAGACGTAAATCTGTTTGATAAAGTGCTTTCAAGTTGTCTTCGGTAATGATTTCCGGTGCCAAACCTGTTTGTAATTTGCCTTGCCCGTTTAAGATGCTTACACGGCTGTGGGGCAGTGCGCTGTGTAACAACATGGGATGATCGGGATTGTGTGTTGTCATGATAATGGTAAAGCCTTGTAGTGAGAGCTCTTTTATTAGGCTTAAGGTTTTAAACACATTGCCATAATCTAATGCCGAAGTGGGTTCATCAAACAAAATCAGTTGAGGTTGTTGCACCAAAATACGCGCAAGATTGACCAGTTGCTTTTCACCGCCACTCATTTGCATATAAATTCTGTCAGCAAAATGACTAATGCCGAGTTTATTTAAGGCTTCATCAACGAGTGCAAAATCAGCTTCACTTGGCTTATCCAAAACACCTAGATGCGCAGCACGACCGAGTACCACATAATCACGCACGCGATATTGATAGGTTTGTGGGCTGAGTTGCGAGACATAAGCAATTTTCTGAGCAATTTGCTTACTGCTCATTTCGCTTAATTTGCAATTATCTAGCAAAATCTGACCGCTCTTTGGTTTCAAAAGCCCCGCAATACAGTTTAATAATGTTGATTTACCACAACCATTAGCACCAAGAATAGTCAGCAATTCGCCTTTTTGTAAGGTTAAATCAATGCCATTGAGTAACGAATGTTCAACATTGTGCCAGTAATATAGATTGTCAATTTTCAGCATTAGTCCACCACCTTTTGTTTAATCAGTACCCAAGCAAAGAATGGCGCACCGATAAAGCCGGTGAGAATGCCGAGCGGAATTTCTTGAATGTATAAATTGCGGGCGAGAGTGTCGATAACGAGCAAGAAAATCGCGCCGATAAGTCCGGCTAGCGGTAAACTTTTGACATTATTATCACCAATGAAAAGACGTGCTAAATGCGGAATCACTAAACCTAGCCAACCAATTGTCCCGCTTAAGCAAACCGATGAAGCCGTCAGCAATGTGGCACAAACCACCATTAAACCTCGTTCTAATCGGATATTGGCTCCGATTAATTTTGCCTCTCGATCGCCCAAGGAAAGTACGTTAATGCGCCAACGCATTAAAAATAAGCCAAGAGTGGTGAGTAGAATGATTGGTGAAAGGACGAGCAAGTTATCGTAGTTAGATTTGGTTAGACTACCTAATTGCCAATACACAATATCAGCCAGCTGAGTTTCAGGATCAGCAAGGTATTTCAATAGACCCAATGTCGCCATCATAAAACCTGAAACGATAATGCCAGAGAGCACTAAAACGATAGTAGAATCACGTTGAATCAAACGCGGTAAATTCATGGTGAGCAAGACGGCAACCAAACCACCAACAAAGGCAAAGGTTTGAATGCCAAGCATGCTAGAACCAACTAAAATCGCCAAGGCCGCACCGACACAAGCGCCATTAGATACGCCTAGAATATCAGGTGAAACCAATGGATTACGGAAAATACCTTGATACACGACACCCGCAATGGCCAAGGAGGCTCCGACAAGTATGGCAGCAATTACACGAGGTAAACGAAGATTAAAAATAATGTTGTTTTGCACATCATTGGCGTTACTGCCAATAAGACTTTGTACAACATTCTCAAGCGGAATCGCAAAGCGCCCCCAAGAGAGTGAACATAAAATGAGTCCAATAAGTAGGCAAAGTAAAAGGGGAAAGGTAAGGGAAGATTTGTTCATATACTTAAAATTCGTTGTTTTTATAAGTATATAGCGATTATATTTTTTTGTATATAGCGAAATTTGAGTAAAAAAATAACCGCACTTTATCGCGCGGTTACGGCATTCTATAAGCATTTAGCTGGTTTTGGCAGACCAGCCAATTTAGTTGCTTGCTTAGCTGGTCCGTCAGGGAAGAGTCGTTGCAAATAGCGGCTATTACCTTTATCGGCACCTAATTTTTCTGACATAGCTTTTACCAGCATGCGAATCGCAGGGGAAGTGTTATATTCTTGATAGAAATCACGCACAAAATAAATCACTTCCCAGTGAGCGTCGGTCAATTCTACACCTTCTAGCTGAGCAATGTGTTTTGCCACCTCTTTATTCCAATCAGCAATATTAAGTAAATAGCCAGAGGTGTCGGTTTCAATTTGTTTTCCTTGTACGGTAATCATATTAATTCACTTCTTTAAAGCTGATCATTTCGTTATCGGAATAGTCAGATGCATCTTCATCATCAAATTTCATTGGTTCGATACGCTCTTCATCAAATGCGGTATCTCCTTCAATACCATCAAGTGCTTGACCGTGCTTAATACCTTTAAAATCGAAGAGTTTTGGATCACATAAGTGTGACAACGTAATGTTTTGCATCGCACTAAACATGGTTTCCAAACGTCCAGGATATTGACGGTCCCAAGTATTCAACATTTCTTTCACTACTTGACGTTGTAAATTAGGTTGAGAACCACATAAATTACAAGGGATAATTGGAAATTCTTTCGCTACGGCATATTTTTCAATATCTTTTTCTTTACAATAAGCCAATGGACGAATCACGATTTGCTTGCCGTCATCTGAAATTAATTTCGGTGGCATAGATTTTAGTTTCCCACCATAGAACATATTCAGAAACAGGGTAGCCAACATATCATCACGATGGTGTCCAAGTGCAATTTTGGTTGCCCCAAGTTCAGTTGCTGTACGGTATAAAATACCACGGCGTAGGCGAGAGCAAAGAGAGCACGTTGTTTTACCTTCTGGGATTTTCTCTTTTACGATGCCATAAGTATTTTCTTCAACGATTTTATAATCCACACCGATACTTTGCAGATATTCAGGTAAAACATGCTCAGGAAAACCTGGTTGCTTTTGGTCTAAATTAACTGCAACGATATCAAATTTAATCGGTGCGCTTTGTTGTAAATTCAACAAAATATCGAGAAGCGTATAGCTGTCTTTGCCACCAGAAAGACAAACCATCACTTTATCACCATCTTCAATCATGCCAAAATCAGCAATTGCATTGCCAACATTACGGCGAAGACGTTTTTGCAATTTATTGAAATTATAAGTCTGTTTTTTATCTTGGTTTTGTTCTGTCATATTGATTAACTTATAGCTAATAAAAAAGCCCTGAATCAACTTCAGAGCTTATAAATTCTGTGGTGCCTAGGGTCGGACTCGAACCGACACGGTTATTCACCGGCGGATTTTGAATCCGCTGCGTCTACCAATTTCGCCACCCAGGCATTTGGGTTGTTCTGAATTATACGTTTATCTTACTTCGTTGCAAGTAAAATTTCATTAAAAACGTGTAGTTGTTTTAAATTTCATCAACTTGTATTCAAAGATAAAAGGGATGCTTAAAATAGTTTGATACGTTGTCACAAATTATAGGTAAAATAAAAGCTTAGTATTTCTACTAAGCTTTATGATTATCTAATTAAGCGGTTTGACCTGCAAGGTTACCTAAATCTTTATCAATTAAGAATAAACCTTTGCCATCTTCGCCAAGAAGATTTAATTTGTCTAAAATACCGCTGAATAATTTCTCTTCTTCGTGTTGTTCTGCAACATACCATTGTAAGAAATTGAACGCAGAGTAGTCTTTTTCTTCAAAAGTTTTACCCACTAATTCATTGATTTTACTTGTGATCAATTTTTCGTGTTCATAAGTTAATTCAATGATTTCTTTTAATGATTTGTACTCATGCGCGGGTGCTTCAATTGCAGTGATTACCGCTAATGCACCAGTTTCATTTAAATAAGTGAATAATTTACGCATGTGTTGCATTTCTTCTGCAGCGTGAGCTGATAAGAATTTAGCAGCACCTTCAAAACCGTTTTGTTCGCACCATGCGCTCATTTGTAAGTAAAGGTTTGAAGAGTAGAACTCAAGGTTCATTTGATCATTTAATAATTTGATTACGTTTGATGATAACATTTTGTATTCTCCTTTTAAAATTATAATGTTGCTAAGTCACGATCGATAAAGTAAAGCGAACGACCGTCTTCACCCACCAAGTTAAATTTATCAATAATGCTATTGAATAATTTTTCTTCTTCGTGTTGTTCTGCAACATACCATTGTAAGAAGTTAAAAGTAGAATAGTCTTTGTTTGCAAATGTTACTTCAACTAATTCATTAATTTTAGAAGTGATGAATTTTTCGTGTTCAAGTGTGGTTTCAAACACTTCTTTAAGTGATTTGTAGTCATTTTTAGGTGCATCAATTTTACCTAAAAGTGGCATACCACTTGTTTCACTTACATATTGGAATAATTTTTGCATATGTTCTAATTCTTCATCAGCATGACGAAGTAAAAATGCTGCAGCACCTTCGTAACCGTGTTTGCTACACCAAGAACTCATTTGTAAATAAACATTAGAAGAGTAGAACTCTAAATTGATTTGTTCATTTAACTTATCTGCGATTGCTTTATTAAGCATAAAAACTCCTTTCCTTATTAAGTAGAGATTAAAAATAAAAACAAGACTGCTTAACTTGTCATCGGTGTGCATTCTAATCTTACAAATGAGAATAATCAAGCATTTTTTTTAAATTTTTTTTATAACTAACTAATAATAAAAGAAAAATCAATGTTAATTATTCTCATTTATGCGATGTATGTAAAATAAATTCTCATTATCAGATCAAGAATGATGAAATCTAGTGAATTGATGTACGGTAATTGTATTCAGAATTCATGTAGCGTTATCTCAAAGTCTCATTCTAATTAATCCATTTCAAAAATATTTATTCATTTATTTCTTCTCATTATGCGAAATCAATTACAAGGTTAGTGAAAGCTACGCATTAATAAGATCACAGAGTTATGCACAAGTCACAGGTACTAGTAAAACAAGACAAAATAAGGATGAATAACACGTTGTAACGTGTTGTTTTATCGTTTTATTGAATGGTTAAATTGGAATGTCAGGGAAATGTAAAGACGCACGGTGCGTTTCGCATTATCTAATCAGCTTAAAGGACGTGGCTATAAAGGTTCTGCAGAAGGCGCATTAATTGCTGTGATTTTTTGAAGAATGCCGAGCGCAATGAATTCATTTTTTCAAATAAATATCTCTGTTTCCGGCGCTGCAGCCGCTGCGCCTTACGTCAGGAGAAAATGCGTGGCATTTTCCCCCGACACCCCCCTATAATATTGCTAATTCAAATTTAATGATGAAGTAACAAGGTAAAAACCACAAAGCGCAGGCGTGTAACGCCTTTACCCTTTGTGGTTTTTACTTTATGAAATTCAATTAGATCATTTTAACTTGCAATAAAATTACAATGTCTGTCTTAGTGTTTGATTTAGATTTTCCCGTCAAGAAGCCTTTCGGCAAGAATGAAAAACCTGTTTCACCCTCCGTTAATTTGTTTTCAGCCAGTCCGCCTAAAACCACAATATCACCACTTTTAAGCGTAACATCAGTAACAATATCGCGTTTAATCAGTGTTGGCGATTGATTTACGCCCGTATCCGTCTTCACAAAATTAGAAAGTTGTTGATTGATTTTTAAGTCTATCGCATTACTTTTAATCGTTGGTTGTATATCAAAGATCACACCAGAAGAACGATATTCAATCGATTGAATAGGTCTGCCGTCCTGATAGGTAACATTTGATAAAACAGGCACATCAGAACCTACTGAAAAATTTCCCTTTGAACCTGATTTTACACGCAACGTTGGGCTACTAACGACTTGAAAGCGTTCATCAGTGCGAAATAACTCAATCATTGCATCCAAATTCCCTGCATTAACCGTAATAAAATTTTCATAGTTTTGTTTGTAACCAATGTTGATACCCAGTTTTCCCGATAGCAATTTTGCCAATAAATTAATTCCGCTTCCTTCTTTGGCAATGTCCTGCACTTCAAAAACATAACCCGTTACAACGACTTCACGGCTTGGCGTATCAACCGATTTTAAAACTGATTTAATTCTTGCAATATCTTCCGCTGTTCCATAATAAACGAGCTTATCACCACTTGCCGAGACTTGCCCCTCTCCTTGTAAAAACTGCGCAAGATATTCTGTATCACGATGAACAGGATTATAAACAAAACTGTGTTTGATAATTTTTGGCGGTTTTGGCTCAATATGCGCAAGGTAAACTACGCCATTTTTCTCATAGGTTTTGATATTCATATTTTCAAAATAGCGTGTAATAAACTGATTAAAATCTTGGTCTTCCTTGGTATGAAAGCTGATTAACCGTGTATCTGCTGCTAATTTTGGATCAAGCATATAAGGCTTTTCTAAAACTTCATCATAGATCATTCCTACCGCTTTCGGTAACGGTACGGCTTCAAGCTTAAAATCAACATTTTTTGCCTGCGCCACACCAAACAAAAAACAGGAAAAAAAACATAAAATGTTACGTTGTAATTTCATTGTTTTACTCCAGAATAATAATTAACCCGTTGATTATCAATAATGCCTTCCAACATTCGCCCCGTAAAATTAAAGTTAGAACGTGGTTCTAACCGTAAATTACCTTGGTTATCAGCCAAAATCACAAAGGCTTTTCCTGATTTTTGTAACTCCCCTGTTATGCGCCATTGCGTTGATAACGGTAAAGTTACTTGAAGTTGTGGCTGATTATTTAATGTAATCGCTTCAATTTCCTTATTTTCGCTTAATGTCTGTTCAACTTTTGGCGTATCCTGTTCAGGTGGCGTAAAAAAGCTAATGAGCTTATATAACGAAAACCCGACAATCAATACGGCAAACACGGCAAAATATTTAATACTGGATTTATTCAGCGCGTTTTGCCGTTTATCTGTGACTAATTCCCGTCCATTATCGGTTTCATAGCTTTTATAAAGCGGAAAAATAGCCTTATCATACTTTTCTTGATAACTTGCCGTCTTTGCGGTTTTCCAACATTTATTACCCGAAAACACATCAACCCGATAACGACTTTTTAACCCTGCGGCAACCAATTTTGTCATTTTGAATGTCGTTTCAATTCGCTCCACAAGCTCTCTTTGTAAATTGGTTAAATCCTGATTCAATATGACAAAATCACAAGAAATGCCGTTACTATCTGTAAAATGTCGGTGTTCTGATAAAAATGAAAAGTGGTTATCATTGATTTTTTCTTTCTTTGGGAAAAATCGCCACGCTTCATCAATAATGATTAAATCTCCTGCTTTACAAAAGGTTTCAATGTTATTATCTATTGCGTTCTTGTAAGGGTAAAAATCAACACCTAAGCATAAATCATTATCGACAATAACCAATTCACCTAAGTTATCAGGCGACAATTTTTTATCTTTTGATAGGCAATATTCTTCAATTAATTGTTTGTTTAATCCGTAAATATTTGAAACTACCCTACGCCCCGAAGCAATGGCGGGAATGATGACAGACTTCACCACTTCATAAGATTTTCCGTGTCCAGGTAACCCCACATAAGCCGAAATAGCCATAATGCTCCCTAGCCAATAATTGGTAAACGACGAATAATAAAGCGCGCCAACATTGCCGAAATAACTAATGTTATTCCTGTTGGAATTTGCAATATTGATAGAAAATACCAAATAGAATCAGGTAAACCACTAAATAACGCATTTAAATTTGGTATCTCTTTTGGCAAAAATAACTCAATCACCACGGGAATAAATTCCGTTGTAATAAAGAAAAGTGCGAAAAAAACAAAAAATTTTGCAACAATACCTTTAAAAGCAAACCCAAGAAAACCACTAAATAAACGTAAAATTAAGCTACCCATTGTTATTCCTTATGCACTCAATAAAATTCTTAATGCGACAATTCCCCAAATAAGCAGCATCAAGGAAGTAATCACGGCTTTATTTTGCTCTACATATTGGCAATGCTTATCTAATCGAACATCAATATTTAAATAATCAATATGCCCTTCCCACGTTGGACACTGCACAGCACGATCGGCTAAATGAAAATTCTTGAGCTGCGGAAAAAACTGATTAAATGGCTCTAAAATTTGTCGTGCTGTGGGTGACTCAAGTTCAGGATATTTGGGTTCATCATCAATATCTTTATCATCTTTTTCTTCACCTGGACGCGTACCGGGATTCGGTGTGGGTTGTGGAATAGGTTGTGGTTGGTTTGATGTGCCTATGGATAATTGATTTCCTACACCTGCTTTAGCAAATAAATCGGCAAAGGTTGCCGTTTTACCTAATTTATTTAATTGTGCTTGTACTTCTGCCGATGTAATCGGATCAGATGCACTAAACGGAACTCCAATATAACCAGGCTGAGACGCAGCAGACATCAATAAGGCGTTATACAATAACGCTAATTGTGTGGCGGTTAAGGGTTTGGTATAAAGATTTAAATCTAAATCTGCGACTGAATTTAACTGCTTATCTGATGAAGTTGTTGGAAAATCGCCTACCCAATGTTGATTTTCTTCAAATCTAATGTAGGTTAAATTATTTACACGTGTAGAAACTTCATAATCCGAAGGTTTAGGTGGATTAAAAGAATAAACGATTTGCGAGCCAGTATTTCCCTCTAAAATCGGCTCAAAATCATAGTTTAATTGTTTTTCGGTAAATATCTGACGAACTTCAGGATAAATCATATTACCTATTTTTTGATGACGTAAATAACGATTTTCTACGGTAGTTTGTGAACGTAGATAACGGTATTTCTTGCCCTCAATATCGACTTCTGAATAATTTTCTTCTCCTTTTCCTCCCCATTCCTCTTGCGCGATATATTCAGCCAATTTTTCAATAGAATTTGATTGCGCGTACTCCCCCGTTCTTAACGTATTGAAATATTTATAATGTTTATCTAAGACATCGGATTTATAAATATCCTGTGAATTTTCCGAAATCTGTTTCTTTTCTTTTGAATACTGATAAATAATTGGATCTTTCGGGCTCGGCATTGCGTTGACAACTTTTGTTTCACCATTCACATTTATCGCATAACGACCATCAGCTAAAGGAACAGCAGTAGGCTCAAAAGCAACCCCGATTTTGCTATTACTTTCTACATTCAAATCCTTAAGCGTAATTGCACCTGATGTTAACGCTAACGCAACCCATGAAATATCTTTCGCATTGCGTAATGTTGATGTTTCGCCAACAGCAAATGTTGCGTCATTTGCCGCAACCGTTCCCAATGCCCGATAAGTCTGTGCTGCACGTAATCCTATTGCTGCTTCATTTGCCGCTAAATAAGCGGCATCATTTGCGGCAGCTCTCCCAACCACAGAAACCGCAGCCCGTCTTGCAACAATCCCTTCAAACACTTCAGCTAATACCACGCGGGCAAGTAACGGATTAGCGTTAGCTTTATAGGATAAAACAACGTTAAAAATAAAACTAAAAATCACTATCCATTTAAGCCAAGCACCACGACTAAACCGCATACCATACCCAAAAGAAAATAAGCAAAATCCCATAACATACGCACCCCAAAGAAAAAAGGGGACGCAAATCCCCCCTTGTTATTGTTATTTTCCAAATAGTCCCAAAATAAAGCGGATACCCATTTTGGCAATACGCGGGCCAATTAACACACCGCCTGCGGCGATAATTCCGGCAATCACCGTTGAAAAATCAACTTGATTAAGCATACCGGAAACATCAATTTGTACTTTTTGTGCCGATTCACTGCCAGCAAAAGCACCAACGGAAGATCCCAAAACTACAGCAGCAATAAGGTATTTTTTTAAATTTGACATAAGAAACTCCTTATATTGAGTTAAAATTATGTGCTTATTTGAAAAGCGCTAAAAATGTTCCCACAGATTTAGCGATTAAATAAAAAATAAGCACAAGACCAAATGAAAAACCAAAGCTATCGGTATGATGAAAAAAATCACCCACTGAAAAGCCTTGATTTTCATTCCCTGAATGTGCCACAGATTGAAGTTTGACCGCCTCTGTCCGTGGCACTTTCAATACGACATCACTACAACCATCACCGCCAAAACTCATATAAGGGTGGCAAAACTTAGTTGTAATTTCTATTTCTTCATTCATCACTTATCAATAGCGGGAACTAAAACAATATCACTTACTTTTAAATCAAAATAACCACTGACTTTAAAAGAAGTTGGATGAACATAGTAATTACCAGGAGAATAAGGAACTTGATCCTTTTTCAAGGGCACTTTAATTTGAACAGGAAACTGACCACCTAATTCAATATAGGCTTCCTGCGTGCGAATAAACCAATCTTTTCCCGTTTTCTCACTTACCCCTGACCGTTCATCAATTCTGGAAGTTGAAAAAATTTGTACTTTCAATAAATACTGTTCAATGTTTTGATTACTCATTTTTATACCTCTCGGTTAGTTAAATTACGCAGCTAACTGCATTTGGACAAAATCTAATGTTGGTTCAACATACCAATCAGGACGCTGACAACTAAAATCAATTTCAACAAGTTTCATTAATGGAATGATGTTATGGCGTTCGTGGGCTTTGAGGTTTTGCAACTGGGCTTTCGTTAGCCCGACAGCTAATAAGTCTTTTTCGTGTCGCCAGAACGTTTTTCTATCCATTTCTGACTGAGTTTCTAAATATCCATAAGTTAATAAGTTTTTATAAAAACCAAATAATCTATCTGCCTTCGCATAACTAATATTGCCCTTAGGTGTTACTGTGTAATACTGTTTTTTCAGTAATTTCTGAATATTGTCTCGGTTATATACATTCATTTTGCTTTCTCCAACCGCTTGGATAATATCGTTAAAGGCATCTTGCCATAGGTCTTTAATCAGGCTTTTTCCCTGTTTTTCATACTGTCTTTGATACTGGATTAAATCGCATAATTTGCGTGGAATACGGTATTTATCTAAATAACGTTGTTTTAGCCTAGCCTCAAAACGCACACATTGCTTGGAAAATTCAATTAAATTTGGATTGCTTAACACGTTTAGCACATTAAGAAGATTTTGTTTATTTGGCGTACGTTTTAATTCGGATTGGATTTCGGACAAACGTTTTTGCAACTCTGCCCCTTTTAAATAGACTTTAAGGACTCTATGCTCTGAACCACTGTTCCATTCTGCTGTTGTCTCATATTCTCGGTTATATCGCGTTTTCTTGGTTTGCCCTGCTCTCACATTTTGCAAAAAGCTAATCACCTGCTTTTGCATCATTTCAGACGGAATATGAGCTGAATAGGTGACATCAATCCAATCTATCATCGTATTTTCAGTGTCAGTCATTTCGTAGAGTTCTGGCAAGGCTTCACAAAAGGTTTTCAGCATCACAAAACAACAAACATCAAGATTGGTTGAACCAAAGACATTATGCCCTTGAAGTAATTTTGCGGGACTGGCTTTCAGCTCAATATAAGGCGGGGTTTTCATTCTATCGCTGCCGTTGAAGACTTTCATTGCTAACGAACCAAAATGACTAGGAATGGCTTCATAAGGGTGGGACAGTTCGGCAACATCAAGATCACCGTCAATCTCAAAGGTGACATTGCCTGCCCGTAGTTTAAGACCTGTTCTCTTGGCTATCTCTATCAGGGTTTCTTTCAAAAAAGAGGTTTCCCCGTCTTTGCAAACGAGGATATGCTCTGTTTTGAATGGAATTGATAGCTTCAAGAAGTCGATCACTTATGCCTCTATACCGCATGTGTACATACATCAAATAAAATATACAACTTTTACATACCGCATACAAGCATATTTACATACTTTGAGACAAAAAAAGTATAATAGGACATCAATTACAAACCAGATTTTGAGATAGAAATAATGAGAAAAGATACATCTGTTCGAGTTAATGAAATGAGAAGGAATAAGTTAGAAATGTTAGCTATTGAAATCAGTCATAAGAGCGGAAAACTAACTAAAATGAGTGATATAGTTAATCATCTATTGGATAACTACCTTCAAGAAGCAAAACAGGATTTACTTCATAATGCTGAAAATTCAGGTAAGGATAAAACCAAAAGTACATAATTATTAAAAATAAAGAAATAATTATTCACTCAAGACTGTAGCAATCATTTAAAGATTGATTAATTAATAAACGGATTTGTGTCATTTTGACACAAGAGTGGACTATTAAAGAGAGTCCACTTGGATGAAAGCCTAAATGGACTATGCAAAATTTTGCATTTTTGCATAAATCTTTATTCACTACATGGTAAACGGGAGACATCTTATGCCAAAATCAGATCACAAACATCATAACCAAAGCCAAGAACACGAACAAAATTACCAACTTAGAAAACACGGTCTAAGACAAACTAAAGAAAACAGGGATTTATTGGATAAAATAACACCCCCATATTCAAAGAATACTGATATGGACACATTAATTCAAAAAAACTTAAAAAAATTTGAAAAAGCCTAGGTGGAAAAATGAAAAAATTACTAATGATCTCTTTTGTGACTTTGTTTGTAGCCGCTTGTCAACAACCATCTTTTGAAAGAAAAGTTTTCAAATCATCTCCAACAAAAAAATTAGACGACACAAAATTTTGTGTTTATGAAGGTAAAGAATACTCTAAAGGTAGTGTTATCAAAGCAGAAGGTGTAAACCTAAAATGCGGTACTTATAGCAGTGATGTATTTGATAAAACGTTATCTTGGGGAAAATAGTTATTTGAACTTTAACGTCTAAAGAATTTTGGTTTAGGTTGATAGCGATATTTTCTAATAAACTCTTCTAAATCAACAGGAACTGATGAATTTGTCAGTTCCTTTAAAAACTCCCCCAAGTGTTCCATTTTCTCAAATCTTGCTTGAGTCTGTTCAGCAGTTTCCAATCTGTCAAAAACAAAACGAATTTCAACCGTATCATAGCTAAATCTTATATTATGCTCAGTTTGTTTGAGAAGTTTCACTGCCTCATAAAAATGTCTTAAAATTTCGCATAATAGCGGATTATGTGTAAATTCTTGCGCGGTGCCAATGGCGATTATACCGCGCTGCGAATTGTAACATAATCCGAAAAATCATTATACGAAATCTATTGCAGGGTTAGTGAAAGCTACGTATTAATAAAATCACAAAGTTATACACAGGTTGTAAATACCACTTAAGCGATGCAAAACCTGACTCTAAAGCACCTTGCAATAAGATGAAATAATGATTTATACACTCTAAAGTTGTTATGTAAGGAAAAAATAAAGAAATTTATATGTATCAAATAATGACAACGCTACGTGAATTCTGCGTTATTTTATGAGGTGAATATCATCAGATTTAAAAAAGAAAAACGTAAATCTAAGGGATTAGGATTTACGTTTTGATGAATGGCATTTGTGTGACTATGTCACGATATGTATAAGATTAAGATAACAGTTTTGCTCCGTATTCATAAACCTGTTGCAGTAAATTCAGTTTGGTTGGATTATCAGAATATTCCTCTGCTAACTGCTGTAAACTTTCTTCAAATTTAACCGCACTTTGTTCTAATTTACGTTGGCGATATTTTTGCCATTTGATTTGCTCAGCACGATTTAGAGTTTTATAGAAATGTCTTGCACGATAATGGAATAACAATTCAGGAATTCGTTTATCTTCAAATGCTAAACCGTGCTCAGCTAATTTTTCAGGTGGTAAATCACGTAAAATAGCCATATTGTTTTTATCGGCATTGCTAAAGAAACCGTTATAAAGCTCCGTTTCTACATTATCGCTCGGCTCAAATTCGCGTTCTTCTGAGAAGATTTCAATAACTTTCTCGCGAATATCTAAGGATTGGCGCAATTTTGCTAAATTATCTAAGCAATGTTGTCTGTCTATCCCTAAACGAGCTGCATTTTCTGGCAGTAACGTTTTTGCAGGCGCCAAAATTGGGCATTTATTAATATGAACTAATTTTAATGGAACTGATGAAACTCCCCTTTCTTCTAGCTCGCTTTTCTTGGTATATAAATCTTGTCGCAAATCAACCGCACTTTTACTGAGTAAATTATCAATATCACCTGATAAATCACAGACGATTACAGCATTTTGATTAGTTGGGTGCCATGCTAATGGTGCCACCCAAGCACAATTGCCACGATAATTCCCTAGCATGCCAGAAACATGCACTAATGGTGTCATTTCAGCTGTATCGATCAGTTTCTCAATTTCCTTTTTACTTCTATGCTCAAAGAAGAATTGAAATAATTTAGGCTGCTTTTCTTTGATTAATTTAGCTATGGCAATAGTTGCATACACATCCGCCATCGCATCATGGGCATTTTCATGCTCAATACCATTTGCTTTGGTTAGTTTTTCTAAGCGAAAGCTTGGCATACCATCATCGTCATAAGCCCAATTTATCCCTTCTGGACGCAGTGCATAGCAAGCCCGGACCAAATCCAGTAAATCCCAACGAGAATTGCCATTTTTCCAGCTGTATTCATAGGGATCGATGAAGTTACGGTAAAAGGTATAACGAGTCATTTCATCGTCATAACGAATGTTGTTGTACCCCATCACACAAGTATTAGGTTGTGAAAACTCAGCTAGAATTTTTGCGGCAAATTCCGGTTCAGGAATCCCCTTTTCATTACATTCTTGTGGCGTAATTCCTGTGACCATTACGGCTTCCGGGGCGGGTAAGTAATCATTGGTTTGCTTGCAATACAACATAATAGGCTCACCAATGATATTGAAATCTGCATCGGTACGAATACCAGCAAATTGAGCAGGACGATCACTTGCCGGATTGATACCAAAACTTTCGTAATCGTAGATAAAAAAACTAAAATCGTTTGCCATAATTAAGCCAAAATTTTATCTAAATAATATAAACAGAAAATTGCTGAAAGGCTGATAATCACGCCAAACCAGTTAATTTTACTGATTTTTTCTTTGAAGAAAAATGCGCCTGTGATGGTGCCTAAACAAATAACACCAATATTCATTCCTGCAAAAACTAAGGTTGGGTTTTGTCCGAAGCTTTGGTGCGCTTTAATGTAAAACAGGATGTTGAAGAAATTCAATACACCTAAAATGATTCCACCAATAAAGCTCGGCACTGTCCACTGAGTGCGTTTTAGGAATAAATACAGAAACATGACACAAGCTGCCAATGAGAAAGCGATGAATAATGTGGTTGGAAATGCTCCCCCAGTTTTGGCCACTTGTTTGAATAAAATATCAATGGTGCCATAACCAAACCAAACACCAATTAAGCCTAAAATACCTTTAAAAGTGACCGCACTTTGTTCATTTGATTTATTCAAAATACAGAATAAACCAATGAATGCTAAAATAATGCCAACGATTTTGGGCTGACTTAATGTTTCATGGAAGATAATAAAAGACGCAACAATCGGTAGAAATAGCGATAAGCGTTGTGCTGCATCTGAACGTACGATGCCCGCAAATTCAACCGCTTTAGACATAATCATAAATACGGTTGGTAATAAAATACCTAACGCCAGGAAAATAGGTGTGCTATCACTTTGAGCTAAATATTCAGTAAATTCTAATCCTTTAAAATCAAGTTTGAGTAAGAAATAGCTTAATGAAATGGCGACAATATAGTTAAACGCAATGGCTTGTTCAATAATGATATTTTTCTTGCGTGCAACTTTGAGTAACACCGATACGGCAACACTGCATAAAATGGCTAAAATAAGGTTGTGCATAATTCGTCCTAAATTCTCATAAAAATAACAATGAAAAAAGCGGTCAATTGCTTTGACCGCTTTAAAAAACTACTCTGTTGCGCCAAAGCCACGCAAACCAACCACATGAACTTGTTCTTGGTTGCCGGCAATTTTACGCACCAGTTTATAGGTCGTCCCTTTTTCAGGGCTGATATTCTCTGGCGCGGCGATAAGTAATTGCATATCCAAACGTTCGCAAAGTTCGAACAAGGTGGAAATGGATTTACCATCCAAACGTGCAGCTTCATCCAAGAATAGCAAGCGACATGGCACGATGTCTTTACCGCGAATACGGCGGCTTTCCTCTTCCCAGCTTTGTACAACCATTAATAGGATTGACATACCCGTACCGATCGCTTCACCTGTCGATAATGCGCCACTTTCAGCTCGTAACCAGCCATCTGCACCACGGAATACTTCAACTTCTAGCTCGAGATAATTACGGTAATCCAATAATTCTTCACCGATAGTTTGTGCTGTGCGTTGGCCCATATCAATATGCGGGTTGATGCGTTGATAAAGTTTCGCAATGGCTTCAGAGAAAGTAATACGATTATCGCTGAATAAATCTTGATATTCTTCCTGTTTACCAGACAGCGCATCGAGCAACATCGCATGTGTATCGCGAATATTGACCACTAAACGTACCGATTTCACCTGACCGAAGGCAATATTTTGTAGACCTTGGTTCAACATACGAATACGATTTTGTTCACGTTGAATGGTTTTACGCATAATATTCGCCACACTTTCAGAACTGATCGCCAATTTTTTCTCACGGCCAGTCAATTCTTCTGTTAAGCGATTAAGCTCAATTTCCATTTGCTCAATTGCATCAATCGGATCATCCGTTTTAATAATATCCTGACGAATACGTTCACGAAGATGTTGATAGACAGCAATGAAGAAACGAACTTTGTTTTCCGGTTTACGGCTGTCTTCAGAAATACGCAATGCATCGCGGAGATATTCATTATCAGCCACCGCAGTACGTAACGCCCCTAATGCTTTATCCGACATTGAACGTAACTCATCAGCAGATAAATAAGCTAACTCACGACGATTGAGTCGTTTTTCCACATCGGAATTACGAGATAAACGCAGAACCACACACCAGCTGACTTTCGCTGCCACAACCAACTCACGCTGAGTTTTATAATCACGTTCTGCTTTACGAATACGTTTATTTAAGTTTTCTGCTTCGCTTTCAATGAGTGTTAATTGTTTTTCGACATAAGAACGACGTTGACGACTGGTTGAAAGTTGTTGATACAACTCATCACGGCGATTTCTTGCACGTTCCTCTGCCCCTTCATCAGCACGTACACCCAACTCACCAATCTCAGCAATTAATTCTTTCAACAATTGATTTTTACTGTCGTAAGAACTTTGCAATTGAATAAATACTTGGTTGTATTGTGCAAATTGGCTTTGTTTTTGACGTAATTGTTCACGTTGAGCATCACGTTGTGACTGCAATTGCTCCAAACGTTGACGAAGTTGCTCATTAAGCTCTGATGTTTCTGCTTGTCCAGCATCTTCATAACTGAAGTGATTTTTACGTTGTACCACATCCGCTAAAGCAAATACACGTTGTTGTACTTGTTTTTGGCGTTCAATCGCTTGGGTTAAATCAGCTTTTAAGCGCTCATAGTTTTCTGGATCGCTTTGTAAAGTATTGGCAATCGGCTCTAATTGTGACAACGCAACGCCATGTTGACGAATAAAGCTTTCATCTTGTTCTGCAATGTCTAATTGTTCACGGCATTCTTCAATGCGATCAAGTAATTCTTCATCAGCAAGTAAGTTAAGCTGCGGCATTAACTTATTCAACAATTGCATTTTTTCTTTGGCATTATCCAATTTAATGCGAATTTGTTGTTCAGTGCTTGAGAATTGATTGAGCTCACGAGCAATTTCATTGCGTTCTTGATTAATTTCCGCCATCACCTCTTCTGGGTTAGGTTGGAACGCAAGCGCTAAATGTAAGCCAACAAATTGACTAAAGTGTTCGTGTAAACGTTGACATTTTTGTACATCAAAGGCGATTTGTGCGTATTCTTCTGCAATTTCATCACGTTTAGCTTGTAATTCTTCTAAATGTTTTTCACGAGCAGCACGGCCAAATAGCGGAATTTGCGGGAATTTTGAATAACGCAATTCACGATCAGACACTTGCACCACAACGCCCATTTCAAGCTCTTGGGCTGAAAGTACGCTGTCATCAAAGGCATTTGGATCACCTTCGATTAAATATAAATCGTCTGGACAATCTTCTAAATTGGCTAATTGTTCACGTACCGTGTTGAGATCACGTACAACAATAGCATGACGTGCAGGGCCATAAAGTGCAGAGAAATAAGGTGCATCTTCAATTGGTACATCATCATACAATTCAGAAAGCAATACACCACCAAAGCGTTCTGCAAGCAAATTCAAGCGAGCATCTTCAGAACCATCTGGTTGGCTTAGACGAGAAATTTGCTCGTCTAATTGTTGACGTTGTTTCTCTAAATTGTCACGTTGAATAGTCAGCTCACGTTCTTTCACCAATTGTGATTGCATAAAATGCATCACATCTTGGCTATGTTCAAAGGTTTCACCACTTTGTTCTTGCAAGCGTTCTAAGGCTGCTTGAGCTGTCAACCAGGCCGGTGCTTTACGAGCATTTTCTTCGTAAAGTGCGGTCAAACTTTCACGTTTTTGACGTAAGGTTGAACGGTTTTCTACTTGCTCAGCAAGTTCTTCATTTAAACTTTCAATGAGTTCTTCTTGTTCAGCGTGGTATGCTTCGAGTTCATCAGCGGTTTCTAAAGATAGATCAGCTCGTTGATTAAAATCAGCCAATAATTTAACCGCACTTTGTTGTTGAGCATAACGCTGCTCTAACTCATGTAATTTCGCGCGTAGTTGTGGGGTTTGTTGTGCCTGAATTTTTTGTGTTGGGTATTCACGTAATAATTCTTTAGCACTTTCCCAAGCACTTGAACGCGGCATATCACCGGCAATTTTGCATACCAACTGATAGGCTTTATCAAATTGCGATTTGGCTGCTTCAGAAATTGACATTTTATGCTCTAACTCAAGCACTTGCTCGGTAAGACTTTCTGCATGGGCAGCAAATTCTGCTTGATAATCTTCCGCATTTTTCACGCTTAAATCCGCTAAACCACATAAGGTTTTCGCTTTTTCAAGCGCGGCAATCGCTTGTTGATATTGCAATGCACGGGTTTGTTGTGCATCTAATGCTTGTTGATAATCCGCAAGTTGCGCACGTACTTGGTCAATTTCAAGTTCAGTTTGCTCAAATTGTGCTTGGCTTTCTTCGAGCTGTTCGGTTGCGGTTTCCACAACCATTTTTTGTTCTTCTAATTTTTCAGTAAGTTCAGCCACATCTTCTTGATAACGCGATACTTTTTCTTGATGACGTAACGCATTTAATACCAAGTTCAAGTGGTCAGCCGCACTTTGGTGATCTACCTCTAAAGTCCGTTCATTCTCTGCCAATTCTGCAGCTTCACGGCTTAAATCAATTAAGCGGTGTTGTGATAACGCTTGCTCCGCTTTTGCTTTATACCAATCACGGCGGAAACCTAGAGCCGCTTCGATATTGCCGCGACGTTCATTGGCATTACGCATATAATCTGATGCCACATAATTAGTGGTTTCGGTAATTAAATGTTTGAATAAATCGCGGTCAGATTGGGTAACTTTAATTGCTTCAAGGGTCATGCGGTTTTCGCGTAATGCACTTTCCATATCTTGGAAGGCCTTACGCACGCCAAGATTTTCTGGCAATAAGTAATCACGTAAAGAACGGGTAATAGCGCTGGAAATACCACCGTATAAAGAAGCTTCGATTAATTTATAGAATTTGCTACGGTCTGAGGCACTACGTAAGCGTTTTGGAATAATGCCCAAGTCAAACATCATGCCGTGATAATCAGTGATGGAATGATACTGTTTAAATTGTGCACCAAGATTTTCAATTTTATCTTTTAATTCATTTAAATTGAGTACGCGTGCTTGACGTTCACCGACTGTTTCGGTGAAAAGTGCGGTCGGATTTAGAGATAATTCTACCCCTTGAATCGAGAACGTTTTTAAATCCACTTTCTTATCACGACCCGCAATTTGTTGCAGGCGCACCCCCACAAGAATTCGTTGGTGACGAGAATTGATGGTATCCAATACTGCATAACAAACGCCCGGACGTAATTTACCATGTAACCCTTTATCACGAGAGCCGCCTGTCGAACCAGCTTCTGTGGTATTACGGAAATGTAATAAGGTTAAATCTGGAATTAATGCTGTGACAAATCCCGCCATGGTTGTGGATTTGCCGGCACCGTTACCACCGGAAAGTGTGGTCACCAATTCATCCAAATCAAAGGTACGGGCAAAAAAACCGTTCCAATTAATTAAGGTTAGTGAACGGAATTTACCTCGTTCTACCCCATTATGTTGGTTTAATACAGGAGCAATAAATTCTTCTTCAACCTGTTCGGTTGGTTGCTCAGGTTCGTCTTGATAGATTTCGTTTTCAAGTTCTAATACATCAGACATTATTCTTGTTCTCCTGCATCATCAAATTCTTCATCAATTTCGACCGCACTTTCTTCATCATCAAGGTCATCAGCATTACTCGCCGCTTTTGCTTGTTTTTCGAGTTCGAGAGATTGTGGTGTTGCTGCTTCCCCATCACGAATTAAACGAGCTTGTGCTTCTAATGGATCATCACCAGAACGGACTTCAGCCCCAAAACGGAAAACTGATTCTGAAATCGTAAATTTACCGCTATGCTGTTCACCTACGGTATGAATCATGCCTAAACGGCGTAAACGACCGATCGCTGCGCGTACTTTTTCAGATAATTTTTGTTTATCTAAATCCGAACCACTAGAGCGCTGATTGACGGCTTTCAATAATTTGCCTTCGTCTGCTAAATTCAGTAATTCATCATAGATTTCTTGCGTACTGAAGATACCTTGCTGTGCCAAACGTTCTGGGCTTAAATATAAATAGCAAAGTACCTTCCCTACTAACATTTCTAATTCGGAAAGCACTGAACGGGCAATTAATGTCGTCGCTTTTGGACGTAAATAGAAAAAGCCTTCTGGAGCACGAATTAATTCCACGTTGTAACGGCGGTAAAAGCCATCTAACTCATTTTGGAAATCCATCAAAAAAGCATGATTATCTAATTGATCTGTGCTGATATGGCGACCTGAACGCAGCAAGCTGTCCACTGCCGGGAAAATAGGATTTGCAATGGCATTTGCCAATTTCGGGGAAATTACATCTTGAATATCTGTCATGGTTAATTTCTCATTTTATGAATTCGTTTTTGGGTAAGCCACGAAATTAATATTTATCAATCACATGCGCTTGTACTTCTGCGCCGTAATCGTTAATTTCCTGCCATTGCGGATAAAGACCGGCTAAATCATCATTTGCCATACCTAAACGCACTGCTTGATCCACAATAATACGTGCCACATCAAAATGACGTGAAAGCGGATAAGCCTCTAATTGTTCTTTTAAGACTAAACTTAAATCAATCGGACGATTATTTTCACGGTATTGAATGAGTAAGCCTTGCATATGCTCGACGATTTGATCATGTAAATCAGCCAAAGATTCATATTGCAACTCTTCAGGTAATTCACCCAATGCATCATCTTCACGTAATACCATTTCCTCATCTCGCAGATCGATCAAACGTTCCGCTTGAGCGGTCCACAAGAACCAAGGATGATCGAAATAGCTGTGGATAGAGTTACGCAAGCGTTGTGAGAATACACGGTTTTTATCCATATCAATGGCGGTACGGATAAATTTATGCACGTGACGGTCATAACCAATCCATAAATCGATGGCTTGTTGTCCCCAGCTAATAATGCGGTCAAGTTTGGATTGTAAATCGGTAATTAATTGTTCAATAAAATACAGCTCATCATGGCCAATTACACAATCTTGAATACGTAATAATTGAGCCTGTAACTTATCACCCGCTGCATTTAAGGTGTCTTGTAACTCACGTAAATTGCCTGAGGTTTCATCTAATAAACGTTCACAGCTAGAAATTGCAGCCTGCCAGTCTTTGGTAAGCAAATTGGCAATTTCTTCTTTAATGCTTTGCTGATTTTCATCCATCACGCGTTGTGATAAATCGATACTATCGAAAATCTCTGCTACAGAATATTTTAACGGAGCGAAAACATTCCGACGCCAAAAGTGCTCATTCTCTCCTTTTGCAGTCCCTTCCTCTGCAGCATCAGATGCACGCTGAATTTCATCAGCCACAATAGAGAGTTGTACAGAAAGACGTAATGCAGAAAATTCACGCTGACGAATATAATAATCTGATACGCCAACACCTAGTGGGGTGAGACGATAAATGGAAAGGCCTTCAGTAAATTCACTGCTGAAACGGTTAAGAAAACGCTGTTTCACCAATTCATTGATAGCATTATTGGCACGGGTGGCAATCGCATCCGTTGATTGGTCAAAGGCACTGGCTGTGTGGCGGAAAATATCCACTAAATCGGCTTCTAGCATCTCACCGTCTAAACGTTCGTTGTTATAGATGGCAATAGCCAGTAAAAACACCAAACGCTCCGTCGGCAGATTTAACGAAAATTCCCGCTCTTTCGCCCATGAGACGAGTTCAGGAATGGTTTGTGAGGTTTCGATCATTCGGTTACAAAAGCTTAAAATTGAACAAAAAATTTCTGAGATTATACAGGATTTTTTATCGTTCTTGAAATCTTCTTGCAAATTGAACGAACTTTTTATCTTTCAAGATCATATGTGGATAATCTGCGATATAAACAGATTATAAATAGACGTTATCTTCAAAACAAAGAGCCACAAATTGTGGCTCTTTTTATCTTCTCAAAACAATCAAAAATTTGACCGCACTTATTACAATAGATATCGCCAAACAAATGCACTAACTAAAATAATCAACATGATAATAATTTGTATTAAACGTTTTTTGGTTAATTTTTCTGCTGCCATACCTATTTACTCGTAGATAACTTCTTAAATTTACTATTTAGTGGTAGAATAATTGCGTTAGATCAATTTTACACTATATTTATCGATTTGAGGAACTAATGAAGAATTTCGTTTCAGAGACCAAATCAGGGCGCAGAGTTCAATCTGGTGGTTGTGCGATTCATTGCCAGGATTGCAGCATTAGTCAACTTTGTATTCCTTTCACATTGAACGAACATGAGCTCGATCAGCTTGATAATATCATCGAGCGTAAAAAGCCTATACAAAAATCTCAAGTCCTTTTTAAAGCCGGCGACACGCTTAATTCTATTTATGCGATTCGTTCCGGTACCATTAAAACTTATACCATTAGTGAAGCGGGCGAAGAACAAATTACCTCTTTTCACTTACCGGGTGATTTAGTCGGTTTCGATGCGATCACCAATATGCAACACCCGAGTTTTGCACAAGCATTGGAAACTGCTATGGTATGTGAGATTCCCTTTGATATCTTAGATGACCTATCCGGCAAAATGCCTAAGCTTCGTCAACAAATTATGCGTTTAATGAGTAGTGAAATCAAAAGCGATCAAGAAATGATTTTATTACTGTCTAAAATGAATGCTGAAGAACGTTTAGCGGCATTTATTCACAATCTATCAAAACGTTACTCCGCTCGCGGTTTCTCTGCGAAAGAATTCCGTTTAACCATGACCCGTAGTGATATCGGTAACTATCTCGGTTTAACTGTTGAAACCATCAGCCGTTTACTTGGACGTTTCCAAAAATTGGGTGTACTCTCTGTTCAAGGTAAATACATTACTATTAATGATATAAATGCCTTAATTGATTTAACTGGTGTACATAAAACTAAAATCCAGTTAGCTGAATAGATAAAAAGCGTGAATATTCACGCTTTTTTAGTATTTGAAACAGAAAAACTTGCACGAGATCACTTTTTTGATAATCGGTTCTTGTCATCGTTTAAAATCTTTTCTATCCTATTGATATCTCATATCTTGGAGGTTTTATGAAATTTAATAATATTCTTGTTGTACTCAATCCTGATAACGAAAAACAATATGCTCTAGCTCGTGCCGTTCGTCTTGTTAAAGAACAGCAAAATGAAACAAAGGTAAAAATCACCACCCTTTTGAGTGTTTATGACTTATCGTATGAGATGTCAGCCCTTCTTTCTTCTGAAGAACGCAGCGAAATGCATAAAACAGCCATTGAACAACAACGTCAAGCCGTCCAATTTTATTTAGATAAATATGCGGATCCAGAAATTGAGTTTGAATCTCACATCGTATGGAGCAGCAATGAAGCGGATGCTATTCGTGAAGAAGTTGAAAAAAATCAATACGATCTCGTTGTAAAATACACCAAAGATGAAGAAAGTTTCACTTCATTGATTTTTACACCAGTAGATTGGCAATTACTACGTAAATGTCCAATCCCTGTATTAATGGTGCGTGATGGTGACTGGAAACATCAACGCCGCATTTTAGTCGCGGTGAATGTATCGGGTGAACAAGAATATCAAGATGAATTCAACCAAGAATTAGTTTCAACAGGTATGAATTTAGCGGAAAACTTAAACCGTGGTAACGTACATTTAGTGGCCGCCTACCCTGTTGCGCCAATTAATATGGCGATTGATTTACCTGAATTTAATACCTCAGGTTATGAAAATGGCATTCGTGGCCAACATCTCATTAATATGAAAGCCTTACGTCAAAAATTTGGTATTGATGAAGATCATACCCACGTACGCGAAGGTTTCCCTGAAGAAGTGATTCCTGAAGTGGCGAAAGAAATTGAAGCTGAATTAGTGATTTTAGGTACAGTGGGAAGAACAGGTTTATCTGCAGCGTTATTAGGTAATACAGCGGAACATGTGATTAGTAAATTAAGCTGTAACCTATTAGCTATTAAACCTTCTAAAAAATAAGCCAATTTAGCCTTTAATTTAAAATTAAGTGCGGTCAAAAAAACAATCGTTTTAATGACCGCACTTTTTTGTTAAAAAAATGTGAAGTTTCTCACAAAATCAACTTTTTCTATTCGTCTCATTATTTCTTTTTCGCTATACTCATCCGCCCTATCGAAGACTTTCTATAAATTGATTTATTAATTAAAAAGGAAAGACAATGAAAAAAACATTAATTACAGCACTACTTGGTTTCTCTGCGCTCGCGCAAGCTCATGAAGTTTGGGTTGCAACACCGGCACAAGTTGCTTCCAATTCTGTTTTAAAAGCTGATTTAGCTTATGGTGACTACCCTTACGTTGAAAAAATTCCTGAAAAACGTCTTGCTATTTTTCCCCCGATGGAACTCATCAATCAAAATGGTGAAATGCAAACCTTAGTACAAAAAGGTGAAAACTACCAATATCAATCAGAAAAACCGTTAAAAGACGGTTCATATTGGGTAACGGCAACTTATAAACCAACTTTCTGGTCACAAAATAATGAAGGTTGGAAAATGGATAACTTACAAGGCACACCAAGTGCATTCTATTGCGAACAAACTCAAATGTTTGGTAAAGCCTTTACAGTGGTGGGTAAGAAACCGTTAAATGCGGATATGGCGATGACACGCATCGGTTTACCACTTGAAATTGTGCCACTCAAAGATCCAAAAGCAATTAAAGCGGGCGAAGCTTTCCCTCTTCAAATTTTCTATAAAAACAAACCACTTGCGGGCGAAACGATTATTGCAACGTCTGATACCTTTGTCGTAAAAGATATGGAAGCAGCAACATCTCACCGTGAACCACAAGCGTTCTCAGGTAAAACAGATAGTGAAGGTAAAGTTAACTTTATCCCATTAATTGAAGGTGTTTGGAAACTTAAAGTGATTCATAAAGAACCATTTGAAGATCAAAAGGTGTGTCAACAATCAGCAAATTACGCAACGTTAATTCTACCTGTTGGTAAAGCTCGTGCTAAATTGCCACCAAAACCAGAACATCATCACCATTAATCATAAAAAAAGTGCGGTCAAATTTAACCGCACTTTTTTAATATGTTCTTACTGCTGGAGGTTGATAATGCTCAATAAAGTTTTCAATTTCTTGAAGATCATTCGAGAATAGAATCTTCTCAAAATCACCTTGAGTAAAAAAGCCTTCTTTTACCATATGGCTAAAAAAGGACTTTAATGAATCGAAATACCCCTTTTCATTAAATAGAATACAAGGATTATTATTTTTCCCTATTCGAGCCCAAGAAATCACTTCAGCAATCTCTTCTAAAGTGCCTGGTCCACCAGGCAAAGCAATATAAGCATCGCCAAGCTCAACCATTTTATTTTTTCGCTCAGATATGCTTTCAACAATCACGGTCTTGGTCAAATTAGGATGTGAAACTTCTCTGTCTTGTAAAAATTGAGGGATAATGCCAATTACTTTACCTTGATGAGCAAGTACAGTATCTGCAACTACGCCCATTAATCCCAATTTTCCGCCACCATAAACTAAAGTATGTTGGCCATCTGCAATCCATTTCCCTAATTTTTCTGCAGCAGTCTGATAGGATGAATCATTGCCTAAACTTGCACCGCAATAAACCGTGATGTTCATCCTACTTTTTCCGTTCTACCCATTTTCCATCAATATAATCCACAATCCATTTTGTGGCTTTACCATTCTTTTCAGAAGTCACATATTGATGTTTTTCTTTACGGCTGAAACGGATGATCGCTTCATTGCCCTCTGGGTCTTTTTGTGGCGCATCGGCTAAATAACGTAATTTTTCTGGTAAACGATCACGATAAAGGGCTAATTCCGCCACTTTTGCTGGGCGTGTTTCACGTGATTTCGGGAAGTTATGTGCAGACATAAACACACCACTAGCACCATCACGCAATACAAAATACGCATCAGATTTTTCACATTTCAATTCAGGGAAATGAACCGGCTCTTCTTTTGGCGGTGCAACCTCGCCGTTTTTCAAAATCTTACGGGTGTTATCACAGTTGGTACAACCCATATATTTCCCAAAACGACCGAGTTTCAAGTGCATATCCGCACCACACTTGTCGCATTCTACAATCGGACCGTCATAGCCTTTAATTTTGAATTGGCCTTGTTCAACCAAATAACCGTCACAATTCGGATTATTACCACAAATATGCAATTTACGATGTGGGTCAATAATGTAGCTGTCCATCGCTGTGCCGCATATCGGGCAACGTTTACGATCCATTAGGGCTTTAGTTTCAGAAGCCTCATCCAATACATTAAGTAATTCTGCTTCTGGAATAAGATTAATTGTGGTTTTACAACGCTCTTTTGGTGGTAAAGCATAACCAGAACAACCCAGGAATACACCGGTACTTGCTGTGCGAATCGCCATTTTACGGCTACAAGTCGGACAATCAATATCAGTGAGTACAAGGCTATTCGGTTTCATTCCACCTTCTAGCTCATCTAATTCAGCCGTAGAAAGTTGGGTAGAAAAATCTTTGAAGAATTGATTTAACTCAGCCTTCCAATTTTTCTCACCGGACGCAATTTGGTCTAGTACGTTTTCCATGTTGGCAGTGAAATCGTAGCTCATCAAATCAGTAAAAGATTGATTTAAGCGATCAGTAACGATTTCGCCCATTTTCTCGGCGTAGAAACGGCGATTTTCAATGCGAACATAACCACGTTCTTGAATAGTCGAAATAATTGCTGCATAAGTCGAAGGACGACCAATACCACGTTTCTCCAATTCTTTAACCAATGCAGCTTCAGTAAAACGAGCGGGAGGTTTGGTAAAGTGTTGGCTTGGCGAAACTGTTTTTAGTGCTAATGTTTCGTTCAAACTCACAGCCGGTAAAATTTGGTCTTCTGGATTTTTACCTAATTGTGGTAAGACTTTTGTCCAACCATCAAAACGTAAAATACGGCCTTTGGCTTTCAATTCATAATCGCCAGCCATTACAGTAACCGTTGTACTGTCATATTGTGCAGCCGGCATTTGGCAAGCTACAAATTGACGCCAGATTAAATCATACAAGCGTACTGCATCTTTATCCATGCCACTTAAATGATCTGCGAGCGTTTTTACATCAGATGGACGAATCGCTTCGTGCGCTTCTTGAGCGTTTTCTTTGCTCGAATAGAAATTCGGTTTAGCGGGCAAATAATCTTTGCCAAAATGGCTTTCGATATAAGAGCGTGCCATATTTAATGCATCTTGGCTCAAGTTGGTTGAGTCCGTACGCATATAAGTGATGTAACCGGCTTCATATAAACGTTGTGCCAACATCATGGTTTTCTTCACTCCAAAACCTAAACGCGTACTTGCAGTTTGTTGTAAGGTTGAAGTAATAAATGGGGCTCTTGGTTTAGAACCTGTTGGTTTTGTTTCTAAATCTGTGACAACGTAATGAGATTTATTTAAGAAATCGACCGCACTTTGAGCTTCTTTTTCATTTTTCGGCTCAAACTTCTTACCTTTATATTGCACCACATCCAAACGTAAGTCTTCTTTCTTGCTCGTTTGGGTTAGCGCTTCAATTTCCCAAAATTCTTCCGGTTGGAATGCTTTGATTTCACGTTCACGCTCTACCACCAATTTCACGGCAACAGATTGCACACGTCCGGCAGATAGTCCTCGCGCCACTTTTTTCCATAATAATGGCGACACCATAAAGCCTACCACTCGGTCTAAGAAACGACGGGTTTGCTGAGCATTAACCTGGTCCATATTAATGTGCGCAGGATGCTGGAATGCTTTTTCAATCGCTTTCTTCGTAATCTCATTAAATACAACGCGGCTAAAACGACTATCATCGCCACCGATCACTTCACGTAAATGCCACGCGATAGCCTCTCCTTCTCTATCCAAGTCGGTTGCGAGATAAACATGGTCGGATTTTTTAGCAAGGGATTTTAACTCGGCTACCACTTTTTCTTTGCCTGGTAGAATTTGGTAATTGGCTTTCCAATCGTCATAGGGGTCAATCCCCATACGTTTCACTAAGGCCGCACGGTCTTTTTCTGCTTTAATTTTGTTTTTTTCTTCCGCACTTAATCCTTTAGTGGAAACTGGTTTAGCCTTCTCGCCTGTGCTACTCCCTGCAGTAGGTAAATCACAAATATGCCCTACGCTGGATTTCACCACATACTGGCTACCTAAATATTTATTGATGGTTTTCGCTTTGGCCGGCGACTCCACAATCACTAAAGATTTGCTCATTTGCTTACCTAAAATATAACTAGAATTCTGTAAAATTGGCGATATACTGCAAACTTACGCCGATAAAATCAAGCTTTTTTTCAAAAAGGATTTATAAATGGATAAACTCAATGCAATTTCGGTTTTCTGTAAAGTAATCGAAACGCAAAGTTTTACACAAGCCGCAAACCAACAGAATATTTCTGTGGCCATGGCGAGCAAACTAGTTTCACAATTAGAAGAACATTTAAAAACACGATTATTACAACGTACAACACGAAAAATTGTACCAACTGAAGCTGGTATGCTTTATTATCAACGTTGCCAAGCTATTTTATTAGATTTAAGCGAGGCTGATTCTAGCATTAGTAATATGGCGACAAGCTTACAAGGTAATTTATTAATCTCTGTGCCTCGTGATTTTGGCTTGCTTTATATCTCACCTAACTTACCTAAATTTATTGAACTTCATCCCAATTTACACGTAGAAATTGAATTTGAAGATAAACGTGTCGATCTTGTTGCTGAGGGCTATGACTTAGCATTACGGATTGGCTATATGCAAGATAGCTCACTTGTTGCGCGTAAAATTAGTAGCTCCCCTATGCATTTTGTTGCCTCTCCAAGTTATTTAGAAGCACGAGGCACACCACTTACACCTGACGATTTAGAATATCACCAAGGTTTACTTTATAAATCATCGTTAAATCAAGTGCATTGGCAATCAACAAAAGCCAATCAAATTCAACGGTATAAAATTCAATCTAAAGTGGTTTCCAATAATGGTATGGCATTGTTAGAAATGACAAAAGCGGGATTGGGCATCAGTAATTCACCTAGCTTCTTTGTCAAAGATGCGCTTGCTTCTGGTGAGTTAGTTGAAATTTTGTCTGAATATAAACAAAAACCTTTAGATATTTATGTGGTTTACCCAAACCGTCGTCATTTACCTGCAAAAGTTCGTGCATTTATTGAATTTCTAGCGAGCCTCGGTTTGTGTGAGAACAGTCAAATATAAAAAACAAGGGCGGATTGATCGCCCTTTATTATTCAAATAATGTCCAAATTGGTTTAACCTCTTCAGGTAAAAACAAATTCTTTCCTAATTCAATCCATCCACAAGGAAAATGAAAATCCGAGCCTAAAGAGGCGGCTAAGTCATATTCATTGGCTAAACGCGCAAGATATTGACGTTGATCTTTAGTTTGACCACTATCCGCGACTTCCATGCCATCACCGCCCCATTGTTTGAAATTAATAATTAGTCGACGAATCCATTTTCCTGTCATGTTATAACGCATAGGATGAGCAATGACTGCGACACCGCCTGCTGCATGAATCGTATCAATTGCTGTTGGAATATCTACCCATTCAGCTTTGACAAAACACGATTTTCCACTGCCTAGATAACGCTTAAAGGCTTGCCCATCATTTGAAACCTTCCCGATTTGCACCAAATAGCGAGCATAATGT
The DNA here is from genome assembly GCA_018366115.1 of Parahaemophilus parainfluenzae. Lineage (GTDB taxonomy): Bacteria > Pseudomonadota > Gammaproteobacteria > Enterobacterales > Pasteurellaceae > Haemophilus_D > Haemophilus_D parainfluenzae_AB. The sequence goes on along the minus strand of JAGZIS010000006.1, from coordinate 48,457 downwards.
GCACGAGTCACTTCCCCATTGGCTAACGCTTTTGCGCCTTCATAGGCATTGGAAACTCCTGCTTTTTCTAATTTGTGGCCAATTTCAACCGCTCTTTTTTCTCTCAGTGATTTTTGTTCGGCTAAAAGTGCGGTCATTTTAGGATGGGTTTTATCAAAATTTAATCCAACAATATGGATGCCACGACCTTCCCAATTTGTTGAAATTTCTACGCCATTAATTAGCTCAATACCTAATTTATCTGCTTCAATTTTAGCCTCATCAATACCCATCACGGTGTCGTGATCACATAAAGCAAGCACATTGACACCTTGCTCATGAGCTCGTTGCACAAGCTCCGTAGGCGTTAAAACACCATCTGAAGCCGTACTATGGCAATGTAAATCATATTTGATCATCGGCTTTCCTATAAATTAGTTTGAATAGTGTAATTATCTTCATCAACAATTACAGCTTGGCTATTTGTTAAAGGGAGTAAATTCAATTTGGATTGATAGATCTGAACAGTTTTCTGTGAACTCTCTTCAAAAGGAAACTCACCATAATGTGGAACAATTGCAAAATCGACTAAATTTAAAGCTGAATAATTGGTCAAATCGATAGCTATATTTTTGTCATCCATAATTTGATTATACTCGATGTCGCTGGCAGTAATAATAGCACCGGCAGATTCACCAAGGTAAAACATACCTTCATCAATTCGTTTTTTTATATGTGGTAATAAGTGCTTTCTTTTCAACTCTTGTAATAGATAAAACGTATTACCACCAGAAATGTAAAGGCTCGGTGTATGATTTAATTTCTCTTTAATAACCTCTTCTGTTTCTTGGGCTATATCCAAAACATCGACTTCAAAACCTAATTTATGAAAAATATTTATTGCCTCATCAATGTATTCAACATAGCTTTCTACATTACCAGCAGTAGGAATAAATAGCACTTTATGCAATAAAAAATGCTGTTTTAAAAATCGTTTGAAAAGATTTTCTACGGCTGCAAAATAAGAGGCTAGAAATAATGTTTTCATATTATTTCTCTCTTACTTAATCGCCTGAACCAAGCCTTTAACTAAGCTTGGGCCGTGGTAAATCAAACCCGAATAAACTTGTAACAATTCAGCACCTGCTTCAATCTTCTCTTGTGCATTTTGTACACCATCAATGCCACCACTACCAATAATCGGAATTTGCCCTTTCAGCTCTTTATGCAATCTTCGGATAATTTCTGTACTTTTTTGCTGTAACGGTTTTCCACTTAAGCCGCCTTGTTGTTCCGCATTTTTCAAACCTGTGACGTTGTCGCGTGAAATCGTTGTATTAGTGGCAATTACCCCATCCATTTGATGACGAAGTAACGTATCAGCAATTTGAACGAGCTCAGTCTCGGATAAATCAGGTGCAATTTTTACTGCAATCGGCACATATTTATTATATTGCTCAGCTAATACTTTTTGGCGCTGTTTTACACTTTGCAGTAAATCATCAAAATAATCACCATACTGCAATTGGCGCAAATCTGGAGTGTTCGGTGATGAAATATTTACCGTAATATAATCTGCATAGTTATAGGCTTTATTTAAGCAAAATAAGTAATCATCTTTCCCTTTTTCAAGTGGCGTGACTTTATTTTTGCCAATATTAATCCCAATTACACCATCAAATTTTGCTTTTTTAACATTCTCGACCACGTAATCAATGCCATAATTATTGAATCCATTACGGTTAATAATCCCTTCCGCTTCTACTAAACGGAATTGACGAGGCTTAGCATTTCCCTCTTGCGCTAAAGGCGTAACCGTACCGACTTCAATAAAACCAAATCCCATCGCACCAAATCCATCAATCGCTTCGGCATTTTTATCTGCGCCCGCTGCTAATCCAATAGGATTTTTAAACGTAATGCCCATTACTTGCTTAGGCGAACCTTGTGGACAAGCCAAAAGCTGCTTTAATAAAAATTGGCAAGGTGATTTACCCGCTAAATGCAATGATTTAATCACTAAATCATGAGCGCTTTCAGAATCAAGGGAAAAGATGGCTTTACGGATCAAAGAATACATACTCGTTTATCTCTCAGGATAGTCACTGTAAATGGAAAGTGCGGTCAAAATTAACCGCACTTTTTGTTTATTGCAAGGCTTTTTCAATCTTCTCGAATAAATCTTTCGAGAGCTCTTCAACTGCACTCAATCGTTCTAAAGCACGTTTCATTAACGTTTGACGTTGCGCATCAAAACGAGAGAAACGAATTAATGGCTCAATTAAACGTGCAGCCACTTGTGGATTGCTTTCATTTAAACGAATTAAAACATCTGTTAAGAAACGATAGCCTGAACCACTGATATGATGGAATGCTTTTAAGTTGTGATTTGCAAAGCTCCCAACTAATGAACGTAAACGGTTTGGATTGTTGAAGTTAAAGCTTGGGTGATCCATTAATGCTTGTACAATTTCCAATACGTTTTCATCCGGGCGAGTTGCTTGTAAAGCAAACCATTTATCCATGACTAAACCATCATGTTGCCATTTTTGTTCGAAATCCGCTAACAAGGTATCACGACAAGGTAATGCGGCTTTGGTTGCCATATTTAATGCCGCCAGCGTATCTGTCATATTATTGGCATTATTGTAATGTTTTTGGACTACATTATTACCAAGATTGGTGTAAGCCAAATAACTTAAACAAAGATTACGCATTGCTCGTAAGGCAATATCTTCTTGCGCCACTCGATAATCTTCAAGACGAATATGGGTATAAATACGCAATAAATCTTCTTTCAAGTATTCTGCAATTTGCACCGACATAAATTCTCTTGTGGCTGCAATACCATCTGGATCAATCGTTTTAAAGCTTTCTGCAAACTCAATGTCTTTTGGCAAAGTCAGAATTAATGTGGCTAATTCTATATCTTGTTCGTAATTTTCCAATACATGCGCAAGTGCGGTCAAAACATCAGGTGAAATGTCAAAGGCTTCACCTTGTTGGAAATGCGCCACATTACGACGCAATTCTTGAGTAAACAACATTTGTGCTGCATCCCAACGAGCAAATTGGTTATCAGCAAATTTAAGTAAACCTAATAACTGCTCTGTAGTGTAATCATAATCCAGTTTAACCGGTGCAGAGAAATCACACAATAACGCAGGAATTGGACGACCATAAATGCCGTGGAACTCAAAGACTTGGTCTTTTTCCGTTACATTTAACACATCGCTTAACAATTTACCGTTATGCTGTAACATTTGTTTGGTGCCTTTGGCATCATAAAGCGCAATTTTCAATGGAATATGTAAGTTTACTTTTTCCATTTGGTCCGCTGTTGGCGGCGTAGATTGCGAAACGGTTAAACGATAAGTATGGGTTTGTTCATCATAGGCATCGCTAATCAATAATTCTGGTGTACCTGATTGACTATACCAACGACGGAATTGTGCTAAATCAACATCATTCGCTCGTTCCATTGCAGAGACAAAATCTTCACAGGTTGCCGCTTTACCATCGTTTTCAGCAATATAAAGTTGCATCCCTTTTTGGAAACCTTGTTCACCTAATAAGGTGTGCAACATACGAATCACTTCTGCCCCTTTTTCATATACAGTCACGGTATAGAAGTTATTCATTTCAATGACTTTTTCAGGGCGAATAGGGTGTGACATTGGGCTTGCATCTTCGGCAAATTGTACCGTACGCAAGAATTTCACGTTGTTAATGCGATTAACGGCACGAGACCCTGTATCAGATGAAAATTCTTGATCACGGAAAACCGTTAAACCTTCTTTCAAACTTAATTGGAACCAATCACGGCAAGTTACACGGTTTCCTGTCCAGTTATGGAAATATTCGTGTGCAATCACGCTTTCAATGGCGAGATAATCATCATCGGTTGCGGTTTGTGGATTTGCCAACACAAATTTAGAGTTAAAAATATTCAACCCTTTATTTTCCATGGCGCCCATATTGAAGAAATCCACAGCAACAATCATGTAAATATCTAAGTCGTATTCTAAATTGAAACGGTCTTCATCCCATTTCATGGATTTTTTCAGGCTTTCCATTGCCCACGAAGCGCGATCAAGATTGCCACGGTCAACATAAAGCTCTAAAGCCACTTCACGACCACTTTTTGTCGTAAAGGTATCTTGTAATAAATCAAAATCACCCGCCACTAAAGCGAATAAATAGCTCGGTTTCGGGAATGGGTCATTCCATTCAACCCAATGACGACCGTCCTCTAATTCACCACTTGCAATGCGATTACCATTAGAAAGTAAGTAAGGATATTTAGTCTTATCTGCGGTAATTTTGGTTGTATAGCGAGCCAATACATCTGGGCGATCAAGCATATAAGTGATTTGACGGAAACCTTCTGCTTCACATTGTGTACAAATGCCCTCGCCGGATTGATAAAGCCCTTGTAAAGAGGTGTTTTGTGCAGGCTCTAAATTTGTCACAATTTCAAGCTCAAAATTGACCGCACTTTGATTGGTTAAATCTAACGTTAAACTTTCGTGGTCTTGATGATAATGTTTGAAATCTTTACCATTGAATTTAATGGAGGCAAATTGGAAGCCATGACCATCTAATCGTAGGTGTGTTGCTTCATCATTTAAACGTTGGAAGGTTGTTTTTGCAGTGACAACGGTATGCTTAGGATCTAATTGAAAATCAAGGAAAATATCCGTAACCGTAAAATCAGGTTGTTTGTAATCTTTTCTATATTTCGCTTTAGCTAACATAATCTGCTCTATTTCTAAGAAAAAAACTCATATTAGGATAAGATTTTATGACAAAACTTGCAATGGAATTTTCAGTTTTTACCATATGGCAAACGTTTGCTTAAAAGTAGATAAATATGCTATTCTACGCATCGTTTTTTATTAGATAAATTTTTAAAAATATGTCAAATACCGCACAAATTGCTATTGTTATGGGCTCAAAAAGTGACTGGGCAACCATGCAAGAAGCCACTCAAATTTTAGATGAACTCAATGTGGCATATCATGTTGAAGTCGTTTCCGCACATCGAACCCCCGACAAACTGTTTGAATTTGCCGAAAATGCACAAAAAAATGGCTACAAAGTGATTATTGCGGGTGCAGGTGGTGCAGCTCATTTACCCGGTATGATTGCGGCTAAAACGCTTGTGCCTGTATTGGGTGTCCCTGTTAAAAGTTCTATGTTAAGCGGTGTTGATAGTCTCTATTCTATCGTACAAATGCCGAAAGGCATTCCTGTCGGTACGTTAGCGATTGGCCCTGCTGGTGCAGCGAATGCTGGATTGCTCGCCGCACAAATTCTTGCAGGTTGGGATGAGGCGTTATTCGCTCGCCTACAAGTATTCCGCGAAAATCAAACCAATATGGTATTGGATAATCCTGATCCACGTACATAAAACACCTTTAAATTTGACCGCACTTTTTAAAGTGCGGTTGTTTTTTTAGCTAGATTTGATGAGAAATTTTATGCAAAACTCTACCCTATATCCTACCGTTTATGTACTTGGTAATGGTCAACTCGGCAGAATGTTACGTTACGCAGGCGCACCTTTAGATATTCACGTTCAACCGCTTGAGTTTAACGCCCCCGTATTTGATTTACCTAAAGATGCCATCATTACTGCAGAAATTGAACGTTGGGAAAAAACACCTTTAACTGAGTTATTAGGCCATCATAAGAATTTCGTTAATCAGAATGTTTTTGGCTTATTAGCTGATCGCTTTACCCAAAAATCTTTGCTAGATGAACTCAATCTCTCTACCTCGCCATGGTGTTTATTAAAAGATAAAACGCAATGGTCTGAAGTATTTAAAAACGTGGGCGAAAAAGTCGTGGTTAAACGTCGTACCGGTGGTTATGACGGTCGTGGTCAATGGGTTATCACTGAAAATAATCAACATGATATTACGGACGATTTATTCGGTGAAGTTATCGCAGAAAAATTTATTCCTTTTGATTATGAAGTGTCTATCGTAGGCGCAAGATTTAAAAATGGTGAAAAACGTTTCTATCCTGTAACGCATAACCTGCAGCAAAATGGCATTTTACGTTACAGTGTGACAGATGTTTCATTCCCTCAACAACAAAACCAACAAATTCAGGCGGAGTCTATGCTCGGAAAAATCATGGACAAGCTTGAATATGTGGGGGTAATGGCGATGGAATGCTTTGTGGTGGGTGATAAATTATTAATTAATGAACTTGCCCCTCGTGTGCATAATAGCGGACATTGGACCCAACTAGGCTGTGCTATTAGTCAATTTGAATTGCATCTACGTGCTTTATTAGATTTACCTACTCCATCATTACAACCCATTGCACCAAGTGTCATGGTCAATTTAATTGGTACAGAACATAATCCACAATGGTTGAACACGCCTTTCTCCCAGTTACATTGGTACGGTAAAGAAGTTCGTCCAGGTAGAAAATTAGGTCATATCAATATTACGCATCCTGATAAAACTATCATTATTCAACAGCTTGAAAAACTTCGTCACGAACTCCCTGAAGACTATCAATCCGGTTTAAATTGGGCGATTGAGAAATTAAAATAATCGAAAAAAACAACCGCACTTTTTGATGAATATCTAAAAACATCAAAGTGCGGTTGATTTTTATTAGGTTCTTCTTGATAAAATCTATCGGCTGAAGTATAAATTTACTTATCCCACAACACATACATAAGGAAAAGCTATGTTTGAACATATCAAAGTGGCTCCGGCCGATCCTATCTTAGGTTTAGGCGAAGCATTCAAATCTGAAACGCGTGAAAATAAAATTAATTTAGGTATTGGCGTTTATAAAGATGCACAAGGTACAACGCCGATTATGCGTGCAGTAAAAGAAGCTGAAAAACGTTTATTTGATAACGAAAAAACGAAAAACTATCTGACTATTGATGGTATTGCTGATTATAACGAACGCACAAAAGAACTTCTTTTCGGTAAAGATTCAGAAGTCATTAAAGCAAACCGTGCAAGAACTGCACAAAGTTTAGGGGGCACAGGGGCATTACGCATTGCGGCAGAATTTATCAAACGCCAAACCAAAGCTCAAAATGTGTGGATTAGTACGCCAACATGGCCAAACCACAATGCAATTTTCAATGCGGTGGGCATGACAATTCGTGAATATCGTTATTATGATGCTGAACGCAAAGCCCTTGACTGGGAACATTTACTTGAAGATTTAAGCCAAGCAAGCAAAGGCGATGTCGTGCTTTTACACGGTTGCTGCCACAATCCAACCGGTATTGACCCAACTCCTGAACAATGGCAAGAATTAGCCGCGCTTTCAGCGAAAAACGGCTGGTTACCACTCTTTGACTTTGCTTATCAAGGTTTAGCCAATGGCTTAGACCAAGATGCTTACGGTTTACGTGCATTTGCAGCAAATCATAAAGAATTATTAGTGGCGAGTTCATTCTCTAAAAACTTTGGTTTATACAATGAGCGTGTAGGTGCCTTTACGCTTGTCGCTGAAAATGCAGAAATTGCTTCAACTGCATTAACACAGGTGAAATCAATTATTCGCACTCTCTACTCTAACCCTGCGTCTCATGGTGGTGCAACCGTAGCAACGGTGTTAAATGATCCACAACTTCGTCAAGAATGGGAAAATGAATTGACTGAAATGCGTGAACGTATCAAAAAAATGCGTCATTTATTCGTTCAGTTATTAAAAGAATATGGTGCAGAACAAGATTTCAGCTTTATCATGGAACAAAATGGTATGTTCTCTTTCAGCGGCTTATCACCTGAACAAGTTGATCGCTTAAAAGAAGAATTTGCGATTTATGCTGTTCGTTCTGGTCGTATCAATGTAGCAGGTATCACTGAGGACAATATTCGTTATTTATGTGAAAGCATTGTAAAAGTGCTTTAATCAATAAAAGCAAAAAAGTGCGGTTAAATTTGACCGCACTTTTTTTCATCTCAATATAATAAAAAAAGGCAGATTTTACTCTGCCTTTTTATCAAACAATTACCATTGGTAACCGATGCTACCACCCCAGTTTACATCACTGCGGGAATTGATACTTGCACCAACTTTAATCGAAATTTTGTTGTTATCAGAATTTCGGCCATAACCAACTGCGATTGCATTTTCATTGCGATAACCACCAACACCAACAGAAACTAAGCTTTTACCCGCTTCATTTGGACGTTGTAAGAAAGAAATCGCTGTCGCACCTGCAATACCTGCTCGTAATTTACGATCAACGTGATCAATTTTGTTGTCTAAACGATTGATGTTGTTATTAATGTTTTTCACAGCATTATCAACATAACGTTTATTTACTGCATCAGTTGGGTCTTTCGGATCAGCCACATTTACAATACGATTATTGTGCATATCTAATCCACCATGTGCATGGATAGTACCACCAACGTTAACGTCACCTGTTGTAGTTACATTTTTGAATGTCGGTGTGTCAGATACTGCAACGCTTAACACTTTTCCTTTTTTGTGAGTTAATTTAATATTTTTACCCGCATCAAGTGTCAATTTATCCATTTTTGTTGCTGTAGATTGAACTGTTTCTTCTGCCACTTCATTTACAACAGTACCTTCAGATGCACTTGCAGTCACGTTAAATCCTCGACCACCTGCATTTTTGATTTCATCTTTGGTTTTTTGTGAAAGATCTACTTTGTAATTGGTTACTGTGGTAACAGAAATACCATTTTTAACTTCTGTTTTTTCACCAACTGTTACTGTAACAGCATCAGAAGCTGCTTCAACAGAAGCTGAAGTGTCTTTTGCATTAACGGTGTAAATCGTTTGATTATTCGCACCAGTTTCAGAAGTAACCTCTACATTTGTTCCAGCTTTTACTTCTGTTTTAGCTGCTGCAGCGGCTTTAGTAATATTGGTATTAAGCTCGTTCTTCGCTGCATATAATTGGCTACCATTCACAGCATCTTGACTATCTGCTGAAATTGTACCATTTGATACATGAGTGATTTTTTTATCACCTGCATTAATACCATCTTTATTAATCGTAACAGGTCCTACGGTGAGATTATTAGCTTTAACACTAGTAACTTCAATATCATCTTTTAAATTCACTGTGATATTAGCTGCATTATCACCGTCTGTAACAACCACTTCGGTATTCTTACCATTCACAAAATTTACTTTGCCATTGGTATTAATACGTGATGTGTCAGTTTTATTGTTTTGAATATTAAAGCCTGCATTGTAATAGGCTTGATACAACTGGCTACCATTTACTGCGTCGGTTGATTTATCAGTAATTCGACCTGCACCCACATTTTGGATCTGGCGAACAAGTTTTCCATCACCAACAGATACTGCACCTTTTTGAGTTGAAGAAGTACCATTGTAGTTAACTGTCACGCTGCTCTTATCACCAAAATAAGATAAAGTTTTTGCCGTCTGATTAAAATCATTGGCTGCACTACTTGAATAAGAACCTAATGTCACAGAGTTTTCATGCGTACCTTTTGCTTGAGTACCAATCACAACAGCACTAACCGAAGAGACGTTACTAGATGTACCAAGAGCAATAGCATTAACAGCAGAGGAATTACTATCTTTACCAACCGCAACGGCATTCATTGATGAAGCATTAGCATTAGAGCCAGATGACAATGCATCCACACCTGAAGCTTTAGATGCATAACCTAAAGCCATTGAACCTCTACCGCTAGCATCTGCACCGTTACCTAATGATGAAGCTCCTAAAGCACTCGCTTTAGCCCCATTACCTACAGCAGTCGAAACGATTGCACTAGCGTTTGCACCTGTACCTAAAGCTGTTGCACTTTGAGCTCCAGCATAAGAACGACGTCCTAATGCTGTTGATTCTTGCCCTTCTGTTACTGCTTGAGAACCAACTGCAATAGAATTATTCGCTCTAGCAGATGCGCCAACGCCTAATGCAGTTGCGCCCCATGCAGAGGCTGATGCGCTATCACCAAAAGCAGAAGCACTTAGTGCTGTAGCTTTAGTGCCTCGACCAATTGCAGTTGCTAGACTGCCTGTTGCATTGGCATATGAACCAAAGGCTGAAGCAGCTTCACCATCTGCATAAGATGCCACCCCTACTGCAGTCTGACTATTTCCACCAACTTTCTCATTAGAGGTTTTTGCCATTAAACCGATAGCAATTGCGTTTCCGCCTTTACCTGTTGATGCGCGATCACCAAGAGTAACACCATACCCTGATTGACTTGTTGCATTATTTCCTAATGTTATTGACCAACGTGCTTTATTTGTCACGTTATTACCAATTACAATGCTCTCTGTTTCTTCTGATTTTGCTTTTTTGCCTAAAACAACAGAATCACCTGTGGTACCAACTCCGGCAACTGCACTAACATCAGTACCACCAACAATATTTCCGTCATTATTTAATACCACATTGGTTTCAGCCATTGCGGTTGTGCTTACACCCGCTAAAACCGCAGCTCCAATAATTACATTTAATGCTTTAAGTTTGTCTGTTTGAGATGATTTACCCACAGATTTGCTTAGTTCTGAAACAGCAATCCAGCATTGGTTTACTATATTCCAGATAATTTTAAAAACATGATTCATAATTAATTTCCTATTGTATATGGTTATATTCAAATACAAAGAACCCTGAACAATACTGTACAAGTATAATACAATATTTATTACAATGAATACTGGATTTACATTATTTTACACATCATTCAATAAAATAATCTTTCTTATTGAAAGATAAAAAATTCATAAATTATCCCATCACATACCAAAATACGGTTATGTTTTTTTTTTTACAGAAAGAAAAAATGGCCATAAAATGACCATATTTTTTATATTGAATTACCACTTACTTAACGCTTTTTTATCGCTCTCTCTTGCTTCAATCCAACGTTCGCCTTGATTGGTTTGTTCTTTTTTCCAAAACGGAGCTTTTGATTTTAAGAAGTCCATAATAAATTCATTGGCGTGATAAGCATCACCTCGGTGAGCGGAACTTATACCAACTAAAACAATTTCATCGCCAGTATGTAAAAGTCCCACACGATGAATTACAGACACTCGCTGAATATTCCAACGGGCTTTCGCTTGTTCTACAATTTCACGTAAGGCTTTTTCTGTCATGGCGGGATAATGTTCTAAGTATAAGCTGGACACTTCATCACCTAAATTAAGATCGCGAACTTTACCCACGAAAATAACCGTTGCGCCAACTGAATGTTGCTCAGAAAGCCATTGGTAAACAACATTTTGATCGAAAGGCTGTTCTTGTACTGAAATTTGAATATCCGTCATTTAGCCCCCTGTTACAGGTGGGAAAAATGCAATTTCATCCCCATTTTTGACCGCACTTTCTAATGGCATCAAGGTTTGATTGATAGCGACTAAAAGCTTCCCTTTTTCTAACGCTAACGCCCATCTATCACCTTTTTGAGCGAGATGTTCACGCACCGCTTCTGCTGTCGCAAAATCGCCTTCAAGCTGAATAGAATCTTCCCCAATTAATTCTCGAGTTTGAGCAAAAAATAAAACATTTAACATCTTATTTTTCCTCCGCAATAAAATGACCGGATTTTCCACCGCTCTTTTCTAACAGGCGAACGTGCTCAATTACCATGTCTTTTTGTACGGCTTTACACATATCGTAAATGGTTAAGGCTGCTACGCTTGCTGCCGTTAATGCTTCCATTTCTACACCTGTTTTTCCGGTTAATTTACAAAGAGATTGAATACGAACTTGGTTTGTTTCAAGTAACGGTTCTAAATTCACTTCTACTTTAGAAAGTAACAATGGATGGCAAAGCGGGATAAGTTCCCAAGTACGTTTTGCTGCTTGAATACCTGCAATACGTGCTGTAGCAAATACATCGCCTTTGTGATGTTTGCCTTCCACGATCATGGAAAGAGTTTCTTTTGACATGGTCACAATGGCTTCAGCTCGAGCTTCACGAACGGTCTCTGCCTTTGCAGAAACATCCACCATATTGGCTTCACCTTGAGAATTGATATGCGTAAATGTAGTCATAATAAAATAAAGTGCGGTTAAAATATTGAATGTTTTACATGTGTGACGAAAGCAAAATAAGTGAACAATAAAATTCACCTATTTTCTTTTAGCCACCGATAGAAGCTAAATGATTTCTTACGCCACTATCACCGATATGCAAATAATGATGTTCACGTTTGCCTTGCAATGCAGAAAAAATACGTGCTTGCAAAATATCTTGCTGTTCATGGGATTGCAATAAATCACGTAATTCAATGCCTTCTTCGCCGAATAGACAGAGATGAAGTTTGCCCTTCGCTGATACTCTAAGACGATTACAGCTTGCGCAGAAATTCTTCTCATAAGGCATAATTAAGCCAATTTCGCCTGCATAATCAGGATGCGTAAATACTTTAGCTGGACCATCAGTATGGGATTTGTGTTGTAATTGCCAACCGTTTTGCAGCAATTTATCCGCTAATACTTGTCCTGAAAGATGGAATTTATCAAAGAAACTATCCATTTCGCCCGTTTGCATGAGTTCGATAAAGCGCATTTGAATTGGGCGATCTTTCACCCAAACAAGAAATTGCTCAAACTCTTTGTCATTCAAATTTTTCATTAAAACTGAATTGACTTTAACTTTGTTGTAGCCCACTTCAAATGCACGATCGATACCACGCATCACGTCATCAAATTTATTGATACCTGTAATTTGATGGAACATTTTAGGATCTAAGCTATCAACACTGACGTTAATAGACGTAATCCCTGCCTTCTTCCAATCAGCTACATCTTTTGCCATACGATAGCCATTTGTCGTGACGGCTAATTGACGGATTCCATCAATATTAGCAATGCTTTCAGCAATAGAAATAAAATCTTTGCGTAAAGTCGGTTCGCCACCCGTTAAACGGATTTTCTCTGTGCCCATTTCAGCAAACGCTTGAGCAAGATGGGTAATTTCTTTTAAGGTTAAGAAACTTGGTTTGTTAGCTTCGGGTTGATAACCATCAGGTAAACAATAGGTACAACGAAAATTACACTGTTCGGTAATCGACAGTCGTAGATAGTAATATTGGCGTTGGAAAGGATCGACTAAGCGAGACTCTCCTACGTTCTTGATAGGAATGGATTGCATTTTACACCTTTCTAAATATGGAGAGGATAAACCGTTTCCAGCGTATCCCTGAATAACGTACCGCGTTATTGGCTTGCCACCGTATTTCTTGTGAAACTTAGGCTAAACAAGCTCGGAGTTATGCGTTAAAAATAAATTGTGTTGGTATTGTAATAAAAGCAAGCGGTTAATAGCAATAATTTGATAGAATAACCCGACTATATTGATAAAAATAACAGTATTAACTTATATAAATAAATATATAACATTATTTTTTATAATTATTTATAGGTAAAAAAGGAAGAAACATGTCTGATTTATCTCGTCACAGCCGTCATGAACATTTAGACGAAATCAAACATATTGTTGCCATTGGTGGTGGTCACGGATTAGGTCGTGTATTATCGGCGCTTAGTTTTATGAAAGAGCGCTTAACCGGTATTGTCACCACCACAGATAACGGCGGTTCAACGGGTCGCATTCGCCAAGAACAAGGTGGTATCGCATGGGGCGATCTACGTAATTGCTTAAACCAAATCATCATTGAGCCAAGCACGGCATCTGCATTATTTGAATACCGCTTTACTGGCGAAGGTGAACTTTCTGGGCATAATTTAGGCAATTTAATGCTCAAAGCCTTAGAAGATATGCATATTCGCCCTATTGAAGCCATTAACTTAATTCGTGAATTACTCAAAGTAAAATCTCACATTATTCCCATGTCAGAAGAACCTGTTCATCTTGCCGCGAGTTTGGGTTCAGGATCCAGTATTGTAGGTGAAGTGAGCATTGATAATTTAACAGAATTACCCCAATCACTTTTCTTAGTGCCTATGGTTAAAGCCGCACAAGAAGCCATTCAAGCATTGGAGCAAGCGGAAGTCATTTTACTTGGCCCAGGAAGTTTTATGACAAGCATTATGCCACCATTATTATTACCTGAATTAGCGACTGCCCTGCGTAATAGCAAAGCGAAAGTAATTTTTATTGATAATTTAGGGGTAGAAATTGGTGCTGCCTCTCATCTTTCACTGGCTGATCGTATTCAGAAAATTAATGAAATCGTCGGTGCCCCTGTCATTAATGGCGCTATTACCCCTTATCGTGAACAAAGTGCAGTCGATTTGTCTGCGATTTCTCCCATTAAAATCTTGGCTAAACGCTTGAATGCAGATGATATCAACTATCGTCATGACCGAACGTTACTTGCCAAAGCTATCGATGAATTAGTGGGTGAATTAGATTACGAATAAAAAAACCGCACGTTAAAGTGCGGTCATTTTTTGCTTATTTTTTCCCAAAAACTCTCACATTCGTGAAACCATTTTCTTTTAAATAAAGCGCTTGCAGTTTACTCATCACGCCTCGTTCACAATAAAGCACGTAATTTTTACTTTGATCTAATGAGCCGAATTGTGAAGATAATTTGTAAAACGGCAATTGCATTACTTGATGCTCGTCTGATTCAAATGGATTTTCATCTGTCTCTTCAGGGCTGCGAATATCTAAAATAATATCGTTTTCACCAAGCACTGAAATGGTATCCACTTCTACCACTTCTTTTTCTGTTTCTTCTGCAATTTGGCGAATGTCTAAATATTGTGCATTTTCAACCGCACTTTCCAACACGCCAAAATCAAAGTGATTTTCTTCTTCAAGAATTTTTTCACGTACCGCTTTAATCGTTGGATTTTTAGAAATCACTCCACAGAATTCCGGCATTGATTTAGCAATATCATCGGTACCGATCTCTTTCGCCATTGCGATAATTTGTTCTTTATCATGGGTAATAAGTGGACGTAATACTAATGCATCTGCAGCTTCATCAATTAAACGCAAATTGGTTAAAGTTTGGCTCGAAACTTGTCCGAGTGCTTCGCCGGTAACAATGGCTTGAATATCAAAACGTTGTGCAACTTTACTTGCAGCTCGCACCATCATTCGTTTTAATACGACGCCCATTTGGCCGTTATCGACTTTCTCTAAAATCTCGCCCACTACGCCTTCAAAAGGAATGGCAATAAAGCGAACTTTATGGGATGAGCTATAGCGATTCCAAATATGGTAAGCCATTTGTTTCACGCCAATTTCATGGGCTGCCCCACCTAAATTGAAGAAACAATAATGCACACGTGAACCACGACGAATAAGCATATAACTGGATACGCCAGAGTCAAAGCCACCTGAAATCAATGAAAGCACGTCTTCCTGCGTCCCAATTGGATAACCACCAAGGCCAACATGACGAGCTCTCACCAGCATCATTTTGTCATCTTCAATATCAATACGCACCGTCACATCAGGATTTTTTAAGCGTACTTTTGCACTTTCAATATGCTGATTTAAACCTCCACCGATGTAACGTTCAGCTTCAATGGAACTGAAATCATGTTTCCCTTTACGTTTTACACGCACGCAAAAGGTTTTGTTTTCAAGTTGAGCTGCGACATCTGCTAAGGTCAATTCAAAGATATGATGTAAATCGGTAAACGGTTTTTCTTCCACTTCTAAAAAATGATGAATACCTGGAATGCGTTGTAAAAGCGCAATCAACTCTTCACGATTGGCTTCATTTTTTGAGCGCACTTCGATGTAATCCCAATGACGAACAACAGCCGTTTCTTCATCATATTTCTGTAAAATATTGCGGATATTAGAGGTTAAAATTTTCGCGAAACGCTTACGCACGGTTTCGCTTTTAATCATAATTTCAGGAAAAAGTTTAACGATAAATTTCATAATAATCTGTGAATAATAAAAAATGGCCGTATTGTACGCTAAATTCCAGATCCCACAAAGTTCAAATTCTCACGAAAAACTGACCGCACTTTGAAATAAGTTTTTAACATCCCTATAAAAATCAAGTACAATACGGAGCAATTTATTCATCTGAAAAGGATAATTTAATGGCGCGCAAACCAGCAAATGCTGAACCTGATTTTGAAACAACACTTGCACAATTAGAAACAATTGTGACAAAACTTGAAAGCGGTGAATTACCATTGGAAGATGCGCTGAAAGAATTTGAGAATGGTATTAAATTGGCTCAACTTGGTCAAGAGCGCTTGCAACAAGCAGAACAACGTATTCAAATTTTATTACAAAAAAGCGAAACCGCCCCATTAAGTGATTATCAAGGGGACGAGTAATCCATGAGTTATCAATTCGGCACTGAACTCAAACAAGTTCAAGATCGCATTAATCAGTTTTTAGCCAATCAATTTGAAGAAATTGACTCTTATAATGCCCCTTTGCGTGATGCCATGAAATATGGCTTATTGCTAGGCGGAAAACGCGTTCGTCCTTTCCTTGTCTATGCAACGGGTAAAATGCTGGGGGCAGAAATGCCCGCTTTAGATTACGCGGCGGCAGCTATTGAATCTATTCACGCTTATTCTTTAATCCATGATGATTTGCCTGCCATGGACAACGATGAACTTCGTCGTGGTCAACCAACTTGTCATATTGCTTTTGATGAAGCGACGGCCATTTTAGCTGGCGATGCATTACAAGCTTTTGCCTTTGAAATTCTTACGCAAGCCCCTTCTCTTTCTGCAGAACAAAAATTGCAATTAGTGAAAGTCTTGGCTCAAGCATCTGGCGTACAAGGCATGTGTTTAGGGCAAAGTTTAGATTTAATTTCTGAGCATAAACAAGTTAATTTAGCTGAATTAGAACTTATTCATCGCAACAAAACGGGTGCATTGCTAACGGCCGCATTAAAACTGGGTTTTATCTGCTCTCCTCACTTTGAAAACAAAGAATTAGGGCAACAACTAGAACGTTATTCACAAGCTATTGGTTTAGCTTTCCAAGTGCAAGATGACATTTTAGATATTGAAGGTGACAGTGCTGAAATCGGTAAACCGGTGGGGTCTGATTTAGGTTTAGATAAAAGCACTTATCCAAAGCTGTTAGGGTTAGAGGGCGCGAAACAAAAAGCGCAAGAACTCTATCAAACCGCCTTACATGAATTAGACAATTTACCTTTTGATACCACTGCATTGCGTGCATTAGCTGAATTTATTGTCAATCGTAAAAGTTAATGGTGACAGCACTTATCTTGATTTCTCAAAGTGCGGTCACTTTTTTCACATTTTAGGACTAACGAATATATGAACAACTATCCTCTTTTATCCTTAATTAATTCGCCGGAAGATTTGCGTTTTTTAAATAAAGATCAGCTTCCGCAACTTTGTCAGGAATTACGGAGTTATCTGTTGGAATCCGTTAGTCAAACCAGTGGTCATTTAGCATCTGGTCTTGGTACCGTTGAATTGACTGTTGCATTACACTACATTTTTAAAACCCCTTTTGATCAATTAATTTGGGATGTAGGCCATCAAGCTTATCCACACAAAATTTTGACGGGGCGTCGTGATCAAATGTCCACCATTCGCCAAAAAGGCGGTATTCATCCTTTCCCTTGGCGTGAAGAAAGTGAGTTTGATGTATTAAGTGTTGGACACTCTTCCACTTCAATCAGTGCAGGACTAGGTATTGCTGTTGCCGCAGAACGTGAAAATGCGGGTCGTAAAACCGTTTGTGTGATTGGTGACGGTGCTATCACTGCGGGGATGGCATTTGAAGCCTTAAACCATGCAGGTTCTTTACATACTGATATGTTGGTCATTTTAAATGACAATGAAATGTCTATTTCTGAAAATGTGGGGGCATTGAATAATCACCTTGCCCGTATTTTCTCTGGTTCATTGTATTCAACGGTTCGTGACGGCAGTAAAAAAATCTTAGATAAAGTACCGACTGTTAAAAACTTTATGAAGAAAACCGAAGAGCACATGAAAGGTGTAATGTTCTCTCCAGAAAGTACGCTTTTTGAAGAGCTCGGTTTTAACTATATTGGACCAATTGATGGGCATAATATTGATGAATTAATTGCTACCTTAAGCAATATGCGCGATCTTAAAGGCCCACAATTCTTACACATCAAAACCAAAAAAGGAAAAGGTTACGAGCCTGCAGAAAAAGACCCTATCGGTTTCCATGGCGTACCAAAATTTGACCCAACAAGCGGCCAACTTCCTAAATCAAATACCAAACCAACTTATTCAAAAATCTTTGGTGATTGGTTATGTGAAATGGCGGAACAAGACGATAAATTAGTCGGTATTACACCTGCAATGCGTGAAGGTTCTGGCATGGTAGAATTTTCAGAACGATTTCCACAACAATATTTTGATGTGGCCATCGCTGAGCAACATGCTGTCACTTTTGCTGCGGGCCTTGCAATCGGTGGTTATAAACCTGTTGTAGCAATTTATTCTACCTTCTTACAACGTGCTTACGATCAACTTATTCATGATGTCGCCATTCAAAACTTACCTGTTCTCTTTGCCATAGACCGAGCTGGTATTGTAGGAGCGGATGGTCAGACTCACCAAGGTGCGTTTGATTTAAGTTTTATGCGCTGCATTCCGAATATAATCATTATGACACCAAGTGATGAAAATGAATGCCGCCAAATGCTTTATACGGGTTATAAATGTGGTAAACCTGCTGCGGTACGTTATCCGCGTGGAAATGCAATCGGCGTAGAATTAACCCCACTTGCTGAATTAGAAATTGGTCGTTCAAAAATGGTTCGTCAAGGTGAAAAAATCGCGATTCTGAATTTTGGCACACTCTTACCTGCCGCTTTATCTGTGGCAGAAAAACTCAATGCAACTGTTGTCGATATGCGCTTTGTAAAACCAATTGATGAAGCTCGTATTCTAGAAATGGCAGATACCCATGACGTCATTGTGACATTGGAAGAAAATGCGATTCAAGGTGGCGCAGGTTCTGCTGTTTCAGAAGTGCTAAATTCTCATGGAAAAACAACCGCACTTTTACAACTTGGTTTACCTGATATCTTTATTCCGCAAGGTACACAACAAGAAGCACTTGCTGAAATTAAATTAGATGAAAAAGGGATTGAAGAGCAAATTATCGCCTTTATAAAGGGCTAAATTCGTTCATTTTGGTTTAATTTTGATATTTTAAAAAATTTTTTCAAAAATATCGAACTATTTCAAAAATACACAGTCTGATACATTGCTAGTGCACTGCATATTGCAGTTATCTTTTTGAAGTTTCTTATAATTAAGACCTCCCCGCTATTCAAGTTTTGAGTAGCGGTTTTTTCTTTTTTGGAGGTAATAAAAAAGGACGCTTTTCAGCGTCCTAATTTTTGAATCTAAACTTTAAAAAATTAAAGTGCAGATTTTGCTTTTTCAACTAATGCAGCGAACGCCACTTTGTCGAATACAGCGATATCAGCAAGGATCTTACGGTCGATTTCAACAGACGCTTTTTTCAAGCCGTTGATGAATTTGCTGTAAGATAAACCATTTTGACGAGCCGCAGCGTTGATACGTGCAATCCATAATTGACGGAATTGACGTTTACGTTGACGACGGTCACGATATGCGTATTGACCAGCTTTGATCACCGCTTGGAAAGCAACGCGATACACGCGTGAACGTGCACCATAATAACCTTTAGCAGCCTTAAGAACTTTCTTATGGCGTGCTCTTGCAATAACACCACGTTTTACACGAGCCATTATTTAATCTCCTATGTAATATTTTTAACTAATTTAACTAATCGTACGTTTTGCTTAAATAACGGCTTATGCGTATGGTAAGCAAGCTACTACTAAAACTTGGTCTGCTTTCGCAACCATTGATTTATGACGTAAATGACGTTTACGTTTAGTTGTCTTTTTAGTCAAAATATGACGTAAGTGAGATTGTTTACGTTTGAAACCGCCTGAAGCTGTTTTTTTGAAACGCTTAGCAGCACCACGTACTGTTTTAATTTTAGGCATTGTTAAAAAACTCCGCATTTTAAGTTAAACACATAATTAGGCGAATCCGAAGATTACTTGTAGGCACTAATTATTCCAATATGGCAAATTGAATTGCCCTTCTCCAAAAGCAACTAGGCTGCGTAGTTTGCCCAATATGCAGTTGTATTCTCACCGAAGTGAAAATTCGATTATCTAGATTAGATCTAAATAAAAAATTATTTTTTCTTAGGTGCTAACACCATTACCGCTTGGCGACCTTCTAATTTACCCGGTGCAGATTCCACTACTGAAATGTCAGCCAAATCGTTTTTAACGCGTTCTAATACGTCTAAACCGATATCTTGGTGAGCCATTTCACGACCACGGAAACGTACAGTAATTTTCGCTTTATCGCCATCTTCTAAGAAACGGATTAAGCTACGTAATTTAACTTGGTAGTCACCTTCGTCAGTACCTGGACGGAATTTAATTTCCTTCACTTGTACGGCTTTTTGTTTTTTCTTCTGTTCTTTTGCGGTTTTGCTCTTTTCATAGAGGAACTTGCCGTAGTTCATAATACGACAAACCGGTGGTTCGGCATTCGGACTGATCTCAACTAAATCAAGCGCTGCTTGTTCTGCCATATCTAAGGCCTGTTGGATTGATACAATCCCCGCTTGTTCACCATCTTGGTCAATCAAACGAACTTCTTTTACTCGAATTTCATCGTTAATGCGATTCGGGCGGTTAGCTGCCGGAGCTTTTTTTACGGTTTTGATAATGTTATTCCTTCTATTTATTTAAGATAAAACCCACTGCATTTAAAACAGAAGATTTCTTCAATCATTTGCTATAAAAACAAACAAAAAACGGGCAAAATTTTATAGTATTTGCCACGTTTATGCAACAAGGATTTCTATTCCTTTAAATATCAGCGGGTAAAGCAGTTATTTCAGCTGAAATACTCTCTCCAAATTGAAGTAGTTTTTCTAATCTTGCGGTTTCAATACATACCATTGTTCTATACCCTTCTGGTTGCATCGCACTTGGTGTTTTTTCCCAAGGATTCCATAGCACAATTGAATCTGCATGATGGTGTGTAATTTGAATATGTCGATTAAACACTTTATCCACCAACAATGTTTTATCTTTCTCTAACGTATAAATACAATCCACACCTTGTTCTATTCTGCGTGTTGAAGGAACATCAGTATGTTTACCTTGTAATGAGTCATAACAACGACTTGGTAAATTTTGGACTTCAATTTGTGAAATATCACCAATATTAAAATAACTGTGTAATGCCGCTTGAGCTGGTTCTTGCCCTAAATGCGTTAAAGTCATTGTGCATTTATCGGTAAATTCCATTTTCATTTTGGCTTCAATCACACCATATTCAGAAAAGAGCGAAAATTCTAACCGCACTTTATTCGCTTGGAGATCATAATCACTTAATTGCCACAAACGTAAACGCGCTGTACCGTGTGAAGGCTGTTTAACACCTCCAAACCAAGGGTAACAAAGTGGTACACCGCCTCGAATAGCGACACCTTTCGTAAAAGGTTCGATATCACTTAACCAAAAGATATCCTGCTCTGCCCCTTTAGGTTGCCAATTTAATAATTGCGCCCCTTGTAATGCAATTCGAGCCGATCCTACTGGGTGATTTAAGATTAAAACAGGAATTTCATTGATACGTTCTAACGTTAATTCTGGTGTTAATTGTTGAGTTTGAGCTGCCATATTCGCCTCCTTGTGATAAGGCTATTATATAGAAGAAAGAGATACTTGAGTTTATTTTTATACCGTGAATATAAAAAAACCGCACATCAAAGTGCGGTCATTTTTAATTAAGATTTTAAAGAGTCAATTACTCTTCCCCCAACAATTTCAACTCACGTTGTCTTACTTGGGATTTTAAGATTTCAGCAAATTCTTCAATCGTGAAAGTACCTAAATCTGCACCTTTACGGGTACGTACAGCCACTTTGCCTTCTGCGATTTCTTTATCACCGCAAACGAGCATATAAGGCACGCGACGTAAGGTATGTTCGCGGATCTTGAAGCCAACTTTTTCATTACGTAAATCAGCTTTAACACGTAATCCAGCATCAGAAAGTTGTTTCACCACTTTTTGAACGTAGTCTGCTTGGCTATCTGTAATGTTCATGACAATCGCTTGAACTGGCGCTAACCATGCTGGGAAGAAACCCGCATACTCTTCAGTAATGATACCGATGAAACGTTCAATCGAACCTAAAATCGCACGGTGAATCATAACTGGTGTACGACGGTCATTGTCTTCTGCCACATAAGAAGCATTTAGACGACCAGGTAATGCAAAGTCTAATTGGATGGTACCACATTGCCATTCACGATCTAAACAGTCACGTAATGCAAACTCAATTTTCGGACCGTAGAATGCACCTTCACCTTCTTGAATTTCATATTCAAGGCCGTTATGTGCTAATGCTGCCGCAAGACCTGCTTCTGCACGATCCCACATATCATCTGCACCAATACGTTTTTCAGGACGAGTAGATAATTTCACCTGAATATTTTGGAAACCGAACGTGCTGTAAATGTCGTAAACCATTTTAATACAGCTGGTTACTTCACTTTCAATTTGGTCTTCAGTACAGAAAATATGTGCATCGTCTTGAGTGAAGCCACGTACACGCATTAAACCGTGTAAAGAACCCGATGGTTCGTTACGGTGACAAGAACCAAATTCTGCCATACGGATTGGTAAATCACGGTAAGATTTTAAACCTTGGTTAAAGATTTGAACGTGTCCTGGGCAGTTCATTGGTTTAATCGCATATTCACGGTTTTCTGATTGTGTAGTAAACATCAAATCGCCGTAGTTTTGCCAGTGACCTGTTTTTTCCCATAACACACGGTCCATCATGAACGGACCTTTCACTTCTTGATAATCGTATTCTTTTAATTTTGTACGAACGAAGGTTTCCAATTCACGGAAAATTGTCCAACCATCGTTATGCCAGAACACCATACCCGGTGCTTCTTCTTGCATATGATATAAATCTAACGCTTTACCGATTTTACGGTGGTCACGTTTTGCCGCTTCTTCTAAGCGAGTTAAGTATTCTGCTAATTGTTTTTTATCTGCCCAAGCCGTACCGTAGATACGTTGTAACATTTTATTTTTGCTATCACCACGCCAGTAAGCACCTGCAACTTTCATTAATTTAAAGTTGTGGCAGAAACGCATATTTGGCACATGTGGTCCACGACACATATCAATGTATTCTTCGTGATGATAAAGCGCAGGCGTTGCGGTACGTTCGATATTTTCATCTAAGATAGCCATTTTGTATGGCTCGCCGCGTTTTTCAAAAGTATCTCTTGCTTCTTGCCAGCTTACCGGAGTTTTGATTACGTCATAATTGGTTTTCGCCAATTCAAGCATACGTTTTTCGATAGCATCAATGTCTTCTTGCGTTAAAGAACGGTCTAAATCCACATCATAATAGAAGCCATTTTCAATCGTTGGACCGATTGCCATTTTGACATCTGGGAATAATTGTTTGATAGCGTGACCAAGCAAGTGTGCGCAAGAGTGACGAATAATTTCTAAACCGTCCTCATCTTTTGCTGTAATAATTTCAAGGTTGGCATCTTCATTGATGATGTCACTCGCATCACGACGTTCGCCGTTTACACGGCCAGCGATGGTTGCTTTGGCAAGACCGGCTCCGATATCTTGAGCCACTTCTAACACAGAAACTGGACGATCAAATTCACGTTTAGAACCGTCCGGCAAAGTAATAATAGGCATAATTTTTCCTTATACAGTGGTCGCCCATACGAAAGGCAACATGCAAATAATGATTAAAAACAAACCGCACTTTCATTCACTCCCACTATCGAGCAAACCAAGTGCGGCGGAGAATTTTAGCACTTTCCACCACACTTGTTAATATCTCGCTGAATTCTTTCCAATGAGTAAATAATGATTTTCCTGATAGCTACTTTATCTATTCAAAATTTCCGATAAAATGACCGCACTTTTGATAAACAGCAATTAAAGGAAACTCTATGAACGTATTAGTATTGAAATCAAGCATCCTTGCAGATAACTCTCAAAGTAATAAATTAGCCGATTACACCATTGAAAAATTAAAAGACCACAACATTGTGGTACGTGATTTAGCGGCGCAACAACTTCCCCATTTTGATGCAACGGCGGCAACTGCGGTACGTGGCGAACCTAAAACTGCAGAAGAAAATGCACTTTTAGCCTTATCTGATGAGTTAGTGGCTGAATTAAAAGCCGCTGATATTATTGTAATTGGTGCACCTATGTATAACTTAGGCATCCCAACACAACTTAAATCTTATTTTGATTTTATCGCTCGCCCTCGTGTGACTTTCCAATACACTGCAAATGGCCCTGAAGGTTTACTTCAAGGTAAAAAAGCGATTGTATTAGCAAGTTTTGGTGGCATGTATGATGAAAACAACAATGTGACAAATTACTTAGAAGCCATTTTAGGTTTTGTTGGTATTACCGATGTTCAGTTTGCTTATGCAAAAGGTATTGGATTAGGTGCAGAGGCAATTGAAAAAGCACAACGTTCAGCAAGAAATAAAATTGATGAGATTGTTGCATCTCTCTAATTACTAAAATCCCCAGATAAGCCATTTTGAGATATGCCTCGAAATGGCTTTTTTCTAATCAACTTCCTCTATTTTTAATATCTTTGGTTAAAAATTAAAAAAATATTGTAAAATCACGCCAATTTTTTGATTATTTTCTTGACTTATGCATTATGTACTAGTTTAATAGTGCAAAAGTTCAGAATACAGGATTGATTATGAAAAATACCCCTTTTATTGCGGTGACCTCTCAACCGGTTCCCTATCACGCCGACACCACCGCAATTTTTAATACGCTTTGCAAACAGAACTCAAATTCTCTTCTCCTCGACTCTGCCGAAATTGGTAGTAAAAATAGCTTACAGAGCCTTATTCTAATTAATGCTGCCGTTAAAATTACTTGTTTAGGCAATCAAGTGACTTTTAGAGCACTGAATGCGAACGGTAAACAAGTGTTAAACGAAATTCATCCAGTGTTAAGCCAACTCGGTACCGTAAGTACGGTCAATTTTGAGAATGAATTTTCTGTGCAATTCGCGCCGCTCGACAATCAATTAGATGAAGACAGCAAATTACAAGCTGCAACCATTTTTGATGGACTTCGTGTAATTTCTAACCATTATCAACATAGCAGCACACCTGTCTTTTTAGGTGGTTTATTTGCTTATGATTTGGTGGCAAATTTTATTCCAATGCAAGATGTTGAATTAAAAGATGATGGCATTAACTGCCCGGATTACAGTTTCTATCTCGCAGAAAACTTAATCACCATCGATCACCAAAGCCAACAAGCCACATTAAAAAGCTTTTGTTTTAGTCAAGAAGAACAAGTGGAAGTCGCGAAAACGGCACTTTCTATTGCTCAAAAATTAAAAAATATTGATGGTATACTTTCCATTAAAGCGGCAAGTGATGAGGTCAACACCAACTTTGAAGATCCTGAATTCATCGGCATTGTAAAAGCATTAAAACATCATATTAATATTGGTGATGTGTTCCAAATCGTGCCATCCCGCCGTTTTTCATTAGCATGTCCAAATACCCTTGCGAGCTATGCGCAATTAAAACATAACAATCCAAGCCCTTATATGTTCTACATGAACGATGAGGATTTCATTTTATTCGGTGCATCACCAGAAAGTGCGTTGAAATATGCGCCGGATAATCGTCAATTAGAAATTTACCCAATTGCAGGTTCTCGTCCGCGTGGTTTTGATGCCCATGGCAATATTGACCCAGAATTAGATGCACGTTTGGAATTAGAATTACGTCTTGATCATAAAGAGCAAGCTGAACATTTAATGTTGGTGGATTTAGCCCGTAATGATATTGCTCGCGTTTGCCAAAGTGGTACACGTAAAGTGGCAGAATTAATGCAAGTGGATCGCTATTCTCACATCATGCATTTGGTTTCTCGCGTAGTGGGTAAACTTCGTCCTGAACTTGATGCATTACATGCTTATCAAGCTTGTATGAATATGGGGACGTTAACTGGTGCACCTAAAATTAAAGCGATGCAGTTAATCTATCAATTTGAACAACAAAAACGTCACAGCTACGGTGGCGCGGTCGGTTATCTCACCTCTGATGGTCATTTTGATACCTGTATCGTGATTCGTTCTGCTTTTGTACAAAATGGCATTGCCCATATTCAAGCTGGTTGTGGCGAAGTATTGGATTCTGATCCTCAAATGGAAGCAGATGAAACTCGCCATAAAGCGGCTGCAGTGCTTAAAGCAATCAAACAAATCAATACCCAAGCAAAATAAGGACGATAAATTATGGCTAATATTCTCTTTTTAGATAATTTTGATTCATTCACTTATAACTTAGTGGATCAATTCCGTGTGCTTGGGCATAACGTAAAAATTTATCGTAATGACACCAATTTAGAGCAAGTGGTACAAGAGGCATTAAATACACCGGATACGATTCTTGCACTCTCTCCAGGACCAGGTACTCCGGCTGAAGCAGGTATCTTGCTCCCGCTCATTGAACGTTTAAAAAATGATGTGCCAATTATTGGTATTTGCTTAGGCCATCAAGCGCTTATTCAAGCCTTTGGTGGAGAGGTTGTACATGCAGGCGAAGTATTACATGGTAAAGTATCGCGCATTCAACACGATAACCAAGCCATGTTTAAAGATATTGCCAACCCAATGCCTGTGGCGCGTTATCACTCTTTGATGGGTAAAAATCTGCCTGACGAATTTATTGTCAATGCCGATTACAATGGTATCGTGATGGCAATTCGTCATAAAACCTTGCCAATTTGTGCTTTCCAATTCCACCCAGAAAGTATCCTTACTGTGCAAGGTTCGAAATTATTACAACAATCTGTGGAATGGTTATTAAACAGAGATTAAGGAAGAAAAATGATTACCGTATATGGATTAAAAGAAGTGCTTGCACCTCGTCGTCAAGATATTGCTGAAGTAATTTATAACTGTTTAAACCTTGGTTTAGACATTCCTCGTGGAAAGCATGCGATTCGTTTCTTATGTTTAGATAAAGAAGATTTTCTTTATCCTATCGATCGTAACGATGATTACACTGTTATTGAAATTAACTTGATGCAAGGTCGTATGGAAGGTACGAAAAAACGTTTAATCAAAATGCTCTTCAGCGAACTCGAATACAAAATTGGTATTAAATCTCACAACGTTGAAATTACGATTAAAGAACAACCGGCGCATTGTTGGGGGTTCCGAGGTATGACTGGCGATGAAGCGCGCGATTTAGATTACGATATTTACGTATAAGGGACGAGATTATGCAAACGGCTCAATTATTAGAACAACTTTACAACGGAAAAACACTTAATAAAGAAGAAAGTGCGGTCATTTTTAATGCCATTATGCAAGGCGAACTGAATAACGAACAAATCGCTGCCATGCTGATTGCGTTAAAAGTACGTGGTGCCACTATTGGGGAATTAAGTGGTGCGGTATCTGCGTCTTTGCAAAATGCCAAATCATTCCCTCGCCCTGACTACCCTTTTGCGGATATCGTGGGAACAGGTGGTGATGGTCAAAACACAATTAATATTTCTACTGCGAGTGCCATTGTTGCAGCCTCTATGGGTGCTAAAGTGGCAAAACACGGCAACCGTAGCGTATCAAGCAAATCAGGTGCCAGTGATGTATTAACCGCTCTTAGTGTGAATGTAAATGTCACACCAGAACAAGCTCGTCAAGCGCTTGACGATATTGGCGTATGTTTCTTATTTGCTCAACAATATCACAGTGGGTTTAAACATGTGGCCCCTGTTCGTGCGGCATTAAAAACACGTACGCTTTTTAATATTTTAGGTCCATTAATTAACCCTGCTCGCCCAACTTATCATTTGCTTGGCGTGTATGCCCATGAATTAGTGAAAACATATGCTGAAACCGCTGTCGCATTAGGTCATCAACATACTTTTGTGGTTCATGGTGCGGGTCTTGATGAAGTCGCCGTACATGGTGAAACGCAAGTGGCAGAAATTAAAAACGGTAAAATTGACTACTTCACCTTAACGCCTGAAGATTTTGGTTTAAAAACACAATCTTTAGAAAGTTTACGTGGTGGCGAACCGCAAGAAAATGCCCAATATCTGACCGCACTTTTACAAGGTAAAGGTAAAACTGAACACGCTAATGCGGTAGCGGCGAATGTGGCATTATTGTTGAAATTATTTGGTCATGATGACTTAAAACAAAATGTTCAAAATGTATTGGCTCATCTTGTATCAGGCAAAGCGTTTGATACATTACAACATTTAACAAAATATTAAGATAAAGGCTGATTTGATAAGCCACAATAAGAAGAAAGATTATGATCACGCAAGATTTCACTAAACCAATTGACTCTGCGACGGTGCTGCAAAAAATCGTCTTAGACAAAGCACAATGGGTTAAGGCAAAGGAAGCTGAATTTCCGCTTTCACAATTTAAAGAAAACATTCAAAAATCTGACCGCTCTTTTTATGATGCATTGGCTAAAGGGACACATCAAAAGCCCGCTTATATTTTGGAATGTAAGAAAGCGTCCCCTTCTAAAGGATTAATTCGTGATGAATTTAATTTAGATGAAATAGCCAATGTGTATAAACATTATGCATCAGCTGTTTCTGTGCTAACGGATGAGAAATACTTCCAAGGTAAATTTGACTATTTGCCGCAAGTACGTGACGTTGTCTCACAACCTGTATTGTGCAAAGATTTTATGATCAGCGAATATCAGGTTTATCTCGCGCGCCACTATCAAGCTGATGCTATTTTATTGATGCTTTCGGTAGTAAATGACGAAACCTATCGCGTACTGGCTGATCTGGCGCATTCTCTCGGCATGGGCGTATTGACGGAAACCAGCAACGAAGAAGAGTTTGAACGAGCTCTTGCATTAGGTGCAAAAATTATCGGTGTCAACAATCGTAATCTTCACGATCTCACCGTTGATTTAAACCGCGTAGTAGAACTCACACAAAAATATGCCGATCGCATTCCTGCTGATGCACGTATTATCAGCGAATCAGGGATTTATAATCACTGCCAAATCCGTGATTTGCAAAAAGTGGCACATGGCTTTTTAATCGGCAGTAGCCTAATGGGCAGCGCAGATTTAAATAATGCTGTGCGTGAAGTGATTTTTGGAGAAAATAAAGTATGCGGTTTAACTCGCACGCAAGATGTCAAAGAGGTTTACGCAAACGGAGCATTATACGGCGGCTTAATTTTCGCCGAACATTCAAAACGCTGTGTGAGCCTACGTCAGGCCCAAGAATTAGTGACAGCATCACCACTTCGTTTTGTTGGAGTGTTCCAGAATCAAGAAATTGATTTTATTGTAAAAATCGCTAAACAATTGCAGCTTTATGCCGTTCAGCTACACGGTTCAGAAACCGCTGAATTTATTACCGCACTTCGTCACCAACTGCCTGAAGAAATACAAATTTGGAAAGCCATTTCGGTGAATACTGAAGCGCAAAGTGCGGTTGATTTTATGGATGATTTAAATATCGCTCGCTATATTTTCGATAGCCAATCCGCTAATCAACAAGGTGGCACAGGAAAAACCTTTAATTGGTCACTCATTCCTGAAAGCTTGAAACACAAAATTATTTTGGCTGGTGGCATTTCACCTAACAATATTGAACAAGCCATTAAGCAAGGTTGCTTAGGGGTTGATCTCAATTCTGGTGTAGAAACTGCCGCTGGCGTGAAAGATAGTGAAAAAGTGCGGTCAGTTTTTAATAAGATTTTATCAAATTAATCTGATTGCTAAGAGGAAGCATTATGCAAAGAACAGCGTTAGTAACTGGCGCAACTGCCGGATTTGGTGCGGCAATTTGTCGCACACTCATTGAAAATGGCTATCGTGTAATTGGCACAGGACGCCGTGTAACTCGTTTAGAACAATTACAACAAGAATTAGGTGAAAATTTCTACTTTCTTGCCTTTGATATTTCAGATCGCCAAGCAACAGAAGATGCTTTCCATTCCCTTCCCGATAGTTGGCAATCCATTGATTTATTGGTGAATAATGCAGGATTAGCATTAGGCTTAGAAAGTGCTGATAAAGCGAATTTAGACGATTGGATGCAAATGATTGATACTAATATTAAAGGTCTCGTCACTATCACTCGTCTTGTTTTACCACAAATGGTAGAACGCAATTCAGGTCACATTATTAATTTAGGCTCAATTGCAGGCACTTATCCTTATCCAGGCGGAAATATATACGGTGGCACTAAAGCTTTTATCAAACAATTTAGTTTAAATCTTCGAGCCGATCTTGCAGGCACACAAATTCGCGTGACCAATGTTGAGCCAGGTCTTTGTGGTGGAACTGAATTTTCGAATGTTCGCTTTAAAGGTGATGATGCCCGAGCAGAAAAACTCTATGAAAATGTGGAATATGTCAGTCCACAAGATATTGCTAATATTGTGTTATGGCTCAATCAACAACCTGAACATGTCAATATTAATCGCATTGAAGTGATGCCTACTGCACAAACCTTTGCACCACTTAATGTCGCAAGAATTCAAAAATAACAAGGAAATATTATGTCAGAAACCCTTTTAAATCCTTATTTCGGTGAATTTGGTGGAATGTATGTACCGGAAATTCTCGTACCGGTACTACAACAGCTAGAAAAAGCCTTTGTTGAAGCAAAAGACGATCCTGAATTCCAACGTGAATTTCAAGATTTACTTAAAAATTATGCGGGCAGACCAACCGCACTTACCCTTTGCCGTAATTTAACCAAAGGGACAAAAGCAAAAATTTATTTAAAACGTGAAGATTTACTTCACGGTGGTGCCCATAAAACCAACCAAGTGCTAGGTCAAATTTTATTGGCAAAACGCATGGGTAAAACACGTATTATTGCGGAAACCGGTGCAGGCCAACATGGTGTAGCAACAGCTCTAGCTTGTGCAATGTTAGATATGCCTTGCCGTGTTTATATGGGGGCAAAAGACGTAGAACGTCAATCACCAAACGTCTTCCGTATGCGTTTAATGGGTGCTGAAGTAATTCCTGTACAAAAAGGTTCTTGCTCATTAAAAGATGCATGCTGTGAAGCGATGCGTGATTGGTCAGCTAATTATGAAAATACCCATTATTTATTGGGTACGGCGGCAGGCCCTCATCCATTCCCAACCATTGTACGAGAATTCCAAAAAATGATTGGTGAAGAAACCAAACGTCAAATCTTAGAAAAAGAAGGTCGCTTACCGGATGCTGTTATTGCTGCAGTAGGTGGTGGTTCGAATGCGATTGGTATGTTTACAGACTTTATTGATGAAAAAAGTGTACGCTTAATTGGTGTAGAACCCGCTGGTCACGGCATTGAAAGTGGTGAACATGGTGCACCATTAGGTCATGCAAAAGTCGGTATTTATTTCGGTATGAAATCACCTTTAATGCAAACTGAAGATGGTCAAGTGGAAGAATCCTACTCTATTTCTGCTGGATTAGACTTCCCTTCTGTTGGCCCTCAACATGCTTATTTACAAAGTATTGGTCGTGCTGAATACCCAAGCATTACAGATGATGAAGCGTTAAACGCTTTCCAAGCATTAGCAAAACATGAAGGGATTATTCCTGCATTGGAAAGTTCTCATGCATTAGCACATGCGCTAAAAATGATTCATCAAGAACCGAATAAAGAACAAATTTTAGTGGTGAATCTCTCTGGTCGTGGTGATAAAGATATTTTCACCGTTGATAAAGTTTTAAAAGAAAAAGGAATGCAATAATGAGCCGTTTTGAAACTAAATTTGCAGAACTTGCAGCGAAAAAAGAAGGGGCTTTTGTACCTTTCGTTACATTATGCGATCCAACATTTGATCGCTCTTTTGAAATTATTTGCACGTTAGTCGAAAATGGCGCAGATGCTTTGGAATTAGGCTTTCCATTTTCTGATCCACTATTAGATGGTCCCGTTATCCAAGCGGCTAATAACCGTGCGCTCAATGCGGGCCATAGCACTGAAGACAGCTTTAAATTACTCGCTAAAGTGCGGTCAAAATATCCGGATATTCCGATTAGCTTACTCCTTTGTGCGAATTTAATTTTTGCGAAAGGCTTAGATAATTTCTATCAACGCTGTGCAGAAGTCGGCGTGGATGCAGTTTTAGTGGCAGATATTCCACTATTGGCAAAAGAAGACTATGTTCAAGCTGCTAAAAAGCATGGTATTCAACCTGTCTTTATTTGCCCACCAAATGCTGATGCTAAAACGGTACAAGGTGTTGCTGAAAACAGCGAAGGCTATACCTATTTAGTTTCTCGTGCGGGTGTAACAAGCGCAGAGAATCAAGCTCATGCCGCAAACTTAGATACACTTGTAGAACAACTCAAAGCCCACAAGGCTCCACCAATTCTACAAGGTTTTGGTATTGCTCAACCTGCTCAAGTGAAAGAAGCGCTTCAACTGGGTGCAGCAGGCGCAATTTCAGGATCCGCGACAGTAAAAATCATTGAGCGAAACTTAGACAATCAGGCTCAATGCTTGTCTGAACTCACCGAGTTTGTTCGCAATATGAAAGCAGCAACCAAATAATAAAGAAAAAAGTGCGGTTAAAATTAACCGCACTTTTGTTTTTCTTTCATTAATCTACAATACGTAAATGAGATGCTGATTTCTGTGGTTTCTTTTCAGCTTTAGGTTTATCTACCACTTCTGCAAAACTTAATGGCTGTTCTGATGTTGGCTCACGATTTAATTCATCGTAAATTTCTTCTGGCTCAAACATCACGCCATCACCATTTTCACGTGCATAAATAGCTAAAGCCGCCCCCATCGGAATATATAACTCACGAGCAACACCTTTGAAACGTGCATTAAACTGAATAAAATCATTCGTTAATTGCAAATTCCCTGTCGCCCCAGCAGAAAGATTCAAGACTATTTGCCCATCTTTCACGTATTCCACAGGCACATTGGTACCATAATAATTAGCATCTACCACTAAATATGGGGTGAAATCATTATCCACTAACCAATCATAATAGGCTCTTAGTAAATAAGGGCGTTTTGGAGAAGGTGTATGAGCCATTATTTATCATCCATTAAATTTTTAGGTGCAGCCTCACCTACAGATTGTAAAAATGAATCACGGCTAAATACTCGATCCATATAGCCTTTGATTGCTTTGCTTCCTGTACCGCTGAATTCAACACCCATATTGCGTAATTTCCATAATAATGGTGCAACATAGCAATCAACCAAGCCAAACTCTTCACTCATGAAATAAGGGGTTTGTTGGAAGATAACTGATACCGCTAACAACTCTTCTTTTAACTGTTTTAACGCTTCTTCACGTTCAACTTCTGTGCCTTTTTCAGCAATCTCTAATGTTGGGTACCAATCTTGTTCGATACGTAACATTAAAAGACGGCTTTTCGCGCGAGAAACCGGATAAACAGGCATAAGTGGAGGGTGTGGAAAACGCTCATCAAGATATTCCATAATGATGCGTGAGCTGAATAACACTAAATCACGATCCACCAACGTTGGTAATGTACCGTAAGGATTTAATTCCATTAAATCTTCTGATAATGCTTGCAGATCAACTTCTTCGTTTTCGTAAGCGACACCTTTTTCAGCTAAAACAATTTTTACCTGATGGCAGTAAATGTCATTTTTATTTGAAAAAAGAGTCATTACTGAACGTTTACTTGATGCATTAGACATTTATTCCTCCGAAGATCCAAACTAACTTATATACTTCTACTAAAAACGGGCGATTATTTTAACATAACCAGTAGTTAAATTGCTAATAATTTCTTATTTTTACTTTAAAATCAAATAATTACAAACGTATAATAAGAAATCAAAGAACGGCAATTTTTAATTAATTTGTTTTTACAGACATAAAAAAAGCAGAGATTGCTCTCTGCTTTCTTGAAACGATAATAAAAAAATTAACGTTTGGAGTATTGTGGACGACGACGTGCTTTGTGTAAACCAACTTTTTTACGTTCAACGCGACGTGCGTCACGAGTAACGAAGCCAGCTGCACGAAGAGCAGGACGTAAAGTCTCATCATATTCCATTAATGCACGAGTGATACCGTGACGGATTGCACCCGCTTGACCAGAAATACCGCCACCTTTAACAGTGATGTATAGGTCTAATTTATCAGTTAATTCCACTAATTCTAACGGTTGACGTACGATCATACGAGCTGTTTCGCGACCGAAATATACGTCTAATTCACGTTGGTTGATAGTGATTTTACCACTGCCCGGTTTGATAAATACACGAGCTGAAGAGCTTTTGCGGCGACCAGTGCCGTAGTTTTGATTCTCTGCCATTTCCTAAACCTCGTGATTAAATGTCTAATACTTGTGGTTGTTGTGCTGCGTGTTGGTGTTCTGCACCCGCATACACTTTTAATTTACGGAACATTGCACGGCCTAATGGACCTTTTGGCAACATACCTTTAACCGCAATTTCAATCACCGCTTCAGGACGGCGAGCGATCATTTCTTTGAAAGTCGCTTGTTTGATACCACCTACATAGCCAGTGTGCCAGTAGTAAAGTTTATCTGTTTCTTTACGACCAGTTACTGCCACTTTGTCTGCGTTGATAACGATGATGTAATCACCAGTATCTACGTGTGGAGTGTACTCAGCCTTGTGTTTACCACGAAGACGGCGTGCTAATTCAGTAGCTAAACGACCTAAAGTTTTACCTGTCGCATCTACCACATACCAGTCACGTTTTACTGTTTCCGGTTTTGCTACAAAAGTTTTCATTAATTAATTACCAAAATATAAGTTTGATACCCAGTGTTCCATATTGATTGAAACACAACCATTAATCTTAATCTCCACCCCTTCGAGTGTGATCTCGATAAAATAATGCACGGTGGGAATCCGTGCATTTACAGGGTCGGCGTATTATACCTATTTTTAGAAAAAATGCTAACTTTTTGTGCAAATAAATTGATTTTCTTTTAAAATACAACGCACAATAAACAATCATTAATTTCATTCATTATTTTGATGAAATCATTGAAATTGACGCATATTAGTTCTTATCTTATGATAAGTGCATTCTAATAAAAAACGTAAGAAGGCATGCTATGAGCTACGCAAACGAAATTAACACATTAAATCAACATCTTGCTGATACTAACAAAAAAATTAATGTCTCCTTTGAGTTCTTTCCTCCTAAAAATGAAAAAATGGAAAGCATGCTTTGGGATTCCATCCATCGCTTAAAAGTATTAAATCCTAAATTTGTTTCCGTCACCTATGGCGCAAACTCTGGCGAACGTGATCGTACGCATAGCATCGTTAAAGCCATTAAAGCAGAAACAGGCATAGAAGCCGCACCACATTTGACAGGTATTGATGCAACACCTGAAGAATTAAAAGAAATTGCAAAAGATTATTGGAATAGCGGTATTCGTCGCATTGTGGCATTACGCGGTGATGAGCCAAAAGGCTATGCGAAAAAACCTTTCTATGCAGCTGATTTAGTTGAACTACTCCGCTCCGTAGCTGATTTTGATATCTCGGTTGCCGCATACCCAGAAGTTCATCCTGAAGCAAAATCAGCACAATCCGATTTAATCAATTTGAAACGTAAAATTGATGCGGGCGCTAATCATGTCATTACTCAATTCTTCTTTGATATTGATAGTTATCTTCGCTTCCGTGACCGCTGTGCATCCATTGGTATTGAAGCTGAAATTGTTCCAGGTATTCTACCTGTCACTAATTTCAAACAACTTCAAAAAATGGCATCATTTACGAATGTAAAAATTCCAGCATGGTTGGCTAAAGCATATGAAGGATTAGATGATGATCCTACTACTCGTAATCTCGTTGCGGCGAGTGTTGCAATGGATATGGTAAAAATCCTTTCTCGTGAAGGCGTAAATGACTTCCACTTCTACACATTAAATCGTAGTGAACTCACTTATGCGATTTGCCACACATTAGGCATTCGCCCTACAACAAATCCATAAAGAAAAAGTGCGGTTAAAATTAACCGCACTTTTTTATTTTCACTATACTCGTCTAACTTGCCAAAAAGCTTTTTTCCAATAAGGGCTATTCATCGAAGAATAAATCACGCCACCTTTAGTTGAAGCATGTAAAAATTTATCTTCTTTCACATAAATCCCCACATGATAGCCATTTGGTCCGCGTCCCGTTTTAAAGAAAATTAAATCGCCTGTTTGGATATCTTCTTTACGAACAAGTTTTCCGTAACCCGCTTGATCTTTCGTAGTTCGAGGAAGGTTGATATTAAAACGATCAATAAAGGTCTTTTGCACAAAACCAGAACAATCGATACCACCACGAGATTGCCCGCCTAAAACATATGGTGTACCCGCCCATTCATATTGTTGTTCACTTAACATGGCAATAGCCATAATCGGATCCCCAATCTGACCTTTATAGTTCATGGCATAATCTTCATGAACACCACTTGAACAAGCAAAAAGTAAAAAACTTCCTGCGACTAAAAAAGCACATTTAATCTTATTCATGTTCAATCCTGACAAAAGTGCGGTCAAAAACGACCGCACTTTTCTTATTATTGTTTTGGCTTGGTGTTTTCCACACGAGCACGTAATTTTTGCCCTGGTTTGAATGCCACTACACGGCGAGCAGAAACAGGAATACTTTCACCTGTTTTTGGATTACGCCCTGGACGGGAAGCTTTATTACGAAGTTCAAAATTACCAAAACCTGATAATTTTACTTCACCACCAGATTCTAACGATAAACGAATTTCCTCAAAAAAGTCTTCCACTAATGCTTTAGCTTCAGCTTTTTGTAATTGATACTTATCTAATAAGTATTCAGTAATATCAATTTTTGTAATCGTTGCCATGTTAGTCTCCTGTTTAGTCTCTAAGCTCCGCATTAAAGCGTTGTTTAACTTCGTTTAATACAGCAGAGATTACCGCATTAATCTCATCATCTTCAAGCGTTTTTTCATTATCTTGAATGGTTAAACTGATTGCTAAGCTCTTATGTCCGCTAGCAACGCCAATGCCTTGATATACATCGAATAAATTGACTTGTGTTAATTTTTCTCCGCCGGCTTGTTTACATGCATCAATAATATCTCCTGCAGGGACATTATCTGCAACGACTAAAGCTAAGTCACGACGGTTTGCTGGGAATTTTGAAATCTCTTTGGCTTGAACCACACGACGATTTGCAATGGCATCCCATAAAATTTCAAAAACAACCGCTTTGCCATTTAATCCTAGTTTTTGAGCAATAAGTGGATGAATAGTTCCAATAAAACCAATTTCTTTTCCATCTAATTTAATTGCAGCAGATTGCCCAGGGTGCAATGCACTGTGTGCTTTTGCCACAAATTTAACACGACTCCCTACTTCGGTGAGAGAAAGAATGCTTTCTAAATCACCTTTAAGATCAAAGAAATCAACATTTTCTGCTTTACCCGTCCAGCATTCTGATTTCGCTGTACCAGTAATCACACCTGCAAGAACAAATTCTTGGCGCACACCAAATTCTGCATTGGCATCAGGAATAAAACGTAATCCCGTTTCAAATAAACGCACGCGATTTTGTTGGCGATTTTGATTGTATAGCACTGCACCGAGTAATCCACTTAATAATGAAACGCGCATTGCTGACATTTCAACTGAAATTGGATTTGGTAATACAAGTGCTTCAATTTCGGAATGAAGTAAAGTTTGTACTTTTGGATCAACGAAACTATAAGTAATCGCCTCTTGATAATCTGCATCCACAAGAGCTGCCTTAATTCGGCTTAATTCTAAATCGGCTTCTTTATGCTCACGCATACGAAGATGTGCTAATGGTGCATTATTTGGAATGCTGTTATAACCATAAATACGGGCCACTTCTTCAATTAAATCTTCTTCGATTTCAATATCAAAACGCCAGCTTGCTGAAGTCACGGTCCAAACATCATTAGCATATTTCACCGCAAAACCTAAACGCTCAAAAATCTCGGTCACGGTTTCAGTTTCGATATGATGACCTAATAAGCCATCTAATTTTTCACGACGTAGAGTGACTTCATTGACTTTTGGTAAATATTGCTCGCTCACCACTTCACAAATTTCGCCTGCTTCACCACCGCAAATGTTAAGTAGCAATGCTGTTGCTCGTTCCATTGAGTGACGTTGTAGCGTAAAATCAACACCGCGTTCAAAACGATGTGAAGAATCAGTGTGTAAACCATATTGTCTCGCGCGTCCTGCAATCGCTAGCGGTGCAAAGAATGCGGCTTCTAAAATCACATCTTTTGTTGTTTCCGCATCAACACCGCTTGCTTGACCACCAAAGATACCCGCCATTGCTAATGGACCAGTTTGGTCTGCAATCACTAAAGTATTCGATTGTAATTTTGCGGTTGTACCATCTAATAAAACAAGTTCTTCGCCGTTATTGGCTAAACGTACTTGAACAGGTTGAGACACTTTTGATGCATCAAAAGCATGCATTGGTTGACCTAATTCAAGTAAAACATAGTTGGTAATGTCCACAATAGGATCGATAGAACGAATACCACAACGACGTAATTTTTCTTGTAACCAAATTGGTGATTGCGCTTTAACATTCACATTTTTCACCACGCGCAATAAATAACGAGGGCATGCTTCTGGCGCTTTTAATTCAATTTGAACTTTATCTGAAATCGTTGCAGGTACGGCATCAAAGTGTGGTTGATTAACAACTTGTTTATTAACCACACCAACTTCACGAGCAACACCTGCAATACTTAAACAATCTGCACGGTTTGGCGTTAAGCTAATTTCAATGGCTTTATCATCTAAATCTAAATATTCGCGTAGATTTGTGCCTACTGGTGCATCTAACGGTAGCTCAATAATACCATCTGCATCCACATCAATGCCTAATTCAGAGAATGAGCAAAGCATCCCTTCTGAAGGTTGACCGCGTAATTTAGTTTTTTTAATTTTAAAATCACCAGGTAATACGGCACCTTCAGTTGCACATGCCACTTTCAAACCTTGACGGCAATTTGGTGCACCACAAACGATATCTAATAAACGGTCGCCACCAACATTTACTTTAGTGACTCGTAATTTGTCTGCATCTGGGTGTTGTGCACATTCAACAACTTCACCTACAACCACACCGGTAAAGTCGCCAGCTACTTTTTCAACGCCGTCAACTTCTAAACCAAGCATAGTGATTTGATCACATAACTGCTCTGTTGAAATTGATGGATTAACCCATTCTCTCACCCAATTTTCGCTAAATTTCATTATCTCTATATCCTTTATTGATGAACGTGTTACGTTCTAAATTAATCATTATCGTCAATTTAACCCAGCGGTTAATTACTTAAATTGTTTTAAAAAACGTAAGTCGTTTTCAAAGAATGAACGTAAATCTGTGACGTTGTAGCGTAACATGGTTAAACGCTCAACCCCCATACCTACTGCGAAGCCAGAATATTTATTTGGATCAATACCTACATTACGTAACACATTAGGATGCACCATACCACAACCTAATACTTCTAACCATTTACCGTTTTTGCCCATTACATCTACTTCTGCAGAAGGTTCGGTGAATGGGAAATAAGAAGGACGGAAGCGAACTTGTAAATCTTCTTCAAAAAATGCACGTAAGAAATCATGTAATAAGCCTTTTAACTCGGTGAAGTTTGCTTTTTTATCGACATAAAGCAATTCAATTTGGTGGAACATTGGTGTGTGTGTTTGATCGTAGTCGTTACGATATACACGACCTGGCGCCATAATACGAATAGGCGGCTGCATTTTTTCCATGGTACGAATTTGTACACCTGAGGTTTGTGTACGAAGTAATAATTCAGGATTAAACCAGAATGTATCGTGATCAGCACGTGCTGGGTGATGTTTAGGGATATTTAATGCATCGAAATTGTAATAATCACTTTCAATTTCGGGACCGGTTTCCACAGAAAAACCTAACTCTGAAAAGAATTTTGTTACGCGATTGATGGTAATGGTAACGGGGTGTAAACCACCCGCTTCTGTTTTACGACCAGGAAGGCTCACATCAATACGTTCTTTTTCTAATTTCGCATTGAGTTCAGCTTGCTCCCATTCTGCTTTTTTAGCATTTAAAAAATCTAACGCAGCTTGTTTCGCTTCATTGATTTTAGCGCCCATTGCTGGACGCTCTTCTGCAGCAACATTACGCAATTCCTGCATAAGTTGGGTAAAATGCCCTTTTTTACCAAAATATTCCACACGAATTTCATCTAATGTGGCTAAACTTTTATTTTCGATTTGTTCAATCGCTGATTTTGCTTTCTCAACAAGATCTTTCAGATGTTGCATAGTTTCCCCTGATTATCTTTTCTAACTAAAAATACGCTTAATGATAATACTAACTCATTAAAAAATCACGCGTTTATTAGTGAATTGATGTTTCAGATGAAAAATGACAAAGATTTTTGCTATTTTTTGAGATATATCACAGTAATTTTTAACATTTTGGATAGAATGAAGAAGAATCGAGCATGTCTAGGAGGCGTATTATGTGGAAATCAATTTCTCAAGTCTTAGCGGATCAATTTGGTGCTTACTATAACATCAAAGAAAAAAACAAAGTACCTGGTGGCGAAGTAAATAAAACTTGGCTTATTACGGATGGAATCCAACCTGTCTTTGTTAAAGTAAATGAACGATCTTATCGTTCAATGTTTCGTGCTGAGGCTGATCAATTAAACCTACTAGGCAAAACCAATACAATCAGACTTCCACAAGTGTATGGCGTAGGCTGTTCCCAAAACCATAGTTTCTTATTATTAGAAGCGCTTCCTATTACTCAACAAACCAATGCAACGCCACATTTTGCTGAAGAATTAGCAAAACTCCATCAAGTATCTGGCACTAAAAACTATGGCTTAGATTTTGATACTTGGCTTGGCCCTGAGTATCAACCGAATAAATGGAATGGAAGTTGGGCAAAATTTTTTGCAGAACAACGTATTGGATGGCAATTACAACTTTGCAAAGATAAAGGTTTAGACTTTGGCGACATTAATTTAATTATTGAAAAGGTAAAACACAAACTTTCAAAACATAATCCTAAACCTTCTTTGTTACATGGTAACTTATGGGTTGAGAATACCGCTATCGTAGGTAATCAAACCTTTACTTATGATCCTGCATGCTACTGGGGGGATAGAGAATGTGATTTAGCATTCAGTGAGCTTTTCCAACCTTTCTCAGCTGAATTCTATGAAATTTATGAGCGCACTTTCCCACTTGATAGAGAAGGTTTTGAAGAAAGAAAACACCTTTACCAACTTTATTATCTATTAAATTTTAGCCATCGCTTCAATGGAAGTTATATCAACTTAACCACTAAGCTAATTGAAGAACTTTTACTTGAATAATTTCTTAAATATCAAAAATAAAAAAGAGCGTAATCATATTACGCTCTTTTTAGGTTTATACATTATTTTTGATAAAGAACTGCTGGACCTTGAGTACCACCATTAACCTGGCTACCTTCTTGCAATTTTAAAACTGAACCAGAAGCATTTATTTCTACACGGCGATTAGGTCGTAAACAGTCTTTTTCTGCTTTACTTCCATGTTTATAGCCGTCACAAGCTTTAACTTGTGGATTTTTACCATAACCAATAGCTGTGATTTCTGATGTCACCCCATCTTGAAGCAAACGAGCTTTAACACGGTTTGCACGACGTTGAGACAAATCTAAGTTATAAGCCTCAGAACCTAAACGGTCAGTATAACCTGCAACTTTAACTTCTTTAGCACCAGTTTCTTTTAATTGTGCAGCAACGTTATCAACAACTTCTTTACCACGTGGAGTTAAAGTATCTTTATCGAAGTCGAATAAGAAGTCACCACTTAAAGTAAATGCTGAGTTGCCGTTACAACCATTTGGATACCAGAAGAAGCTTTGAGCATTGTGGTTTTTGTCAAATAATACTTTGTATTGACAAATTTTGTGAACACCATTTTCACGATAGTTGAACGCATAATCCCACTCTTCAACACCGTATAAACCTTCAGAGAAGTGTGGACGACCGATTAGGTTATATAATTGGTCTTTGTTCATACCACGTTCGATCATACGAACGTTGTCCCAGTTTGGCCATGAACCGAACTGGCTACCATCATGGTTGAAGCCTGCTTTATCAATTTTAGGCCATACAAGTTGTGGTACTTGTTGACCATCTACTTCTTTATATTCTGGTGTACCAGCTTCGGTAACTTTACTTAAGTTACCACATGCAGAAACTGTTGCCACAGCAACTGCTGATAATAAAATACGAGATAATTTCATTTTGTTACCTTTTGTTAAGACGTTGTTATACAAAAACAACACAACTAAACCTTATCAATTTCCAAATAAAACTATAAAAGCTTCGCGATGTATGGTAGTCATAAATGACTTAATTGTAAATAAAAAAAACATAAAAATTGTTGTTTTTACGGAACTTTTTTGTAAATTAATGTAAAGAGTTGTTCTATATACAAATTTCCCCTACTGCACAAAATCTTGTGTATTTTTTGCTAAATGTCGATGAATAATTCCCTCAATACTCTCTTCAGCTTGTTTACCTATTTTTTGTAAAAGTGGCTTTTTCACTTTATATTTCACAGAGATAACCGATTTATCTTTCATTTTTTCGAGAATAATATCATCACTGGTTGCTAACTCATCGACTAGCTTAAGCTCTAGAGCTTGCTGACCAAACCAATGCTCACCAGTCGCTACTTTGTCAACATCTAAGAGCGGTCGATTTTGAGCCACAAATTGTTTAAATAATTGATGTGTTTCTTCAAGTTCTGCTTGGAATTTTTGTTTTCCTTTTTCAGTATTTTCACCTAATACTGTGACCGTGCGCTTAAATTCTCCTGCTGTCATCACATCAACATCGACATCATGTTTTTTTAACAAACGATGAATATTGGGAATTTGTGCAACCACACCAATAGAACCGATAATCGCAAAAGGCGCAGAAACAATTTTATCTGCCACACAAGCCATCATATACCCACCACTTGCAGCGACCTTATCTACTGCAACCGTTAATTTAATCCCTTTTTGTTTTAAGCGAGCTAACTGTGAAGCAGCCAAGCCATAACCATGAACAACACCACCAGGGCTTTCTAAACGTAATAAGACTTCATCATCGGCTTTTGCCACATTAATAATCGCAGAAATTTCCTCACGAAGTGCGGTTGTTTCTGATGCAGAAATATCACCCTTAAAATCGAGCACGTAAACACAAGGTTTAGGTGCTGCTTTCTCACCGTTTTTTAATTTTGCTTTTAAAGCCTTTGCTTCTTGTTTTTTGGCTTTCTTCTCTGTTTTTTCCGCTTGTTTAAGCTCTTCTTCTGAAAATTGGAAATCGCGTAAATGCTTAACTGTTTCCTTAAATTCTTCAGAAAGATCTGTCACAACTAATTCACCATGATGTGCTGCATTACGTTGCTTTGCAGAAATAATCATTGCCACGATAGCTGCGATTACAAGTAAAATCGTTAAAATCTCTAAAATAAAAATGCCATAGCCGGTCAAAATATCAGACCACATAGTTTTTCTCCTAAATAAAGTGAAGGAATTATTTTACTGTGCAAGCCCGATTTACACTAACTTTTTATGGAAAATTTTGCGATTTAAGGTAAACTAACACAGTTTTATTGCCTAATTTATAATGAATTACAGAGGTTTATATGTCTAAAGTTGCATCTATTGTTGATGTGTTACAAGGTAAAATCGCTATAGGCGAAAAAGTTACCGTACGCGGATGGGTCCGTACCCGTCGTGACTCTAAAGCAGGTCTTTCTTTCCTTGCTGTTTATGACGGCTCTTGCTTTGACCCTATTCAAGCGATTGTTAA
Source organism: Parahaemophilus parainfluenzae (assembly GCA_018366115.1). Classification (GTDB taxonomy): domain Bacteria; phylum Pseudomonadota; class Gammaproteobacteria; order Enterobacterales; family Pasteurellaceae; genus Haemophilus_D; species Haemophilus_D parainfluenzae_AB. The sequence continues at coordinate 4,601 of JAGZIS010000006.1, read as the reverse complement.
TAACGATATTGAAAATTATGAGAGCGAAGTCTTACGCTTAACAACGGGTTGCTCTGTTATCGTAACCGGTACTATTGTTGAGTCACCTGCTGAAGGTCAAGCTGTTGAACTTCAAGCTGAAAAAGTAGAAGTGACAGGGTTTGTAGAAGATCCTGATACTTATCCAATGGCGGCAAAACGTCACTCAATTGAATACTTACGTGAAGTGGCACACTTACGTCCTCGTACCAATATTATCGGTGCAGTCGCACGAGTTCGTCACTGCTTAGCTCAAGCTATTCATCGCTTCTTCCATGAACAAGGTTTCTATTGGGTCGCTACCCCATTAATTACTGCATCAGATACTGAAGGTGCGGGTGAAATGTTCCGTGTCTCAACGCTTGATTTAGAAAATCTTCCTCGTGGTGAAGATGGTAAAGTCGATTTCAGTCAAGACTTCTTCGGCAAAGAATCATTTTTAACCGTTTCAGGCCAGTTAAATGGTGAGACTTACGCGTGTGCATTAAGCAAAATCTATACTTTCGGTCCAACATTCCGTGCTGAAAATTCAAATACAACTCGTCACCTTGCAGAATTCTGGATGGTTGAACCTGAAGTCGCTTTTGCAACACTTGCTGACAATGCTAAATTAGCAGAAGACATGTTGAAATACGTGTTCCGCGCAGTACTTGCTGAGCGCAAAGATGACTTGAAATTCTTTGAAAAACATGTAGATAAAGATGTTATTACTCGTTTAGAAAACTTTGTAAACTCTGATTTTGCTCAAATCGACTATACCGATGCGATTGATGTATTATTAAAATCAGGTAAAAAATTCGAGTTCCCAGTATCTTGGGGTATCGATTTGTCTTCTGAACATGAACGTTTCTTAGCGGAAGAATATTTCAAATCACCTGTTGTTGTGAAAAACTATCCGAAAGATATTAAAGCCTTCTATATGCGTTTAAATGATGATGGTAAAACTGTGGCCGCAATGGATGTTCTTGCACCTGGAATTGGTGAAATCATTGGCGGTTCTCAACGTGAAGAACGTTTAGACGTATTAGATAAACGTATGGAAGAAATGGGCTTAAATCCTGAAGATTACTGGTGGTATCGTGATCTTCGTAAATATGGTACCGTACCACATTCAGGTTTCGGTCTTGGTTTTGAACGCTTAATCGTTTATGTAACTGGCGTACAAAATATTCGCGATGTGATTCCATTCCCTCGCGCACCAAGAAATGCAAATTTCTAAAAATATTGTTTAAATTGACCGCACTTTTTTTAAAGTGCGGTCATCATTTTAGGCGATAAATTTATCCCCTATTCCATTTATTGTGTTTGAATCAATCTTTCAAATACATCACATTAAGGAAAGTAGAAATGGACAAAATTAAACAACTCTTTGCTAACAACTACAGTTGGGCGCAAAGAATGAAAGAAGAGAATTCCACTTATTTTAAAGAACTTGCCGATCACCAAACACCTCATTATCTTTGGATTGGTTGCTCTGATAGCCGTGTTCCTGCTGAAAAACTCACAAATCTTGAACCGGGCGAATTATTTGTTCATCGTAATGTTGCTAACCAAGTTATTCATACGGATTTTAACTGCCTTTCAGTTGTACAATATGCCGTTGATGTACTCAAAATTGAACATATTATTATTTGCGGTCATACAAATTGTGGTGGTATTAAAGCAGCGATGCAAGATCACGATCTAGGGTTAATCAATAACTGGTTGCTCCATATTCGTGATATTTGGTTTAAACACGGGCATCTATTAGGCAATCTTTCAGCAGAAAAACGTTCAGATATGCTCACTAAATTAAATGTTGCAGAGCAAGTTTATAACCTAGGACGCACATCTATCGTAAAAAGCGCTTGGGAACGTGGACAAAAACTCTCCCTACATGGCTGGGTATATGATGTAAATGATGGATTCTTAGTAGATCAAGGTGTTATTGCAACCAGTCGGGAAACTCTTGAAATCTCTTACCGTAATGCGATTGCTCGCCTATCTAGCCTCGCAGAAGAAGATATCCTAAAAAAAGAACTTCCAGAAAACGAAGAATAAAAAAAGTGCGGTTAAATCTAATGAAATTTAACCGCACTTTTTATTTCAAACTTACTATTTAACTAACTCTGTTTGCATATACATCAAACGATCAATATTCGTTAAATAATGTCCTAGCTCTTGGGATTCTGGTTTATGAATATAAGGGATCTTACCTAGCAAAGGCGCATCAATCTGAGCCTCTAAAATATCTACCACCTCTTTATAATGCCCTAAACAAGGATTAATTCGATTTGCAATCCAGCCTAATAAAGGAACACCAAGCTGTTTAATCACTTGAGCTGTCAGCAATGCATGATTAATACAGCCTTCTTTAATACCTACAACCAACACAACTGGCATTTTATGCTCAACAACCCAATCAGCAAAACTCTTACCTTCTGCCATTGGTGTGAGTAACCCAAATGAACCTTCCACGACAACAGATTGATATTTTTGAACTAATATCGTTAAGGCTTGATTAATCTTGCTTAATTTAATGCGTGATTTATCTCGAGTCAGCATCGGCAAGGAATGAGCAAAAGTATAGCTATTTACTTCTTGATAAGATACGGACTCATTCGTTGCATCCATTAAAGCTAACACGTCTGAATTATTTTCAGCATCATAATCTGTTTGGGATTCATTAGACTGATTTTCGACAGGATAAATCCCCTCTTCACAGCTACAAGCAATCGGCTTATAACCCACAATTCGCACGCCCTTTGCTTGTAATGCCTGAATAATGGCACGGCAGGCGGTGGTCTTACCCACGTCAGTATCTGTACCTGCCACAAAGAAACTACTCATTTTTATTCTCCTTTTAAAAGTGCGGTCAATTCTAAAGGAGTTTTTTGAGGAAAATATTGAGATAAAGCAAGATTTGGATATTTTTAGGAAAAAATAAAAGGCTTATTTGATCTCACTCAAACTATTAAACAAGCCATCATCTTGTTTTGGCATTTGAAGATAAAATCCTTGCTGAGTAATTTTCTCCATAACCTCATCTTTATCTGCATGAACAAGCGGTTTACTCCCCCTCAAATTGAAAGGCATAAGAAATTGAGGCTTACCAAAACTCTGCATTAATATATCCGGTACAGCTGAAAAATCATCTCGTTTTGAAATATAAAGATAGCAGCCTGGTTTACGTTTACTTTTATAAATTGCACATAACATTTCATATTGCTCCAAAAAGAAAAAACCTACCAGATAATCTCTGATAGGTTTTATTTTACGAAAGTTTAATTATTTAGTCACAGCTTCTTTTACTTCAGCTGCTTTATTTGCTGCTGCATCTTTTGCTTCAGCCGCTTTATCAGCTGCCGCATCTTTTGTTTCTGAAGCTGAGTTTTTTACTGCTTCCATTTTAGAAGACATCGCATCTTTTGCTTCAGCCATTTTATTTGCTGCAGCATCTTTCATTTCAACTGCTTTATCTGCTGCTGCATCTTTTGCTTCAGAAGCTGCATTTTTTACTTCTTCCATTTTAGAAGACACTGCATCTTTTGCCTCAGCCATTTTATTTGCAGCAGCATCTTTCATTTCAGAAGCTTTATCAGCTACTGCTTCTTTTGTTTCAGCCATTTTATTTGCAGCTGAATCTTTTGCGTCAATTGCCGCATTTTTAACATCAGTTGCAACTTCTTTTGCTGCATCTTTAATTTGTGTTGCTGCATTTGCTGTTGCATCTTTTGCTGCTTCAACTTTTTGAGCTGTTTCTTGTTTATCGAAACAACCAGTTACGGCTAAAGATGCACCTAATACTAATACGGCTAATACTGATTTTTTCATTGTCATTCTCCATTTTATAATTAAGAATTAATCCAAAGCTATCTGCTTTGTGTGATCTAGTTTACGTAAAAAAAACTTAAAATAAAACATCTTCCAAAAAAATTTACATTTCTAAAGATATAGTTTTTTATAATACCTCTCTAAAACAACTATAACCCAATGAAATTAAAAGATTTGTAAAAAAGTTCATTATAAAAATTTTATTTTTTGTAAAGATAAAAAATCACTTTTTTGTGTTTTTTTTGAACAATCCCACTCAGTTAATTTGAATAATCCTTAACTATTGCTTTTACTTTTTAGTTACTTTTTTACGGCTGCAGATTGATCTTTTGTTTCAGAATCTACATTTTTTACTTCCTCTGCTTTAGAGCACACAGCATCTTTTGCTTCAGTCATTTTATTTTCCGCAACATGTTTAACATAGTTAGCTGCAGCAACCACAGCATCTTTAACTTGTACTGCCGCGCTTACTGTGGCATCTTTTGCAGCTTCAACTTTAGAAGACATTACATCTTTTGCCTCTGAAAGCGAATCTTTTACTTCAGCAACTTTATCTTCGACAGCTTCTTTTGCTTTTACAGCTTTATCTTCAGCCGCATCTTTCACTTCAGCAGCTTTATCTTCAGCTTCATCTTTTAACTCAGCCGCTTTATCAGCAGCTTCATCTTTTGCTTCAAAAACTGCATTTTTTACTTCAGCAACTTTATCTACAACTGCATCTTTGAATTTAACTACTTTGTCTACAACTGTATCTTTTGCTTCTGAAGCCG
>JAGZIS010000033.1:0-1706 GCA_018366115.1 Parahaemophilus parainfluenzae | reverse complement strand
CAGAGTGCTTTTACTCTCGGACTTATCATTCAATTGCTGAATTACAGGCTGAAATTGAAGAATATTTAGTGTATTACAACCAAAAACGAATTAAACTTGCTTTCAAAGGGTTGAGCCCGGTGCAATACCGAGCTCAATATTTAAGTTAACTAACCTGTCTAACTTTTGGGGGGCAGATCAAAGTGCGGTCAAAACCACGATTAATAATTTGATTGATTTCCTTTTGAACCCTATTAAACATTCAATATCCTAGCCATTTTTACTAATATGCCTTACGATTTGGCACATAATTTATTACAATGCATTTGTTATGTTACGTCTAAATCTGAGATTTTTATATTTTCTGCTCTGCATAAGCTAAAGTGTAGAATTACAGGCTGCGCCAAGTATTCCAACATTTTTAACTGAAAATGGCTTAACTTATTGCACCCACGCTTCAGGTTTTTCATTTAATCCACAAACTGATGTTACTCGTCGCTTAGTCGAAAGCTATTTTGGCAAAATTTTAGATGAAACCGCTTGACTCACTAAGGAAAGGAAAAATGAACACTCGTCCCTTTTATTTCGGACTTATATTTATTGCGATTATCGCTATACTTGCTAACTATTTAGGAAACACTGATTTTTCCCATCATTATCATATCAGTGCTTTAATTATTGCCATCTTGCTGGGAATGGCAATCGGCAATACCATTTATCCGCAATTTTCAACACAAGTGGAAAAAGGCGTGTTATTTGCGAAAGGCACGCTTCTTCGCACTGGCATTGTGTTGTATGGTTTCCGCCTCACTTTTGGCGATATTGCCGATGTAGGATTAAATGCTGTTGTCACTGATGCGATTATGCTAATTTCAACCTTCTTTTTTACCGCACTTTTAGGCATTCGTTATCTAAAAATGGATAAACAATTAGTTTATCTCACTGGGGCTGGATGTAGTATTTGTGGTGCGGCAGCGGTTATGGCGGCAGAGCCTGTTACCAAAGCAGAATCTCATAAAGTTTCAGTAGCGATTGCCGTAGTGGTCATTTTCGGGACGCTTGCTATTTTTACTTACCCCTTTTTCTACACTTGGTCACAACATTTAATTAATGCTCATCAATTCGGTATTTATGTTGGCTCTAGCGTGCATGAGGTGGCTCAAGTTTATGCGATTGGGGAAAATATTGATCCTATCGTGGCAAATACTGCCGTCATTTCCAAAATGATCCGAGTGATGATGCTCGCCCCATTTTTATTAATGCTTTCTTGGTTATTAACACGTAGTAATGGAGTATCAGAAAATACATCACACAAAATTACAATTCCTTGGTTTGCTGTACTTTTTATTGGTGTTGCGATTTTTAATTCTTTTGATTTATTACCAAAAGAACTTGTAAACTTATTAGTTGAAATCGATTCTTTCTTATTAATTTCAGCGATGGCTGCGCTCGGCTTAACTACACAAGCAAGCGCAATCAAGAAAGCAGGATTAAAACCTCTGATTTTAGGAATACTAATTTATTTATGGCTAGTGGTTGGTGGATTTTTAGTGAATTATGGAATATCAAAATTAATATAAAATTCACTTAAGATTGACCGCACTTTGATCTGCACCCCAAAACCTGGACCCCACGATAGCGCGCGTTTCCTAACGCGTGCCTGAAAATCAATTTCGTTTGATTCAGATTTTTACTATTTTCATGAATAACTTCAATTTGCTTATTTT
>JAGZIS010000032.1:0-1883 GCA_018366115.1 Parahaemophilus parainfluenzae | reverse complement strand
GGTAAACTTTATTCGTGAGCTTGCCTCGGGATTTTGCTAACTCCGAAACCACAATAGATTGTAATGGCACAAGCGAGGACGCTTGCGCTATCAGGGGGAAAGAATGAAGGATTTGCTCTCTTGGTAGTCGTTCCTGCTGTTTGCCGGCATGCTGGCGGTAACGTATTCCACCCGCCTTATTGGTTTTTTCGCCTTGCGCAACCGTACCTTAAGCCGCCGCGCACAAATCGTGATGGAAGCTGCGCCGGGTTGCATGTTGATTTACGTCATCGCGCCTTATTTCGTGTCCAACAAACCGCACGAATTGATTGCCATTGCACTGACCGTGCTTGCCGCAAGCAGGTTTTCCATGTTGGTTACCGTGTTGATCGGCGTCGGCAGTTCTGGGCTGTAGGGGTATTTGATGCGGTAGTCGACTGCGTTTTCGTGATACCGGTTACACTTGTTTTCAGACGACCTTTCTCTTTCAGACGACCTTATCTTGTTATAATGTCGTCTGAAATTTTTTATAAAGCAAAATCATGGCAAACCAAAGACTCATCTACGGCTTCCACGCCGTCAACGCCCGCCTGTGGCAAAACCCGAAATCGATTACCGAACTCTACGTCCAAGAAGGCAAAAACGATGCCCGCACGCGCGACGTGTTGGATAAAGCGGCAAACGAAAACGTGCGCGTATACTTTGTCATCGCCGTCGCCATCACTACCCGTTGCGAAAGCTGCATCAGCGTACATGCCGCCGCAGCCGCCAAAGCGGGCGCGACTGAAAGCGAAATCGCCGGCGCGCTGGCAACCGCTATCGCCCTGAACGCAGGCGCAGCCTACACTTACGCCCTGCGCGCATTGGAAGCGGTTGATGCGCAGCGTTGATTTTGTCTCAAAGGGTCGTCTGAAAACCACTCCCGTTTCAGACGACCCTTTTGCTGACGGGCATTGCTTTTTGCCGCCGAACCGTTTAGATTGATGTCTTTATTCAACCGTTTGGAGAAACAACCATGAAAAAATTACTGACTGCTGCGCTGACTGCCGCCGCACTCGTCCTTCCTGCCGCCGTATCCTATGCCGCGCCCGCTGCTAAAGCCGCCAGCGCTTCACATAGCGGCGATGCCGCCCGACAAACCGATTCCCGACAAAGTTCAGCCATGAATCAAACCCATACCGCCGTCAGCAAATACAGCTTCGACGATACCGTCCGCCGTTTGGAAACCGCCGTTAAAGAAAAAGGCATGACCGTGTTCGCCGTCATCGACCACCAAGCCGCAGCGCGACAAAGTGGTTTGGACATGCAGCCCGCGAAAGTCATCGTTTTCGGCACGCCCAAAGCCGGCACACCGCTGATGCAAAAAGACCCCGCCTTCGCCCTGCAACTGCCGTTGCGCGTCCTCGTTACCGAAGCTGACGGCGCAGTCCAAGTCGTATTCAACGATACGCGCGCGCTGGTGTCGGGCAGCAAAATAGAGTTCGCCGAAGTGGAAAACACACTCGCCAATGCGGAAAAGCTCATCCGTAAAACGGTAACGGAATAAGGTTCGCCCAAATCCGAAGGTCGTCTGAAAACCTGAGCAAACCCTGAACTGCACCCCAAAAGTTGGACATCCCCTCCAACTCACAAGGTGCAGTTTTTTTATGAGCAAATATACATTACACTTCAAATACCAAGCCGTACTCCACTACCTGCATATACGCAGCCAACAGCGTACCGCAGATCATTACGGCATCTCCCGAACCCACCTGCGACGATGGATACGCGCCTATCAAGAAGGCGGCATCGGCGCACTCGAACATCCCCACGATAGCGCGCGTTTCCTAACGCGTGCCTGAAAATCAATTTCGTTTGATTCAGATTTTTACTATTTTCATGAATAACTTCAATTTGCTTATTTT
>JAGZIS010000031.1:0-2077 GCA_018366115.1 Parahaemophilus parainfluenzae | reverse complement strand
TGGCACGAGTGAAACCATGAAACAGGGCGCGTTGACATCTTACAATGCGGAGACGTATAACAGACAGCTTCATCAAAATGAGAAAGAGCGTATTAAGTTACTTGCAAATGGCGATGAGGAAAAAGAGCGTCGTTTAGAAATTGCGGCTTGTGCGTTAGTGCATTGTTCTGCTCAGATTCCTGAGGATGACCCGCGTTATGCAGCAGAATATCAAAAAGAAATATTGGGTAATACAGCGGAATTTGCCAATGAGAGAACGTTGCTCTCACAACAAAAATATCTTTGGTCTGATGATGCTTGGAGAGCCGGAGATGTCGAGAATATGTTTGATTATAATCATGTTTATAAAGCATCAGATGCTGCTGCTAGAAATCGTATTCCTGAGCGAACAGTTGGTTTGTTACAGTCGGCTAGTGGCGTCGTGACGGCGACTGCAGGTGCTGTTGCTTGTTTAGGTGGCACAACTTGTGTTGTGGGAACAGGAATGATGGCTTATGGTGGTGATAATGCCTATGCTGGTTTTGAAACGATGATAACAGGTAAAAACCCAGGTACCCTTGGTGGGAAAGTGATCAGTACTGTTACAAATACTGATAGAGATACATCAGAATTAATTTATGGATTCCCAAGCTTATTCACAGGAGGTAAGGGGATTGGAGCGGTTAAGACTGGTATAAAACAAGCTGAAGAAACATTATCAAGAGGAACGATTAATAGTAGATTATTAGGAAACGATTACGAATATTTAGGTCATGGTGTATTTAAAGGTCCGAATGGTGGCCTAGCAGTCAACACAGGCCAAGTTGATCCGTTGACTGGCCAAGCTGTTTTTAGGGGATTGAATAAGGATGGTTCTGGGGCAAATGGTCGCTATTATTTTGTTTCAAATGATACCGGAAAACAAATAAAAATGGATAAACCTTATGAATTAAAAATTTCAAATAGTACAGTTGGAGATAATAAAATTATAGGAGACAGTTATAGAGATGAGATTTTTAATAAATACAAAAATAAGGGGCTGGAACCTGAAAAAGAAGTTCTAGTAGAAACATCTAGTGGAATTAGAACTAGAATAGATGTATTACATACTAGAAATGGGAATGTAAGATGCACAGAGTGTAAAGCCTCTTTGAGCGCACCATTAACCAAAAATCAGAGATTGGCATTTCCTGAGATTGAGAAATCTGGTGCTGTAGTTATTAGCGATACTCCAACGTATTCTAAAGGGACTGTTATTAAACCACATAAGGTAATTATAGAGAGAAAAAAAGAATGAATAAAAACATTATAGATATCATATATTTTAGTGATGATGAATGTGTCATGACTATTAGTTTTCCATATGCGTGGGATGATGATGGTATGACATATATACAAGATAAAATAAATTTATATTTACATTACGTGGAAAGTAATCAACTTTATTATAGCTATCCAAATTTTAAAGGGGGGGCTATTCGTATTAGAGTGGTGTACGATATTATCTTAACGAAAGATGCTGAAGTTTTTTTGAATAATTTAGGTTCTGCATTAAATAATATTAATGTTTTATTTGATTATTTCTCTACCAATGAAATTGAGCAGATGAAACTTGGTTAGTTATATAAAATAAATAAGCTAATACTTTTTATAATGTCCCCCCATAGATGGCGCAAGCGTCCACGCTTGTGTCATCACAATCACCACCCAATCAGCTATCAGCGGCAACATTCAGATAGAGACAGAAACACCAGAAAATTTGACCGCACTTTCACGGGATACGAAGAACGCAAATCATAAGGTGAAAGCCTTTGATTTACAGGAAATCAAAGAGCAGCAAGAAGCGGCGCAAGTAGCCGGTGAGTTATTTGCAAAAGTCACGGGCGACCTTGCGAAAAAATTTGAATTTGAAGAGGGCAGCAAAGAGAAGATTGCGATGCATGCCCTTGCAGGTGCATTGGCAGCGAAGATGTCAGATGGCAATGTAGCGACAGGTGCCGCAGCGGGAGCGGGTTCAGAATGGTTGAACACGTATGTTACAGATTACTTAAATGAACAAGCGAAAGACCTCAAGCTAGATGCAGGACAAAAGGAGAAG
>JAGZIS010000030.1:0-2536 GCA_018366115.1 Parahaemophilus parainfluenzae | reverse complement strand
ATACCGCCGCCTGTGAATACCCCTGACGTTTTCTTGGTTTCCACGCGCTTATTTTTGAAATGATTGGTATCTGCTGCAATGTCAACATCATGCCCAGCCTGAATATGAAGATTATCATCCGCAATAGCCTGAATGCCTTTCGCCTTCACATCATGACCTGCTGAAAGCACCACGTCTTTACCGCTCACCTGTGTGCCGACTTGAGTAACGGATTGTTGTTGGTCAAGGCTGGTTTTCGTTACCTTCGCCACGCTTCCGCTTTTCGTTTTATGAAACTCTTCAAAATCTCGGCTTTCTTTTGCGCCATTCAGCACAAGGTCGTTTTCCGCGATAGCCATCAACTTCGCTTCACTCTCCAGCTGTGCACCTTCGGATAAAATTGCCGTCATTAACAATATCTGCACCTTTAGCATTCAGATTATTTGATAAAAGCTGTAATTGGCCATCTTCTCCTTTTACATGGAAAAGCGCTTTACGAGCCAGTGTCGTTTCACTACGTTGGAAATGAGATAAGTCCACCTTTGTTGTCATCGTGGTACTTTCGTGATTTAAATCACCGCCCACATCTACCAAGAGCGCGCGCTCAGCTTCCACTTTACCGCCGATATTATCGAAGTTATTTGTGGTTTTGATGCCTACTTTATCACCCGTAATGGTGCCTTCGTTTAATAAGCTTTCAGTATTTAATAAAGTAAGCTTACGGCCTGCAATGGTGCCGCTATTCGTTAAACGGTTACTCCGTAAATCAATCACATCCGCTGAAATCAACGCACCTTCACCATTTAAGTCACCTTTCTGCGCCATGGCATAGACACGAGGCGCCATTACTTTGACTTGTTTTCCGCTTGGTAAGGTTACTACGCTAAATTGAATATGAAATTATAAGATTAGCTTAAAGATAAGCTGCTCTAAAAATACAAAAAGCGCGGCCAATTTTTGAGAAGTTTTAAAACTCTTTGAAAATTGACCGCACTTTCAACTGCGTTAATTAAATCGATGATTAGCGATTTTACATGACTAAATTGCCCGATTTTTAAATCGCTTTCTTAATTAGTACAAGCATATACGCTTTCACCATTTATATTTTTTAGAGAAACACTGTTACTCCTTGCTAATCAGGATAGCGCTCATTAAAATCGTAAAGACCATCTAGAAAATCATCAAAATTATTTGCTACAGGTAAAATAAGCCATTTTCCTATTTCATCGTTATATTCATCATGAATAACTAAAGAGATCTTTGGTTCTGATGTTGTGGGGCAATCTCTATAATCAAAACATAACCAGTTTCCTTCAGATGTATGAGCAAATGAATACACATTTTCATATCCATCTTCATCTGAATAAATAAATTGATTGTAAATATTCTCATATTGGGAATTAAACCCATCAAATCCAAATGATGCTAAAGATTCTCGTTCATGATAGGGATCATAGAAATCAAAAGTGTCTTGTTCAAACTTAGGATTATTATACCTAGTCATTAATTCTCTATAAGTATTTGGAAGAGTAATGTTAAATATAGATTCAAATTTCAATAGGTTATTTATATCTCCTTTTCCATCAAAAGACCAAATATCAATATTTCTAAACTTTTCTTTAACGTCCTTCACTTAATGCTCCTTCTCCGATATGTTTTACCGCATCATGAATATTTGTAGGTACTAATTGCATGTTATTCGGGCTTGATTGTGCATTATGATGCCATGTAAAGCCATCTATTTTATCTTTCCCTTTCATAATCTGTTTTAATTGTGTATCAGTAAATGTAGATTTATTTATTGAGCCATCCAAAATCTTAGCTTTTAATTCAAGAGTTGCATTTACCATTTCTTTTTTACGTCTAATTTCACTGTTCGTGTAATTTTCAGGCTTTTTGATTGATGTAGTAAATTTTGCCACATCATCAAAAATAGGTAATCCTCTAGAATCATAAGGAATATTGGCAATCTCTTTTATTTCACCAAATTCATCTTTCGTGGTTATTCTTACTGCTTTTCCTTTTTCTGAAGTAATCACTTCTAATCTTTCCCCAGTTGATAAAGTCCGGTTATTAATAGTGCTTCTTGGATTTTCAACTACAGTTGTCGATCTAACATTAGCTTTACCATACACATCTTCATAAGCCTTTCTAAACTCTTTTGAATCATAAATTCCATTTACTGAGTTATCAATGTAACGAGCTGCCTCTTGTTGATGTTTAGCTGCTTCCGCCAAATTACCTAATTTTTCAGCCGCTCTTGCTTTTTGATAAGATACTTTAGCTGCTTTTAATGGCTTGGTAACAATCTCTGATCCAGGGATTAGCCCCACTGTTGCCAAAGCATAGTCAAGACCATCCTCAGCTTCGGCAAAAGATTTAATATCGCCGATCCCTGGTGTTAAATCAGCAACAAAAGAGGCGATGTCACCTGTTGTTTTTAATTTCTTAACAAGCTCAGGATGCTCTTTTTCAAAAGCCTCCATTGCTTGACGCTCAGCTTCTGAAATTTTTTCTTGCGCCTTAGCTTCGGCAGTCCAGTCAACTTGAGGATTAT
>JAGZIS010000020.1:0-12648 GCA_018366115.1 Parahaemophilus parainfluenzae | reverse complement strand
TCCTCTAAATGTTTAATTACTAAAAGAATATTCTCAAACTCGAAAGTGATTTAAGAATATAGCTTACTTTTTTCTCTGTATATATAGACAAAAAGCCTGAAGATTTTACACTTTTTGAGCAAAAAAGCAAGCCAATAGCCTATTTCTACTTGAGAAATTCACCATAAAAAATGACCGCACTTCATCACAAAGTGCGGTCAATTTTTTATTCATTTTGTGAATTAATAAACGCCTTGCGCTAACATCGCGTCAGCCACTTTCACAAAGCCTGCCACGTTTGCACCAACTACATAGTTAATGTTTGCTTGGCCTTCTGCTGAACCGTATTTTTTACAGTTTGCATGAATATCTAACATGATGCGATGAAGCTGTCTGTCCACCTCTTCAGCAGTCCAGTATAAACGTTGTGAACTTTGCGCCATTTCTAAACCTGATGTCGCAACACCACCTGCATTAGCCGCTTTACCTGGACCAAATAATACACCAGCCTCTAAGAATGCTTCTGTCGCTTCGATAGTGGTTGGCATGTTTGCACCCTCAGCAACCAATTTCACACCGTTTGCAATTAGAGCTTTAGCGTCTGAAATCTCTAATTCGTTTTGGGTTGCGCAAGGAAGTGCAATATCTGCTTTCACTTCCCAAGGGCGTTTACCTGCAAAATATTGAAGACCAAATTGTTTTGCAAACTCTTCTACTCGACCACGTTTTACATTTTTAAGCTCTAATAACGCTTCTAATTTTTCACAATCGAATCCTTCTGGTAAATACACATAACCCGCAGAGTCAGAACAGGTTACGACTTTCGCACCGAGCTCCATCGCTTTTTCAATGGCATATTGCGCCACGTTACCCGAACCAGAAACTAAAACCGTTTTACCTTGGAAGCTATCCCCTTTCTCTGCAAGCATTGCTTGGGCAAAATAAACTAATCCATATCCCGTTGCTTCTGGACGAATTAAGCTTCCACCGAATGAAAGACCACGACCAGTAAACACGCAAGCCGCTTGGTTTGATAATTTTTTCATATAGCCTGCAAGATAACCGACTTCGCGACCACCTACACCGATATCTCCTGCCGGCACATCGGTATCCGGACCGACATGACGATAAAGTTCTGCCATTAACGCTTGGCAAAATCGCATGACTTCAGCATCTGATTTGCCTTTAGGATCAAAATCAGATCCCCCTTTTGCACCGCCCATTGGCAATGTGGTTAAGGCATTTTTAAAGATCTGTTCAAAACCTAAGAATTTTAAGATTGATAAGTTAACGGATGGATGAAAACGCATACCACCTTTAAAAGGACCAATTGCACTGTTGAATTGTACGCGGAAAGCACGGTTTACTTGAACTTGGCCTTTATCATCAGTCCATGCCACACGGAATTGGATTGCACGCTCTGGCTCAACTAAACGCTCCAGTAAAGCTTCTGAACGGTATTTAGGGTTTGCTTCCAAGAAAGGCCAGATTGACGTGAAGACTTCACGAACGGCTTGTAAAAATTCAGGTTGGTGGCCGTCACGTTGAGCCACTTTTTCAAGAAATGCGTCTAATGATGCTACTGCTGACATAGGATTTTCCTTCTAGTAGTGAGTTAATATGATGTGTGTAATGTTATTTTATTTATCACCGTCTTGTTGCGGCGTGTCATCAATATAACAATAGAAAAATCAACTAGGCAATAGTTTTTTTATAGAAAAAATGAAGAAAAAATAAAAAACGAGAAAAAATTTAATATTTTCTCGTTTTTATTAGATGATATCTGAAATCAGCACCTAGATTAGCACTTCAAGTTAAAAAGTGCTTATTTATTTTTACCTTCTAAGTAAAGCCATTCAGCGACTTGCTTCGCAAAATACGTCAAAATACCATCCGCACCCGCACGCTTAAAGCAAAGCAATGATTCCATAATGCATTCTTTTTCTTTCAGCCAACCATTTTGAATGGCTGCCATATGCATCGCATATTCACCAGAAACTTGATAAGCAAAGGTTGGCACGCCGAAATAGTCTTTCACACGATATACCATGTCTAAATATGGCATACCTGGTTTCACCATCACCATATCCGCGCCTTCTTGTAAATCAAGAGCCACTTCTTGCAAGCCCTCATTGCCATTTGCCGGATCAAGTTGGTAAGTTTTCTTATCCCCACCTTTCAGATTACCCGCAGAACCAACTGCATCACGGAATGGACCATAGTAATTAGACGCATATTTCGCTGAGTACGCCATAATTTGTGTATTGATATGGCCATTCTCTTCCAATGCCTGACGAATACGGCCAATACGACCATCCATCATATCACTCGGTGCCACAACATCTGCACCCGCTTCAGCATGAGAAAGTGCCTGTTTGATCAGAATATCTGTCGTGATATCGTTTAAGACATAGCCTTCTTCATCAATGATGCCATCTTGTCCATGGATAGTATAAGGATCAAGTGCCACATCAGTTAATACGCCTAATTCTGGATACGCAGCTTTCAATGCTTTTACGGCACGCTGTACCAAACCATTCGGGTTAAACGCTTCATCTGCCATTAAAGATTTTTTATCTTGCTCAACTACAGGGAATAATGCGATCACTGGCACACCATATTTTACTAAAAGGCCTGCTTCAATTAATAATTGATCGATGGTTAAACGCTCAACTTTAGGCATAGAAGGCATTGGTTCACGATGATTTTCACCTTCAATAATAAATACCGGATAAATTAAATCATTCGCGGTTAAAGTATTTTCTGCCACTAAACGGCGACTAAAATCATGTTTACGTAAACGACGAAGACGACGGGTTGGAAAACCGCCTAAAATTTGTTGAGTCATAATAATATTTCCTGTTTTTATGATGTTAAAAGGGCGTATCACCTACGCCCATTTTCTTAATCTTTGTGATTCAAATCACCCTGATTTTCTACCGCACTTTCTTCATCAGTTGCCTCTTCTTCATCCTCTTTCGGTTGATAGAAACGTGCAACTAACAAGCCTAATTCAAAAAGAAGACACATTGGTACAGCAAGTAAAGTTTGAGAGAACACGTCTGGTGGCGTTAAGATCATGCCAACAAAGAATGCTCCCACAATAATATAAGGGCGTTTTGCCGCCAATGCTTTCGTGGTTGTGACACCTGTCCAGCAAAGCAAAATAATGGCAACGGGTACTTCAAAACACACACCAAATGCCAAGAATAATGCTAAAGCAAAATCAAGGTAACTGCTGATATCTGTGGCGATAGCCACCCCTTCTGGTGCAGTTTGGGTAAAGAAACTAAACACAAAAGGGAAAACGATATAATAAGCAAATGCCACACCGCAATAGAATAAAACTGTACTGGAAAATAATAACGGATAAATTAAACGTTTTTCATGTTGATACAGCGCCGGTGCAACAAACGCCCAAATTTGATAAAGCAAATAAGGTACTGAAATAAAGACCGATACAATCGCGGTTAATTTAATTGGCGTAAAGAAAGGCGTTTGGATATTGGTTGCAATCATGGTTGCGCCCTTTGGCATGACAGCCGTTAAGGGTGCGGCAACAAAATGATAAATATCATTAGAAAAATAAACCAACGCCACAAAAACCACAAAAATACAAATTACACAACGTAATAAGCGGTTTCTGAGTTCAACAAGATGGGTAATTAACGGTTGGGAATCGTCCGTCGTATTGCTCATAATTATTCTCTAGGACTTAGCTTCAGATTTAGGTGCTGGTTGCAGTTCCACATCATCCGGCGAATAGTAATCAGATAAACGCTCGGTTAATTCAGCTTGTTCATGGGCTTCAAGTGCGGTCAAATCTACTTCTGTTTCTGTTTTTTCAGGTTCTGAAACTTCAGCAAGTTCATTCTCTCTATGCTCTATCGATGCTGTTTCAGCCGGTTTTTCTGTGGTTTCTTGTGAATTCACCACGAGTTTTTCAGCAGAATCAGCCGAATTTTCAGCCGCACTTTTAATTTCTTTAATTTGCTCTTCTACCGTTGTACCCGCAGCAGCGGCTTTTTCTTCTAACTCTGCGCGCATTTTTTGAGCTTGCTCTTTCAGCTCTTCAACGGTTTTACTTAAATCTGGGGAAAGCTGTTTGAGATTAAGTTGTTCCGCTTTCTTAATACTATCTTGCAACTCTTGCAATTTAAGCTCTTGTTTTAATTCATTTTGAACATTAGCTGCCAATCCACGGATCGTTTTCACCCAGCCCATTACCGTGCGAATAGCCACAGGTAAACGCTTAGGGCCTAGCACCACCAAGCCCACAAGCATCAATAAAACAAGTTCGGAAAAACCAATATCAAACACGGTTATGCCTGTTCTTTATCTTTTACAGTTTCAGTTTTTTCAGCGGTAGTTGTACCGTCTTTAATTTGAGTAAATTCCGCATCTTTTTTCGGCTCGTCATCAGACATTGCTTTTTTAAAGCCTTTTACTGCTGCGCCAAGATCAGATCCCGCATTGCGTAATTTTTTTGTACCGAATACTAATAAAATCACGACTAATAAAATAATCATTTGTGCTGGGGATAAACCAAACATAGAAAAACTCCGTTAGAATTAAATTGAAAATTTGGGCTTGAATATACTCTTTTTATGCATTTGTCTCAAGAGGTAATTTTAAAAGTGCGGTCAAAAAAATTAGAGGATTTTCAACCGCACTTTCGTCTTCTTATTCAGCCAGTTCTGTTTATTCATCAGACATTAACGCTCATCCACCATATTAAGCTTATGTGACAGAAATTATGAAATAACAAAATCCAGTTCTTTCATGTATCGCTCATAACATTGCAAGATGTCCACGATCAAATCCTCTTCATTTGTAATACTCAAAGGATAACCTTCCAATTGAATATTGGTTGAAACCATTAATGCATGATGAACTTGTGCTGTTTCAGATGCGGGCTTCTCAAACAAGGTAATTTGGTAAAAAAAATCTTCTGCTAATCCATTTTCAATAGAAAGAACCAGTTGATTATTATCGACGTCAAAACGTTGCTGTAATGTCACATTTAGACCATAGGTACCAATGAGTAACTGCCGTAACTCTCTCATTGCTAAAAGCGCCGTTGTTTTTAAATGTAAAATGGTATCATCTCGCTTAGGTTCAATCACTAACTGTCTTAAACGGCTACGCCAGTTTGCACCTGTCCACAAATCTGAAACCTTTGTGGAATAATATTGACGTTCAAATCGTAAGCCCTTCAACAAACTCCATGCCATCACAGACATCAACAGAGCAAAGGGTAAAGAGAAAAACAACATCGTTGATTGTAGTATTTCAATACCGCCAAAAAGATAAAGAACAAACGTAACTGCAGACAATAAACCACCCCAAAACATAGATTGCCAACGAGGTGAAACCTGGCTTTTGTCTTCAATTGCGATATTATTAAGCGTATAAATACCAAAGTTAATGGTGACGATAAAAAAGAGTGTGATAATAAATAAAGCTAACGTTTTAGTTAAACCGGAATAGGGTAAATAACTCAAAAAATCAAAAAGAAGTGATCCCACATCATTTACAGCTCGACCTAATGCCCCCTTAGCAAGATGCTCATTCACCCAAATTGCGCCATTACCAAATACCGTGAACCACAAAACGAAGAATAAACTTGGTACCATCAATACGCCGAAAATAAACTCTCGCAAAGTTCGTCCGCGAGAAATCCGTGCGATAAAAATCCCAAAGCCGGGTGCCCATGAAAACCACCATGCCCAGTAAAAAACCGTCCAATCCATAAACCAGTCTAGATGTTCTACATCATAGGCATAAGCCTTGAAACCGACTCTAATTAAACCGCTTAAATAGGTACCAATATTTTCCGTAAAAGCAGAAATTAAATATATTGTCGGACCGAATAGCAAAACCAATAACATAAAGAGAAAGGTAACGCCTAGATTTAGCTCACTAAGAATACGGAACCCGTTGGCAATCCCTTGCAGTGAAATTAATATAGCAATGATAAAAACACTCACCAAAATAAAGGGAACCAAATACGGTGAGTTATCCAATAAATGCATGGAATGGAACGCTGCCGCCAACCGAATTGCACTGTAACCTAAGGTTGCGACTACGCCAAATAAGGTGGTACAAATCCCGAGAATATCAATGACATCCCCCACTTTTCCATTAATCTTTTCTTTCAGTAAGGGATAAAAACAAGAGCGTAAAGAAAAGGGTAATTTATAGCGAAATCCGAAATAAGCAATCGTAAGTGCAATTAATCCATAAATAGCCCAAGCACTGATACTCCAATGAAAAATACTAAAAAATAATGCCGTTCGAACTTTCTCATATTCACCTATTGGTGAAAGAAAATGTGAAAGCGGTTCAGCAACGCCAAGAAAAACAATACCAATACCAATTCCAGAGGTAAAGAGTAATGCAATCCAAGAGCCTAATTTAAACTCTGGTTCTTCCTCATCACTCCCGAGTTTAATATCACCGTATCGTCCTAACGCCAAGAAAAGTAAAAAGAACAGAAAAAATGCACTCAGTAAAATATAAAACCAGCTAAATTGAGAGAAAATAAATGCTTTCGCCGCAGCAAGATAAGATATCGTTTGCTGCGTATCAAATAAAAGGGCTGCAATAATCGCTAAACTAAAACCTAAACTGCCCCAAATAACATTTGCTTTGAAAGTATTTTGTATCTTCATATTTGTTTTAAGATAAAAAGTGCGGTTAAAAATTTAGAGGATTTTCAACCGCACTTTAGTCTTATTATTCAGCCAGTTCTGTTTGCTCGTGTGCCATCAATTCTTGGCCCACATCGTCTAGCAAACTTAAGTAACGTTCATAATGTTTCAACATATCGGCAATTAATTCATCTTGATCCATATATTGCACATCATAACCCACTCGACCATCAAAGAAGTAAGTGTATGGCTCATAAGTCATACTATGCTGGATATGTGGCAAGTTATCGTCATTAATTAATTGCTCTGACACCTCACGACCGATAGATTTCACCCCATACATAAAGTCTCGCATCAAATCTTTCTGAATGACTAACTCGACTGCAGGTTCATCTTGATCAAATAACGTGTTAATTTGTACGCTTAAGTCATATTTACCAATCAACTCTTGACGTAATTCACGCATAGCCGGTAATACCGTATGTTTAAGGAAACGTAAAATATCTTTTTCTTGTGTTTGGTTCATCATTTGTTCCAAACGTTCTTTCCACTTATCACCTGTCCAGAAAATACTGGTTGGATTAACTTTGGTATCAAAATATTTTTTATCTGCACTCAAGCCTTTCCATAAACTAAAGCACATCAGTAACATCAACATCGCAAAAGGTAATGCTACCAACAAAGTCATTGCCTGCAGGTTTGCCAAACCACCCGATTGCATTAAAACAATCGCGACGACTGACATTAATACACCCCACATTACGGCCTGCCAACGAGGTGCTGCAAGGCTTTTATCGCGTGATGCAATGTTATTTAATACATAAATACCGGAGTCTGCCGAGGTGATAAAGAATAAAGAAATCACCACCAAACTCACTAAACCCGTCACACCAGAAAGCGGTAAATAATCTAAGAACTTAAAGAGCAACGTTTCAGGCGAAGAAATCATTTGTCCTAACGCACCTGCAGCTTCACCATCATTCAACCAAATGGCTGTATTACCAAATACGGTAAACCACAAGATACCGAACATGCTAGGAATCACCAACACGCCGAAAATAAATTCGCGAATGGTACGCCCTTTCGAAATACGAGCAATAAATAAACCGACAAATGGCGCCCAAGAACACCACCATGCCCAATACAGAATTGTCCAACCGCTAAACCAACTAGTATGTTCTTGTTCATAAACATAGGTTTTGAAACTTAATTTTACTAAGTTGCTAAGATACGTTCCGATGTTGTCGCTAAAAGCGGATAACAAATAAAGTGTCGGTCCCGCCACTAAGACGAAAATTAACAAACAGAAAGCTAATGTTAAATTCAGCTCACTTAAGATTTTTACCCCTTTCCCTACACCAGAAATCGCGGAAAATATCGCTAAACTCATTACCACGGCAATTACGACAACTTGCAAGCTGAAGCTATTTTCGCTAATCCAGCCTAATTGATGTAAGCCTGCACCCAATTGTGATGCACCAAAACCTAATGTTGTGATAACACCAAATAAGGTGGCAAGTAACGCCATAATGTCGATAAGATCGCCTAACTTGCCATTAATACGCTCTTTCAATAACGGATAGAAACAAGAACGTAATGCCAAAGGTAATTTGTAACGGAATCCAAAGTAAGCCAATGCCAACGCAATCGTGCCATACACCGCCCAGGCATGAATTCCCCAGTGGAATAAGGTGTGTAACAAGGCTTCTTGTTGCTTATGCTCTGCGCTGCCTGTGGTAATATCAGATAAGTAATGCGTCAATGGTTCTGCTACACCAAAGAACATCAACCCTACCCCCATACCGGCAGCAAATAACATCGCCAACCAAGACAGAAAACCAAATTCAGGCTCTTCTTCATCATTGCCTAATTTGATATTACCTAGGCTACTGACTGATAAAATGACTAAAAAGCCCAAAAATACTGAGAATGCTAAGACGTAAAACCAACTAAAGTTGGCAAAAATGCCCGATTTGGCGGCATTTAATAAAGTTTGTGTTTGTTCCGGTACAATTAAAATCATTGCTACCAGTAACACCACAAAAAATAACGTTGCACCAATCACTAAAGGATTGAACGACGTTTGCTTTTCCATAAATTTAGATAAAGACAACGCTTCCCCCTTAAAAATTAAGTGAATAAAAATAAAATCAGATTAAATAAAATAAGGCTTTAAGCCCTAAATGGTGAGATGGAACCATCGCAAATGATAGCACGGAGAAGTGCGATTTTGAAGGAAACGCTCAGTAGGATTTGAGTGGATTGTTTCCAAAAGTGCATTTATGGTATAAAAAAATACCAATTATTTCAAATTAGGAAAATATTGATGGTATTTAATTTAAGTCGTATTTTTAACTGATATAATGAATTACAAAACTTGCTCAAACAAGACAGTAAAAGAAAACGTTTTATTTAATGTGTTGTAGATAAAACAATTTCTTAATGCAGCTTCAGTAAGCTTATCAAACGTCTGATCATCTAAATCAGATGAAATAAAAATTTTAATTTTACAATCGGTTATGTGTGGAGGTTCATCATAACCATGCACACCAAGTAAGGTTAAAGGATTGGCGAGGTTGAGCCAAATTTTTCCTTCCATTTCTACAATATCGGCACGTTGTTGAACGAAATGCGCTTTTACACTACTCAAAATGCCAATGCAGTTAAGTCATCGGAGCAAGGGAAAAACTCTACAAACGTCTAGCAAAAATGGTTGAGCATAACTTTACGGAAGCAGAACAACACCATAGACATAGTTATGCCCATTACAGAGGTTCGTCGAAAGTACACATGCAAGCAAGCAAGCAAGCAAGCAAGCAAGCAAGCAAGCAAGCAAGCAAGCACAAAATATCAAGAAAATGCCCTTGTGCTATGGGCTTTTTTACGCTTTTTATAATTCAGACTTTATTAATATGAGGTAATGGTAAAAACTCTACGAAACTGACTGCTTGAATGGCAATCTAAAGTGAAATGTAATAGAAAGAGATAAAACGACAAAAAATAAACCCACCTTTACCAGATGGTCTATAAAGTGGGTTTGCCTGAGGTATAAAATCGAGTGTTAAATACGCGCTATTTTCAATATATTTTAGCTTTTATTTTTTAGGTAACGCATCACTGGAAGCATTAAATTTCACATTTGATGAAGTGTAAGACTCAAAGTGCGGATGTTTTTTCATAAATTTAATGAAACTTTCCGCATCAGGCAAGTAAGTATCAACGCCTTCATATTTCGGATCGTTAAATAATTTACCAAAAGTTTTGTAACCATCTTTACCGCTAGCTACATAAGCATTAGTACCAACGAGATAACGTTTATTATCATCAATTGGTTCCCATTGTTGGGTTTGTTTATTCAATACTTCCACGCTGACTAAACGTTTACCTTCCGCATTTGGTATTTCATTCGCTTCGTAACGAATGCCCGCGCCATAAGGGAATGCCCCTGTAGAACCATCAACTAAAGCAAATTGCATCGCATCTTCAAGCACTTGTTTCACTAACGAACCTTCCATTTTATAGGTATATAACGTATTCCCGAAAGGTAAGAAAGTATAAGCATCATTAAAGGTTACATTGCCTGGTAAAATATCCGCACGAACACCGCCTGCATTTTGAATGGTTAAATCCACTGTTTTGAGTTCGTTATACATTGTTTCTGCAATAAAACGCGTTGCAATAGAACCTTCTGGATTTGAGCCTGCTTTATTTGGGATACGATTTGCTGAACCACCCGGCATTGCAGAACCGGTGATGACGCCAACAATTTCTTGTGCTAAACGATCTTTTTCACTTTTATATTTTGAAATAAGCATGTCTGTTTTTGCATCATGATCATCAAGTGAAATACTCTTCATTGACTTTAAAGTATCAAGCGCTTTTTTACGTTCATCGCCTGTTAATTCAGTCCATTTACCTTCCGCATTTTTCACTTGAAGTTTATGAGAACTCATTAACACATGAGGAATTTTACGAGTAATAGACGCAATACCTTCAGGACTGAATTTAACACCTAAGTCACCCACAACAGCAGAATAAGCCCAACCTTCCATTACAAATACCGGTTCGCCATTCGGATTTTTAAATTCAAGCGGATATTCATAGATTACTGGAAGTTTTAAACCACGTAATTCATCATTTCCGTATAAATAATGTGAATCCCCAGTAACGATCACATCAATATCATTTACTTTTTGAGCAATTTCGATATTTTTTTCACTTCCTGCATGTGAAAGTAAAATGATTTTATTAATGCCTTGTTGTTTTAGCGCATTTGCCATAATTTGTGCGGTAGCAATTTCATCATAGAACTTCACATCCTTACCTGGTGAAGATGAATTAACCGTTTTATTCACGGTATCTAAACCGATAATGGCAATTTTTTCTCCATCCACAGTGAAAATATCGTAAGGTTTCCATTTGTTATATAAAATTGAATTTTTATCAGGAATAACATTGGCTGAAAGTACTGGAATTTTTAATGGCTCGAGTAGCTTTAATAAACCTTCATTACCCGCGTCAAATTCATGGTTACCCAAAGTAAAATAATGGAAATTACCAGCATTCATGACAGCCGCATCAGCGGAACCGCCAAAAAGTGTGAAATACAGCGTACCGGTAATCGCATCACCAGCATGTAGCACTAATGGATTTTTATACTTTTTACGTAACTCATAAAGTTTTCCATTCACAGCAGAAAAACCGCCAATATCAACCTTTGTTTGTTGACCATTTAGATTAATTCTTGCTTCGTGCGGTTCCAAATAAGAATGGTGGTCGTTAATATGTAAGATACTTAACTCCACAGCTTTATGTGCTTGCGGCGCTTCTTTAGCAAAGGCTGCACCTGAGCAAAGCATTGCTAACGCACTAACTGCAAAGGTAACTGATTTTTTAGATAAAAACATAATGGTTCCTTGTGAGTAAACGGATTAATTTAAGCCTTCAAGCATTGCTTGGAAAGTCTTATAACGAATAGCATAGTTATTGTGTTGAAGATTTTCACGTGCTTGATCTAAATACGAAAAATCATCAACCTCCACCCCTTTAAATTGGCGAGCAAACATCATATTGGCTAGAGCGAGGCGGGGCTTAATTTCAGAAGAAGGGGTTATCAAACTCACTCGATTCTCAGTAATAGAAAAAGTTGTTTGATTAGGAAAATCTTGACGCATCTGTTCAATAATTTTTTGAAATATGCCTTTAGCATCCAAAGACAATAATATAATTTGATCTGGTTTGGCTCCCCTTTCTAGTAAAGCCTGAACAAATTGCTCCGAATTATCTGTTTGACGAATATAAATTTTTGCCTGCTCATTCGCTAAAAAAGACACCAGTAAGTTTTTCTTCATTTCCTGAATTAAATTAGCATCGCCAGTATTTATCGGTTCAAAGTATAAATAATCAAGAAATTTAGGGGTGAGATTTTTATCTGTTTTAAAAATGCGAGTGAGGATTTTTTCGCTTATTTGGATCTGATTATCAAGAAATTGGGGAGGTAAAGAAAAAAGTGCGGTGAGTTTTTTCTGTAAAATAGAAATTTGTTGCTTTTCTTGTTTAGCTAAAGCGATTGAAAATTGTTGCTTTAAAGCCTCAGCGGACTCAGTAGATATTGATTGGTGAGAAGACGAAGGAGGAC
This sequence comes from Parahaemophilus parainfluenzae, assembly GCA_018366115.1. Lineage (GTDB taxonomy): Bacteria > Pseudomonadota > Gammaproteobacteria > Enterobacterales > Pasteurellaceae > Haemophilus_D > Haemophilus_D parainfluenzae_AB. The sequence goes on along the minus strand of JAGZIS010000020.1, from coordinate 378 downwards.
TCGCTATCACAGATTGTTGAATGCCAATACATGACGCTAATCCAAGTAACACAGAATGAAAACTGATTTTCATAATAAACCTCATTTAACTGATATTTTATCAATATAAAATACCGCTTAACGCGTAAACTTGACCTAAAACTATTTGAGAGTTTCTTAGATTATACGTAAAACAAAATTGCATGTGAATGATAATGTTTACTTTTTCAAGAGAATATAACGTACTTATTAGAATGCTCATCCAAAACTTGCAATTTTGCTCAAAAAGTATAAAACTCGCAGGCTTTTTGTCTATATATACAGAGAAAAAAGTAAGCTATATTCTTAAATCACTTTCGAGTTTGAGAATATTCTTTTAGTAATTAAACATTTAGAGGA
>JAGZIS010000029.1:0-2385 GCA_018366115.1 Parahaemophilus parainfluenzae | reverse complement strand
AGTAAGCTTCCACCGCGCCCCAAACTGCATGGGCAACCTTATTAGCCATAGGGCTACCCTCAGTGGCTAGCTTAATTTGATGATTTATTTCTGGCGAAAGTGCGGAGGTAGCAATACCCGCTGCTGGCAAACCACCCAATGCTGCAGAAATGGCATTCATGGCACCATCAATTTTTCGCTTATATTTTCCTCCAGTTTGCCACTTGTCCGCTTCATTATTAGCCGTTATCAGATTTTGATTCGCGGTATTTAATGCGGTTTCATTTTCTTTGCTTGGATTAGCTTTATACGCACGGTCAGCAACTTCTTGAGCAGCTTGTGCTTCACGTTGTTTCGCTACAGCTTCTTCACCTAATTTATTTGCAATTGCATTCCCAGCAGCACTCGCTGTTTGAACAAACCCTTTTGTTGCCTCGACTTGTACATTAAGCTCTTTTTGTAAGGCATTCTTATCAAAACGATTTTCTAATTTACCACTTTGACTTTCTGCATTATCAGTATTGATATCTGTTTTAATTGCTGCAAGGGTCTCATTGATGGATTTCCCTGTACGTGCTTGTTGTGCGTTTTCATTGCGGATTTCAATATTTTGAGTATTGATACCGCTTTTTATTGTGCTAGATTGGCTATCGGAATCTTTACTATACACCAATGCAAGGTTTAGGTTTAATAGTAATATTCACCTTTTCGGCAAAGGCGAAGTCAATTGTCATCGCCGTTTAGGTGTGTTACTCGCTCGTGATATTTCTGTGGAAAAAGCATTAGAAAAAGTAGAACGTGTTTACGCGAAGTTGGATGTGAAATTATAAGGTTTGCTTAAAATAAGCATCATTGAAAATAAAAAGTGCGATCATTTTTTGAGAGGTTTTAAAACCCTTTGAAAATTGACCACACTTTATAAAGCGAACATCGTTGTTGCCGTATTTTCTAATCTAAACATCTCATAATAAATTCTAGTGACACCAATAATACTTGACTTTACTCATGCTTGCTTATTAAAGTATTTCCTAGAATTTATCACTCACTACTTTTTTTGTTTTCCTTTTGCTAGAACATATAATAAATCTAGTATTACTAATGGAAGATATAGTGGTAAGGTGGTCCTAAACGCCTCATAAAAAGCAATATTATCCCAATAAATTTCTTGAAACCGAATATAAGCATACCCCATAAAAAATATATCCCGAAAAAGCAATACTATATATATAACTAAGAATAACCTCAAAGCCCTGACTAAAAAGCTATTTCGCATACTTTTCCTCCGCTCTTTTATACCACTCTTTTAATCTATCAGAATCACCATAATATTCACTAGCCACTCCTGAAATAACAGGGCTTGTATTACGAATTATAGAAATATTTTTCGTGTTACCTGCCATTTTAGATGCAACAGTTCCCGTTACTCCAGCTAAAGCACTCCATCCATAATCATTAGGATCTTTTGTACTTAATACATTTAATCCTGCATTTAGATAAGCTTGCTGCCACAATTTTTTATCTTTAGATAAAACTGTTGACATCTCAGCTTTCAAAAGATCATAAGGATCATAAGTATTTTTATTTGTTAATTGATACGCTGTATTTGTTATAGCTGTCACCCCCATCTCTGTTAATAGTGGATATTTTTCCATCGTAGTAACTAACTTAGGAGCCACACCTATAGCCTTACCTGCAATATTTATACCCATACCTATTGCTGGTACAGTTTCCCAAGCATCTTGAGATGTATACATAAATTGTCTTTCAAAATTATTATTTCGACTTAAATAAGTAATAGCCTCTGTATCATCTCTTTTGATGATATTTCTTAAATCTCTTTTAAATAATACATCAGCACTAATACCATAAGATGAAGCAATACGATGTATTTCATCTGTTAAGGTTTTCTTTTGAGTATCTGATAACTTATTAGAATTCTCTTGATAGTCTAAAAGCAATTTATCTACAAAACTATCCCTTAATAATTTATTTGCTAAGAGTTCTTGTTCTGCTTTGGTTAAATAACCTTTTTTTCTCAATTTTTCTGATAAATGATATACTATCTCATCATCTTGCTTACTAAGCAGATTATTCTCCACCGCATTCTTAGCTGTAGTTAGTCCTACACCAATTCCTTGACTACTATTTGCTGCCACTCCACCCACTAAAGCACCGGCTGCTTGACTAACAGAGGACACGACTTCTTTCTCTTCTCGATTAAGTTGGTTCGGCTTTTTACCATAAAGCTCTTTTGCAATTACATCAGCCATCACCTCACCCGCTAAAGCACCGCCAGCTCCCGCTGCTGCATTTTGATTTGCGGAGTAAGCTTCCACCGCGCCCCAAACTGCATGGGCAACCTTATTAGCCATAGGGCTACCCTCAGTGGCTAGCTTAATTTGATGA
>JAGZIS010000028.1:0-2809 GCA_018366115.1 Parahaemophilus parainfluenzae | reverse complement strand
GGGGTGACAGGTGAGGCAACGGCTGAAATCATCGCGAGAGCTTATGGCAAACCGGTCAGTGAATTAACGGCAAATGAGAAGGAAAACATTAGTACGTTAAGTCAGTTGGCGGGCGGATTAGCTGCGGCATTGACAGCGAAAGCGAATGGCACCACAGCGGAGCAAGGGGGGAATTTCCTTGCTGCAAGTTCTGGGGCTGGAACGGCTAAAAGGGCGGTAGAAAATAATTACCTAAGTGTTGCAGATGTTGAGAATCTCATTCGAGAACTGAGCAAAGCACAAAAAGAAGGCCGTGATACTAAACCGATTTTAGAGAAATACGAAGGGATTAGTGAAGAAAACCGCCAGCAACTTATAGCGTGTAATGGTAATGTGGCTTGTGAAACGGCATATTTACATGAAATGAATACAGGGGCTGAAGAGCTTGAGAGAAATTTAGGGTTCTTTAGTCGTATGACGGTGTATTACCCAAATGATTTAAATACAGCAAATCGTATTGCACTATCTAATTTAGTTGAACGTGAAAATGCAGAAAGTTTTAGCAAGCTTTCAGATACCACAAAATTTGGTTTGAATTTGATGGAGGCTGGTACAGCAATAGGTCTGGGGGCAGTAGCAGGTTCTGCAAAAGCTGGATTAAGCAATGTTAAGAGCTTAATTAATGGAAAAAATAAAGCTTATCCGACATCGGGGATGGATGGGTATAAGCGTACTAATGTTGGGGATGAGGATTATCCAGAAGGCATTCATTTCAGTATGAATTTGAAAAATCACCTAATCCAAGGGGAAGGTATTAATCAACGAAGAGGTGTTGCTGGAGGACACAATAGAGAAAACTTCCTAAATACTCTTTCCCAGGGAGGCGGTCGAATCGTTAAGGAGGAATCAACAAATGTTGATGGTATTACTCGTATTCATTATGAAATTCCAAGATTAGGAAGAGACGGTAAACCTGATGGGACTTATAAAGCAATATCTAGCCCTAAAACGGTTTATGATCCTATCAAATTCTCAGATCATGAGATGCTTGAAATGGGGCAAAAGGCTGTAGCTAAAGGATATGTTAGTAGTGTTAAAGCAAGTAATAATTATTTAAAAAATTATCAAGATTCCCAGCAAATTAATGGGATAAAATTTCGTTATTATATTGATAAAGATACTAAAGGAGTAACAAATGTACACCCAGAATAGTATTCCCTTATATACAGCCAAAGGAGAAGATTCTCGTAGTCCTTTAAATTTTTTTTATGGTGGAACAGGTGGCTTAGATGAACCTGAGTTTAGTATAAAAAGCTACTTTAATATTGTTTATTATGAGGGAGATTTTTTAAAAGCTATTTATTCTGTTCTGGTAGAAAAGGATGGATTCTGTGAGGAGGGAGCAGATTGCTATTACCCTGATATGAATAGCCCATTTCCAGAAGATCACTTCGAAGGGGTAAGGTTTGAGATTGGAGGCTTATGTGATCCTAGATATCAGGTTCATGTATCTGAAGAAATCTGCTTTATGTATTTTAAAAAAGCATGTGAACGTTTTTTGGAATTACATCCTGAAAAAGAATATGCAGAGTTTATTTATGATATTTTAAATAATTGGGAACCATCAAAGATGAAATAAAAGTCAAAATTTATGTCTGTTTTTATAGGTAAGTTAATAATATAAGAGTGCTAGAAAAAATAATGGATATATTTAAATTTTTTGAAAATGTTGTTTATCCTAGGGTGATTGAAAAATTCGGAGTTGTTCAAGTTGATTTTGAGAAAGAGGGAGATTTTGGTTATTTAACTAGATTTGACTTATATTCAAATAAAAAACGACAACTATTGAGCTCTGGAGTAGTCATTGGGTAGGATTGGAAATATATAAATTAGAAAATAGGGATATAGATATTATATATAACAAAATGATTTCTCCTGAGGAAGTATCAGAAAAAGATTTTTTTGAATTTATGGAGGTTTTATTTAATGTGATTAGTGAAAATCTGTTTTTATAGCTTGGATATATCAAGAGCGGCTAATTTTTAAAGAGTTTTTGAACCTCTCAAAAATTGACCGCACTTTTTGTATTTTTAGAGCTGTTTATCTTTAAGCAAATCTTATAATTCCACATCCAACTTCGCGTAGTAACGCTACCAAGCGGAAAACAAGTCAAAATATTTTATCCGAAGGTGCACTGCTAGATAGCGAAGTTAATGGCTATCGCAGAAAACGACCTTGTGCTGAATGGCGCGAAAGAAAGTCGTGATTTTGAAGAATTCCACAAAACGAAAAGTGGAAGTGTGGCGAAGGTAACAAAAACCAGTCTTGACAAACAACAATCCGTTACTCAAGTCGGCACACAAGTGAGTGGTAAAGACGTGGTTCTTTCAGCAGGTCATGATGTGAAGGCGAAAGCCATTCAGGCTATTGCGGATGATAATCTCCATATTCAGGCTGGACATGATGTTGATATTGCAGCGGATACCAATCATTTCAAAAATAAGCGCGTGGAAACCAAGAAAACGTCAGGGGTATTCACAGGCGGCGGTATCGGCATTACTTTTGGTTCCAAATCAGAAAAACATGATTATGAGACAGAAGGTTGGACACAATCAGATGCACGTAGCACGCTAGGTTCAATGAATGGCAATATCACAGTGAGTGCGGGTAATCATACAAATGTTCTTGGTGCGGATATGATTACACCACGCACAAATCGAATTGATATTGAAGGCGCAAGTGTGAAGGTCGAAGCCGGAAAAGATATTATTGAAAGTAAAGAGGGGCATGAGTATAAACAATCAGGCGTGACGATTGCCTTGAGTACACC
>JAGZIS010000019.1:0-31591 GCA_018366115.1 Parahaemophilus parainfluenzae | reverse complement strand
CCGCATTACACCAGACCGGAAGTGTTAGAAGGATTAACTGTACCACCCGTGCTGATGTCGGGACATCACGAAGAAATTCGGAAATGGCGATTAAAACAATCGCTACAAAGAACGTGGCTCCGACGCCCTGAGCTCTTAGAAGGCCTAGCTCTGACTGACGAACAACGTAAACTGTTAAAAGAGGCGCAAGCCGAGCATAACAGTTAGTTTCAGTTACATCTAGGATCAATAAAGGATCAAACAATGTCTAACATTATCAAACAACTTGAACAAGAACAATTAAAACAAAACGTACCTAGCTTCCGCCCAGGTGATACTTTAGAAGTTAAAGTATGGGTAGTTGAAGGTAGCAAACGTCGTTTGCAAGCATTCGAAGGCGTGGTTATTGCAATTCGTAACCGTGGTTTGCACTCAGCATTCACTTTACGTAAAATTTCTAACGGTGTAGGTGTTGAGCGTGTATTCCAAACTCACTCACCAGTTGTAGATTCAATCACTGTTAAACGTAAAGGTGCAGTACTGTTAAACGTAAAGGTGCAGTACGTAAAGCTAAACTTTACTACTTACGTGAACGTTCAGGTAAATCTGCTCGTATTAAAGAGCGTTTGGGCGAATAATTCGCAAAATAAAAAAGGCTTGGTTTTCCAAGCCTTTTTTGTTTTTAAGTGCGGTCAAAATTAAGACCGCTTCATAATTTCAAAAAACTCATCGTTGGTTTTTGCCACCATAAGTTTGTCGATGAGGAATTCCATCGCTTCCACTTCACCCATTGGGTTAAGGATTTTGCGCAGAATCCACATTTTTTGTAATTCATCTGGTGTGGTAAGTAAGTCTTCTTTACGCGTACCAGAACGGTTAAAGTCGATTGCTGGGAACACACGTTTTTCTGCAATTTTGCGAGAAAGATGCAATTCCATGTTACCGGTACCTTTAAATTCTTCGAAGATAACCTCATCCATTTTTGAACCAGTATCTACAAGTGCAGTTGCAATAATGGTTAAGCTACCACCTTCTTCCACGTTACGCGCCGCACCAAAGAAACGTTTTGGACGATGTAAGGCATTTGCATCCACACCACCAGAAAGAATTTTACCGGATGCTGGTGTCACGGTATTGTAAGCACGTGCTAAACGAGTAATAGAGTCGAGTAAAATCACCACGTCTTTTTTATGCTCAACAGAACGTTTTGCTTTCTCAATAACCATTTCTGCTACTTGAACGTGACGGGTTGCAGGTTCATCAAAGGTAGAGGCAATGACTTCACCTTTTACCGAACGTTGCATTTCCGTTACTTCTTCTGGACGCTCATCAATTAAAAGCACGATAAGTTCACATTCTGGATAATTGTGCGTGATGCTTTGAGCAATATTTTGTAACAACATGGTTTTACCGGCTTTTGGTGGAGCCACGATAAGACCACGTTGACCTTTACCAATCGGAGACGCTAAATCCAAAATACGCGCGGTTAAATCTTCGGTTGAGCCATTACCACGTTCCATTCTTAAGCGAGAGTTTGCGTGTAATGGGGTTAAGTTTTCGAAAAGAATTTTGCTGCGAGAGACTTCAGGTTTGTCATCGTTGACTTGGTCGACTTTTAAAAGTGCAAAATAGCGTTCGCCTTCTTTTGGTGGACGGATTTTACCTTCGATTTTATCACCAGTTTGAAGATTGAAGCGACGAATTTGACTTGGAGAAACGTAGATGTCATCAGGACCAGCAAGGTAGGAACTATCTGCGGAGCGTAAGAAACCGAAACCATCGGGTAAAATCTCCAACACGCCGCCGCCAAAAATATCTTCACCGCTCTTTGCGTGTTGTTTCAAAATAGCAAAAACAATATCTTGTTTACGTAAACGGGCAAGATTTTCCAAACCCATTTGTTCTTCGCCAAGTTTCACAAGATCAGAAACAGGCGTATTTTTAAGTTCTGTAAGATGCATAATTAATAATGTTGGAACGAATAAGAGTTGATAATACTGAAATGTTTGAATGGTGGGCAATGCCCTTAAGAATGGTGCGTAAATTACCACTAAAATTTAATACTGTCTAGTTTTTGTTAGAAAAAACAGGGTAAAATAGCAAACTATGAAGAGATTATTATTGCATATTGATTAATTATGCGTAATAATTGAATAATTAATCAATTTTAGTATTAAGAGAAGGATAACCTATGGCTCTCTGGGGTGGTCGTTTTACACAAGCGACAGATAAACGTTTTAAAGATTTTAATGATAGCCTGCGTTTTGATTATCGCTTGGCAGAGCAAGATATTGAAGGCTCCATTGGCTGGTCTAAAGCTTTAGTCAATGTCGGTGTATTGAGTGCTGAAGAGCAACAACAGCTAGAAGTTGCCTTAAATGAATTATTAATCGAAGTGCGGTCAAATCCACAAGCGATTTTGCAGGATGATGCAGAAGATATTCATAGCTGGGTGGAAAGTAAGCTTATCGATAAAGTGGGTAATTTAGGTAAAAAATTACACACGGGTCGTAGCCGTAATGACCAAGTTGCACTCGATATCAAAATGTGGTGCAAACAGCGTGTAATCGAGTTACAAGAGTCTGTTCGTAATCTTCAACGCCACTTGGTACAAACTGCTGAAAATACGCAAGATGCGGTGATGCCGGGTTATACCCATTTACAACGAGCACAACCAATCACTTTTGCCCATTGGTGTATGGCTTATGTGGAAATGTTTGAGCGTGATTATTCACGTCTCGCTGATGCTTATAAACGCATGAATAGCTGTCCATTAGGCAGTGGCGCACTTGCGGGAACTGCCTATGCAGTCGATCGTGAACAATTAGCCTCAGATTTAGGTTTTGCTTTTGCGACGCGTAATAGTTTGGATAGTGTGTCTGATCGTGACCATATTGTGGAATTACTTTCAACGGCATCTTTAAGTATGGCGCACCTTTCTCGTTTCGCAGAAGATATGATCATTTTTAACAGTGGTGAAGCGAATTTTGTGGAATTATCCGATCGTGTGACTTCAGGTTCCTCTTTAATGCCACAAAAGAAAAATCCGGATGCTTGTGAATTGATTCGTGGTAAAGCGGGGCGTGTCATGGGCGCATTAACAGGTATGTTGATGACCTTAAAAGGTTTACCGTTAGCGTATAACAAAGATATGCAAGAAGACAAAGAAGGGATCTTTGATGCGTTAGATACCTGGCAAGATTGCGTAGATATGGCGACTTTTGTATTAGATGAATTAAAAGTGAATACCGATCGTACTCGTGAAGCTGCTTTAAAAGGCTACTCAAATGCAACAGAGCTAGCAGATTATCTTGTAGCAAAAGGTGTACCATTCCGTGATTCTCACCATATTGTCGGTGAAACCGTGGTTTATGCCATTGAAAAAGGCAAAGCCTTGGAAGACTTAACCATTCCTGAATTCCGTCAATTCAGTGATGTGGTAGGGGATGATGTATATGACATTCTTTCACTACAATCTTGTTTAGATAAACGTTGTGCGAAAGGTGGGGTTTCACCACTTCGTGTAGCAGAAGCGATTGCAGAAGCAAAAGCGAGATTAGCTTAATTAACGCAAATAAAAAGAGCGGTCAAAAAATGTTGTGTTTTTTGACCGCTCTTTAGTTTTATTGTGGAAGTGGATCCATTAATTCAAGGATTTTATCGGTAGGCTCTTTTATATCGAAACTCGATCCCATTAATAATGAAAAAGTCTCGTCATTTCGTTTGCAAGCAGCATGAGAAATTAGCTTACCTTTCTTATTACGCAAATCGATAGTAACTTGACTGATGCTCGTCTTATCTACTGCTCTTTCTTTTATTATCGTCCACAACTGATTATTTTCTGTTGGTGGAAGAAAAAGAGTCGCTTCTGTGGCATAAGCTTGTAAGTAAGCATTATCTATCGTTTGATCAGCCACATTCACATCGTTTTTCATGTAAGTGAATGTTTTAAGATTATTTAGCGCGACCCAAAGTTTTTCCCCTTTGGTGCTTTCACATTTTACAACATCAATGACGCTATCACCGAGATTCATGGCATTCTCATTTGCGAACGAACATAGTGGAACGGCAGCCCAAAATACCCAAAGATATTTTTTCATTAAATTAATCTCTAAAGTTATTAAATTGGAATGGTTGACCTAATTCAGCGCCTTTCACTAATTGAATAACAGCTTGTAAATCATCACGGGATTTGCCGGTTACGCGTACTTGTTCACCTTGAATTTGAGTTTGAACTTTGATTTTTGAATCTTTCACTAATTTAGTGATTTTTTTCGCCATCTCTGGTTCAATCCCTTGTTTTAATTTGATTTCTTTGGTGTAAAGTTTACCATGATGTTCACTTTCTGTTGGAATATCCAATGAGCTATGCTCAATGCCACGTTTTACAAACGCACCAATTAAGATTTCAATTAATTGTTCTAATTGGAAATCTGATTCGGTGGTCACTTTCACCGTTTCGCTTTTTTCATTTAATTCAATGACGGCTTCCACGCCACGGAAATCATAACGTGTACTTAATACGCGGTTTGCATTTTCAACCGCATTACGCACTTCGTGCATAGTAATTTCAGATACGATGTCAAAAGATGGCATAAATTTTCTCCCAAAATCAATTAAATTCGATCATTTGCACTTAAAAGACATAAAAGTGCGGTTAAGTCAGCAAAGTTTACCACAATTTGTGCTTGTTGTTGCACCTTCGGTTTGGCATGAAATGCTACGCCTAATCCGGCGACCTTCATCATCGCCAAATCATTAGCGCCATCACCAATAGCAAGGGTATTTTTGCGTGGAATGTTGTATTCCTCAGCGAGTTTTTGCAAGGTATTCGCTTTGTATTGTGCATCGACTACGCTACCTTTTACATTTCCAGTCAGCGTGCCATCAATAATTTCAAATTGATTGGACGCCGCAAAATCGAGGTTTAATAAACTTTTTAAGTAATCGGCGAAATAGGTAAAACCACCAGAAGCAATGGCAGTTTTCCAACCATGTTGTTGTAATGTCTTAATGGTTTCAATTAAGCCAGGCATTAAAGGCAATTTTTCACGCACTTGTTGCAAAATGCTTTCTGGCGCACCTTTAAGCGTACCGACACGACGACGCAAACTTTGTTCAAAATCGAGTTCGCCACGCATGGCACTTTCAGTAATGGCAGAAACTAATTCACCTGTGCCGGCCAGTTTGGCGATTTCATCAATGCATTCAATTTGAATCGCCGTAGAATCCATATCCATTACCAATAAACCTTTTTCTGATAATTTTGCATCAAAATCCAGTTTAGCGATGTCTAATTGCAGGTCGTGAGCATGGACAATAAAATCGGTTAGCCATTTGCCTTTTAAAAGGACAACAGTATTTTTTTCAACGTTCCATGCATCAAAACACAGGAAAGATTGACCGCACTTTTGTTGGAATTCGAGTAATTTGGCTAAATTCAGCGTTGTACCGTATAAAACAAACACATGCGATTCATCGGAGCGAGGCAAATCAGACGAAAGTGCGGTGGGAAATTGGGGATATTTTTGGGTAATGCTTGCAAGGTTTTGAATTTGCATAGAAAATCCTGTAAATTGTGAATACTCATCTATTCTAGCCGATCTTGGCGAAAAAATGGAAAAACAACGTGCAATTAATTAAAGAAAAACTTCAAAAATCACTGATGTTTGGGCTCATCGTGCTGCTTTGTATCGGTGCCATGGTCGTGATTTTGTTTGGCGTGAAACAATTTAAGATTGGTTCACAGCTTTCAAGTGTGAATCAAGTGGCGAATTTATCGCATACTTTGGTTCGTCAGCAAGCCAATTTATTTTCAGTTTTATTAACTAATAATGCGAAATCCGATCAGCTCGTCGAAAATTTGGATAATTTAGTTAAAGAAAACTTTGTGCTTGATGCGACCATTTATGATTATAACGGTAAAGAATTGGCACAAAGTACCAATACAGGCAACCTTCGTGAGCAACTTGGCCTAGAACATAAAAATGAAGGTGAGTTTTCAACACAACAAATTGTTGAGCCTATTTATTCTGCTTCTAATAACGCGGTTCGTGGTTTTTTGCGTGTGACGTTTGACGCCCAATATGCTCAAACAACACAGAACAAAATCAATCAAGTCTTTCACCGCTTATATGGTGAAATTGTCGTGGTCTTTTTATTAGGCGCTTTATTCGCCAGTTCCATTCATTATTTTTTAAGTCATTATCGTCGAACATATCGAAAACCAGTGGAAACTAAAACGGTAGTCAATTTACAAGGTAAATCGAGTAGCCAACGTTTCCATCAACGTCGTCGAAGAATTTGATCAAGTTAAATAAAATTGCAAATATTGGTTAAGCCAATCAGTAAATAGGGTAGAATACTGAGAATTATTTAGATAGGAGAAAAACATGGCAACTCGTAGACAACTCGCCAACGCAATTCGTGCGCTATCAATGGATGCAGTACAAAAAGCAAAATCAGGCCACCCAGGTGCACCGATGGGAATGGCGGATATCGCTGAAGTATTATGGCGCGATTTCTTAAAACATAACCCAAACAATCCTAAATGGGCCGATCGCGACCGTTTTGTACTTTCTAATGGCCACGGTTCAATGTTGATCTATAGCTTATTACATTTAACAGGCTATGATCTTTCTATCGAAGATTTAAAACAATTCCGTCAATTACATTCTAAAACCCCAGGCCACCCAGAATATGGTTATGCACCAGGTGTTGAAACCACTACTGGTCCACTAGGCCAAGGTATCACTAATGCCGTGGGTATGGCGATTGCTGAGAAAACATTAGCAGGTCAATTTAACCGTGAAGGCCATGAAATCGTAGACCACCACACTTATGTGTTCTTAGGTGATGGCTGTTTAATGGAAGGGATTTCTCATGAAGCTTGCTCTTTAGCAGGAACATTAGGCCTTGGAAAATTAATCGCATTCTACGATGACAACAACATTTCGATTGATGGTCATGTTGATGGTTGGTTCAGTGATGATACTGCAGCACGTTTTGAAGCTTATGGATGGCAAGTAATTCGTAATGTAGATGGTCACGATGCAGAACAAATTCGTGCCGCAACCATTCTTGCTCAAGCAGAAAAAGAAAAACCAACATTAATTATTTGTAAAACCATCATCGGTTTTGGTTCACCAAATAAATCAGGCTCTCATGATTGCCACGGTGCACCATTAGGCGATGAAGAAATCGCGTTAACCCGTAAAGCACTTGGCTGGGAATATGGTCCATTTGAAATTCCGGCTGAGTACTATGCTGAATGGTCTGCAAAAGAAAAAGGCGCTGCAGCAGAAAAATCTTGGGAAGAAAAATTTGCCGCTTATGCTAAAGCATATCCAGAACTTGCTGCAGAATTTACACGTCGTGTAAACGGTGAATTACCATCAAATTGGGCGGCTGAATCCCAAGCGTTCATTGAAAAATTACAAGCTAACCCTGCAAGCATTGCAAGCCGTAAAGCATCACAAAATGCAATCGAAGCTTATGCACATGTATTACCTGAATTCTTAGGTGGCTCTGCAGACTTAGCAAGCTCTAACTTAACGTTATGGAGCGGTTCTAAACCAATTCGTGCACACGAAAACGTAGGCGGTAACTATATCAACTATGGTGTACGTGAGTTCGGTATGTCAGCGATTATGAATGGTATTGCTTTACACGGCGGGTTCATTCCTTATGGCGCAACCTTCTTAATGTTCTACGAATATGCACACAATGCGGTGCGTATGGCAGCATTAATGAAACAACGCACTTTATTCGTTTATACTCATGACTCGATCGGTTTAGGCGAAGATGGTCCAACTCACCAACCAGTTGAGCAAACTACATCATTACGCTTAATTCCAAATCTTGAAACATGGCGTCCATGTGACCAAGTGGAATCAGCCATCGCATGGCAACAAGCGGTTGAGCGTCAAGATGGCCCAAGTGCGTTGATCTTTACCCGTCAAAACTTAGCACAAATGGACCGCACTTCTGCACAATTAGATGCAGTTAAACGTGGTGCTTATGTGTTAAAAGACTGTGAGGGTACACCAGAGTTAATCTTCATTGCGACAGGTTCTGAAGTGGAATTAGCAGTGAAAGCAGCAGATGTATTGACTGCTGAAGGTAAAAAAGTACGTGTCGTTTCTATGCCAAGCACTAACCGTTTCGATAAACAAGATGCAGCGTACCGTGAAAGTGTGTTACCTGCGGCCGTAACCAAACGTGTTGCAATCGAAGCAGGTATTGCAGACTTCTGGTATAAATACGTTGGCTTTGAAGGTCGCGTGGTAGGTATGAATAGCTTCGGCGAATCAGCACCAGCAGATCAATTATTCAAACTTTTTGGTTTCACCGTGGATAACGTGGTAGCAAAAGCAAAAGAGATTTTATAATTATTAAAATAGATAAAGGCAGGCAATGACCTGCCTTTCTTTTTTGATTTGAAAAAAGTGCGGTCAAAAAATAAGAAAATTTTTGACCGCACTTTGTTTTTATCTGCTTTCACCTTGTTATCTAAGCCTTTTTTCGTCAATCCATTGAGTTAGCCTTTCAAGTTTGCTAAAATTCGCGACACTTTTTGCGATAAAAAATAAAACGTAAAAAGTGAGTTCGGAAGAAGGTAGCTGGAGAGTAGGGAATTGCCCCTACGCCGACGAGGTAAAATCTTTCAGGCGCAATCGTAAGATTGCAGGGACTGTTACTGGACGAACCCTTGGAGAGATCCATTGCATTTTATCGATGTAAATGGACGCCGAAGGCGCAAAAGAGCGGTCGATTTTTCGATTGTTTTCCAAACGCTCAGGCAAAAGGACAGGGGCAAAAGACAATCCGTATTATCAATATATTTCTATCGGGATTCTTCTTGTCTCCTTGTCGAGTTTATTTGTATTTTAAACGACGAGGAATCATCAATGTCATTACAGACAATCTTATCGGCTATTAGTAGCTTTATATGGGGACCGCCCCTACTTATTCTATTGTCCGGAACCGGACTTTATCTCACCCTTCGTTTAGGCTTTTTGCAAATTCGTTATTTGCCTCGTGCCTTGGGCTATTTATTTGCTCGAGGTGCAAATAAAGGCAAAGGGGACGTGTCTTCTTTTGCTGCACTTTGTACCGCATTAGCGGCAACCATTGGTACAGGGAATATCGTGGGTGTAGCGACCGCAGTACAAGCGGGAGGACCTGGCGCGATTTTTTGGATGTGGCTAGTTGCATTATTAGGCATGGCAACCAAATATGCTGAATGTTTGCTTGCAGTGAAATATCGTGTGCGCGATAAATACGGTTTTATGGCTGGTGGACCAATGTATTACATCGAACGTGGTCTTGGTATCAAATGGTTAGCAAAATTATTTGCGTTATTTGGGGTGTTGGTGGCCTTTTTCGGTATCGGTACTTTCCCTCAAGTGAATGCGATTACGCATGCGATGCAAGACACCTTTAGCGTGCCTGTTGTGATTACTGCAACAGTGGTGACGGTATTGGTCGCGATGATTATTCTTGGTGGAGTAAGACGTATTGCGAGAGCCTCTGCCGTCATTGTGCCTTTTATGGCGCTGGGTTATGTGACGACCTCAATTATCATCTTAATCGTTAATTACGATAAATTACCTGCTGCAATTGCATTAATTATTCAGAGTGCGTTTAATCCTCAGGCAGCTTTAGGTGGTGCAGTTGGCTTTACCGTGATGAAAGCCATTCAATCGGGTGTGGCGCGCGGTATTTTCTCAAATGAATCAGGTTTAGGAAGTGCGCCAATCGCAGCCGCAGCAGCTCAAACGAAAGAGCCCGTTCGCCAAGGTTTAATTTCGATGACGGGGACATTTTTAGATACTATCATCGTATGTACGATGACAGGCTTAGTGCTTGTGATTACAGGAGCATGGAGTAACCCAGAGCTTTCAGGTGCAAGTGTGACTAACTATGCTTTTGCACAGGGATTAGGTACATCATTTGGTGCAACGATTGTAACAGTAGGATTATTATTCTTTGCTTTCACCACAATTTTAGGGTGGTGCTACTACGGTGAGCGTTGTTTCCTTTACTTAGTCGGTATTCGTGGTATTAAATTGTATCGCTTCGTGTTTATTGTTCTAGTTGGAGCGGGTTCATTCCTAACCTTAGATTTAATCTGGATCTTAGCGGATATTGTGAATGGTTTAATGGCCTTCCCGAACTTGGTGGCATTAATTGGTTTACGCAAAGAGATTATTTCAGAAACCAAAGATTACTTCGAACGTTTAAAAGCGACGCAACATGATCAAGATGAATTAGCCTAATTTAGGCTCATAAAAAGAAAAAAGGGAAGCCGAGTGCTTCCCTTTGTTGTTTACAGCTTTACATCATAACAAGTTTCCACGGAAATGAAATCACATTTTTTCAGAAATTAGATCCCGATCATATTTTTGAACATTTGTTTTTTTATTTACCTAAAAGCACTTGAAAAAGTGGTTCAAGGTCGATATTTTGTTATTAAAGATGAACGGAACCGAAGGGTTCATTTAAGCAAAAGAGGTAAATGCTATGACACTCAATATCACAAGTAAACAAATGGAAATCACCCCTGCAATTCGTGAACATGTGGAGGGAAGACTTGCAAAATTAGAGAAATGGCACACTCAACTGATTAGCCCGCATTTTGTTTTAAGTAAAGTACCAAACGGCTTTTCTGTAGAGGCTTCAATTGGAACTCCATTAGGTAATCTGTTAGCCACTGCAACGGCTGATGATATGTATAAAGCGATCAATGAAGTCGAAGAAAAATTAGAACGCCAATTAAATAAACTTCAGCATAAAGGCGAATCCCGCCGAGCAGATGAGCGTTTGAAAGATTCTTTTGAAAAATAAAGGATAATGAATAAATAAAAAGGGCGAACATGATGTTCGCCCTTTTTTATTGGAATAATGGGTTAAAAACGAATTTCAACAGATGCGGCAAAATTACGTCCAGGCGCATAAAAACGCTCTAAACCTTTTCCTTCTTTATCAACAGAATCAGTCGTACTTATTTTGTTAATGCCGCGTAGTGTATCCCAGGTGTGATATTTGCGATTAAATAAATTATAAAGCCCCGCGCGTAGCGTGATATTTTGATTGATTTTATAGAAACCATACAAATCAAATAGCACAGCAGAATTATTAAGATAAGGGTAAGTTTTTACTTCTCTAACAAAGTTGGTTGAGTATTGTACTATTTGGGCATCTTTTGCTTTTTTCGCGCCAAGATAGCTAGCTTTGACGTTAACTCCCCAGCGATCATTTGGATCTTCATAGCCAATTCCTAAAATCACTTTAATAGGTTGAATGGAGAGTAAGCTTGCTTCAGTGCCATTAAGTTTCCCTTTGGCATAACCGAGATTTGCTGTAAATTTCCAACCTTGCGGAATAGCTGAAATAATCTGATCTAAATTAACTTTACTCGT
Organism: Parahaemophilus parainfluenzae; assembly: GCA_018366115.1. Taxonomy (GTDB): domain Bacteria; phylum Pseudomonadota; class Gammaproteobacteria; order Enterobacterales; family Pasteurellaceae; genus Haemophilus_D; species Haemophilus_D parainfluenzae_AB. The sequence goes on along the minus strand of JAGZIS010000019.1, from coordinate 20,189 downwards.
GAATTCCACACCAGAAATACGAGCTCGATCGATGTTAACTGCTTTCTGAGCGATTGTTGTGTAATAAGCTTGTTGACCATAACTTGCACTATAGGCATTGTAATACGGGTTACGTTTTTTATAAGTTGATTCTTGCTCAGTTAAGAAGTTTTTATAACGAGTATGATAAAACGTTAATCCAAATGAGCCTAACTGGTGGTTAGCTTGAATATAAATAGATTGATTTAGTGCTTGTTCTGCTTTTAAATCAGGGTTTGGTATCCAGTTACCGGCAGGATGTTCGAAAGAGAAATACATTTCTGAAGCAGTTGGAATACGGAAACCAGTAGAAATGTTATAGCCTATTTTCCAAATATCATTAAGTTGAGCATCTAATCCAAATGAACCACTTAAACTTTGGAAGGTATTTGATGCAGGTTTACTGCTGCAAGCTCTACAAAAAGCTTTTAAATCTTGTGGCACTAATTCATCCCAATCATAACGAATTCCTAATTGACTTGAAAAGATATCATTCCATATCACATTGTCTTGTAATTGAGCAAAGAATGAACGGGTTCTGACAGGGTGTTGAATTGATTCACTATCTTTTGCACTGCTGCCGTCAGTATTTATATTTGGATATTCATGCTCATTACGATTATCAAAATCTTTTTGTGAAATACCGGTTCTTAGCGTAAATTGATGGCTACCAAATCTAGTTTCCCATGGCATGAGCTCGGCTCGCAGAGAGGCTCTCATAAAGCGACTATTCATGCTGGTATCCTGAATTTCGATTAAATCTTTTCCTGAATATGCAGTAAAATCAGCATTATAGTGATATCCACCTTTGTAGTTTTCTGAACCAATATTTGTTTTTTGAAAATCTAATTCAGTTTTTAGGTAACTTAACCATCGACTATTTTCTGGAAAATATTCGTAGGCAATATTGGCATTATAGCGTTTACTTATATCATTGGATTCACGCCAGAGCCCTGCAAGCTGGTACGATTTTTCATGCATTAAATGATGCACTTACACGTTGTGTCCGAGTAATAAAATAACCGATTTTAGCTAAGTAGCTATGGTTTTTATGATGTGATGGGTCTGGGATGCCGCGAGCGTTACCTACAATATCTTGACCTTTTCCACGGCTTTTCATTTCATATCCATGGCGATAGGAATAGAGTAAAGTCGCATCAAATTTGTCATCTTTATAAGCAACCCCTAAAGTGTGTGTCCATTCACTATTTTTGCTGGCATAACCATTTTTAAGCAATACACCCCATTTTTTATTTGGCAGAATGATATCATCAGCACCTAAGGTTCGATAGTTAACGGAACCCCCTATCGCACCACTACCTGAATTGAAAGAATCTGCTCCTCGCATAATATCAATACCCTGTACTAATTCTGGATCGATACTTAGACGGGAGCTATTAAAATTACCGTAACGTGCATATAGTGAATTTTCTTCTGATTCGGGTAAATTGACGCCATCAACACTGATACCAACACGATTTCCTTCAACGCCACGCATTGCAAAACCTTTGTTACGACGGCCATTATCACTAATGCCAACATCAGTAGCATAACGAACTAAGTCATAGTTATCTGAAATCAGTTCTTCTTGAATTGCTTTACGCGTTTTTTTTATTTGATTTGCTTTGACCTCAGAAGCATTGGCATTAACAGTAATTGTATCTAATGTAGTTTGCTCTTCTGCATAAGCGTGCACAGCAAAAGCGACACAAAGTGCACCTAAAGAAAGTGGAAATTTATGAATCATATTTTTACCTGAAATATTATTTTGATTTAGTAGAATCCGGAGCAAAGTTTACAAAATTTAAATAAATCTTTCAATGGTGTTGAAAATTATTTTCATTTCGTTTAAATTGTATGGAGTCATCATTTAGTCTAAAAAAAACAAGATAATAAGGATCCTTTTATGAACAAAATTAAACTTTCCATTATTGCACTTTCCTGTGTTATGGCATTAGGTGCTTGTTCTTCTAGCTCAAAAGGTGGCTCAGATAATTCTGAGCAGGTTCGTCAAGCAGAGATTGAACTAAATCAAAGAATCACAGAAGCGAATAAGAGAGCTGAAGCAGCCACAAAAAAAGCAGAAGATTCTTTGAAAAAAGCGGCTGAGTCCGTAAAAAAAGCAGATGAGTCTATAAAAAAAGCAGAAGTAGCAATCAAGGTAGCCCAAAGCAATGGCAATCAAACTGAAGAAGAGAAAAAAGCAACTGAAGCCGCTATAAAAGCAGCTGAAGCCGATAGAAAAGCTGCAGAGGAAGCCAAAAAAGCTGCAGAGGAAAGATTAAAGCAATTAGAAAATCTAAAAGCTGATGAAAAAGCACGTATTCCTTTAAGTGATAAGATCTTTGGCGGGATTAGTGGTGAGATGAAAGATGTCATTTCCGGTGGGGTTTTAACTGGAGAAGAAAATGAGGCAAGCCGCCCATTAGCTCGTGATGTGCGAGATCTTACGATAATTGATGAATCAGGTAAATTAGTTGATATTAATATCTTGAGAAGAGCTGGAGATATTGACCCATGGACTTATGAAGAATATGACGATTTATATAATCTTCGAAAAGAAGGGCAAACTATCTTAAGTAATAGTAATTTACAATCAAGTGCATTTGGTACTTATGTTGATAAATTAACAGGTAATCAATATTTTTATGCACAAGGTTTACCAACAGCAGTGACACAAATTCCTACAACAGGATTCGCAGAGTATAAAGGTGGAGCTGTTTATAAAAAGGATGGTAACCAAAATTATAGTGAGATAAGTGAAATGAAAGCTACAGCTGATTTTGCTAATAAAGTCATTGACATTAATATTACGGAAAAAGCTAATGCCGTACCAGGTATGAATTTTGGTGGTAAAATTACAGGTAATAGCTTTGCTGGTGAAGTAAATGGTATTAAAACCCAAGGTGGTTTCTTTGGTGAAAATGCACAAGAAATGACAGGCTTATTTACGAATGAAGCAGATCAGTCTCGGGGGGCATTCGGTGGTATTAAGCAATAACATCTAATAACAAATAATAAAAGGGCGAACATGATGTTCGCCCTTTTTTAGATATCTTGAATCACTAATTGTAACGCATGACGTTGGAATTGTTTTGCTTTACGGTGTTTTAAGCGTCTTAAACGCAAGTTACGTGAGGCAGAGATATCTCTTGATGCTTTTTTCTTTAAAAAAGTTTTTCTTTTTAACATCTTTTTCTCCTTGTTTTCTTTGAGTTCAATAAAACGTTGCTTTTTCTGACCGCACTTACTCTGTTGCAGTCGCTTGGTTTTCTTGAACGCGATGATAATTCACAATACTGTTCATGTAACGCCGAATATTTTCGACATATTGGTAAGCCTCATAGCCGCGAGCGTAGCCATATTTTAAATTTGAATAATGACGCTTTTCCGATAATAGCTGAAGATTATTTTTTACATCTAACCAGTTATCAGGATTGCCGCCTAATTTTTTAGTTAGGCGACGAGCATCTAAAATATGACCTAACCCCATATTGTATGCCGCTAAAGAATACCAAATTCGATCTTCTTCTGGAATACTGTCAGGCATTTGGTCGAGTAGCCAATGCAAATATTCCGATCCCGCTTTTATACTTTGTTCGGCATCCGTGCGATTATTAATATTCATCCGCACAGCCGTATCTTTGGTAAGCATCATCATTCCGCGTACACCTGTTGGAGAGGGGGCATAAGGGTCCCAATGCGATTCTTGATAGGCTACAGCGGCTAATAATCGCCAGTCTAAATTCCCTTTGTATTTTTCAAAGAGCGGTTGATATTGAGGCAGAATTTTTTCAACCGCCTCTAAATAAGCCTGAGTATCTACATAATCAAAGGCAGTAATGTGGCGGAAATATTTTTCCTCAATACGATCAATTAATCCCGTTTCAATGGCATTATTCATAAAATCCAATAAGCCTGCTTGTAGCTCATTATAGGATTGATTGGAAAGATACCAATGCACGGTCATTTCATCCGTTAGGTCAAATGCAATTGCTAAGTTAGGGCGAATTTGTTGTGCAGCCGCCACATCAATACTGTTTGCAATGGTATAAGGAATTTTGCCTTCCGCCACTTGAATTAATAATTCCTCTTGGGTTAACTGTTTGTTATTCTGCCATTTAAGTGCAGGAAGTTTTTTCTGCGCGAGGGATAATAATTTTTCTAAGTCTTCCCCCGCAGAAATAATAATTTCTTGCTGGACTTGCGCTAAATCTTTCGGGCGATTTTCACCTTTTTTATACACAAGCTGCCAAGAGGCGGAGGTGTAAGATGGTCCTAACTGAAATTTTTCTGCACGCTGAGGCTGGAACAAAAGATTCGCAGCGGCGATATCAATATTATTGTTCTCTAATTCATTAAAAAGTTGATCATTATTTTCTAAGGTTTTAATTTGTAAGCGAACCCCTAAATAATCAGCAAAGTTTTTTGCTAATTCGTATTCCAAGCCTGATTCGCCTTCATTCCCAATAAAATAGTAAATGGGATTGTTAATGGTGCCGACAATTAGGCTACCGCGATTTTTGATCGTGGTGTAAGGGTTTTGCTCCGATTGCATAATTTTTTGCCAAGGGAAAACCATATCAATTGCCCAAAGTAATAATGCAAAAGCAGCAATAATACGTAAAAATAGACCTTTCAATAGATAAACCTTATAAATTGAGATAAGAGACGATTGTAACGAGAATTAAGACAATAAAAAAGCCCCTTTTACTTCAAGGGGCTGTTAAATAAGGATTAACGTTGGCGATCTCGGCGACTACGTTCATTAAAAGTGCGGTCATTTTTATCGTTAAATTTACGCTGACGACGCTCACCATTACGTTCACCACGGAAACGATCTTGGCCTCGGTCTCCACGTTCATTACGGCGACCTTTTCCACCAAAGTCATTGCCACCACGTCTATTGTCTGACTGTGCTGCACCCATAAAGCTCATTTGCATTTGTTTATTTAAAACGCGAGTTTTTCCGAATTGTTGGAGCAATTCTTTTGGCATACCTTGTGGTAATTCAACAGTAGAGTAGTCATCGTAAAGTTTGATATGGCCAATGTAACGGCTGTTAATATCACCTTCATTTGCGATCGCACCTACGATATGACGCACTTCTACACCATCTGCACGACCTACTTCGATGCGATATAAATCCATCGGCTGTGGTGTGCCGTAGCCTTTACGTTCACCACGACGTTCAGCTGAACGTGGATTTTCACGACGATCACCGCGATCATGACGGTCACGACGACGTTTATCCATTGGTGGATCAGGTGGAAGAATGAGTTTTTGTTTTCCTTGAAGTAACATCAACATGGCTGCAGCAATATCTTCTTGATCCTGATCTGCTGTGAATAAATCTTCCAATAAGCTACGATACATTTCGAGATCGTGATGTTCCAATTGCTTGGTAATCTTGTCTTGGAATTTTTTACGACGACAGGCTTGTAACACTTCATGATTTGGCAATTCAACTTCATTGATTGGTTTTTTCATCAAGTGTTCGATATTGCGAAGTAAACGGCGTTCACGTGGTTCAACGAATAATAATGCACGACCAGAACGACCAGCACGACCGGTACGGCCAATACGGTGAACATAAGACTCTGCATCAAGCGGGATGTCATAGTTCACTACAAGACTGATTCGTTCAATATCGATACCGCGCGCAGCCACATCGGTTGCAACGACGATATCAAGGCTACCATTACGTAAGCGATCTAAGGTTTGCTCACGTAATTGTTGAGTCATATCACCGTTTAATGCCGCAGCACGGAAACCGTGTTTTTCTAATAATTCAGTCACATCAAGTGTGCCCGTTTTAGTACGGGTAAAAATGATTGCCGCATCAAAATCTTCCACTTCTAAGAAACGCAATAATGCATCATTTTTACGGAAACCTTGAACATACCAACAATTTTGCTCAATATCAGGCGCATTATCGTTATTTACTTTGATTTTCACTTCTTGTGGATTGTTCATGAAGCGTTTTGTGATACGACGAATTGGTTCAGGCATAGTCGCTGAGAAAAGGGCCGTTTGGTGTTCTTCCGGTAATTCAGCCATAACGGTTTCTACATCGTCAATAAAGCCCATGCGAAGCATCTCATCGGCTTCATCAAGAACGATCGCTTTTAATTCAGAAAGATTTAATGTGTTACGACGGATGTGATCCAAAATACGACCCGGTGTACCTACAACAACTTGTGCACCTTGTTTTAATGCACGTAATTGAATGTCATAGCGTTGACCACCATAAAGGGTCACGATGTTGATGCCTTTTGCATATTTCATGAAATGTTCACAAGCATCAGCAACTTGAATGGCAAGTTCACGGGTTGGTGCCATCACCAATAATTGTGGATGTTTTGCGGCAGGATCAATTTTTGCCAAAATAGGTAAAGAGAATGCGGCAGTTTTACCACTACCAGTTTGTGCCATACCAAGTACATCTCTGCCTTCTAGAAGAGCAGGAATACAAGCTTGTTGGATTGGCGAAGGTGTTTCAAAACCAAGGTCAGAAACGGCTTTTAGAATGAATTCAGGCAAGCCTAAATCATTAAAAGTGATTTTGTCTGTCATTAAAATACTCGAATGTAAGTAAGGAAAGCTCAATTTCGCTTTCAGGTTTATTTGTTACAAAAGAAAGAGGCAGGTCTAGAAAACAGCTGTTTTTGTGACCGCACTTTTTTCTTCTTTTTCGTCGTCAGTTTGAGCTGGCTTCAATTTCATCAGCTCTAACACGGCAAAACGATACTCAACAAAGTTATATACCTGATTCGCAATAGCGAGTTTGAATAAAGCCGCAGCTTCATCAACTTGCCCCAAATTGAGTTTTTGTTTTGCTAGATAAAAGTAGGTTTCGGTTAATATTTCTGCATATTGTTGCGAGTTTTCTGCAAATTTGGTTGCCCGCTCTTGCAAGTCACTCACGGAAATATTACCTAAATAGTATTGAACGATATTTGTTCCCCAGAAGTCCTTAGATAGCCCTTTAGCTCGTTCAACAAGGTTGGCATGGGCTTCTTGTGGTTTTAATTTTTGTTCGTTCAAATAGAGCCAGAGTACGCGATAAGGATCTTTGGTATCGGCTTCATAAAACTTCATAAAATCGTCTTCAGCAAGATTATAGCGTTCGACGTAATAAAAATTTAAACCACGATTAAGATGGGTATAGTCATAACTTGGGTCCAATTCAAACACCGCATTAAAGGTTTCTAATGCACTGTCGTAATCTTCTTCAAGCAGTAAGTAAAGCCCTAAATAATTGTAAACGGAAGCCATCTTTGGCTGTAATGCAAGGGCTTGTGTAAAGTCATAACGCGCGAGGCCCCATAAACCGAGGGAATCGTATAATACGCCACGTTCAAAGTGAAGCGTCGCCCGTTCTTCATTACTCATTTTTCCAACTAATAAAACTTGCCCGATTCGGGTAATCATCACTTCTTGTTCGAAGTGCGTATTCGGCGTTTGATCCGCGAGCACAACTTTATTTGGTGCGACAAACACGTTTCCCGATTGTACACAACCGGAAATAAATAAAATCACACTTAGGCTAGACAACGAAACTAGAAAACGGAATAACCGAAAATATTGCATTGTTTTATAAGTTAGTTTGATAATCAAAACGGGTGTGTAAGGTTTTTTACACACCCTGTGAGATTATTCTTGTTCTACAGAAGTCTCTTCTGCTGGTGCAGATTCTGCTTCAGTTTCTTGTTTTGGTGCAAGATCTTTCATGGTTAAGCGGATACGACCTTGGCGATCGATTTCAACCACTTTAACAGTCACTTCTTGACCCACTTGAAGATAATCACTCACTTTTTCTACGCGCTCTTCAGCGATTTGAGAAATATGAACTAAACCTTCTTTATTTCCTACGATAGCCACGAATGCACCGAAGTCAGCAAGACGAGTCACTTTACCTTTGTAAATTGCGCCCGCTTCAACTTCAGCAACGATTTCTTCAATACGTGCCATCACGTTTTTCGCTGCACTGCTATCTACTGCGGCGATTTTCACTGTACCATCATCATCGATATCAATAGAAGTGCCAGTTTCTTCAGTTAATGCACGGATAGTTGCACCACCTTTACCGATAACATCTTTGATTTTCTTCGGATCAATTTTCATGGTATGAATACGCGGCGCGTAGTCAGAAATATCTGCACGTGGTGCAGGGATTGCTTGTTCCATTACGCCAAGAATGTGCATACGTGCACCTTTTGCTTGGTTTAATGCAATTTGCATAATTTCAGGGGTGATACCTTCAATTTTGATGTCCATTTGAAGAGCGGTTACACCTTCACGTGTACCAGCCACTTTAAAGTCCATATCACCTAAGTGGTCTTCATCACCTAAGATATCTGAAAGAACCACAAATTTTTCTTCTTCTTTCACTAAGCCCATTGCAATACCTGCAACAGCGGCTTTGATTGGAACACCCGCATCCATTAATGCTAAAGACGCACCACATACAGATGCCATAGAAGAAGAACCGTTAGATTCAGTGATTTCAGATACAACACGTACTACATACGGGAATTCTGCAAGACTTGGCATAACCGCAGCGACACCACGTTTTGCTAAACGACCGTGACCGATTTCACGACGTTTTGGTGAGCCGATCATACCGGTTTCACCTACAGAGTATGGAGGGAAGTTGTAGTGGAATAAGAAGTGATCTTGACGTTCACCCGTTAATTCATCAATGATTTGTGCATCACGTTCAGTACCTAAAGTCGCTACGGCTAATGCTTGCGTTTCACCACGGGTGAAAATTGCAGAACCGTGAGTACGTGGTAATACACCAGTACAAATATCTAATGCACGAACGGTATCAACGGTACGACCATCAATACGTGGTTCACCTGCAATGATACGACCACGAACGATTTGGCTTTCAAGTGCGGTGAAAATATCCACGATTTTACCTTCGCTGATTTCTTCATCTTCAGCTGTGATTTGTGCAATCACATCTGCTTTAATCGCATCAATTTGTTCGTAACGAGCTTGTTTTTCAGTAATGCGATATGCATCGCCTAAACGTGCTTCTGCAATCGCTTTTACTTTGTTGATTAAATCTGTGTTTGGTTGTGGCGCAACCCAATCCCAACGTGGTTTACCCGCTTCTTTTGCAAATTCTTTGATTGCTTCGATTACAACTTGTTGTTGTTGATGACCGAATACTACCGCCGCTAACATTTGTTCTTCAGTTAAAATGTCAGCTTCAGATTCAACCATTAATACGGCTTTGTCAGTACCTGCAACCACTAAGTCCAAACGGCTTTGCTTTTGTTCAGCCATAGTTGGGTTTAATACGAATTGGTTGTCGATAAAACCAACACGCGCTGCACCGATAGGACCGTTGAAAGGTACACCTGATAAGGTTAATGCTGCAGAAGCACCGATCATTGCCACTAAGTCAGGGCTGATTTGCGGGTTTACAGAAACCACAGTTGCCACAACTTGGATTTCGTTGAAGAAACCTTCTGGGAATAATGGACGAATTGGACGGTCGATTAAACGAGCAATTAAGGTTTCGCCTTCAGATGGACGACCTTCACGTTTGAAGAAACCACCAGGGATTTTACCCGCCGCATAAGTACGCTCTTGGTAGTTTACGGTTAATGGGAAGAAGTCTTGACCTTCTTTCACATCTTTTTTAGCCACAACAGTCACGAATACCGTGGTATCGTCCATGCTTGCCATAACCGCAGCAGTTGCTTGACGTGCAATTGCGCCAGTTTCTAGAGTAACGGTATGTTGACCGTATTTAAATTGTTTAACAATTGGATTCACAATGTTTTCCTTCAAAATAATATTTAAAACAAAGCTTTATTTTCCAGATTGCGACTAGCAAAAGAAATCTTTCGAAAAAATGACCGCACTTTTGGCGTTTAAAAATCTCTTTTGATAGCCGCACGCTAATGCAGAAAATAAAGCTCGCTTATTATACAGAGTTTTAAATTTATTGGTAACTTTATTTAATATAAGCAACTTGTTATCATATTCTCATACAAATACATACGTAAGGAGACACTATGATTATCAGTGCATTAAATAACCCAAATTTCAAAGTGGGTTTACCAAAAGTTATCGCGGACATTTGCGATCATCTCAATACTTTAGATCTTGAAGCATTAGAAAATGGCCGTCATGATTTAAGCGAGCAAGTCTATATGAATGTCATGGAATTTGATACGGTTGAAGCGGATAGCAAACAAGCTGAACTTCACCACAAGTATCTAGATATTCAATTACTTATTTGTGGCGAAGAAAATGTTGAAGTAAGCGCGACTTATCCAAATCTCAGCTTATACGATGAATATCGTGATGCCGATGACTACCAACTTACCCCACAAATTGAAGATAAAAGCACGGTAACACTTTTACCGAAAATGTTCGCTGTCTTTTTCCCTTATGAGCCACATAAACCAGGTTGCACCGTAAACGGCAAATCAAGTTTTGTGAAAAAACTGGTGGTGAAAGTACCGGTAGAATTGATTTAATTATTTCGATTCATTAAAGCAAAAGTGCGGTCAGAAATTTATATATTTTTCTGACCGCACTTTTTTATTATTTAATCACCGTAATTGACCATTTCGCATCATCAATTTGCTCGAAGTTTGTGACTTCATAACCTTCTTCAGCCGCCCAAGCGGGGATAGCTTCAGTGGCTTGTGTACAGTCGAATTCAATTTCTAAGCCATCGCCTTTATTCAGCTTTGCCATGGCTTCCTTAGCTTCAACGAGAGGAAATGGGCAAACAAGGCCAAGTGTAGGTAATTTAACGATCATATAAGCTCCTTATGATGCTTTTGATAATTTTAAACGTTGTGGACGAATAATGGTGAAGTAGGCGGCTACCCAAGTGCCGAGAATCATCAATGGCAATGAGACCCAACCTTGCCAAGAGAAAAAGGCAGTTTCGACTAAGCCATTACCGATAGAACAGCCACCCGCAAGCGTTGCACCAATGCCCATGAGAATACCGCCGAATCCGCTGCGTAGAATCGTGGTGGCATCCGGTACGCGGACACGAAATTCATTGCTTGCTTTTGCGCCGATGAATGATCCAATAAAAATCCCTAAGACTAAGAATACACCCCAGTTAATAAATTTACCGTCGCCAGTAACGAGGAATTGCATAATATTAGCGGATGGGCCAGTGATCCCAAGTCCAAACTCACGACCTGTAGCGACACTGAGTGGCCAAGCGGCAAGTGCGATTAATCCGATTAACACGGCTGAGAAAAATGGGTGCCAGCGTTTTTCAAATAATAAGTGGGCAAGCCCCGTTTTCTTCGGTTTTAATGCCGCAACTTTTACGCTTGGTTTGCTGAGATGTTTGTATACATAAAAGGCTGTCACTAAAGTTAATAATGCGACTAACCACCAAGGTGAGATACCGAATGTATCGTAAATATTGCGTTGTTCAATATTGATACTGCGTAAGGTTTTATTGAATTCGCCTAATGGGCCGGTGCGCATGATGGCACTTAACAACATATAAGTGAATAAAGCAACCCAACTGCCGACTAAGCCTTCTGCAGCGCGGTACCAAGTTCCTGTTGCACAACCGCCAGCAAGAACAATACCGATACCAAACACAAAGGCACCGATAATCACCGCTAAAAAGGCAAAATTTTCAGCCGGATCGACATTTAATACACCGATTTCTTTTAAGAGAAAGAAACCGATGGATTGCACGGTAATCGCCAATAGAAGGGCGACAAACATTTTGTTATTTTTGGTGACATACATATCGCGAAATGCGCCGGTAATACAAAAGCGCCCACGCTGCATGACAAATCCGAGTAAAATTCCGCAAAGTAATCCGGTTAAAAGCATAAATATTCCTTTCTTTTAGAACTAAGTAGGGCAGTATTTTCTAAAAAAATAAGAAGATGACGCCAATAACTTTTAGCTAGAAAATATGTTTTTTTGATATAAAAAAAGTGCGGTCAGGAATTTATATATTTTTCTGACCGCACTTTATCGTAAGTTACCACGCTATTAAGGACAGGGTTTACTCACCATAATTTCAATTACTTGGCGATCGATGTGGTGCATACTCTTAGAAGCAATTGAGCATAGATTGTCGATAGTGCGATCGAGATCGTGTTCAACGATACCTTCATTGCCTGTAACATGGGTTTCATCCATCGCCATGAGTACTGATTTATAGCCAGAAGCCACGCTGGTGGAGACTTTCATCGCACAGCTATTGGATGCACCGTCACAGATAATGCCACTGATATCGCCGATCATACTGCAAATCCCCATGCTTACTGTTTCGAATTTGCCCGTAAGTAAATAGGCGATACCTGCACAGCTTCCCATTGATGCGGTTGTTACTGCACAAAGGGCAGACAGCTTGGGTAATTTACTGTGGATATAAATGGCCATTAAGTGTGATAAGAAGAGGGCTCGGAGGCGTTTTTCTTCACTCACGTTTAAATAATCGGCGACCACAACCACAGGCATAGTGGCGGCAATACCTTGGTTGCCAGAGCCTGAATTACTCATTGCTGGCAATGTAGCCCCACCCATGCGAGCATCGGAGGCGGCAGTGGTTTCGATCATAATTTTACTGAGTAAATCATCTGACATTAAACCGCTACCGACTTGTTTGCGTAACGTTCTGCCAATGTGTAAGCCGTAATTTTCGCGTAATCCTTCGTTAGACAACGCGCGGTTGAGAGTAGCAGCCTGTCCGATGAAGCGGATTTTATCGAGCTCAACTTCACAAGAAAATTCAAAGATTTCACGTGCGCTCACCTGCTTGAAAATATCATAAGGATCGCAATCAGCACATTCATCCTGTTCTTTCTCAAAAATGACCTCACCATTTTTTTCAATTAAAATGATATTGGTGTGTTGATCTTGAATTGCTATTTTCACCCAGTCATTATTCGCAAACAACACAGCTTCTGAATATAAAATATGATCGGTTTGATGAATATCGACATTAACGAGTTTTTTATCAAGCATCGCTTTGGCTTGTGAAACTTGTTCTGGCGTGATGTGTTTTAACACTTCCAACTCACCCTCAGGATCACCGCCTAAAGCACCAATTGCTGCAGCAATAGGCAAGCCGACCATGCCCGTTCCCGGTACTGCAACACCCAATCCATTTTTCATTAAGTTTGGTGATACTTTAGCTTCAATACGTTCAGGTGTTTTGCCTAAATATTTAGCTGCGGTTGCTGCGGCAAGCGCTAAAGAGATAGGCTCAGTACAGCCAAGTGCAGGAACCACATCGCGTTCCACAAGGTGAAGTAATGGTTTTTCGATTTCGTTGAGTCTTTCTTGATTCATAAAATTCTTTTTAAGTCTGTTAAATGCTGTCTTCTTTCTCTATGACTAATATGCGCGCTTCACCTTGTGGATGCGCAACATGTTCGGTACCAATACCCGCATAAAAAATATCACCCGCATGGAGCAATACAGCTTTCTCTAGGCCCTCTTCTTTGTAGTGCATTTCCACCGTACCATCCATGACAGCAAAGACTTCTTCACCGTCATTGATATGCCATTTGTAAGGTTTATCTGTCCAGTGAAGACGCACGGAGATACCATTCATATTGGTAATATCAAGGGCACCCCAAGCGCGTTCAGCCGTAAAGTGCTGACTTTGAATAACTTTATTCATGACTAAATTCCTTAGTGCGCCTCATCCCAGTTCGTGCCTTGACCCACTTCAACAATCAGTGGCACCACTAAATCAGCGGCACTTTCCATTTGTGTTTTGATGAGCTCGCTATAAAACGCGACTTTTTCTGACCGCACTTCAAACACCAATTCATCGTGCACCTGCATAATCATCGCAATATCGGGATCGTTTTGTAGTTTTTGATCCAATTGAATCATGGCACGTTTAATAATATCTGCGGCAGTGCCTTGCATTGGTGCATTGATCGCGACACGTTCTGCAGCTTTACGGCGCATACCGTTAGAGGAGTTGATATCTGGCAGATATAAACGACGGCCGAATAGGGTTTCTACATAGCCTTGGGCTTTGGCTTTTTCGCGAATATCGTGCATAAAAGTTTGCACACCAGGATAGCGTTTGAAATATAAATCCATATAGCTTTGGGCATCGGCACGGCCAATACCAAGTTGGCGTGATAAGCCAAAGGCAGACATACCATAAATTAAACCGAAGTTAATTGCTTTGGCATTGCGGCGTTGCTCAGACGTTACTTCATCCAGTGCTACACCAAAGATTTCTGCTGCGGTAGAGCGGTGAATATCTTTGCCTTGGGTAAAGGCGTTAATTAAGCCCTGATCTTGTGATAAGTGCGCCATAATACGCAGCTCGATTTGAGAATAGTCGGCAGCGACGACGGTAAAGCCTTCGCGCGCAATAAATGCCTGACGAATACGGCGGCCTTCTTCATTACGAATCGGAATATTTTGTAAATTCGGATCGCTTGATGAAAGACGGCCGGTGGCTGTCACCGCTTGATGGTAGGAAGTATGCACTCGACCCGTTTGCGGATTTACCATTTGTGGTAATTTGTCGGTGTAGGTGGATTTTAGTTTGCTGAGACCACGATGTTCTACCAACACTTTCGGCAATTCATGACTAAATGCGAGTTCTTCCAACACTTCCTCGTTAGTAGATGGCGCCCCTTTTGGTGTTTTTTGAATGACTGGCAAACCTAATTTATCAAATAAAATTTCCTGTAATTGTTTGGTTGAGGCCAAATTAAATGGCTGTCCCGCCAAGACATAGGCTTGTTCTTCTAATTCACTTAAACGGTTAGCGATTTCGTTAGATTGTAGGAATAGCGCATCGCTATCAATTAAAACACCGCGACGTTCCATACGGGATAGCACGCTTAACAACGGCAATTCCATTTCTTTAAAGAGTTTTTCCAGAGTGGGTTCTTTAGAGAGTTTTTCCCATAGCACTTGTTGCAGTTTCATTGTTACATCAGCATCTTCCGCTGCGTACTCGGCGGCTTTTTCCAACGGAATTTGGTTAAAGGTCAGCTGATTTTTACCTTTGCCTGCAATTTCTTCAAAACTGATGGTTTGATGCCCTAAATAACGTTTCGCCAACTCGTCCATATTATGACGACCAGTGCTATTGAGTACATAGGACTCCAACATAGTATCGAAAGCCACACCTTGCACATCAATACCATTACGGGCAAAGATGGTGAGATCGTATTTGAAGTTTTGCCCGACTTTTTGAATGGCTGGATTTTCTAAAATCGGTTTTAACAGAGCAAGTGCGGTTGTTTTTTCGAGAGTTTTTGGTGCGCCTAAATAATCTAATTGCAGCGGTAAGTAAGCGGCTTCACCGTTTTCTAACGCAAAGGAAATACCCACTAAGTTGGCAGCCATATAATCTAAATTATCGGTTTCAGTATCTAGCGCAAAAAGTTTGACTTGCTTGAGTTTTTCCACCCAACGATTTAAATCTGCTTCAGTGAGCAAGGTTTCATAACGGCTACGATCAATTTGAATTGCTGGTAATGCTTCATCGCTATTGTCTTGAGCGAGCACTGGTGTAACTTGATAGTGATTAATTTTCGTTGGTTGTTCGTTAGTATTGGTGATGGAATCAGCACCATTCATCACTTCATTGAGCCAACGTTTAAATTCATAACGGACGAAATATTCGGTAAGTTGATCGTTATTGCTTGCACCAAGGGTAAGTTGCTCCGGAGTGATATCGAGAGCGACATCGGTTTTAATAGTGGCAAGGCGATAGGATAAATCGGCCATTTCTTTTTCCGCCAATAATTTATCCCCTAATTTTTTTGCGCCACGAATTGGCAATTCGGCCACTTTGTCTAAGTTGGCATAAATTTCTGCCATGCTGCCGATACCTTGCAAGAGACCTAGTGCCGTTTTTTCACCGACACCCGCTACGCCTGGAATATTATCGGCGCTATCGCCCATTAGCGCTAAGTAATCAATGATGAGTTCTGGCGGAATGCCGTATTTTTCAATCACGGCCTCGCGATCTAATAAGGTATTATTCATGGTGTTGATTAACATAATGTTATCATCCACTAGCTGTGCCATGTCTTTATCGCCGGTGCTGATCAAGACTTTTTGATTGGCTTTAGAAGCCGCTACCGCTAAGGTACCAATGACATCATCAGCTTCTACACCTTCAATAACTAGAAGAGGTATGCCAAGGGCGCGGATAATATCGTGTAACGGCTGAATTTGTTTGCGCAGATCGTCCGGCATCGGTGGGCGATGGGATTTATATTGTTCAAACATTTCATCACGGAACGTTTTGCCTTTCGCATCAAAGACCACCGCAATATGGCTCGGTTGCACTTGCGAAATCAGGCTTTTGAGCATATTTAACACACCGTACATGGCACCGGTTGGTTCGCCGGCTGAATTGGTGAGTGGTGGAAATGCGTGAAAAGCACGATATAAATAAGATGAACCGTCCACTAGGACTAATGGATTAGGAGCGATAGTTGGCATAAATATTCCGTTCAAAAATAATGAAAAGTGTCGCATTATAGCGTAAATTGCGAAATGGGGCGAACGGATAAAGTGCGGTCAATTAAACGTAAAAATTATGACGAAGGCATTTGGCTGTGGCATAATAGGATTACTTGAGCATTCAACATAAGGGAATAACATGTCATTAAAACTGGTTGAAGTTGTTGTATTAGGGCAAGTGCTGCGCTTGAATGTCCCCGCAGAACAAGAAGAGATTTTGCGTCAAGCGGCGCGTAATTTAGATCTTCAAGTGTCTGAAATGAAAGAGCGTACAGGTTTATTACAATTAGACCGAGTGCTTTCTATTGTTGCCTTGAATTTAAGTTTTGAATTAACCCAAGAAAAAAATAAAAATGCCCAGATTGAAAACGTGTTATGTACGCGAATTCAGCAGTTAGATCATTCTTTAGAGAATGCATTAGGTGGGCGTACCATCGTAGATTAAATAAAAAAGAACCGCATGTTGAAAGTGCGGTTTTTTTTTATGTGTTTTTAATCGGGTGTGTAATAGAGTTTACCAATTTCAATTTTTTTTCGCCCTGTTTCTTCACGCCATTTATTGCTGTCTCGTAAAGAATAAACACAGCCACAATATTCCTGTTGATAAAAACGTTCACGCTTACTGATTTCGATCATGCGTTGCGATCCGCCAGCTTTACGCCAGTTGTAATCCCAATAAATCACATCATCATATTTTTCAGCCGCACGGTGGCCACAGCCATTAATTTGATCCATATCTTTCCAGCGAGAAATACCAAGACAGCTAGTAAATACAGGGAAACCATGTTCATGAGCATATTCAGCGGCTTTTTCAAAACGCATATCAAAACACATGGTGCAACGAATACCACGTTCAGGCTCCCATTCCATACCTTTTGCGCGATCAAACCATTGCTGGCGATCGTAGTCTGCATCAATAAATGGAATCCCGAATTTTTGGGCAAAGCGGATGTTTTCTTCTTTACGAATTAAATATTCTTTTAATGGATGAATATTCGGGTTGTAAAAATAAATCGTAAACTCAATACCTGAGGCCAAAATGGCTTCCATCACTTCACCCGAACAAGGCGCACAGCAGGAGTGAAGAAGTAACTTATTATGTCCTTCAGGTAATTCGAGTTTTTCACGAATAAAAGGCGCATTGGGATCCTTGCGCACTTTTTGTTTACGTGGTTTTTGAAATTTAGGTTGAGAATCGACCGCACTTTGCGGTTGAATTTGTTCTTCAGTCATATTAATAAGTTCGGTCTACCGATAAATAAGCCAGTGAAATTAAGGCTTTTTTGTATTCGCTTTCAGGTAATAAGGCAATAGCATCCACGGCTTTTTTCGCTTCTTGTTTCGCACGATCCATTGCGTAATCGAGGGATTTATGTTCTGCCATGATCGCAAGTACTTCATCAATCGCATCACGTTTTCCGCCTTGTTCAATGGCTTCGCGAATAAGTGCGGCTTGTTGTGGATTGCCGTGACGCATTGCGTGTAATAAAGGAAGAGTAGGTTTACCTTCGGCGAGGTCGTCACCCACATTTTTGCCTAATGCTGCAGCGTTTGCGCTGTAATCTAGCACGTCATCTACTAATTGGAATGCAGTACCAAGATAGCGACCATATTCTTGAAATGCGGTTTCAATTGATTTTTCAGCACCTGCAACAATTGCAACAGATTGTGCCGCCACCTCAAATAAGCGTGCCGTTTTACTATAAATCACACGCATATAGCTTTCTTCGGTGGTATCCGGATCATTCACGTTCATTAATTGTTGAACTTCACCTTCCGCCAACACGTTGGTGGCGTCAGCCATAATGCGAAGAATATCTAGCGATTGTAACTGCGCCACTAATTGGAATGCACGCGTATAAATGAAGTCGCCTACTAATACGCTAGCCGCATTACCAAAGGCAGAGTTTGCCGTTGCGCGACCACGACGCATATCCGATTCATCTACCACATCATCATGTAATAAAGAAGCGGTGTGAATAAATTCTACAAAGGTCGCACAAGTGGCCACTTTATCGCTTTCGTAGCCTAATGCACGCGCTGCTAAAACCGCAATAAGTGGTCGAATACGTTTTCCGCCACCTTGCACAATATAAAAACCAAGCTGATTAACCATCGGCACATCGGAGTTAATTTGTGCTAAAATGGCTTGGTTGACTTTCTGCATATCCGCATCAGTTAATGCTTGGATTGCATGCATATCCATTAAATCTTGTTTGTTCATCTTCATTTGGTTCGATGGTTGTGTATATAAAAGAAAAGTGCGGTGAATTCTACCCGATTTTTCAGGGTTTTTGAAATTAAGCTCGAGGAAAAGCGCTTTTTTTTATTTTATTGCAAATAAGTGCTTGCGATCGAGCTGTTTTTTCCGTAGAATTTGCGACCTATTTATATGAATTTTGAAGTGCGGACCGAAAATAGTAACGGAGAAGCACAATTTATAGCGGAGTATTTATGTACGCAGTTTTCCAAAGTGGCGGTAAACAACACCGTGTGAGCGAAGGTCAAGTAGTTCGTTTAGAAAAACTTGAACTTGCAACTGGCGCAACAGTTGAGTTCGACTCAGTGTTGATGGTCGTTAATGGCGAAGATGTTAAAATTGGTGCACCAGTAGTAGCTGGCGCGAAAGTAGTGGCTGAAGTTGTGGCACAAGGTCGTGGCGATAAAGTTAAAATCGTTAAGTTCCGTCGTCGTAAACACAGCCGTAAACAACAAGGTCATCGTCAGTGGTTCACAGAAGTGAAAATCACTGGGATTCAAGCATAATTTCAGAGGAGATCAAGTAGATGGCAACTAAAAAAGCTGGTGGTTCAACTCGTAACGGTCGTGATTCTGAAGCTAAACGCCTTGGTGTTAAACGTTTCGGTGGCGAATCTGTATTAGCAGGTAGCATCATTGTACGTCAACGTGGTACTAAATTCCACGCAGGTAACAACGTAGGTATGGGTCGTGACCACACCTTATTTGCTACCGCTGACGGTAAAGTAAAATTTGAAGTTAAAGGCGAGAAAAGCCGTAAATACGTAAGTATTGTAACTGAATAATTTTACATCTGATTTTTAAACGCCCCGCATTATCTGTGGGGCGTTTTCTTTTTTATCAGTAATTTACAATCATCAATCACATTTGTTATTCTGACACTATTGCTTATCTTGATATTTCTTAGTCGAAATTTATCTTAATTCCTAACCGTACTTTAGTAAAATAAAGGAAGATATCATGAAACAACAACCGCTTTTAGGTTTTCTCTTCGCTTTAATTACGGCGATGGCGTGGGGATCTTTACCTATTGCGTTAAAACAGGTTCTATCAGTGATGACACCACAAACGATCGTTTGGTATCGATTTGCGGTAGCTTCTCTTGCACTATTTATTCTGCTAGGTTACAAGAAAAAATTACCACAATTTTCGAAAGGTGGTCGTTTTATTTGGCTTGTACTCATCGGTGTAGCGGGGTTAGCGGGTAATTTCTTTTTATTTAATAGCTCACTTAATTTTATCGATCCTTCTTCAGCCCAAATTTTTATTCATTTTTCTTCTTTTGGTATGTTAATTTGCGGTATTTTTGTCTTTAAAGAAAAGCTCGGATTACATCAAAAGATTGGTTTAGGTTTGTTATTGGCTGGGTTGGTGCTTTTCTTCAATGATAAGCTTGAGGTGTTTAAAGGAGAGAGTGGTTATTTAATGGG
>JAGZIS010000027.1:0-3338 GCA_018366115.1 Parahaemophilus parainfluenzae | reverse complement strand
TGGCACGAGTGAAACCATGAAACAGGGCGCGTTGACATCTTACAATGCGGAGACGTATAACAGACAGCTTCATCAAAATGAGAAAGAGCGTATTAAGTTGCTTGCAAATGGTGATGAAGAAAAGGAACGTCGTTTAGAAATTGCGGCTTGTGCGTTGGTGCATTGTTCTGCGCAGATTCCTGAGGATGACCCGCGTTATGCCGAGACTTATGAAAAAGCAAAAGCATTGGAACAGTTAGGTAATACAGCTGAATATTCTCAAGAAAGAGCACTATTAAGAAAACAAACCGAAATGTTTAGTGACTCTTGGGCTGCTGGTGTTGATAATAAGTTATTTGAATATAATGATGCTTATAAAGCACTGGATCATGCTAACAAAATAGACACTAAATATGGTGTAACGACCAGAGTAGGAGGGGTTGCACAAGCTGTCGGTGGGGTTGCTGCTATGGGAGTTGGAGTGGGGCTTTGTGAGACTGGATTTGGTTGTGTTGCGGGTGTGCCTGTAGCTGCATATGGTGCGGATAATGCTTATACTGGGGCAAAAACGGTGGTGACAGGTGTTGGTCAATATACGCTGGGTAGCCAAGTTTTAAGCCAAATGACAGGAGTAAGCCAAGATACAACGAATTTTATTTATAGTTTACCTAGTTTTTATACTGGAGCAAAGCCATTGTTAAGTGCTACAGGTAAACTGGGTAACAAAGTTGTTACAGAAGGAAGTCAAATGGCATCTGCTATGGGGTATGTAGCAGGAGAGGTAGGCAAGGATGTTGCGGCTGGTTATAAGGCAATCCCTCGTCCATATAAAGTTGCATTTGGTATTGAAGCAGGGATAAATACAGCTGCAGAAACGATCCCTTATGCTACTGGTCAAAAAGAAATCAATGGAAATAATATTCTCCAAAGTGGAAGGAAAGTTATTGTTGATTCTACATATTCAGGTTTAACTCATAAAGCTGGTGATGGATTAGGATTTGGTCTAGATGTTACAAAAGGAGTAATTGAAGGTAAATCTTTTGGTGAGGCTGTTAGAGATTCAGGTACATCAGTTTGGTTTTCTAAAAACTTTGGGTTATTTATAAAGGATGAAAATGTTAAAAGATTGATGTCTTCAAGCATGAGTAAAGTAGCAGAAAATATTTATAACACTCCAGATAAATCAGTTAAGGACTTAAAAAATGAAAGCAAGTAAGATTATTAGAATTGTTATAGCTTCGATATTATCTTTCTGTTTTATATATTTTACTCTTATTCTAAGAGGAAAAATCGATCCTGATTTAAATCATTTTATTTATAATCTTATAATATGGGGAGGTTTTTTATGCTTTTCGGCTCTTTTGATTTCTTACTATTCTCCAGAAATTTATGGTGAGAATAAAAAAAATGATAGACAAAAATCGAAGCTCTCCAAGAAGAAAGCGAAGAGAAGAAAACCTTAGCATAGCGGTTTAATGATTTAAACAGATATAGTATAAAGTGCGGTCAATTTTCAAAGAGTTTTAAAACCTCTCAAAAATTGGCCGCGCTTTTGTATTCATTGTTAAGTGCTACAGGTAAACTGGGTAACAAAGTCGTTACAGAAGGAAGTAAAATGGCATCTGCTATGGGGTATGTAGCTAGAGAGGTAGGCAAGGATGTTGTAAGTGGTTATCGGGTTGTTAGAGATACAGCTACGAAAACATCTGTTAATACACAGTTAGCTTATACTGATTTAGTTGGGAAAAGTGTTAATGGTGCGAGAGAATATGTTCGTACTGGTGTGAAAAATATGGGGGATCAAGGAACGAAAGTAGCTTTAACTAATGCCGTAGCAGCTGGAGGTATTAAAGCAGGTTTCGAGGCTAATGATTATGCTAATGGGAAGCCAGTAACAAGAGATAATTTATTGAAATCTACTAAAGAAGTTGGATATTCATTCTTTTCAGCTGGAGCAACTACAGGTATGCCAATACTTCCTGTTATTGGGCTTGGAGTAACTGTTGATTGGGCTAAGGACGGTGGAAAATATGATGTTACTAAAACAGTGGGAAGCAATATAGTTGGTAGTACTATAGAAGCTAAGTTTGGTAATAGCTTTGCAACACCATATTTAAGAGAGGCTGGTACAAACGTTTTTGATAAAGTTTATGATACATTAGGAAAAGAAAATAATGAAAAAAAATGATTTCATTGAGATTATAAAAATGTCAATATTTTTGATTCTTATGGCAGCTTTATATTCTCTATATAAGTTTAATTTTGATTTTACTAAAATTAAAATATTACCTATATTAAAGTGGTATCCAGTATCATTTATTTGTGTATTAGTTGGCTTTTATCTTAGTCGTTTTTTGAAAAATGGTAGATAGGAGTCTAACTGAGGAGTGTCTATCCCGATGGCGCAAGCGTCCAACGCTTGTGCCATGACAAGTACCAATAATAGC
This sequence comes from Parahaemophilus parainfluenzae, assembly GCA_018366115.1. GTDB lineage: Bacteria > Pseudomonadota > Gammaproteobacteria > Enterobacterales > Pasteurellaceae > Haemophilus_D > Haemophilus_D parainfluenzae_AB. Next base: position 912 of record JAGZIS010000027.1, on the reverse strand, counting down.
GCCAGCGTCCACGCTGGTGCTGTTTAATAAAAACATTGTGAATTTTACCCATAAACGTTGGGAGAACCAATATTCAAAATCCTTTGGATTTTGTGACCGCACTTTTAGTTGATAGACACAAGCGAGGACGCTTGCGCCATCGTGGGGGGCAACTACAGGCATGCCAATGCTTCCTGTTATTGGGCTTGGAGTGACTGTTGATTGGGCTAAAGATAGTGGGAACTATGATATTGTTAAAACAACAGGAAGCAATATCTTAAGCTCAGGGCTTGAAAATAAATTTGGACATTATACGGGGTTTCCTCTTATAAAAGAGGCAATGACAAATTCTTTTGAAAAATATTATGAACAATTGAAGGAGACAAATAAAAATGAGAAATGATTTTTTTCTTGTTTTGAAAATGTCATTGATATCAATTTTATTTATGTATGCATTAGCTTTATACAAGTTTAACTTTGATTTTAGTAAGGTTAGTTTATTAGTGACATTAAAATGGTTTCCCTTAATATTAGTTTTGCTTCTATTCTGTTTTTACTTGAGTAAAAATATGAAAAATAAATAATGATCATACTTTATAAGTTTACTTTTATAAAATTATGTTGTTTAAAGCAATTAAACTTTACGATCTTATTTGTTTAATAATTAGTGGATTTTTAATTTTTGATTAAGAAAATTTAAAGTATCTAGGTGCAAAGTGCGGTCAATTTTCAAAGAGTTTTAAAACCTCTCAAAAACTGACCGCACTTTTGTATTTTCAATGATGCTTATGTTAAGCAAACCTTTCACATCCAACTTCGCATACAAGTCAAACCCAATCAGCGATAGGGTCTAATATTCAAATTGACACAGAAACACCGGAAAATCTAACCGCACTTTCCAGAGATACACAAAATGCCAATCATAAAGTAAAA
>JAGZIS010000018.1:0-27963 GCA_018366115.1 Parahaemophilus parainfluenzae | reverse complement strand
GGTAAACTTTATTCGTGAGCTTGCCTCGGGATTTTGCTAACTCCGAAACCACAATAGATTGTAATGGCACAAGCGAGGACGCTTGCGCTATCAGGGGGACTTCGACGGTGATGGCTTATGTGGTGTTGGTTATCGTGTTTGTGTCACTGTTTGAATACCTGATTACCAAGCCTTTGGAAATTTTGTTTATGCCGTGGAGAAGGTGATGCTCTGTCTTGAAAACGTGCGTTTTGAAATTCTCCGTGACCCCATCGTGCACGATTTCAGTTTGAACCTGCAACATGGCGAAGTGAAAGCTTTGTTCGGGCCGAGCGGCTGTGGCAAGACGACGGTTTTGCGTTTGATTGCGGGCTTGGAAACGCCGAAATCGGGCACGATACGCAATACTTTCCGCAAAACGGGTTTTCTGTTTCAGGAAAACCGCCTGCCGGAAAACTTGACCGCGATGCAGAATATCGCTATCTTTATGGACAAACCCGATGAAGGCGAAATCATCGCGCTGGCGGCGAAAGTCGGGCTGACTGCGGGCGATTTGAACAAATATCCGACCGAATTGTCCGGCGGCATGGCGAAACGGGTAGCATTTTTGCGCCTGCTGCTGTGCGGCTGCGACCTTGCCTTGCTGGACGAGCCGTTCGTCGGTTTGGACCGCGATTTGCGCGATATTTTGGTCGCCATGCTGGTGGAAAAAATCGAGCGGCAGGGCATGGCGTGTATGCTGGTAACGCACGACCGCTTCGAAGCCGCACGCCTGAGCCATGAAATCATGCTGCTTTCCACTAAGGGCATGAACGTGCAAAACGTGATTACCCTGCCTACGCCGCTGTCCGAACGCGATTGGGCTTTTGAAGAAGCCGTGGTGGCAAGAGAGTTTCAGGGGATTCATTATTATGAGTGATAGGAATTTAAATTTCTGACAAACCTTGCGGTTCGTTGCCCTCTCCCTAGCCCTCTCCCACGGGGAAAGGGGATCAGGTTTCTCAAAATCAGAGAGCCGTAGAATTGGGAATCAGATGTCAGGTAAACCTGAAAATGTTCAGGCTCGACAGCCCAATTCCCTCTCCCCGTGGGAGAGGGCTAGGGAGAGGGTAAGCAAGCCGCAGGCTTGCCTCTTTAGCGAAAGATACGAATCTGTTATCCGAACGCGATTCGGTTTTTGAAAAAGCCGTGGTGCCAAGGGGGCAGGGGATTCATTATGAGGTGCTTTATGTTTTCGACTGTGATTACTGCTGCTGTTTTATATATTGCTACAGCAGTAGATTTGTTGGTAATACTATTAATATTTTTTGCTAGAGCAAATACTAGAAAAGAATATCGAGATATTTATATCGGACAATATTTAGGTTCTGTAATTTTAATATTAGTTAGTTTATTTCTAGCTTTTGTTTTGAATTATGTTCCGGAAAAATGGGTGTTGGGTTTATTAGGTTTAATACCGATTTACTTAGGTATTAAAGTTGCTATTTACGACGATTGTGAGGGCGAAAAAAGAGCTAAAAAAGAATTGGATGAAAAAGGGTTGTCAAAATTAGTCGGTATTGTTGCTTTGGTTACAGTTGCTAGTTGTGGTGCAGATAATATTGGACTTTTTGTTCCTTACTTTGTGACTTTAGATCTTGTCGACTTATTAGTTACTCTTCTTGTATTTTTAATATTGATTTTTGTTTTAGTATATACAGCACAAAGATTGGCTAATATTTCAGGTGTTGGTGAAATTGTAGAGAAGTTTAGTCGTTGGATAATGGCTGTTATTTATATTGGTTTAGGGTTATTTATTATTATTGAAAATAATACAATTCAAACAATAATATCAATAATATGAATGATACGGGCATTTGAGTATCTGACAAACCTTCGGCTTGCTTCTTCAATATAAGATACAACCCTGTCCGCCCAATAAATCCATATCCGAAAGCATCTTCATGCAGAATTAAGCCAAACCATGAATAAGTTTTTCACCCACCCCATGCGGCCGTTTTTCGTCGGTGCGGCGGTGCTTGCCATACTCGGCGCGTTGGTGTTTTTCATCAGCTCCGGTGCCGTCATTTTGAAATGAAACCAAATCAAAGCTGATTGAACCGTCGTCCACTTGGGTACGACCATCACGTCCGCCGGTTGCTGTTGCTGATGTTTTGTAGAAAATTTTCATAATGTTTTCCTCATTTAATGTTGGTTAATATGGTTTGGCGTACCGCCGTTAAAAGTGAGTTCATTATATTGAACGGCAATATGAAGTGTTATATGACTTATCCAAATTACTTGCCTATTCCTACAAAATAATGTTCTCAACTGAAACGATAGAACGCTTATTAAAAGTTATTCCACATAACGAAACCTATTCATCTCCAATTAAAGGCTTGGTGATTCGCCATGCCGATCAGCCGTTTTGCTACGAGGGTATTATTCAAGAACCGAGCATTTGCATCGTGTTAAGTGGGGAACGTGAAATACAACTAGGCGAACAATGCTACCGTTTTGACAATCAACACTTTATGTTCTGCCCTGTCAATGTGCCGATGCGCGGCGAAATTAAATATGCCGAGCCGAAAAAGCCGTTTTTAGTGATGTCGATGAAAATTGATATTGAGAGCGTTAGCAAGATTTTATTAGCAAATCCAAACCTTGCAGATGCTCTTCAACCGGGCGACGAAGATTTTGCACAATGGCATTTGGATGAATCTCTCAAAAATGCTGTTGAACGCTTATTATTCTTGCACGAAAATCCAAAAGATATTGGGTTTCTTGCACCGCTTATCCAACAAGAAATATATTATCGACTCCTTACAGGCGAACAAGGTGGCAAATTTAAAGCCATGGTAAGCAATGGATCTCACACCAAAAAAATCGCCCAAGCCACTTACTATCTGTAACAACATTTTAGTGAAACCATCACCGTGGAAACCTTGGCAAATTTAAGTGGTATGTCATTATCTGGCTTTCATAGCCATTTCAAGAAGATAACCAGCCTTTCACCGCTGCAATATCAAAAATCCTTACGTTTGGTGGAAGCCAGACGCCTAATTGCTCAAGAAGGAAGAGCTATAACCGAAACCGCTTACCAAGTCGGCTACGAGTCACCTAGCCAATTCAGCCGTGAATACAAACGGTATTTCGGGCATGCGCCCAAGGGGGATATTAAATAGATGGGGCTTAAAGATAGGTTTAAAAACACCTAAAAATTTGACCGCACTTTATGATGAAAAAAATCTGAAACGTTAATTTCAGACGTTTTTTATTTAACCAAGATTTTGTGAAAAACATTAAAAATGAGATAATTCTCAAACCTTTTAAGAGGCTTTATTGATAAAAATATTTGGAGAAAGCATGGAACACAAACTTGAGGATATCATTGCGATTTTTAATCAATGTTTTGAAGAAGAATATAATACGCGATTGGTTAAAGGTGGGGATGAGCCAATTTACATTCCTGCAAATGATGAGGTGCCTTATCACGCGATTTACTTTGCGAGAGGCTTTTACAGCAGTGCATTACATGAAATTGCCCATTGGTTAGTGGCAGGGAAAGAGCGCCGTAAATTAGAAGATTTTGGCTATTGGTATGAGCCGGATGGTCGTTCTGAAGAGCGTCAGCGTGATTTTGAAAAGGTGGAAGTGAAGCCTCAAGCATTGGAATGGATTTTAGCCACAGCGGCGGGATTCCGTTATTTTGCCAGCGCGGATAATTTGAATGGCAATCCAGGCGATACACAGCCTTTTAAACAAGCCGTATATGAACAAGTGAAAATCTATGCGGAAAAAGGTTTACCAAAACGAGCGGAAACGTTACGCAAGGCGTTAGTGGCATTTTATGGCACAGAAGATGACATTAATTTGGCGAAGTTTGATGTCGCACGTATTTAATAGCAGAAAGTGATCAAGATGGCTCACTTTTTTCAGTCTTAATACCCCCTAATTCTCCCCTAACTAAATAGTCTAATTTTTAATCATTTCACACCCAGTATACTGGGTGTTGTACTCTCTTTACAGAGAGTACAACAAAACATAATGCTAAACAAAAAATGTTTGGTTGTTTCAATTATTGATTAATAAATGGACGATTTCTATGCGATTCACAAAAACACTTTTTACCACCGCACTTTTCGGTGCTTCTGTATTTTCTCTTCAATCTACTGCTTGGGCAATAGAACAACAAAAAGACTTCAAAGCGATATTGGAAATTGTTCCCCCCTTGGCAGAGCAAGGTGATGCGAATGCTCAAGCTCTTTTGGGAAGGATGTATGAAGAGGGGCTTGGCGTAAAACAAGATAATGTTAAAGCGGTAAAATGGTATAGCCGAGCGGCGGAGCAAGGAATTGCAGAGGCCCAATTTAATTTGGGCAATATATATGTTAGCGGACAAGGCGTAAAACAAGATGATGTTAAAGCGTTGAAATGGTTTCGCAAAGCCGCGGAGCAAGGATTTGCACCGGCCCAATTTAATTTGGGCGTGATGTACTATAATGGGCGAGGAGTTCAAGTAAATAAATCTTTAGCTAAAGAATGGCTTGGTAAGGCTTGTGATAATGGAGAACAAAAAGGATGTGAATATTACGGTAAGCTAAAATAGAGGGGAATTGTAATAATGAAAATTGGCAATTAAAAAGGAGAGACTCATAAATAGTGAGTAAGTCACCAACAAAGCGTCTGAGATTCTTAATCTCCTTCGCTGTCAATTTTCCTTAAAATCGGCTAGAATAGGCCGATTTTATTTTTGGCTTTAACTTTATAAAAATATGAAAGATTCTATTATTGCAAAACTTGAAAGTTTAAAAGAACGTTATGAAGAATTAGAGGCATTGCTAGGCGATGCGTCGGTAATTTCGGATCAGGATAAATTCCGTGCGTATTCTAAAGAATATTCACAACTTGAAGATGTAGTGAAATGTTTTAATCGTTGGAATCAGCTTAATTCTAACATTGCTGAAGCAGAGTTGATGTTAGATGATCCTGAGATGAAAGAAATGGCAGAAATGGAAATTGAAGAATCCAAAGCCGAAATTGAAGAAGTGGAGCAACAACTTCAAATTCTTTTATTACCGAAAGATCCAAATGATGAATATAACTGCTATTTAGAAATTCGTGCAGGTACAGGTGGTGATGAAGCGGGTATCTTTGCTGGCGATTTATTCCGTATGTACAGCCGTTATGCAGAAAGTAAACGCTGGCGTGTTGAAATGCTCAGCGCAAATGAAAGCGAGCAGGGCGGTTATAAAGAAGTGATCGTGAAAGTAAGCGGTGATGGCGTGTATGGTCAGTTAAAATTTGAATCAGGTGGCCACCGTGTACAACGTGTACCAAAAACAGAAAGCCAAGGTCGTATTCATACTTCTGCTTGTACTGTTGCCGTTATGCCTGAATTACCTGAATCTGAAATGCCTGAAATCAATCCAGCAGATTTACGTATTGACACCTACCGTTCATCTGGTGCAGGCGGTCAGCACGTTAATACCACAGACTCAGCGGTACGTATTACCCATATTCCAACAGGTATTGTGGTGGAATGTCAGGATGAGCGTTCACAACATAAAAATAAAGCTAAAGCGATGTCTGTATTGGCTTCACGTATTGTTCAAGCGGAGCAAGAACGTCAAGCCGCAGAGCAAGCAGATACCCGCCGTAACTTATTAGGTTCAGGCGACCGTTCCGATAAAATTCGTACTTATAACTACCCACAAGGTCGTGTAACAGATCACCGTATCAACTTAACGCTCTATCGCTTAGATGAAGTGATGAACGGCAAAATTGACGAGCTTATTCAGCCGATTATCACTGAATATCAGGCAGATCAATTAGCGGCGTTATCTGAGAGTAATTAATGACCTATCAACAATGGCTTGCCGATGCTGTGCAAGCCTTAAATCAGGTAAATCCGCCAGAGAATGGCAAAGTGGATGCGTTAGTGCTACTGCAACACGCAACGGGCAAATCGAGAACGCAAATTTTAGCTTTCGATGAGACGGAAATTGATGAAAAAGTGCGGTTAAAATTGACCGCACTTTTAGATCGTCGTTTAAAAGGCGAACCTATCGCTTATATCCTCGGTGAAAAAGAATTCTGGTCCTTGCCTTTAAATGTATCTGAAGGAACATTGATTCCTCGCCCTGATACCGAAATTCTCGTAGAAAAAGCATTGCAAATTGCGTTAGAAAAACTGGAAGAAAATCCACCTCACTTTCGTATTCTTGATCTTGGCACAGGCACGGGTGCTATTGCGTTGGCGTTGGCTTCTGAGCTTTTTCCTATTTGTCAAAAAAAGCATATTCAATTGGATGTTATTGGTGTTGATTTAATGCCAGATGTCGTCAAATTAGCGCAATCCAATGCAGAAAAAAATCAGCTTGATGTGCAATTCTTGCAGAGTCGTTGGTTTGAACATGTTGAAGGGCAGTTTGATATTATCGTCAGTAATCCGCCTTATATTGATGAAACTGATGAACACCTTTCTCAAGGTGATGTGCGTTTCGAGCCTCGTTCGGCGTTGGTGGCGGGTGAAAATGGTTTAGCTGATTTACGTCATCTTATTGAGCAGTCACCAAGATATTTAAAAGATAACGGCTATTTATTGTTAGAGCACGGCTGGAAACAGGGCGAAGAAGTGCGGTCAATTTTCTGGCAAAATCATTGGCAAGGGGTTGCAACCATACGGGATTATGGCGACAATGAGCGCGTAACATTGGGATATTGGAAGCGGTAATGAAATACGATCAAAAAGCCTTGTATGCTGAACTGACTCATTTTTATCTGAGCATTTGTGAGAAAGAGCAACTTGATGAGCCTCGTATAAGAGGGCTCGTGGGGAGTTTAGTGCGTAAAGCTCGCCAAGCTATTCCAGAAGAATGGGATGATAAAGCTAAAATTCACCAATTATTACAGCTATTTTACGGTGATTGGGGATTTCATTGCGATGCGGATAATTATTTCTATGCTCGCAATTTATACCTTCCGTATATTTTAGAAGAACGTGAAGGCATGCCAGTGAGCCTTGGCGCCTTAATACTTTATTTGGCAGCAAGTTTAAAATTGCCGATTTATCCCGTGAATTTCCCGACCCAACTGATTTTACGTGCAGAAGTCGATGGTGAAGTGGCGTTTATTGATCCTTGGAGCGGAAAATATATTTCAGTGGATGAATTGAAAAAGCTTTATGAAGGTGCTTTTGGTTTTGGGGCTCAAATTCAACCGGAAGATTTAGCTCGAGCAGATATTCCGATGCTTACCGCACGTTTCCGTCAGCTCGCCAAGAATGCCTTAATTCGTGAAGAACAAAACGATTTGGCTTTTAATTATATCCAATTCTTGTTAGCGGGAAGAAAAGATCCTTACGATATTCGCGATCGTGGCTTAGTGTTGGCGCAAATGGGCGCTTATCCTTCAGCCATTGAGGATTTGGAATATTTTGTGGATCAATGTCCGAATGATCCCACTTCTTCTCTGTTAAAAACTCAACTTTTAGAACTGAAAGGCGAAGCATTGAAAGATGCCAAGTCCATCCATTAAAAAGGAAATATTATGCAAAATAAAATTGTAAAAATTGGCAATATTGATGTCGCAAATGACAAACCCTTTGTGCTTTTCGGCGGGATGAACGTGCTTGAAAGTCGCGATATGGCGATGCAAGTTTGTGAAGCTTACGTGAAAGTGACTGAAAAGTTAGGCGTTCCTTATGTTTTTAAGGCATCTTTCGATAAAGCTAACCGTTCTTCAATTCATTCTTACCGTGGTCCAGGCATGGAAGAAGGTTTAAAAATTTTCCAAGAGATAAAAGAAACCTTTGGCGTGAAAGTGATTACCGATGTACACGAAATCTATCAATGTCAGCCTGTTGCTGATGTGGTGGATGTGATTCAGTTACCGGCATTCTTAGCTCGTCAAACTGATTTAGTCGAAGCGATGGCAAAAACGGGCGCAGTGATTAATGTGAAAAAACCACAATTCTTAAGCCCAGGTCAAATGGGGAACATCGTCGATAAGTTTGAAGAATGTGGTAACGATAAAATCATCCTTTGTGATCGCGGTTCAAATTTCGGTTATGATAATTTAGTGGTGGATATGTTAGGCTTTGGCGTGATGAAAAAAGTGTCTAAAGGTAGTCCAGTTATTTTTGACGTGACTCATTCATTACAATGTCGTGATCCGTTTGGTGCTGCTTCAGGTGGTCGTCGTGAACAAGTGACTGAATTAGCCCGTTCTGGTTTAGCAATTGGGATTGCTGGTTTATTCTTAGAAGCGCACCCAAATCCAAATCAAGCAAAATGTGATGGCCCTTCTGCATTGCCACTTTCGGCATTAGAAGGTTTTGTCTCACAGATGAAAGCCATTGATGATTTAGTGAAGTCTTTCCCTGAATTAGATACATCTATCTAATAGAGAAGTGCGGTTGAAAACAGTGTTGTTTTTGACCGCACTTTTGTTCTGTAAAAGGAGAAAACAATGAATATCGTATTTTTAGACAGCACGGCAATTCCGAAACATATTCCTATTCCTCGTCCAAGCTTTCCGCATAACTGGGTAGAGTATGAATATACTTCCGCAGATCAAACCATTGAGCGAGCCAAAGACGCGGATATTATTATCACCAGTAAAGTGATTTTAAGCCGTGAGGTGTTGCAACAATTACCTAAATTAAAATTAATTGCTATCACCGCAACGGGCACCAATAACGTGGATTTAGACGCAGCAAAAGAATTGGGGGTGGCAGTTAAAAATGTGACAGGTTATTCTGCCACGACGGTACCAGAGCATGTGTTGGGCATGATTTTTGCGTTAAAACACAGCTTGGCTGGCTGGCAACGCGATCAAATCACCGGCAAATGGACTGAGAGTAAACAATTCTGTTATTTTGATTATCCCATTACAGATGTTAAAGGTTCAACGTTAGGCGTGTTTGGAAAAGGCTGTTTAGGTACAGAAGTAGGGCGTTTAGCCGAGCTTTTAGGCATGAAAGTGCTTTATGCTGAACATCGAAATGCTATAACGTGCCGTGAAGGTTACACGCCTTTTGAAGAGGTGCTAAAACAGGCCGATATTCTGACATTGCATTGTGCATTGACTGAAACAACTAAAAATTTAATCAATCAAGAAACCTTGTCACTTTGTAAAAAAGGTGCGTATTTAATCAATACTGGTCGTGGTCCATTGATTGACGAGCAAGCAGTTTGTGACGCATTAAAATCAGGGCGGTTAGGTGGTGCCGCATTAGATGTGTTAGTTAAAGAACCGCCAGAGAAAAACAATCCACTGATTGAATTAGCGAAAACGATGCCGAATTTAATTATCACCCCGCATATTGCTTGGGCGAGTGATAGTGCGGTAACCACGCTAACGAAAAAAGTGACGCAAAATATTGAAGATTTCGTTCAACAATTAAATCAAAAATAATGAATTTACCTATTTCTTTATATGTCGCTCTGCGATATTGGCGCGCTAAAAGCGCTGATCGTTTTGGGCTACTTGTTGCTAATTTGGCAAGCTTTGGCATCGTATTAGGTGTGATGGCGTTGATTATTGTGCTTTCTGTCATGAATGGATTAGAAGGCTATCAAAAACAGCAGGTGCTTTCGAGCATTCCACACGCGATTGTTAGCCAAGAAACGCCTATTTCAGCAGAAAAAATGCTTGAAAATACGCCGCACTTTGTGCAAAAAGCCGTGCCAATTAATACGACAAATGTTGTGTTTCAAACATCAAAAGGCGTGAGTGCAGGACAAGTAATTGGTATTCAGTCTTTTTCAGATGATCCTTTACTGGAAGGTTTCGATCCTAGCCAATTTAATCAACTTTTACCGCAAGGTGAGTTTAAGTTGATCATTGGTGATAATCTGGCTCAAAAATTAGGTTTAGCAGTGGGCGATAAAGTTCGCTTAATGATTACTGAAAATAGCCAATATACGCCATTTGGTCGTGTACCGATGCAGCGTTTATTTACTGTGAGTGAGATTTACTATGATTATGGCGAAGCGTCAGGCTATGAGGTTTTTGCTAATTTAGCGGATATTGGTCGCCTAATGCGTATTCAACCAGGTGAGGCTCAAGGCTATCGTTTATTTCTGGATGATCCTTTCCAAATCACAGAATTGCCGAGTTATTTTAAAGAGAGTCATATCAGCGATTGGCGTGTCCAAAAAGGGGAGTTTTTCCAAGCAGTTCGTATGGAAAAAAATATGATGGGCTTGTTGATTAGCCTAATTATTGTTGTGGCGATTTCCAATATCGTGACCTCATTAAGTTTAATGGTGGTGGATAAACAAGGGGAAATCGCCATTTTGCAAACGCAAGGTGTGACTAAATCACAAGTGCGTTCGATCTTTATTTATCAAGGTTTATTGGTTGGGCTAGTGGGCACATTGATTGGTGCTGTACTGGGCGTACTAATCACCTTAAACCTTGGGGCAATTTTAAGTGCGGTCAATCCGAACGGTGTTTTCTTGCCGACAGAATTGTCCTTTATTCAAATGATGTTTGTCATTGGATTTTCCTTGTTGCTTTCTTTACTTTCTACACTTTACCCCGCTTATCGGGCGGCGAAAGTAGAACCTGCAGATGCCTTGAGATACGAGTAAGTTTTAATGGTAAATGAATGATGGATGAACAATCACTTTTAGCTTTTGATACACAACATATTTGGCATCCTTATTCTTCAGTTTCTTCTGATATGCCGCTTTATGCGGTAGAGCGTGCTGATGGAGTGATAATAACCTTAAGAGATGGTCGTCGTTTGATTGATGGCATGTCTTCTTGGTGGGCGGCGTTGCATGGTTATAATCATCCTCGTTTAAATGCGGCTGCACAGAATCAGTTGGCAAAAATGAGCCATATTATGTTTGGCGGTTTTACTCATGAACCCGCGGTGGAATTAGCTCAATTATTGGTACAAATTTTACCAAATGGATTAGATAAGATCTTTTTTGCTGATAGTGGTTCTGTTGCTGTGGAAGTAGCGATGAAAATGGCTATTCAATATCAGCACGCTAAAGGGGAAGTACAACGGCAAAAATTCGCCACCATTCGTTCTGGTTATCATGGTGATACTTGGAATGCGATGTCAGTGTGTGATCCAACCACAGGTATGCATCATTTATTTCATCATAGCCTGCCCGTACAATATTTTCTTCCTCAACCCAATATTCCATTTAATGAGTCTTGGAATGATGGTGCGATTGAACCTTTAGCTGATTTACTTAAGAAAAAAGGTAGCGAAATCGCCGCACTTATTTTAGAGCCTGTGGTACAAGGTGCGGGCGGTATGTATTTTTATTCGCCAACTTATTTAGTGAAAGCGCAAGCGCTTTGTAAACAATATGGTGTATTGCTAATTTTTGATGAAATTGCCACGGGTTTTGGCCGTACAGGGAAATTATTTGCAGCCGAGCATGCCGGGATTTCTCCAGATATTATGTGTATCGGTAAAGCCTTAACAGGTGGTTATTTAACTTTATCGGCAACCATTACGACCACTGAAATTGCGCAAATTATTTGTAGCGGTGAGGCTAAATGCTTTATGCACGGACCCACTTTTATGGCAAATCCGTTGGCCTGTGCAATTGCGGTAGAATCTATTCGTTTATTGTTGGAAAGCCCTTGGCAGCAAAATATTCAGCGAATTGAGCGTTCCTTAAAACAACAGCTTTCGCCTTTAGCTGAAAAAGATTACGTCAAAGAAGTTCGCGTATTAGGGGCGATTGGGGTGGTCGAAATGAAAAGTGCGGTAAATATGAAAACTTTAGTCCCACGTTTTGTGGAACAAGGTGTTTGGATTCGACCTTTCGGAAAATTGGTTTATGTGATGCCACCATTTGTGATTAAAGATGATGAACTTCATAAATTAACGGAAGGCATGATTCTGGCTTTAACGCAGGAATATGAACATTAGGATGAAAAATGGATGCTTTTAAACAGCAACTGGAACAGCTTAGGGCACAAAATCAATATCGTTCAATTCCTGATTTAGTTCATCAAGGACGATATATTACGCGAGAAAATCGCACAATGTTGAATATGTCATCGAATGATTATTTAGGTTTGGCATCGAATGAAAACTTGCGCCAGTCTTTTTTACAGCAATATGGCGATAATTTTCCTTCTTTTACCAGTTCTTCGTCTCGTTTATTAACGGGAAATTTTCCTGTTTATACCGATCTTGAGCAGCTTATTGCTCAACGTTTCCAACGAGAAAGCGTTTTATTATTTAACAGTGGCTATCACGCCAATCTTGGTATTTTACCGGCGTTGACGACAACAAAAAGTTTAATTTTGGCAGATAAATTAGTGCATGCCAGTATGATTGATGGTATTCGTTTAAGCCAATGTGAGTTCTTTCGTTATCGTCATAATGATTATGAACATCTAAAGAATCTGCTCGAAAAAAATGCCGGAAAATTTGACCGCACTTTTATTGTAACGGAATCGGTTTTTAGTATGGATGGCGATGTAGTTGATTTGAACTATCTTGTTCAATTAAAAAAACAGTTTCCAAATACTTATCTTTATGTGGATGAAGCCCATGCAATAGGTGTTTACGGTAAAAACGGATTAGGTATTGCCGAACGAGCTAATGTGATAGCTGATATAGATTTATTGGTTGGCACTTTTGGCAAAGCCTTAGCTTCAATGGGCGCTTATGTCGTCTGTGATCAAATATTAAAAGAATGTTTGATTAATCAAATGCGTCCATTGATTTTTTCAACCGCACTTCCGCCGTTTAACGTGGCTTGGACTCATTTTATTTTTGAACGATTACCACAACTTTCAAAAGAAAGAACGCATCTTGAGCAGTTAAGTGCATTTTTACGCCAAGAAGTGGAGCATAGAACGCAAATAATGCCAAGCCAAACTTGCATCGTTCCCTATATTTTAGGTGAGAACGAAGCAACCCTCGCTAAGGCGAAAGCTCTGCAAGAGCAAGGTTATTATTGCTTGCCGATTAGACCACCGACAGTACCAAAAGGTACATCCAGAATACGATTATCTTTGACGGCAGATATGACAATGGATGAAGTAAAACAGTTTGTGGCATGCTTATAAGGAAATAATGTGAAAACGAAATTTTATGATCATCAAGGTGAGCATTTAATAGTTTATTTTGCTGGTTGGGGGACACCTCTTGATGCTGTGGCTCATTTGATTTTGCCAACAAATCACAATTTATTAATTTGCTACGATTATCAAGATTTGACGTTAGATTTTGATTTTTCTGCTTATCAGCAAATTCGTGTAGTTGCATGGTCAATGGGGGGTTGGGTGGCAGAGCGAGTATTACAAGGAATTACCTTACAATCTGCAACAGCAGTGAATGGTACAGGTTTACCTTGTGATGATAGCTTCGGTATTCCTTACGCTATTTTTAAAGGTACGCTAGAGAATCTCGAAGAAAATACTCGTTCAAAGTTTGAACGTAGAATCTGTGGTGATAAAGTATCTTTTGAACGTTATCAACAATTTTCTGCACGACCATTTAACGAAATTCATCAAGAACTCACCGCACTTTTTGCGATGATTCAGCAAGATAAACGCACAGATCTTATTCACTGGACAAATACATGGATTAGTTCTCGCGATAAAATTTTTATACCAGCTAATCAGCACCAATATTGGGCATCGCGTTGTGCGGTTCAGGAAATAGAAGGTGAGCATTATGTGTTTTCAAGATTTACCCACTGGTCGGCATTATGGAATCATTAACTTCCGTAGATAAATCGCGCATTAAACACGCCTTCCAAAAAGCCTTAAATAGCTATGATGAACATGCATTAATTCAACAAAAAATGAATATTAAGTTAATGATGCATTTGCAAGACTATTTACCAAATGGGTCACTAGATAGCGTTTTGGAACTCGGTTGCGGTTCTGGTATGTTGAGTACGTTGTTGCAAAAACAGATTTCAGCCAATTATTGGTTATTTAATGATTTGTGCGATGTGCATTCTCTACTCGCTGAAAAACTAATTCAACCCTTTGATTTTTATTGTAGTGATGCAGAGAACTTTCCTTTTCAACGACGATTTGACTTGATTGCAAGTGCATCAGCTGTACAGTGGTTCCATCATCCTGACAATTTTATTTCCCATTGTAAAACAGGATTGAAACCTAATGGTTTATTGGCGATGACGAGCTTTGGTGAAGATAATTTAAAAGAGATTCGCCAAATGACGAATGTGGGGTTAAGTTATCCGAATTTATCTCAATGGCAAAATTGGTTAGCCAATGATTTTGAGCTTTTATGGTGTGACGATTTTAATGTAATACTAGACTTTGATACGCCATTGGATGTACTCAAACATCTGAAATATACCGGTGTAACAGCGACTAACCAGAAAAATTGGACAAGAAAAAATCTCAACAAATTTATTGATGATTACTTACAGGCTTTTAGGTTGCCATCGGGTAAAGTGCGGTTAACTTATCATCCATTGTTTTTTATCGCACGTTATTCTGGTGCTGGAAATTAGTAAGGCGTATTTATGGGCAAGGTTATTTTTGTATCGGGCATTGATACCGATGTAGGTAAAACGGTTGCAACAGGCATTTATGCTAAAAAGTTGATGGAACAAGGCTTTTCCGTTATTACACAAAAAATGATTCAAACAGGCTGTAAAAATATTGCTGATGATTTGCTTGTACATCGAAAGATTCAAGGGATTGATTTGACAGCAGAAGATTTACAAGGCGACACCTGTCCTTATCTTTTTGAATACCCTTGTTCTCCTCATTTAGCTGCAAAGCTCGAGGGGCGAGAAATTAATGAAAAAATTATTGAAAAATCCACCGCACTTCTGGCAGAGAAATATGATTATGTGCTGCTGGAGGGGGCTGGTGGATTAATGGTGCCTTATTGTGACGAGGCGACGACGTTAGATTATATCCAGTCAAACAATTACCCTTTGATTTTAGTGACATCGGGAAAATTAGGTAGCATAAACCATACATTATTAAGTTTGGAGGCTTGTCGTTCTCATGGGGTATCAGTGTTAAGCGTAATGTATAACGGTTATCCAGAATACGATCCTATCATTAGTCAAGAGACGCAAGGTTATTTAAAGGGTTATCTTAAAAAATATTTTCCTGAGACGGGATTTGAATGCTTTGAGCGTATTGAAATTTAAGCTCAGGAAAAAGTGTGATAGACTCGCGCAAGTTTTTAATGAGATGATTTGCTGCTAAAGTGCGGTTAAAAAGAGTAAAAAATGAATAACTATTTATTAAAATGCGAAAACATCAATAAATTTTATCAAGAAGGTGAAAATCAAACGCAAGTGTTAAAAGGTGTTTCTTTTTCTATGGAACCCGCAGAGTTGGTTGCGATTGTAGGAAGCTCAGGTTCAGGGAAAAGTACTTTATTGCATACTTTAGGGGGACTTGATCAGCCAAGTAGCGGGGAAGTGTTTATTAATGGACAATCCTTACAAAAAACATCGGCTAATGAATTATCTGCTTTGCGTAATCGTTATTTAGGATTTGTGTATCAATTCCATCATTTAATGGCGGATTTTACCGCACTTGAAAATGTGATGATGCCGATGTTGATTGGTCATCAAAATAAAACAGAAGCGAAAGATCGTGCCGAAAAAATGCTAAGTGCGGTGGGATTAAGTCATCGCATTACTCACCGTCCATCAGCACTTTCGGGTGGTGAACGTCAACGTGTCGCGATTGCCCGTGCTTTAGTGAATAATCCATCATTAGTTTTAGCGGATGAGCCCACAGGGAATCTCGATCACAAGGCTACAGAAAGCATTTTTGAACTCATTCAACAACTTAACCAAGAGCAAAATATCGCTTTTTTATTAGTCACTCACGACATGGGGCTTGCTGAAAAATTATCACGTCGTTTAGTCATGCAAGATGGTATTTTGAAGGAAGGTGTATAATGAATACGCCATTTTTTATTAGCTGGCGTTATCAACGTGGTAAGCAGAAAAATCCTTTAGTTGCGTTAATTTCAAAATTCTCTGCAATTGGTATCGCCCTTGGTGTAGCAGTGTTGATTGTGGGGTTAAGTGCTATGAATGGGTTTGAGCGTGAATTAAACTCGCGCATTTTGGCTGTCGTGCCGCATGTAGAAATTACAGTAAATCCACAGGGTAATGACCCCACATTAAATCATTGGCAGAAGTTAGCCGAACGTCTAAAAACGAACAAAAAAATTACCGCACTTTCACCTTTTGTGAGTTTTACTGCCTTAGTTGAAAATGGCAATAAACTTAAAGTTGTACAAGTGAAAGGGGTCGATAAACAAGCTGAAGATCAAGTGAGTTCTCTTAGTAAGTTTGTGGAAGGCGATGGCTGGCAAAAATTCGCAGAAGAAGGCGGATTGGTGCTGGGTTCAGGTATTGCCAAAGAATTAGATGTTAAAGCGGGCGATTGGGTGTCGTTATTAATCTCTCAACCAAATGACGAAGATCAAATGGCGCAACCTAATCGTGAGCGTGTTCAAGTGACCGCTATTTTACGTTTAGATGGTCAGTTAGACCATAGCTATGCCTTACTGGCATTACCTCAAGCACAAGAATTAATGGGGTATCGCGAAGATCAAATTACCGGTGTTGAATTGAAAGTGGATGATCCATTCAAAGTACAAGACATGGATTATTCGATGCTAAATGATTATCCTCAACTGCTTTATATCCAAAACTGGGTGGCAAAATTTGGCTATATGTATCGTGATATTCAGCTTATTCGTACGGTGATGTATATCGCTATGGTGCTTGTAATTGGGGTAGCATGTTTTAATATTGTTTCTACCTTAATTATGGCAGTAAAAGACAAGCAAGGTGATATTGCGATTATGCGAACCCTGGGGGCGAATAATGGCTTTATTAAACAGATCTTTATTTGGTATGGTTTGCTTGCAGGGATGAAAGGGTGTTTGATTGGTATTGTGTTAGGTGTCTTACTTGCACTGAATCTCACGCCGATTATTCAAGGCGTCGAGACATTACTCGGAAAGAAACTGTTATCAGATGGCATTTATTTCGTTGATTTCTTACCAAGTGAATTACATTGGTTTGATGTTGTATTAGTTCTCGTGGCGGCATTGGTATTGAGTTTACTCGCCAGTCTTTATCCAGCCAGTCGAGCCGCGAAGTTACAACCGGCTCAAGTGTTGAGTAATCATTAATAAAAAATCAGGGATTAAGTATTTAATCCCTGATTTTTTTATTGTTCAACCATTAATTATTATTGGTTTTCTTTATCTGTTTTTAATAAGCCAGATGAACCTTCGGAATAATCGCGTGGTGGTTCTTCTGATTTACTTTCTGATGAGGCGGTCACTAGCTGTTGAGTAAATAAACCTTTATTGGCAGGTTTATTACCGAGTAAAGCTTCAGAGGAAACCGCGTAATGACGATACAGTTTTTGATAATCACCAATTAAGGTTTTAAATAATTCTGCACTTTCTGCGAAATGTTTTTCAAGTTGTGCTTGTTTATCGCTTAATTGTGTTTTTACTTCTTTTAGTTCAGCTTCAGTTTGAACTTGTTTTTTAACAGAACCTTTTGTTAAACGTAATAACACATAGCCTAAGATTACGCCAACAACAAGCCCAATCACTGCAGCTTGCCACATTTCTGGTGTCCATGATTGCATACATTACTCCTTCTTTTGAATTCAGTGTTTAGTGTAAAGGAAAAACAAAAAAGTTTCTTTGCGGTTGATCACATTTTGAAAAAGCTGTGCTTACACGGCTGCAATAATAACGATTTCAACTTTCCAATCAGGATCCGCAAGTTTTGCTTCTACCGTTGCTCGGCTTGGTGGATTTTGGCTATCGACCCATTCATCCCATGCTTGGTTAAGTTGAGCATAGTCTGCCATATCTGCAAGGAAGATTTGCGTGGTAAGGATTTTGCTTTTTTCAGAACCAATTTCTGACAATAATTTATCGATCAGTGAAAGGACTTCTTTGGTTTGTTCGTAAGCATTTTCTTTAACTGTTTTTTCCGGTACTTGGCCGGCAAAATAGGCAGTATTGTTATGAATGACTACTTCAGAAAAGCGTTTGCTTGGTTGAATGCGTTGAATCGACATAATGGCTCCTTTTTGATGAAGATAATTCCATTCTAAAGGCGGTTTTAGACTTTGTAAATCAAGAAATTGTGGGATAAAATAACTGAGAATTTTTATCAACTAAAGAGAACTATGAAACTCCTGATTTCGAATCAATATGGCGCTATTGTGATGGCATTATTGCCTTTTGTTTACGGTATGTTATTAGCTTCACCTGTTTGGGCGCATTTCTTTTTGCTTTTAGCTTGGTTCACCATGTATTTGCTGAGTTACCCAATGCTTAGTCTCTTTAAAGGCAAAAATATGGCGGAATATAAAAAGTGGACCGTTATCTATGGTGTTGCAGCTTTTTTATTTGCGCTTCCTGCCATTTTTTATAATTGGCAAATTCTTTTCTTTATTGCCGCCATGTTTCCTTTTGTATTGGTGAGTATCTATTACACTAAGAAAAAAGATGAACGCAATCTTCTCAATGATTTAGCGGGTATTGCGATTTTTGCACTTGCAGGCATGGGATCCTATTATTTTTCTGACCGCACTTTTGACGAGAAAATTTGGTGGGTAGCACTGTATCCAAGTCTCTTTTTTATAGGCACGACGCTTTACGTCAAATCAATGATGCGTGAACGTAAAAATCCGCTTTATCTCAAAGCCTCTATTATTTTTCATGTGCTTTGCGTGCTTGGTTGCTTGTTTACTCAACAATATGTCTTGTCACTTGCTTTTGTGCCGGCGTTAATTCGTGCGATTTATTTACCCACCAAGAAACTTTCCGTGAAGCAAGTCGGTCTAATAGAATTCGGAACATCCGCCATTTTTTTGATTATTTTATTGATAGCGACGTTATAAGATGAAGAAATTAGCCAAACTTTTAGTCCTCACCACGCTCACCTTAAGCAGTTCAGTATTTGCCATGAAAACCATTGATTTGGTCGATAAAGCGCAAATGACGGATCAGCAAAAAATGGATCAGGCACAAAAACTGGCTGAGAAACAAGATTGGAAAGCCGTTTTTGAAATTATGTATCCTCTTGCGCTGGAAGGTAATTTACAAGCGCAAAGTAATTTAGGGATGCTTTATAATTTAGGTCGCGGAGTGGATGAAAATAAAGAGTTGGCTTATTGGTGGTTTAGCGAAGCTGCTGAGCGAGGCAGCATTAAGGCTATCAATAATTTGGCAGTGATGTATTTCAACGGCAACAACTATGTGAAACAAGATACCGCTCAAGCGATTAAATTATTTGAAACCAGTGCGACAAAAGATCCTGATGCCATGCTTACATTAGGAGATATATATACCAATCAGAAAGAATTTACCAAAGCTTTTGAATGGTTTCAAAAGGCCGCAAATGCGGGTAGTAATGAAGGAAAATTCCGTTTAGCTCGTTTGTATGAAGAAGGGATTGGAACACAAGTCAACATTGGTTTGGCCAAATTGCTTTATTTGGAAATTATGAATACGGCGAAAAAGGATGAAATCAAAGAAATCGCCAGACAGCGATTACAACGTTTAAGCTTGTATTAAGAAAAAGTGCGGTTGATTTTAACCGCACTTTTTTTATTTCACCTCTGCACCTTTCAACCAGCGTCTGACCCAACTGCGGTTTGGCATCAAATTGTGAATCAGATCTTCGCTCATTGGTAAGGGCTCGCCATAAATTAAGGAAGCCAGTGTTTCACCCAAAAGTGGCGCAGAGGTTAATCCTCGTGAGCCTAATGCGCCGATTAAATAGAGGTTAGGGTAGTTTTCAGCTTGTTCTACTGGTTGTTTACGGCGTCGTAAATTAAACAAATTTTGATATTGTGTTTGCTGAGCAGAAAAATGAGGAACAGCCGCCATCATTGGGGTGAGATCACGTACTGAACAACGCACGCCGATTCGAGCAAGGTTACCCGATGTATCCACTTCTTTTGTCCACTCTTCAGGGATATTTTGCTGAATCTTTTGTTGATTTTCTTGCTGTTCAATTAGGCTAAATTCACGAGTCGCATTATCACGAACATGACTTGCGCCAATACAATGACTGGTTTTCGCTTGATCGACTGGGGTCAGGTAGCCGTCATAGCACAACACAGTTTTGAGTTTAAGCAAATTTGCGGATGTTGGAATTTGGCTCACTTGCCCGCGAAACTTCATGGTTGAAAGTTTCATTTTCAGCAGTTTTGATTTGCCAGCCGTGTTCTGTTTGAGAAAGTGCGGTTACTTTTTGTGATGTTTTAATTTGGATGCTTTGTTTCTCCAAAAAGGCAAAAGCATCTTGAACTAACTGACGTGGTGCAAGCCAAGCGCCTTGAGGAATAAAACCGCCCCCAAAAGGTAACGGTAAGCCCACTTTTTTGCTTAATTCAGTTTGGCTTAGTGACTGATATAAATCAGAAGGCAAATTCAGCTCAGCGATTTTATTTAATTTATTTTCTGTTTTGTTGCTGTAAGCACAAAGCGCGACACCACAGAACTCATGTTCAAATTCGATTTTTTGTTGAATTGCCCATTGTAGGAATTGATGGCCATAGGCAAAAGCATGAATATAAAAACGAATATTACGCTCGTTATCATCGCTCAGTTGCGGATAAAATGCGCCTTGTTTGTTGCCAGAGGCATTTAGGGCAGCTTGCTCATCTTCGCAATAAATTGTGATTTTAGCTCCACGTTTAACCAATGAAATGGCGGTGCAAAGCGAGGCTATCCCGCCACCAATAATGGCAATATCTTGCTCGTTTAGATTGGCTGGCTGACTATGAAACCAAGGTGCCGAAAGTGCGGTCATTTTTTCATACGTTTTTTGACCAGAAAGACATTCCCGTTTTTTACCAAATCCTTTGCGCTTCGTAATATCAAAGCCTGAATTTTCTAAGCCTTTTCTGACCGCACTTGCTGCAGTAAAGGTCGCAAAGGTGCCTTGTGGCTTGGTAAAACGAAACATTTGCTGATAAAGCTGCTCGTTCCACATGTCTGGATTTTTACTTGGCGCAAAACCATCTAAAAACCACGCATCAATTTTATCATTCATATAATCGCCAAGCTGTGGCAGATTTTCAGCCACATCACCAAACCAAAGATCTAACGTAGTTTCATCAAAATGAAAACGATAGCAACCTTGAATAGGATTAAGCCAATGCTGTTGTAGATGTTCAGCTAGGTGAGCAAATTGCGGATAGGCTAAATGGGCTTGTTGTAATGCATCAAGTGGTAAAGGGTATTTTTCAAAAGAGATAAAATAAAGGCGTTTTAAAGGCGAATCTGGGTATTTTTGACGAAATTCACGGAATAGTGTGGTCACTGCAAAGAAATTTAATCCTGTGCCAAACCCCGTTTCAGCAATAACAAAATGAGCTTCTTGATAATTAACCCAACGTTCCCACAACAGATTACCTTCTAAAAATACATAATGGGTTTCCGCTAAACCATCTTGATTAGAAAAATACACATCATCAAATGTATCCGAAACAGGCGTATTCTCTTGGTTAAAATGGATTTTTGCGTGCTGAATGGTGAACATGTGTTAGCCCTTTTTTGCCTTATCAAATTCTTTTATAATAGCACGGAAATTTTGAGTCGGTTAAAACTTAACTGGTCGAACAAATGAATTATTGCTTGCAATATTTTCATTTCATAGTAAATTGCGTTCAGCTAACAACTGTAAGTTGAATTAAATTTCCCCTAACTCATAAGGAATAAAGAATGAAAAGAGCTGTAATTACTGGTTTTGGTATTATTTCAAGTATCGGTAACAACAAAGAAGAAGTTTTGGCTTCATTAAAAGCAGGTAAATCTGGTATTGAAGTCGTGCCTGAGTTTATTGAAATGAAAATGCGTAGCCATGTTGCCGGCACAATCAAACTTGATCCAAGCGAGCACATCGATCGTAAAGTGTATCGTTTTATGGGTGATGCGGCAGCTTATGCATACCTTTCTATGCGTGAAGCGATTGAAGATTCAGGTTTAACAGAAGATCAAGTTTCAAATGACCGTACAGGTCTTGTAATCGGTGCAGGTACTGGTTCAGCTCACAACCAATTAGTGGCTTGTGATGCAGTGCGTGGTCCACGCGGTGTGAAAGCAATTGGTCCTTATGCAGTAACTAAAACCATGGCTTCAAGTGTGTCAGCTTGTTTAGCAACCCCTTACAAAATCCGCGGTGTGAACTACTCAATCAGCTCTGCTTGTGCAACGTCTGCACACTGTATCGGTCACGCAGTTGAATTAATCCAATTAGGTAAACAAGATGTGGTTTTCGCTGGTGGTGCGGAAGAATTATCTTGGGAATGTGCAACTGAATTCGATGCAATGGGTGCGGTTTCAACTAAATACAATGATACCCCAGAAAAAGCGTCTCGTGCTTATGATGCAGACCGTGATGGTTTCGTTATCGCAGGTGGTGGTGCAGTTGTGGTGGTTGAAGAATTAGAACACGCATTAGCACGTGGAGCAAAAATCTACGCAGAAATCGTGGGTTACGGTGCAACCTCTGATGGTTACGACATGGTAGCGCCAAGTGGTGAAGGTGCAGAGCGTTGTATGAAACAAGCAATGGCAACGGTAGATACCCCAATTGATTACATCAACGTACACGGTACATCAACACCAGTTGGTGACGTGAAAGAATTAGGTGCAATCAAAAATGTATTTGGTGACGAAATCCCCGCGATTTCTTCAACCAAATCAATGACCGGTCACTCTTTAGGTGCTGCTGGTGCACACGAAGCAATCTATACCTTATTAATGCTACACAATGACTTCATTGCACCAAGCATTAATATTGAAAAATTAGACGAAGCGGCAGAAGGCTGCAATATCGTGACTGAAACAAAAGAAAATGCTGGTTTACAAACTGTAATGTCAAACAGCTTTGGTTTCGGTGGTACAAACGCAACTTTAGTGTTCAAACGCTATAACGGCTAATTAAAAAACTCATAAAATCTAACCGCACTTTGGGGCTTCCAAGTGCGGTTTTTTCTTATCATCAATTCTTTTCCTTCCACTCCTAAGAGAAAACAACATTTAAAATGTGATCTAGTTCAAATTTCTGAACAAAAGAATAAAATTTTTTTATTTTTATAAAACTCTATATAAAAATGCAATTCTCTTTATTTTTTTACTTTAATCTTTATTTAAAACTTTATTTTTTAATTTGTGTAGATTTTAATGCTTTTAAATTTGTTTTTTTAGACTTTTGCAATGCTAGACAAGTTATTTTCTTTCGGTATGATGTTTCCATTGTTTTGACAACGAATCGTAGTAATAAAAGTGCGGTCAGTTTTAGGAGTAGAATATGAAGAAATTATCCGGTGCGGAAATGGTGGTTCAGTCTTTGCGTGATGAAGGCGTTGAGTATTTATTTGGTTATCCAGGCGGTGCCGTATTGGATATTTATGATGCAATCCATACCCTTGGTGGGATTGAACATATTTTAGTCCGTCATGAGCAAGCTGCGGTACATATGGCTGATGGTTATGCACGAGCGACAGGTAAAGTAGGTTGTGTGCTAGTGACATCTGGTCCAGGTGCAACCAATGCGATTACGGGGATTTTGACCGCTTATACTGACTCGGTGCCAATGGTGATCATTTCAGGTCAGGTAATGAGTAGCTTAATCGGTCGTGACGCATTCCAAGAATGTGATATGGTGGGGATTTCTCGCCCAGTGGTTAAACACAGCTTTATCGTTAAAAAAGCAGAAGACATTCCGGGGATCTTGAAAAAAGCCTTTTATATTGCTTCAACAGGCCGTCCAGGTCCCGTTGTCGTAGATATTCCAAAAGATACGGTAAATCCAACTTTAAAATATCCTTACGAATATCCAAAATCTGTTGAGCTTCGTTCTTATAATCCAACGGTAAATGGTCACAAAGGTCAAATTAAGAAAGCGTTAAAAGCATTATTAGTGGCTAAAAAACCGGTTTTATTTGTGGGTGGTGGTGCAATTGCGGCAGGCTGTCATGAAGAATTAACACAATTCGCACAACGTTTAAATTTACCGGTTACCTCTTCATTAATGGGTTTAGGTGTGTATCCAAGTACCGATAAACAATTCTTAGGTATGCTTGGGATGCACGGGACTTATGAAGCCAATACAGCCATGCATGAAAGTGATTTAATCCTTGGTGTTGGGGTGCGTTTTGATGACCGTACCACTAACAACTTAGATAAATATTGCCCGAATGCAAAAGTGATTCAGATTGATATTGACCCAACCTCTATTTCTAAAAACGTCCCTGTTGCGATTCCAATTGTAGGTAACGCTAAAAATGTATTGGATGAGTTCTTAAGCTTATTAGGTGAAGAAATTGGTTCGCGTCCTCAAAACCAATTAGAAGATTGGTGGAAACAAATTGATGAATGGAAAGCGAAAAAATGCTTGGATTTCGACCGCACTTCAGGCGTAATTAAACCGCAACAAGTGATGGAAGCCGTATATCGTATTACAAAAGGCCAAGCTTATGTGGCATCGGATGTAGGCCAACATCAAATGTTTGCCGCATTACATTATCCATTTGATTTACCGCGTCGTTGGATCAACTCAGGCGGTGCAGGTACGATGGGCTTCGGTTTACCCGCTGCATTAGGGGTGAAACTTGCACATCCTGACGCAACCGTGGTTTGTGTAACGGGTGATGGCAGTATTCAAATGAATATTCAAGAGCTTTCAACGGCAACACAATATGGCATTCCAGTTGTGGTGATTTGTTTGAACAACCACTTCTTAGGCATGGTGAAACAATGGCAAGATTTGATTTACTCAGGCCGCCATTCTCAAACTTATATGAATTCTTTACCAGATTTCGTGAAGTTAGCCGAATCTTATGGCCATGTGGGAATTCAAATTTCGACACCAGATGAATTAGAAAGCAAATTAAAAGAAGCCTTCAGTATTAAAAATAAATTGGTCTTTGTTGATATTAACGTTGATGAAACCGAACACGTTTACCCAATGCAAGTTCGCGGCGGGGCGATGAATGAGATGATTTTAAGCAAACCACAAGAGGAGAAAGAATAATGCGTAGAATTTTATCTGTTTTATTAGAAAATGAATCCGGTGCATTATCTCGTGTGGTCGGCTTATTTTCCCAACGTGCATTTAACATTGAAAGCTTAACTGTGGCACCAACCGATGATCCAACGCTTTCTCGTATGACGATTGAAGCGGTAGGGGATGAGCAAGTGCTTGAGCAAATCGAAAAACAACTTCACAAATTAGTGGATGTGTTTAAAGTTATTAACTTGAGTGAACATGAGCACGTTGAGCGTGAAGTGTTGTTAGTGAAAGTACGTGCAACGGGTTCATCACGTGATGAGTTAAAACGTTTAGCCGATATCTTCCGTGGTCAGATTGTGGATGTAACAACAAAATCCTACACAATTCAATTAACAGGTACAAAAGATAAATTAGATGCTTTTGTTGAGGCTGTGAAAGAAGAAAGTACATTACTTGAGATTGTTCGTTCAGGCTTAATTAGTCTTTCCCGTGGCGAGAAAAATATACTTTAATGATGTGGAAAGTGCGGTTAAAAATGACCGCACTTTTAAAAACGAAAAAAGGAAGTCATAATTGACTTCCTTTTTGTTTATTCTAAATGAATGTTAAGCTTCTGATTTATTGGTCAATGCAATATACAAGCAAACCACAAAGCCGGCAATTAAAACATAAGGCGTAAAGATTGGAACGCCAGTAGGAGCGGCTGCGAAACCAAAGTTATGTGCCGCTGCTGCGCCCAGTAGCATACCGAGCACAAATAATGCAGAGTCATTGTTCCCTTCACCAATATTGACTAATTGCTTACCTGGACAACCACCGCCTAATGCAAAGCAAAGACCGCAAAGCGCCATAGAAAGGAAATTGTAGAGATAGTCATTATGCGCGATAGGCTGTTTTTCAAAGCCTAAATGGAATTGACCTAATAAGGCATTGGTTATTGCCGCAAAGACAATCAATGCAATCACGCCATTTAATAAATGCGCATCACGGAAGAGGACAACGTTTCGAAATGCCCCAATTGTGCAAAAACGCGATTTTTGCATCAGCACACCGAGAAGTAATCCGCCAGCAAGTGACATCCAAATAGCTGCATGTTGTGCACCAGGCCCTTTTTCGGAAGTGTAAATCGCAAGATTTTCACCAAATTTAAATTGGGTTAAGGCTAAAACAAGTAAAATCACGGCAAAGATTGGACCGATTAAGCCAGAAGATTGGCTTTGTTCCTTCGATTTTCCTAATGAGAATCCTCGATTAGCGAAGAAAATACCGCCTAATACACCGGCAAACAATCCTACAATACCGGCAATTGCAGTGAGATCACCGCCACCTAATCGTAAATAAGCACGCCATGGACAACCTAAGAAAATAAGCGCACCAAGCATCGCAAAAAAGCCTAAGCTAATACGAGCGAGTGGAGCAGAGCCTCCACGAGGTTTAAATTCCTTAGATAAGAATGCACTGGCGAGTGCTCCTAAAACTAATCCAATGAGTTCTGGGCGAAGGTATTGTAATGGGGCAGCGTGATGTAATCCAAGCGATCCGGCTGTATCGCGTAAGAAACAAGCCGCACAAAATCCCATATTACCAGGATTGCCATTGTAAGTGAGAAGTGGCGCAACGATACCAAGTGCAGCACCTGCAACCACAGGCCAAGTTAAAATTTTCATAATTAGACCCTTGTGATATCTGAAGTTAAATTGAATTGTGTGTTTTTAATAATAAAAACAAAGGTATTGTAGAAAGAGTTGAAAAATAAAGAAAGTTTATTTTTTTGAAATTGTGAGCAGGATCAAAGATTAGTTGATAATGAGAACAGCTTGTTTAATTCTTATAAAAATAAAAGTACGGTTAAATTTAACCGCACTTAGGATATGTTATTCAGCAGGGTACCAATGCAAATGTTCAAAGGCTATCTGACATGTTTCCCCTTCTTTCGGGCCAGAATCTCGTCGCCCAATTTGAACACGAATATCTTGATCTCCAACTTGGATATTATAATCCGTCACTTCACCAAGATAAGAGCGACGTTTTACGACACCAGGGATTCCACCTTGTTGAACAAATTCAATGTCAGATGGACGGCTTGCTAATATCGCTTTCCCTTGTGAAAGTAAGTCATTATTTGGCATTTCTGGAAGATTAAAAATACCATCAACTTTATCAATATGAATACCTTGTGATGACAGGTTTACATTTAATTGATTTGATAGCCCGATAAAATTAAAGACAAACTTGTTAGCTGGGTTGTTATAAATATTTAATGGGGTATCAATTTGTTGTACCGCCCCTTTCTTCATGACCATAATACGATCTGAAAGTGCCATCGCTTCAGATTGGTCATGAGTCACATAAATAATTGAGAACCCAAATTTTTTCTGTAATGCCTTAATTTCAAAACGCATTTCTTCGCGAAGATGGGGATCTAAGCTTGATAATGGTTCGTCTAGTAACATAACATCAGGGTTAATTGCTAATGCTCTAGCAAGTGCCACGCGTTGTTTTCCGCCACCAGATAAATCGTCAGGGCTTTTCTTGGCAACACTAAGTAAATTAGTATGTCTTAACGCATCAGTTGTTCGTTTTTCAATTTCTTGTGCTGAAATATTTTTGAGTTTTAACGGAAAGGCAACGTTATCGTATACCGTCATATGTGGCCATACTGCAAAGGCCTGAAATACCATACCGAAATTGCGTTTCTCTGGCGGGAGATAGAAATTGTTTTTCTTCGATGACAGTAATTTATCACCGACTTTAATTTCTCCTCCGTCTAAGTCTTCAAAGCCAGCGATCATTCTTAGGGTTGTTGTTTTTCCACAACCCGATGGCCCTAGCATAGAGAAACATTCGCCTTTTTCGATAGAAAGGTTAAGATCTTCAATGGCAATAACATCACCAAATTTTTTCATGACATGATTTAATTGAATATAGCTCATCTTTTACTCCTAACCTTCTATTTTTGAGTTTTCTTTTCAGCATAACGTTT
>JAGZIS010000017.1:0-21106 GCA_018366115.1 Parahaemophilus parainfluenzae | reverse complement strand
TATCTTCAGCCGCATCTTTCACTTCAGCAACTTTGTCTTCAGCTGCATCTTTTAGCTCTGCTGCTTTATCTGCCGCTTCATCTGTAGCTTCTGAAACTGTTTTTTTCACTTCTGATGCTTTATCTTCGACGGCTCTTTTTACTTCAGAAAATTTGTCATCGATTGCTTTTTTCATTTCAGCAGCTTTATCATCGATTGCTTCTTTTGCTTCAGAAACTGCTTTTCTTACTTCAGATACTTTATCTTCAGTTACATCTTTCACTTCAGTAGCTTTGTCT
Source organism: Parahaemophilus parainfluenzae (assembly GCA_018366115.1). Taxonomy (GTDB): domain Bacteria; phylum Pseudomonadota; class Gammaproteobacteria; order Enterobacterales; family Pasteurellaceae; genus Haemophilus_D; species Haemophilus_D parainfluenzae_AB. The sequence goes on along the minus strand of JAGZIS010000017.1, from coordinate 20,828 downwards.
TCAACCACTTCTTTTGCCTCAGACGCTTTATGTGTCACAGCATCTTTAATATAGTTAGCCGCTGCAAATAATGCATCTTTAACTTGTGTTGCAGCATTCACTGTCGTATCTTTTACTTCAGTTGCTTTATCTTCGATTTTATTGTTCATAGCTACTCTCCTTGTGTCATTATAATAGCTTAATTTAAGCTATTCATTTATAGCTCATTTTCAGTCTATCAAAAAAATTTTAAAAAAACACCTAAAAATACACATTTTTAGGTGTTGCTTATTTTTGACTGCTTTTAAAAAGTAAATCATATAAACTTTGTTTTTCGTATTTTAGCCATTCTATTTTGGATAATGGAAAGCTTCAATGGTGCCTTTTTCACCATTCCACTCAATTTGAACAATCGTTGAAGGGTAAAAACTAATTGGATTTCGCTTACCGTAAAGCTCTGAAACAATACTGCCTACTAAAGGTAAATGAGAAACGAGTAAAACACTTTCAGTACCTTCTTCTTGCAAAACAGATAGATAATCAGCTACCAATGTAGCATTACCGTAAGGTGTAATCCCACTCCAAATTTCAATATCATTAAGCGTATTACCTAAGGCTAAATTTACAAGCTCAAACGTTTCTTGTGCTCTTACATAAGGACTGACAATCACTTTCTGAACTGAAAGTGCGGTTGAATTTAGATGGGTTTTAAGCCATTGACCTTGTGATATTGATTGTTTGCATCCGTAGTCGTTTAAATGTCTCGACTCATCTGATGAAGCAATAACTTCTGCTTCTCCATGACGCATAATAAAAATTTTCATGTATTGGCTTTCCTAAAAATAATAAAAAATAAATTTTATAGATCAAAAATGGGGGCAAGCCCCCACTTTATTAATTCGCTTTCACTGCTTCTGCAATTTCTTCTGCACATTGTTTTGCAAGTACACCGTCTTCACATTCGACCATGACGCGAATAAGAGGCTCAGTACCAGACTTACGCAGTAAAATTCGACCTTTGCCTTCTAAACGTTTTTCCACATCTGCAGCTACTGCTTTTACCGCTTCACTTTCTAATGGATTATCACCACCAGCAAAACGAACATTAATGAGTACTTGAGGGAATAATTTCACCGCACTTGCAAGCTCGTTTAAAGATAAACGATGTTGAACCATTGCACTTAATACAGCTAGTGATGCAATAATACCATCACCTGTCGTATTTTTATCAGCAATAATGATATGGCCAGAGTTTTCTCCGCCTAGCGTCCAGTTATGTTCTACCATTTTTTCTAACACATAACGATCGCCAACGTTAGCACGCACAAAAGGTACACCTAACATTTTTAAAGCAATCTCTAAGCTCATATTACTCATTAATGTGCCCACTACGCCACCTTTTAGCTGACCTGAACGTAAAGCTTCACGAGCAATAATGAAAAGGATTTGGTCACCATCTACTTTATTACCTAAGTGATCCACCATCATAATACGGTCACCATCACCATCATAAGCAAGACCAACATCTGCTTTTGTTTCAAGCACTTTTTCCTGTAACGCTTTTACATCGGTTGCTCCACATTTCTCATTAATATTGATTCCGTTAGGATCTGTACCAATTTCAATCACTTCTGCGCCTAACTCACGTAATACATTTGGCGCAATATGATAAGTCGCACCATTTGCACAATCCACCACAATTTTATAACCATCTAAACCAAGGTGGGCAGGGAAAGTACTTTTACAAAATTCAATATAACGTCCTGCAGCATCACTGATACGGCTTGCTTTACCTAAATCAGCAGACTCCACACAATCCATTGGCTGATCAAGCATGGCTTCAATCGCTTCTTCAATATCATCTGGTAATTTTGTGCCTTGTGAAGAGAAGAATTTAATCCCGTTATCATAATAAGGGTTATGTGATGCCGAAATGACAATACCCGCTTCTAAACGGAAAGTGCGGGTTAAATACGCCACGGCAGGTGTTGGCATTGGACCGGTAAATGCAGCAGTTAATCCTGCCGCAGCTAAACCTGCTTCAAGTGCAGATTCCAACATATAACCTGAAATACGAGTATCTTTCCCGATTAATACCGTGCGAGAACCTTGAGAGGCTAAAACTTTACCCGCTGCCCAACCTAATTTTAATGCGAAATCAGGTGTGATTGGATATGTACCTACTTTTCCACGTACACCATCAGTACCAAAATATTTACGATTTGCCATGTTTATTCCTTATTAAATTTGAATAACGATGTTGCAGAAATCATTTATTCTACAACATATAAAATCTGTTAGTTTTTTTACGCTTGTTGCGTTGCCTGCCATACTTTTAAAGCATCTGCTGTTGCTGCTACATCATGTACACGCAAAATTGTCGCACCATTTTGAGCCGCAATTAATGCCCCAGCTACACTTCCCACAACACGTTCAGTCACAGGCTTATCTAATACAGCACCAATCATCGATTTACGTGAAAGCCCTGCTAAAACAGGATATCCACTTTCACAGAAGTGAGACAACTGTTGTAAAAGCTTGTAGTTATGCTGTACTGTTTTACCAAAACCAAAGCCCATATCCCAAATAATATTTTCTTTGGCTATTCCCGCTGCTAAACAAGCTTGAGTTCTATCAGTTAAAAACTGATAAACATCTTGAACCACATCATCGTAATGTGGATTAGTTTGCATTGTACGAGGTTGTCCTTGCATGTGCATAATACAAGTAGGTAAATTCAACTGTCCTGCTATTTCGAGTGCACCAGGTTCACGTAAAGCACGAATATCATTGATTAAATCCATGCCGACCTTAGCTGCTTCTTGCATCACAATTGCTTTAGAGGTATCCACTGAGATCCAACAATCAAAACGTTTTTGCACGGCTTCAACAAGAGGTATCACTCGTTGCAACTCTTCAGTTTCAGGCACTTCTTCTGCCATTGGTCGAGTTGATTCACCGCCAATATCAATAATTGTTGCACCTTCTTTCAGCATTTTTTCAACTTGAAATAATGCTTTGTCTAGACTGAAAAACTGTCCGCTATCAGAAAATGAATCAGGTGTGAAATTCAAAATTCCCATAATTTGAGGGGATGATAAATCTAGACATTTGTTATTAGCATAAAGTTTCATAAAGTGCGGTCAATTTTTGATACAAATTAGGAGGCTGATTATAACGAAATATCGACAAAAAAAGAATCAAAAATCCAGAGAATCATTTGTTCATTGCTTTAAGTTTTATTCTTTGATAAATTTAAAAAGCATTGATAAATATATACTTATAATGAGGAAGAATGAAAAATTTAACATTACTATTCATTGCAGGATTTGCTTTAACCGCAACCGCTCATGCTAATAATGAAAAAACTTATACAGTAAAAGAATTTGAAGCAGACCTTAAGTTGCAAAAGGTTTATATAGAGAAATGTAAAAATGGTGAGCTTCATCCCGAAGACTTAAATTGTCTTAATGCTAGAACAGCAAGACGCCATAATAAAAATCTAAATTTAGAATAAAATTAAAGCCTTCCATTTCAGGAAGGCTTTATTTTTATGTTTCAGGATCTTCTGAATGATTAACCGCACTTTCAGTTTTCTCTTCCTGCGGTTTTGCTGTTGATTTTGCGTCTTTGTTATCTTCCCAACCAGATGGTGGTGTAACAGGTTCACGATTCATCAATTGTTTGATTTGTTCTTCTTCAATGGTTTCATATTTCACTAACGCATCTTTCATGGCGTGAAGAATATCTATATTGTCGATCAAAATCTGTCTTGCTCTCGCATAGTTACGATTTACGATCGCACGAACTTCTTCATCAATTGCATGTGCTGTTTCGTCAGACATATGTTTTGCTTTCGCCATTGAGCGACCTAGGAATACTTCGCCTTCATCTTCAGTATAAAGAATCGGACCGAGTTTATCTGAGAAGCCCCATTGGGTCACCATATTACGTGCAATATTGGTTGCCACTTTAATATCGTTAGATGCACCGGTAGAAATATTTTCTTCACCGTAAATCAAATCTTCAGCTAAGCGTCCTGCATATAGTGTGGAAAGTTTACTTTCTAATTGTTTTTGGCTGATACTAATTTGATCGCCTTCAGGTAAGAAGAAAGTTACACCTAATGCACGGCCACGAGGAATAATCGTCACTTTATGTACCGGATCATGTTCAGGCACTAAGTAACCCACAATGGCGTGACCAGCTTCATGGTACGCTGTCGATTCTTTTTGTTTATCCGTCATGATCATGGTACGACGTTCAGGTCCCATATTGATCTTATCTTTGGCTTTTTCAAACTCAAGCATCGATACAGTACGTTTATTGCTACGCGCAGCAAATAATGCCGCTTCATTCACTAAGTTCGCTAAATCTGCACCTGAATAACCAGGTGTACCACGAGCAAGTGTCATTGCATCAACATCATCAGCCACAGGGACTTTACGCATGTGAACTTTTAAAATTTGCTCACGACCTTTCACATCCGGTAAACCCACAACAACTTGACGGTCAAAACGGCCTGGACGAGTTAATGCTGGGTCAAGTACATCTGGACGGTTCGTTGCTGCAATAACGATTACGCCTTCGTTACCACCAAAACCATCCATTTCAACTAACATTTGGTTAAGGGTTTGTTCACGCTCATCGTGTCCACCACCTAAACCGGCACCACGTTGGCGACCTACCGCATCGATTTCATCAATAAAGATTAAGCATGGTGCATTTTTCTTCGCTTGCTCGAACATATCACGTACACGAGAAGCACCAACGCCCACAAACATCTCCACAAAGTCAGAACCTGAAATGGTAAAGAAAGGTACTTTTGCTTCACCCGCAATGGCCTTAGCTAATAAAGTTTTACCTGTACCTGGAGGGCCAACCATCAAAATCCCTTTTGGAATTTTACCACCCAGGTTTTGGAATTTTTTCGGTTCACGCAAGAAATCGACCACTTCACCCACTTCTTCTTTTGCCTCATCGCAACCTGCAACATCCGCAAAAGTCACTTTGATTTGATCTTGGTTCAGCATTTTAGCGCGGCTTTTACCAAAGCTCATGGCCTTGCCACCGCCACCTTGCATTTGACGCATGAAGAAAATCCATACCCCTACAAGGAATAACATTGGGAACCACGAAATTAAAATTTGTGATAATAAACTGCGTTTTTCAAAAGGCGTACCTTCGATTTTAACTTTTTTATTTAGTAAGTCATCTAAGAGCTTTTTATCTTCCAACGGTGGCATGACGGTCATATATTTAGAACCATCATTTTTGGTCACGGTGATTTCATTCGCATCAAAACGCGCTTCTTTCACTTGACTATTACTCACATCATACACAAAGGTTGTGTAATCTGTTGATTCACTCACGCCATTGGAATTAAAACTTTGGTAAGCTGTCATCATGACAATTGCTACCACAACCCATAGAACTAGATTTTTGACCATATCGTTCAAGGTTTAACCTGCCTTTCTTAAGTTAATTAAAATTAAACGAGATACTATCTCATCCCCGACACAATGAAAAGCTATCAAAGCAATTATCTATTCGCCTTTATAACCGCTTGCTACAATATAAACTTCGCGAGAACGCCCACGAGAGGCTTCAGGCTTACGTACTTTTACGACACTAAAGAGTGACCGAATTTCGCGCAGATACTCGTCAAAACCTTCCCCTTGGAATACTTTGACCACAAAACTGCCTTTTTTCGCCAAAACTTGCTTACACATATCTAAAGCCAGTTCAACTAAATACATTGCTCGAGGAATATCAACAGATGGCATACCACTAAAATTAGGCGCCATATCAGACATCACGACATCAACTTTTGCTTCACCAACTCGTTCTAATAATGCATTCAGCACATTTTCGTCACGAAAATCACCTTGCAAGAAATCTACACCGACAATTGGATTCATATCTAAAATATCACAAGCAATCACTCTGCCTTTTCCACCAATCTGGCTCACAACGTATTGTGACCAACCACCTGGTGCGGCACCGAGATCCACTACAGTCATTCCCGGTTTAAACAATTTATCCGTTTGTTGAATTTCATCTAACTTAAAGTAAGCACGTGAACGTAATTTTTGTTTATGTGCTTTCTGAACAAACGGATCTTTAAAATGTTCGTTTAGCCAACGAGAAGAACTCGCCGAACGTTTTTTCTTTCCCATAATCTCTTTCTTTTGTACTATTTTTTGTAGTAGTTTCGTCTATATTTGGGTACAATCTGCCAAATTCAAGGCTAGACTTACCAAAAAGTGCTGAAAAACCACGTTTTTTCTGACCGCTCTTTTCGGTCTTTTTTTGACTCATATTCATCTATTTAAAGGATTCCTTATGACAATATTATCAACAAAACAAAAACAATTTTTAAAAGGACTCGCTCATCACCTTAGCCCTGTCGTCATGCTTGGCGGTAACGGCTTAACCGAAGGTGTATTAGCCGAAATCGATAATGCGTTAAATCATCACGAATTAATCAAAGTAAAAATTGCTGGCGCAGATCGCGAAACCAAACAATTAATTATTGATGCGATTGTTCGTGAAACCAAATCATCTAATGTTCAAACCATCGGACATATTTTGGTGCTTTATCGACCAAGCGAGGAAGGTAAAATCCAGCTGCCTCGTAAATAATTGTTATCCCCTCAATTTGAGGGGATGTTTTTTTAGATGTAATTTACTTCAATAATCTCGAACTCAACCGTTCCACCTGGTGTGGTAATATTTACGGTATCATCCAACTCTTTCCCTACCAAGCCACGAGCAATCGGTGAATTCACAGAAATCAAACCTGATTTAATATCTGCCTCATCATCACCCACAATTTGGTAAGTAACTTCTTCATCAGTATCAGTATTCACTAATACAACTGTCGCACCAAAAATAACTTTTCCGTTATTCGGTAATTTAGTGACATCGATAACCTGACAATTTGCAAGTTTGCTTTCAATTTCTTGAATACGCCCTTCGCAAAAACCTTGTTGTTCACGCGCAGCGTGATATTCTGCATTTTCTTTTAAGTCACCATGCTCACGTGCTTCAGCAATCGCCTTGATAATTTCAGGGCGACGCTCATTCTTTAAGAAATCTAATTCTTGACGTAATAGCTCCGCACCGCGCACGGTCATTGGAATTTGTTTCATTCTTTTTCCTTGAAATTTGGTAAAAACAAAACCACGACAACGTCTTGCAACCTTGCCGCAGTCAATGAAAAATAAAAAATGATTTACTCTATTGAGTTCGGAGCTTATTATTATTCGTCTTGAGAAAAATAGCAACCATAACAGAACTAAAAATGACTAAAAAATCTTCTATTTCGACTGCACTTAAAGCGGCATTTATTACACTCGGCTTTTCTTTTTCCTCTATGGCTGAAGTTAATGTGGCTTCTATTACCCAATACCTACCTGAAGGTACTTCTGCCAGTATCATTGCCAAAAACCTCAATAAAGATCAAATTATTGCAGACTACAATGGTTCAACATTTATGTTGCCTGCCAGTACGCAAAAAGTTTTCACATCTGTCGCGGCTAAATTAGTATTAGGTGATGCCTTCCAATTTGAAACCTCACTTTTAAGTAACGGAAAAATTCAGAATAATGTTTTAGAAGGCGATCTTGTTGTGCAATTTACTGGTGATCCCGATCTGACCAGCGGACAACTTTATAGCCTATTAGCTAATTTAAAAAACCAAGGCATTCAGAAAATCAATGGTGATCTTATTTTAGATACCTCTGTATTTGCTAGCCATGATCGTGGGTTAGGTTGGATTTGGAACGATCTTACAATGTGCTTTAACTCCCCTCCTGCTGCAGCAAATATTGATAATAACTGTTTCTATGCCGAACTAGATGCAAATCAACCTGTAGGTGAAACAGTCAAAATTAACGTTCCTGCTCAATTCCCTATTCAAGTTTTCGGGCAAGTTTATATTGTGGATCAGCAAGAAGCCGGTTATTGCCAGTTAGACGTCGTTGTCCATGACAATAATCGCTATCAGGTAAAAGGCTGTATTGCACGCCAAACTAAACCATTTGGGCTTAGCTTCGCCGTGCAAGATCCAGATGCCTACGCTGCTGCCATTATTCAACGTCAATTAAAACGTCTTGGTATTGAATTTACCGGTCAGGTAAAACAACCTCAAAAACCACAGCAAGGACAAAAACTCGCTCAGCATTTATCTAAACCGTTGCCTGAGCTATTGAAAAAAATGATGAAAAAATCGGATAACCAAATTGCCGATGCCTTATTTAGAGCGGTAGCCTACAACTATTATAAACGCCCTGCTTCATTCCAATTAGGCACATTAGCGGTGAAATCCGTATTACAAAAACAAGGCATTAAATTTGGTAACAGCATTTTAGCCGATGGTTCGGGTCTTTCTCGTCATAATTTAGTTGCACCGAAAACCATGCTTTCAGTCTTGGAATACATCGCTAAAAACGAAGATAAATTACACTTAATGGAAACTTTCCCAATTGCAGGTGTGGACGGCACAATCAGTGGGCGTGGTAGCTTAATTAATCCACCACTGGTGAAAAATGTTATCGCTAAAACTGGCTCACTGAAAGGTGTCTATAACCTTGCCGGTTTTATGACCAATGCACGAGGTGAAAAAGTAGCTTTCGTTCAATTTATCAATGGATACTCAACTGGTGATTTAGAAAGTAAAACAAAGCGCGCTCCACTTGTTCAATTTGAAAGCGCACTTTATAACGATCTTTATAAAGACTAAAACGTATATAAAAATGACCGCACTTTGAATATATCAAGTGCGGTCATTTTTCTTTCTATTTAATCAAAAATAAAAAGCACTAAATCCTCATTGAATTAGTGCTTTTTTTACGATCTTAAACGCGATTAACCTTCATTATGAATTTCAAGGTTGCTTGCATCTTTTTCCCGTTTTTTCTTTGCCGAATCACTCCGTTGAGAAGCAATGCTATCAAGGTATTCTGGTGTGATATCACCTGTAATATATTCACCGGTAAAGACTGAACAATCAAAGCCTTGAATAGCTGGATTTTCTTGGCGTACTGATTCTGTCAGTGCTTCAAGATCTTGGAAAACTAATTTATCTACGCCAATCAATTTCGCAATTTCATCAACATTACGGCCATAGGCAATGAGTTCTTGTTTTGTTGGCATATCAATGCCGTACACATTCGGATAACGAATTTCTGGTGCCGCTGATGCAAAGTAAATTTTCTTCGCCCCAGCCGCTCGAGCCATACTCACAATTTGTTCAGATGTGGTACCACGAACAATAGAATCGTCGACTAATAACACATTTTTGTCTTTAAATTCTGCTTTAATCGTATTGAGCTTGCGACGGACTGAACTGATACGCTGTGCTTGACCAGGCATGATAAATGTACGGCCAACATAGCGGTTTTTCACAAAACCTTGACGATAAGGTTTGCCTAAAATTTTCGCAATCTGTAAAGCAATGTCTGTTGAAGTTTCAGGTACTGGAATCACAACATCAATATTGTCTGCTTCCTCAACCCATTCTTTAGCAATTTTTTTACCTAAATGTTCACCCATGTGAACGCGTGCGGCATAAACAGATACACCGTCTATTGTGGAATCTGGACGAGCAAAATAGACATACTCAAAAATACACGGATTTAAGACCGCACTTTCTGCGCACTGCTCAGCATAGAGCTGACCATCAAAGGTCACATAAATGGCTTCACCCGGTGCAACATCTCGTACTAATTCAAAACCTGCAACATCTAATGCCACACTTTCAGAGGCAAACATATATTCCACAGAACCATTTTCTTCTCGTTTACCTAACACGAGAGGACGAATACCAAATGGGTCGCGAAATGCTACCATACCATGTCCGATAATCATCGCTAAGCATGCATAAGCACCACGGATATCTTTGTGTGTCGCACGAATTGCATTAAAAATATCTTGTGGAGCGAGATGGTATTTATTCACTCTATCCAAATGATTAGCAAGAATATTGAGAAGAAGTTCTGAATCCGAATTGGTATTTATATGACGACGCGCCTCTTTAAATAACTTATCTTTTAATTCGGTTGAGTTGGTTAAGTTACCATTGTGAACAAGGCTTAAACCATAAGGTGAGTTAACATAGAAAGGTTGAGCTTCAGATACACTTGAACTTCCGGCGGTTGGATAACGTACATGCCCGAGGCCCGCATGACCTTGTAAACGTAACATATGTTCTTGTCTGAATACATCGCTTACAAGACCATTAGCCTTACGCAAACGAAAGCGGTTTTCATCATCGATTGTGACAATCCCCGCCGCATCTTGACCTCGATGCTGTAATAACGTTAATGCTGCATAAATGGATTCATTAACCGGATTTTGGCTAACGATACCGACAATTCCACACATACTGATTGACTACCTTATTGTTTAAAAGTTGAGTTTAAAAAACTAGAACTTGCTTGTAGTTGTTGGAAGAACCATTCAATAATGAAGCCGAAATGAGGAATTAATTTTGATTCTTTCCACCAATCGGTTTGTTCAAAGTTAGTGAAGGTATCCAAGAAGAATAAGATCGCAGCTACGATTAACGCACCACGAATTAAGCCAAATGCCGCACCGAGAACACGATCTGTTCCGGTAAGTCCTGTTTTATCCACTAATTGGCTAATCACATAGTTAACAATGCCACCTACAATTAAGGTTAAAACAAATAAAATGCCGATTGCTGTGCCATTACGCAAGTAGTCAGATTCGATTTGAGTAAGATAAGTGGCAAGATAAGGATAAAATTGGCTAGCGACAATAAATGCAACGACCCAACTTGCAAGGGACATCACCTCTCGCACAAACCCACGTAATAAACTCACGATAATCGAAAATGCGATGATGCCAATGATAATGTAATCAATCATTAAATAGTCTCTCAATTAAAAAGGGTCGCCATTGCGACCGCAGTATTTTACATAAAAAACAACAAAAGGAAAACGTTTGCGTCAATTAAATTTGGGCCCTTGGCTAGATTTCCTGCCAAAATGCTTTGTCTAATTTTTGCTGTGCCTTTTGTAGTACTTCTGCCAAGTGCTGATATGTCGGTTTATCTTGCATGGTTGGCAAACTTTCATGTTGTTTTCTTAAACGTTCACTAATCTCATAAAACCACTGAGAACTTTGCCGTTCTAACGGTGATTTTGCACGTTTTCCCAACCAATATAAGCCTTGAAGTGGCATCACTAACGCACAAAGTGCGGTCAAAATAGCAATCGCCAATGCAGTAAGATCCATCTTAGCATAAAGCTGTTGCCAAACCACTGCGAATACCGCTATAAAAGGCATAAATTTTTGTGCAAATTTTGTGGCTTTAATAATGCGATTTTCGGGAAAAATAATGCCGAGCTTCGCTTCTAATGGCCACGTTTGCAAATAAATTTGCCCTTGTTTTAAGGTTGAAAAAAATGATGACATAAAAACATCCTTGAAAATAACCGCACTTATAATACTCTAGTTTAGGTTTAATTGTCATCCCTAACTAGAAACTGTTGAAATTTTCAACTTTTCTAATAAAAAATCGTATTTTTGCCCTCCAGTTAATTTATTTTATACGATAAAAGGTGTATTCTATGTAGGATTTATACTCCGTTCTTTTGAATGGATTTTTATTAACCTCAATCAAAAATAGGGTTCCTATGTCAAAACTTGTTCTCATCCTTAACTGTGGTAGTTCTTCATTAAAATTTGCAATCCTTGATCCTGCAACAGGTGAAGAAAAATTATCAGGCTTAGCAGAAGCATTTTACCTTCCTGAAGCTCGTATAAAATGGAAACTTAACGGTGAAAAAGGTAGCGCAGATTTAGGTGCTGGTGCAGCGCATACTGAAGCGCTTAACTTCATTGCGTCAAACATTATGACTGATGAGCTTAAAAACTCTATCACCTCGATTGGTCACCGTATTGTTCACGGTGGTGAGAAATACACTCAATCTGTTATCGTCACAGATGAAGTGGTTAAAGGTATTGAAGATGCAGCGCAATTTGCACCACTTCACAACCCTGCTCACTTAATCGGTATCCGTGAAGCATTCAAAACATTCCCACACTTAAAAGATAAGAACGTTGTTGTATTTGATACAGCATTCCACCAAACCATGCCTGAAGAAGCATACTTATATGCACTTCCATACTCACTTTACAAAGAACACGGCGTACGTCGCTACGGTGCACACGGTACCAGTCACTACTTCGTTTCTCGCGAAGTCGCGGAATACGTAGGCAAACCAGCAGACCAAGTAAACGCAATTATCTGTCACTTAGGTAACGGTGGTTCTGTTTCTGTGGTTCGTCATGGTAAATGTATCGACACCTCTATGGGTTTAACCCCGTTAGAAGGTTTAGTGATGGGTACACGTTGTGGTGATATCGATCCAGCGATCGTTTTCTACCTATACAAAAACTTAGGCATGTCAATGGATCAAATCGAAGAGACTTTAGTGAAAAAATCAGGTCTTTTAGGTTTAACTGAAGTAACAAGTGACTGCCGTTATGCAGAAGATAACTATGACGATGCATCTAAACCAGAAGCAAAACGTGCATTAGATGTTTACAGCTACCGTTTAGCGAAATACATCGGTGCATACATGGCAGTTTTAGGTGATGACCACTTAGATGCCATCGCATTTACGGGTGGTATCGGTGAAAACTCAGCTCACGTTCGTGAATTAGCATTAGGCCACTTAAAATTATTCGGCATCAAATTAGACAAAGAACGCAACCTTGCTGCTCGCTTTGGTAAATCAGGCGTGATCACTGCTGATGACTCTGCATTCAAAGCAATCGTTCTTCCAACCAATGAAGAATTAGTAATTGCACAAGATACAGCACGTTTAGCGGGCTAATCAACTTCCTTCAAACCTGCTGAGAAATCAGCAGGTTTTTTCATTCATTAAAAGGTATATCAAAATGACTAAAGCAGTTATTCTTATTCCAACTAGCGCAGAAGCAAATTTAGCGGCAGCATTAGACGCAGCTAAAACAACAGGCACTGTCGTATTCAATGCAGTAGAAGATGTGAAAGCCGCTCAAGCATTAATCGCAAATAATCAAAAAGACGTGTTATTAGAAAAAATCGTTGCTGATTTCCAAGCATTAAATGCAAATTTAGTGGTTGTTAAAGGTGTTCAACCTTCATCTCAAGCGCCTTTTGCAAATAGCTTAAACTTTGCAATTGCACAAACCTTAGATGCACAAATTATCTTAGTAGCAAACAATGAAGAAGGTACATTAGTAGAAGCCGTTGCTTCAGAATTTGGCGGTGTGAACAACGCTGACATCTTAGGTGTATTTGGTGCGCAAGCCAGCAAAATTAAAGCCTTAGATGCACAAACATTAGCTGCGGCAATTTCTGCACCACTTGCTCGTGAAGCACGTATTTCTCCAGCAGCATTCCGTTTCAAATTAACTGACTTAGCACGTAAAGCGGGTAAAACTATCGTATTACCAGAAGGTGATGAACCTCGTACCGTTAAAGCGGCGGCAATCTGTGCAGAACGTGGTATCGCAAAATCAGTATTATTAGCGGATCCTGAATCAGTGAAAAAAGTCGCGGCAGAACAAGGCGTGACTTTAGGTGCTGATGTAACGATCATCAATCCAGCTGACGTACGTGAAAACTACGTTGCTCGTTTAGTTGAATTACGTAAATCTAAAGGTTTAACTGAAGAACAAGCTCGTGCACAATTAGAAGACACCGTTGTATTAGGTACGATGATGTTAGAAGCAGGCGAAGTAGATGGTTTAGTCTCTGGTGCCGTTCACACCACTGCAAATACGATTCGTCCACCGATGCAAATCATCAAAACAGCACCAGGTAGCTCAATTATCTCGTCTGTATTCTTCATGTTATTACCAGACCAAGTATTAGTGTATGGTGACTGTGCTGTAAACCCAGAACCAACTGCTGAACAACTTGCTGAAATCGCAATCCAATCAGCTGAATCAGCAAAAGCATTTGGTTTAAATCCGAAAGTCGCAATGCTTTCTTACTCAACCGGTACTTCTGGTTCAGGTCAATCTGTAGAGAAAGTGAAAGAAGCTACCCGTATTGCACAAGAAAAACGTCCTGATTTATTAATCGACGGTCCATTACAATACGATGCAGCTGTGATGAAAGATGTAGCCGCTTCTAAAGCACCAAACTCTAAAGTAGCAGGTCAAGCAAACGTATTTGTATTCCCTGATATCAACGCAGGTAATATCGGTTATAAAGCGGTTCAACGTTCTGCAGATTTAGTCGCTGTAGGCCCAATGCTTCAAGGTATGCGTAAACCGGTTAATGACTTATCTCGTGGTGCATTAGTGGATGATATCATCTACACCATCGCATTAACTGCAATCCAAGCAACTCAAGCTTAATTAAAGCCTGTGTTGTAAAACACTAAAGAAAATAACCGCACTTTTGATAATTCAAAGTGCGGTTATTTTTAGACTTGTTTTTAATGGCTACTCTACGGATTTTAAGTATTCAACCAGCTTCAAGCCAATCTCTCTTCGCCATCCTAAAAGCAAATCGGGCTGTTTTGTCATATCTTCATTTTTTAACCAGACCCATTTAATAAGATCTTCTAAATTTCGTTTACTCGCCAGAATATCAAGAGTTAATCCTTTTGGAGTCAGTTCATAGGCTTTTTCTTGTAATAATCGAATTGCTTTTTTATAACGAGGATCATCCACAATACGCACTAAACGTTTAGGATAATCATAAGGGGAAATTCGGCGGCTTTGTGCTAACAATTGAAGCATTTTTTTACCACGCACACGAACTTCATTTTCAGATAATCCAAGCGCTAGCATTTCTGAGGTATTACGAGGATTATTTTTTGCGACTTTCCAAAGGTTATCCGATTTCACCACATAAGAAAGGGCTAAGTTTCGTGCCATTGCGGTTTCTTGTCGCCATTTGGCCAATAACTGTAAACGCGCTAATTCGAGCGGATTCAATTTCCAAACATTCGGAATATCCAAATAAGCTTTATTTGGATCGCGATCGTCTAATTTACTGGTTTTCGAAATTGCAAGCTGGCAATCATCAATTACCGCTTGAAGCCAAGGTGATTGCGCTAATTCTATTTGCATTTTTTGATAGACCGGCAAAAGATACCATACATCCCCTGCTGCATATTGTAGCTGTACAGGTGAAAGTGGGCGTTTTAGCCAGTTTGTACGTGTTGCCCCTTTATCCATTTCAATGCCTAAATAATGTAACACCAATTTGGCCAGGCCCGCTGAATTAGCAAAACCTAAAAAACGCGCCATAATTTGCGTATCCATCATAGGTTGTGGAAGCGCATCAAACTCTTGCAAGAAAACCAATAAATCTTCATTACATGCATGCAAGATTTTTGTTACCTGCTCATCGCGAAACAATTCCACAAAAGGCGAAAAATCAGTGATGGATAAAGGATCAATTAATGAAACACGTTCACCATCATAAAGTTGAATTAATCCTAATTTAGGATAATAGGTCGATACCCGCATAAATTCAGTATCTAAAGCGACCGCACTTTGCTGACGAGCTAACTGACAAACCTGAGCAAGTTCTTCATTATTTTGAATTAATGTAAAATGCGGTTGATTTTGGCATTCTTTTATCATTGTAATAGGATGTATTTTCAAATAGAAGTAAAGACTAAACAGGGATATGAACACATATCCCTGATTTAATTAATGTTGCGCGCGTTTTGCTATTTCTTCATCACGCAGTATGCGTCTTAAAATTTTGCCGACATTACTTTTCGGCAACTCATCGCGAAACTCAATATCTTTCGGGACTTTATAACCTGTGAGATGTTGTCTGCAATGCTGGCGTAATTCATCGCGCGTGAGGCTATCATCTTTCTTCACGACGAAGATTTTGATGGTTTCTCCCGACACTTCATGTGGCACACCAATAGCGACCACTTCAGCGACTTTATAATTTAGCATCACCACATCTTCGATTTCATTTGGATAAACGTTAAAGCCTGAAACTAAGATCATGTCTTTTTTGCGGTCAACAATACGGAGGCTATAGCTCTCGTCCATAATGACGATATCACCCGTTGCCATCCAACCATCTTGAAGCACTTCAGCAGTCGCTTCAGGACGTTGCCAATAGCCACGCATAACTTGTTCACCTTTAACCCAAAGCTCTCCTGCTTCACCAAGTTGCGCTTCCGAGCCATCGTCTTTGATAATCTTAATATCAGTATTTGGCACTGGTACACCGATTGTACCATTGTGTTTCACCACATTAATCGGACAAGCGGCAATTAGCGGTGAGCATTCTGTCATGCCGTAACCTTCAATAATGTTACAGCCGGTTAAATCATGCCAACGTGTTGCGACTGATTGCTGGATCGCCATACCGCCGCCAACAGAAAGTTTTAATCGTGAAAAATCTACTTCTTTGAAATTTTCATTATTAAGTAGCGCATTAAACAAGGTATTTACCCCTGTAATCGCTTCAAAGCGGTATTTTTTGAGCTCTTTAACAAAGCCATCAATATCACGTGGATTCGTAATTAAAAGCGCACTCACGCCAAGCTCTAAGAAAAGTAAACAGTTTACCGTTAAGGCAAAAACATGATAAAGCGGTAAAGCCAGTACGGCAATGCGTTGCTTGGTATGATCGCCAATAAATGGCTCTGCAATCCACTTCGCTTGGAAAATATTGGTAATAATATTGCCATGTGTCAGCATTGCGCCCTTAGCAACACCGGTCGTTCCACCTGTATATTGTAAGAAGGCTAAATCTTCACGATCTACTTGAGGACGAACATATTGACGAAATTTACCAATACTCAATACTTCACGGAAAGTGACAGCATTCGGTAATTTATATTTTGGCACTAATTTTTTGACGTATTTCACGACAAAATTGACCAAATTACGCTTACCAAAAGAAAGCTGGTCACCCATTCTTGTCAAAATCACGTGTTTCACTTTAGTGTTAAACACGATTTTTTCTAAGGTTGAAGCAAAGTTTGAAACCACAACAATGGCTGTTGCACCGCTATCTTGTAACTGATGTTCTAATTCTCGAGGGGTATAAAGTGGATTCACGTTTACCACAACCAAACCAGCACGTAAGATACCAAAAAGCGCAATAGGATATTGCAATAAATTCGGCATCATCAATGCAACACGCTCACCACGTTCTAACTTTAATTCATTTTGTAAATAAGCGGCAAATGCACGGCTACGCTCTTCTAATTTACGAAATGTTAAAACCTGTCCCATGTTGATATAGGCAGGACGGTCTGGGTGCTCACGAATTGCTTTATCTAAAATATCGAGAATCGAATCATACTTGGATGTATCCAGCGTGGTAGATGAACCTTCTGGATAATTTTGAAACCAAACTTTTTCCATTTTTTATCCTTATTCTTTGGAAAATTTTCTTAATTTTATCATTTAGTTAATAGAGATAATAGCGAATTTCAGGCTCACCATACCAATAATACGGTCGTCTACCGAAAAAGCCCCAATCATCCCACATATCATCTGGATAATAATAACTTTGTGAAAGCTTCCATACACGATAATAATTGGTTTTAATAACCGGATAAATATAGTTGGCTTGATCGACCTTGCCTTGTTCTGTTTTCAGCAAAGTCCCTCCAATTGTAATAAATTGATCTTTTAAGCTTTCAGGCTCTACAAAACCATCAAGATAAGTGATAAAACGTCCATTAGGCTGTTCATCAATCATAGGTTTTGCTGAGGTTGCATAGACTGGATAGCTTAATACTTCAATTTTAGTTTTATTCGGCAAGGCTTGTGCGGTTAATACTTTTCCACCTAAACGAATTGATTTGCACTGACAGCTATAATCACTCGGTTGAATTGAAGATAATGATTTTAAAGTAAACTGCTCTTTTTCCAACCCTTTCGGCGCATTGACACATCCCACTAAAGTGGCCGAAAGTGCGGTCAAAACTAAGATCGTTTTTTTATTCATCTTCAACTCCTTTTTGAAAATTATTCACGCCCTGGTAATTTTTTCCAAGTTACTTCATTACGCAAATAAACAGGTTCAATTTCTAAGGCGGATATGACTTTATTTTGAGCATAATCTGTTAAAGCAAGCTCAAGCATATATTGTACAGAAGGTAAAATAATATCACTTCCTTCTAAACCACTGTCTTTAAATTGAGAATACGCAGCCCAACCAGTACCGACTCGATAGGCGGTTAAATCTGAAAACTGTTCAAGCACTTTTTCTGGTTGGCAAACTTGTTCTTCAATGACAGGACTCCATTGGAAAAATTCACCCAATTCTGACCGCACTTTTTCTCGTTTTACTTGAGAAAAATAAACTTCATTCATTCTCGCATCAATGGCAGCTACCACATTTTCAGCTTGATGTAATTCAAATGCAGCCTGAGCCATTGCAGTTAAATTTGATACCGCAATAACAGGTAAATCAGCCCCTAATGCAAGCCCTTGAGCAATCCCTGCACCGACACGAACACCAGTAAAACTACCCGGGCCGCGTCCAAACGCTAACGCATCCACTTGTTTCAAATTGATACCTGAATTAACAAGTAACTCATCAACCATTGGAAGAATACGTTTTGTGTGTGTACGTTGTGCTAATTCATCTAGATGTGTTTTTTCGCCTTTATGCCAAAGTGCAACAGAACAGGCTTCTGTTGAAGTATCAAGTGCTAATAAGGTGATATTTTTCATTATTAATCCATTTTCTCATTTTGTAAGAATTGTACCACTTTGTTGAGATCTCGGGTACGGGTTGAATTAGGTAAACTTTTTAGAAAGGTTTCGCCGTAATTTCGCATCACAAGACGATTATCACAAATAATTACCGCACCACGATCTGTTACATCTCGAATTAGACGTCCTACACCTTGTTTTAGCGTAATAACCGCTTCAGGGATCTGTATATCATTAAACGGATCGCCTCCTTGTAATCGGCAATCTTCAATGCGTGCTTTTAGTAAAGGTTCATCTGGTGCGGTAAAAGGCAATTTATCAATAATGACTAAGGAAAGTGCATCACCACGTACATCTACACCTTCCCAAAAGCTAGAGGTGGCAACCAATACACTATGGGTTTCATGAATAAATTGTTCGAGTAATTTAGCTTTAGGCATTTCACCTTGCAATAAGATAGAAAGCTCACTATTTTCTCTAAAATACTCTGCCAAGCCTCTCATCATTAAATAGGAAGTACAAAGCACAAAGCATCGCCCTTTATTCGCTTCAATGATAGGCAACAACATTTCACCAAGAGATTGTAACGTATTATTTTGATTCGTTGTCGGTAAATAACGTGGTACACAAAGTAGCGATTGATTAGGATAATCAAAAGGACTGTGAAGAATTTTTTGTTCTGCTTGCTCAATACCAAGGCGCTGACAGAAATGATTAAAAGTGCCGCCAACTTCAAGCGTCGCTGAGGTGAAAATCCAAGCGGCTTCTTTATTATTTAACTGTTCACCAAATTTATCTGCGACAGTAAGTGGCGTAATATGCAAACCAAATTGTCGCCCCATACTTTCGTACCAATAACAATAGCCTACAATAGCCGTATCACAAAGACGAATTAATTGATTCTTGATACTTTCAGTACGTTCAAAAATACTATCCAAAGTCTGAGAGCGCCCTAATGCAATCTTGATAACTTCAGAAAGAAACTCAATTTTTTCTTGTAATAATTCAACCGATTTTTTGACCGCACTTTGCTTAAATAGCTCACGCCAATTTCCTCGCTGATTTCCTTCACCAAGTAGAAGACGGAAATCCTGAATGACTTTAAGCAAAGTATCTGCCGTTGTACCCAGCTGTGGCATATCTTTCAATTCTGTTCGATAAACAATATTGATATCTTTACATAAATCAAATAACTGGCGAGAGGTTAATGATTGACCAAAATACTGGCTTGCAATATCGGGAAGTTGATGGGCTTCATCAAAAATAATAACTTCTGCATTAGGGATAAGCTCACCAAAGCCACTTTCTTTTACCGCCATATCAGCAAAGAAAAGATGATGATTTACAACAACGAGATCTGCATTTAACGCTTTTTTACGAGCTTGTGCTACATAGCATTCAGCGTAGTTAGGGCAATCTGTTCCCAAACAACTTTCTGCCGTGCTCGTCAATTGAGGCAAAATTGGGCTATCTTCAGCCAATTCAATACATTCTGTTAAATCACCTGTTTTCGTCGCATTATTCCATTTTCTTACTTTACTTAAATCGGCTAAAACAGATTTATCCCCAAGCACACCTTGAGCAATAACTTGATCCAGACGCTCCAAACATAAGTAATTAGATCGCCCTTTTAATAACGCAATTTTTCCTGAATAATTTAAGGCTTTTTTTATGGCGGGAAGATCTCTTGAAAAAAGCTGATCTTGTAGATTTTTAGAGCCGGTTGAAATAATCGTTTTCTTTCCAGCAATGAGTGCCGGTGCCAAATAAGCAAAAGTCTTTCCAGTACCTGTTCCAGCTTCTACAACAAGCGGTCGCTTATGTTGAATAGCATATCCTACAGATTGAGCCATTTCGAGTTGTTCTGCTCGTGGCTTAAATCCTTTGATATTCTTACTCAATTCGCCATCATTGGAAAAGATCTTACTTATCTGTTTTTTCATAATTATTGCTATCTAGAAATAGGCGAAGATTTTATCATTATTAGACTAATTTATATATGAATTATAATATTTTATATAAAACAAAAACCCCAAGCTCTTCAGCTCGGGGTTCACATTCACTACCTGGCGGTGTCCTACTCTCACATGGGGAAGCCCCACACTACCATCGGCGCATCGGCGTTTCACTTCTGAGTTCGGTATGGGGTCAGGTGGGACCAC
>JAGZIS010000005.1:0-117919 GCA_018366115.1 Parahaemophilus parainfluenzae | reverse complement strand
AAAAAAGCAGATAAAGAAGATGTTAATAAAATTAAACAAAATGTTTCAGATTTAGCTAAAAGCTTAAAAGGTGATGACCAAAACCCTGGTTTGTTAGATTCCTTAGAAGAAGCCAATAAAGGGATTAATGAAAATAAAGAAGCTTTAGCTTTAAAAGCGGATAAAGCTACTGTAGATGTAGAACTTGCTAAAAAAGCCAACCAAGCAGACGTAGAGACCAATAAAGCAGAGATTGCAAAATTTGGCGCTCAAACGAACTCAAATGCGGCTTTACTTTTAACAATGGCGGGTAAAGTTGATCAAAATAAGAAAGATACAGATGAAGCGATAGCTAAAAATGCTTCACGTATTACAGATACCCGTAATAAACAAGTTCTTCAAAATGCTCGTTTAGATAATCATGGTGAGAGAATTGAAGCAAATGAAGCAGCGATTGGCGAACTAGCGAAAGCAACCGATGAATCTGTAACAAATCTAGGTAATGCAGTAAATGAGTTAGATGAAAATTTAGCAGGAACTCAAGATGCGGTAGCAGAAAATCGTAAAGATATTGATAAAAACGCTTCACGTATTACAGATACTCGTAATAAACAAGCTCTTCAAAATGCTCGTTTAGATGATCATGGTGAGAGAATTGAAGCAAATGAAGCAGCGATTGGTGAACTAGCGAAAGCAACCAATGAATCTGTAACAAATCTAGGTAATGCAGTAAATGAGTTAGATGAAAATTTAGCAGGAACTCAAGATGCGGTAGCAGAAAATCGTAAAGATATTGATGCTAATGCCGTTGCGATTGATAAATTAAAAGAGACACAAACTTATAAAGATTTATCAAAAGTTGAAACTTTAGTTAAAGATAAAGCTAGTAAAGCAGAAGTAGAGAAAAACGCTTCACGTATTACAGATACCCGTAATAAACAAGTTCTTCAAAATGCTCGTTTAGATAATCACGGTGAGAGAATTGAAGCAAATGAAGCAGCGATTGGTGAACTAGCGAAAGCAACTGATAAAGCTGTAACAAATCTAGGTGATACAGTACGTGACTTAGATGCAGATTTAGCAGGAACTCAAGATGCGGTAGCAGAAAATCGTAAAGATATTGATAAAAACGCTTCACGTATTACAGATACCCGTAATAAACAAGTTCTTCAAAATGCTCGTTTAGATAATCACAGTGAGAGAATTACCGCAGCGGAAGTGGCATTAGATACTAAAGCAGATAAAACCGAGTTAGCAGCTAAAGCAGATAAAACTGAGTTGGCAAATAAAGCTGACAAGAATAGCGTTTACTCAAAATCTGAAACCGATAATAAATTTGCATTAAAAGCGGATAATTCAGTTGTTCGTGCTCAGGCAACAGATATTAATAAATTACGTACCGATGTTAATGCCCATACAAAACGTCTTGATCATTTAGATAATAGAGTAAATAAACTTGATAAAGATCTTAAACGTGGTCTTGCTGCTCAAGCTGCTTTAACAGGTTTATTCCAACCATATACTGTGGGTAAAGCAAACTTTACAGCAGCTGTAGGTGGTTATAAATCTCAAACTGCAGTAGCGATTGGTACTGGTTATCGTTATACCCAAAACATTGCGACTAAAGCAGGGGTTGCATTTACACAAGGTGGCGGTGTAACTTATAACGCTGGTGTAAACTTTGAATGGTAAATAAATATTACCTATAAGGGCAGACATTGTGTCTGTCCTTTTTTCTTTATTAAACAAAATATTGGCGTTAATAGACTGGTTAGAAATAAATTAAGACGGAATCTTATTATAAGTAAAAAACACTAAAGATTTTCACCGCACTTTTAAGTAAAATAGCGCAATTTTCTAAAGAGATAATAAATATGAAAGCCAAATTAGCTAGTTTACTTGCGCAAGCAAATATAAAAATAAGTGATCAACAAATTCAGCAGCTGATTGATCTGGTCAATTTACTCAATAAATGGAATAAAGCCTATAATTTAACATCTGTTCGTAATCCCCAAGAAATGTTAGTCAAACATATCTTAGATAGTCTTGTTGTAAGCCCTTATTTACAAGGCGATCGTTTCATCGATGTCGGCACAGGCCCCGGCTTGCCAGGTTTACCTTTAGCAATTATTAATCCTTCCAAACAATTTGTTCTCCTTGATAGTTTAGGCAAACGTATTAATTTTATTCGAAATGCAGTACGTGAGCTAGGGCTCACTAATGTAATCCCTGTTTTAAGTCGAGTAGAAGAATACCAACCTGAAGATAAATTTGATGGTGTATTAAGTCGCGCTTTTGCTTCGTTAAAAGATATGACAGATTGGTGTCATCATTTGCCAAAACAGGATGGATATTTTTATGCTTTAAAAGGTATTTATCAGGAAGATGAAATTAATGAATTGAATAAAAAATACACTATTCAAGAAGTGATTGAACTACATGTTCCCGAACTTATAGGTGAGCGACATTTAATCGTTTTGCGTTAAAAAGTAACAAATAGATAAATTATTTTCTAAAAGTGTGATTTATATAACACTTTTTATGTGTTTTTAAGTTGAATCTAAATCCAGCAAAGGTATAATCGGCGAGCTAAAATTATTTTGTAAAAGTGATGTCGCGCATTTTATCTCACGCTAAAAAAAACTACAGAAAAGCTATTGTTATTGAGAGTCTTTTGCTTGTAGTTTTTTATTTGCTTATTTATGGATGGCAACGCCAAAGTGCGGTAGATTTTGGCTACGGTTTTTTAAGTGCCTTTTTGCCTTTTTGTACATTCATATTTATCATTTTTTACAGAAAACAAAATTTTTCAACAAAACTGACCGCACTTTATCGTGCTGAAGCAATAAAGTTTATTTTAACGATGGTTTTTATCATTATTGCCATCAAATGGTTATTAGTTATCAATTTTATTGCGTTTTTTGTTGGTTTTTTATTGGCGTTAGTGCTGAATAATGTTATTCCACTTATTCTCAATAAAATTTAACTTTGGGTTATTCTTCTTCAGAACAAAGGATCGATTATGTCTGGACAAACTTCAATTGAATATATCCAACACCATTTAACTTATCTTACAACAGGTGAAGGTTTTTGGACGTTTAATCTTGATACGTTTTTCTTCTCTGTGTTGTGCGGTTTCCTTTTCTTAGCTATTTTTCGCAAGGTGGCTAAAAAAGCAACAACAGGTGTGCCGAGTAAACTACAATGTGCTGTTGAAATGGCTGTAGAATGGATTGATGGTGTGGTAAAAGAAAATTATCACGGTAAACGAGATGTGATAGCGCCGTTGGCTTTAACTATTTTCGTATGGGTGATGATTATGAATACTATTGATTTGGTACCTGTGGATTATATTCCCCAGTTGTTTGCTATTATTACAGGCGATCATCATATTCCTGTACGAGCCGTGCCGACTACGGATATGAATATGACATTTGCAATGTCGATTTCAGTATTTGTATTAATCCTTTTTTATACGATTAAATCTAAGGGTATTAAAGGTCTCGCAAAAGAATACACTTTACACCCTTTTAATCATTGGGCATTTATCCCTGTTAATCTTCTTCTTGAATCCGTGACGTTGATCTCAAAGCCTGTTTCATTAGCACTTCGTTTATTCGGAAATATGTATGCTGGTGAGCTGATCTTTATTTTGATTGCCGTGATGTATTCAGCCAATGCGTTTGTGGCTGCACTGGGTGTGCCATTGCAGTTGGTGTGGGCGATTTTCCATATTTTGGTTATCGCATTACAAGCCTTCGTCTTTATGATGCTTACTGTGGTTTACCTGAGTATTGCATATAATAAAGCGGAACATTAATTTTTATTTTTTATTTAACAACTCAACTCTCAACAACGGAGAAAATTTATGGAAACTGTAATTAGTGCAACAATCATTGCTTCTGCGATTATGCTTGCTTTTGCTGCGTTAGGTACTGCGATTGGCTTTGGTCTTCTTGGCGGTAAATACCTTGAGTCTGCCGCTCGTCAGCCTGAATTAGCTAATTCACTACTTACTAAGATGTTTATTGTTGCAGGTCTTCTTGATGCGATTGCGATGATCGCTGTAGGTATCGGTTTATATTTCGCATTCGCAAATCCATTTGCTGCATTATTAGGTTAATAAACAACAAATTTCCTAATTAACGAAGGAGGTATGTTGTGAATATTAATGCAACATTAATTGGTCAAACCATCGCCTTTATTATTTTTGTATGGTTCTGTGTGAAGTTTGTTTGGCCACCAATTATTAATGCGATTGAAACACGTCAAAGCCAAATTGCGAACGCGTTAGCGTCAGCTGAAGCAGCGAAAAAAGAGCAAGCAGATACTAAAAATCTTGTGGAACAAGAACTTTTATCTGCAAAAGTACAAGCTCAAGAGATTTTAGATGCTGCTAATAAACGTCGCAATGAAGTGTTAGACGAAGTGAAGGCAGAAGCCGAAGAACTGAAAGCAAAAATTATTGCTCAAGGTTATGCTGAAGTAGAAGCAGAACGTAAACGTGTTCAAGAAGAATTACGTGTTAAAGTGGCTTCATTAGCAGTGGCTGGTGCTGAGAAAATTGTGGGTCGTTCTATTGATGAAGCGGCAAACAATGACATTATTGATAAATTAGTTGCAGAGTTATAAGAGGCTTAGCTTATGTCAGAATTAACTACAATAGCTCGCCCTTATGCAAAAGCTGCATTCGACTTTGCCATTGAACAAAGTGCGGTCGAAAAATGGACTGAAATGTTAGGTTTCGCTGCTGCCGTAGCTGAAGATGAAACGGTAAAAGCTTACTTAAGTAGTTCTCTTTCTGCACAGAAATTAGCTAATACAGTAATTTCTATTTGTGGCGAACAATTGGATCAATATGGGCAAAATCTTATTCGGTTAATGGCTGAAAATAAGCGTTTGAGTGCGATTTCTACCGTGTTTGAAGAATTTAAACATTATGTGGAAGAACATCAAGCTATTGCAGAAGTTGAAGTAACTTCTGCACAACCATTGAATGCAACACAAATCGAAAAAATTGCAGCTGCAATGGAAAAGAGATTAGCTCGCAAAGTGAAATTAAATTGCAACGTAGATAGCTCACTGATTGCCGGTGTGGTTATTCGTACTGAAGACTTTGTGATTGACGGAAGTAGCCGTGGGCAACTTGCTCGTCTCGCAAACGAGTTGCAATTATAAGAGGAATACAAGATGCAACTAAATTCAACTGAAATTAGTGAATTGATTAAAAAACGCATCGCTCAATTCGACGTGGTGAGCGAAGCCCGTAATACAGGGACAATTGTTTCTGTAAGTGATGGGATTATTCGTGTTCACGGTTTAAGCGATGTGATGCAAGGTGAAATGATCGCCTTGCCAGGCAACCGTTACGCAATGGCACTTAACCTTGAACGTGATTCTGTTGGTGCGGTAGTAATGGGTCCTTACGCAGACTTAGCGGAAGGTATGGAAGTACAATGTACTGGCCGTATCCTTGAAGTACCAGTTGGTCGTGGTTTATTAGGTCGTGTGGTAAACACACTTGGTCAACCAATCGATGGTAAAGGTGAAATTGAAAACGATGGTTTCTCTCCTGTTGAAGTGATTGCACCAGGTGTTATCGATCGTAAATCTGTTGATCAGCCTGTACAAACTGGTTATAAAGCGGTTGACTCCATGGTTCCAATTGGTCGTGGTCAGCGTGAGTTAATCATCGGTGACCGTCAAACTGGTAAAACAGCATTAGCAATCGACGCTATCATTAACCAACGTGATTCAGGTATTAAATGTATCTATGTAGCGATCGGTCAAAAAGCTTCGACTATTGCAAACGTAGTGCGTAAATTAGAAGAGCACGGTGCACTTGAAAACACTATCGTTGTTGCGGCATCTGCATCTGAATCAGCTGCCTTACAATATTTAGCACCTTATGCTGGTTGTGCAATGGGTGAATATTTCCGTGATCGCGGTGAAGATGCGTTAATCGTTTACGATGACTTATCAAAACAAGCCGTTGCTTATCGTCAAATTTCATTATTATTACGTCGTCCACCAGGTCGTGAAGCATATCCAGGTGACGTATTCTATCTACACTCACGTTTACTTGAACGTGCAGCACGTGTAAATGAAGAATACGTAGAAAAATTTACTCAAGGTGCAGTAAAAGGAAAAACTGGTTCTTTAACCGCTCTTCCTATTATTGAAACTCAAGCGGGTGACGTTTCTGCATTCGTTCCAACCAACGTAATTTCGATTACCGATGGTCAGATTTTCTTAGAATCTAACTTGTTTAACTCTGGTATTCGTCCAGCGGTAAACCCTGGTATTTCGGTATCTCGTGTGGGTGGTTCTGCACAAACTAAAGTAGTGAAAAAATTAGCTGGTGGTATCCGTACTGCATTGGCTCAATATCGTGAATTAGCGGCGTTTGCTCAGTTCGCATCTGACCTTGATGATGCAACCCGTAAACAACTTTCTCACGGTGAAAAAGTCACTGAATTATTGAAACAAAAACAATATGTACCGCTTAGCGTAGCAGACCAATCTGTGTTGCTTTTCGCGGTTGAGTTTGGCTATTTAGAAGATGTGGAATTGCAAAAAATTGCAAGTTTTGAAGCCGCACTTTTAGATTACGCTCGCCGTAACCACAGCGAGTTTATGGCTGAATTGACCAAAACCGGTAACTACAATGATGAAGTTAAAGCATCATTGAAAGCGATTTTGGATAATTTTAAAGCCAACAGCGCGTGGTAAAAGTAACGGAGAAATAAGATGGCAGGTGCAAAAGAGATAAAAACCAAAATTGCCAGTGTACAAAGTACACAAAAAATTACTAAGGCAATGGAAATGGTGGCAACCTCGAAAATGCGTAAAACGCAAGATCGTATGGCTGCTTCTCGTCCGTATTCTGAAACAATACGAAATGTTATCAGCCACGTCTCTAAAGCAACTGTTGGTTACAAACACCCATTTTTAGTTCAACGCGAAGTGAAAAAAGTCGGGATCTTAGTGGTCTCGACTGACCGCGGAATGTGTGGCGGTTTAAACATTAACTTGTTTAAAACTGTGATGACAGAAATCAAACAATGGAAAGATAAAGGTGTTACTGTTGAATTGGGCTTAATTGGCTCAAAAGGTATCAGCTTTTTCCGCTCATTAGGATTACCTATTCGTGCACAACTTTCCGGTTTGGGTGATAATCCGACAATGGAAGACTTAATTGGTGTTGCAAACGGTATGTTTGGTAGCTATAAAGACGGAGAAGTAGATGCAGTTTATATTGCCTACAATAAATTCGTTAATACAATGGCGCAAAAACCTGTTTATCAACAATTAATCCCATTACCGGCATTAGAAACCGATAATTTAGAGAAAAGACAAAGTACCTGGGATTACCTTTACGAGCCAGAGCCAAAAGTCTTATTAGACAGTTTGCTTACTCGTTATTTGGAATCACAAGTGTATCAATCTGTGGTAGATAACCTTGCTTCCGAGCAAGCTGCTAGAATGGTAGCAATGAAAGCGGCAACTGATAATGCAGGTAATTTAATCAATGACTTGCGATTAGTTTACAATAAAGCCCGTCAAGCAAGTATTACAAATGAATTAAACGAAATCGTCGCCGGCGCGGCAGCGATTTAATGAAAGAGGAACGGTAATGTCAGCAGGAAAAATTGTACAAATCATCGGTGCGGTGATTGACGTTGAATTCCCACAAGATGCAGTACCAAAAGTTTACGATGCATTAAAAGTTGAATCAGGTTTAACCCTTGAAGTTCAACAACAATTAGGTGGCGGTGTAGTTCGCTGTATCGCATTAGGTACATCTGACGGCTTAAAACGTGGCTTAAAAGTAGAAAATACGGGTAACCCGATTCAAGTTCCAGTAGGGACTAAAACGCTAGGTCGTATTATGAACGTATTAGGTGAACCAATCGATGAGCAAGGTGAAATTGGCGCGGAAGAAAATTGGGCTATCCATCGTCCAGCACCAAGCTACGAAGAACAATCTAATAGTACGGAATTATTAGAAACTGGTATCAAAGTTATCGACTTAATTTGTCCATTCGCAAAAGGTGGTAAAGTGGGTCTATTCGGTGGTGCGGGTGTAGGTAAAACTGTTAACATGATGGAATTAATCCGTAATATCGCGATTGAGCACTCAGGTTACTCTGTATTTGCGGGTGTAGGTGAGCGTACTCGTGAAGGTAACGACTTCTATCATGAGATGAAAGATTCTAACGTATTAGATAAAGTATCATTGGTTTACGGACAAATGAATGAGCCACCAGGTAACCGTTTACGTGTTGCGTTAACCGGTTTAACTATGGCTGAAAAATTCCGTGACGAAGGTCGTGATGTATTATTCTTCGTGGATAATATCTACCGTTATACCCTTGCTGGTACTGAAGTATCTGCGTTATTAGGTCGTATGCCATCTGCGGTAGGTTACCAACCGACATTAGCAGAAGAAATGGGTGTGTTACAAGAACGTATCACTTCAACCAAAACAGGTTCTATCACCTCTGTACAAGCGGTATACGTACCTGCGGATGACTTAACTGATCCATCTCCGGCAACAACCTTCGCGCACTTAGACTCAACAGTTGTATTAAGTCGTCAAATTGCGTCTTTAGGTATTTATCCTGCGGTTGACCCATTAGATTCAACTTCACGCCAATTAGACCCACTCGTTGTTGGTCAAGAGCACTATGATGTAGCGCGTGGCGTACAAGGTATCTTACAACGTTATAAAGAATTGAAAGATATTATCGCAATTCTTGGTATGGACGAGTTATCTGAAGATGACAAACTTGTGGTAGCACGTGCACGTAAAATTGAACGTTTCTTATCACAACCATTCTTCGTTGCTGAGGTATTCAACGGTACTCCAGGTAAATACGTTTCTTTAAAAGAAACTATCCGCGGCTTTAAAGGTATTTTAAACGGCGAATACGATCATATTCCAGAACAAGCGTTCTACATGGTCGGTACAATCGACGAAGCGCTAGAAAAAGCCAAAAATATGTAATCACTTCAAGTCATTTGAAGGAGAACAAAAATGGCGACATTTAACCTAATAATAGTCAGCGCAGAGCGAAAAATCTTTGAAGGTGCTGTGAAACAAATCCAAGCAACAGGTGTGGAAGGTGAACTAGGTATTTTACCAAACCACACTCCTTTGATGACGGCGATTAAGCCTGGGATTGTTAAATTTACCCTTGAAGATGGCAATGAAGAAGTTATCTATGTTTCGGGCGGCTTCTTAGAAGTTCAACCTAAAGTAGTAACGGTACTTGCCGATGTTGCAATTCGCGGTAGCGAGTTAGATGCAGATCGTATTCGTGAAGCGAAACGTAAGGCGGAAGAAAATATTGTGAATCACGCAGTTGATGTAGATCATGATTTACTTGTAGCTAAACTTTCTAAAGAATTAGCGAAACTTCGTGCTTACGAACTTACTGAAAAACTCGTTAAATCAAAACGATAAGATAATGATAATAAAAAAGAGCGGTTATTTTGACCGCTCTTTTTGTTTTTCTATCGTAAGAAATATCGATATGCTTTACTTTCACTCACATCTTCATAAACATAGCCGAGTTCTGCTAAAGCTTGTTCAAATTCTGCGTTATCTTTTTCGCCTAATTGGAAAGCCGCAAGAATATTACCGTAATCGGCACCATGCGCACGATAGTGGAACAATGAAATATTCCAGCGTTTACCCAATATATTTAAGAATTTAAGTAAAGCGCCTTTTTGCTCTGGAAATTCAAAGCTATAAAGTCGTTCATGATGATTAGAAACTCGTCCACCCATTAAATAACGCACGTGAGTTTTGGCGATATCATCATTAGACATATCTTCTACATCAAAGCCATTTTTCGTTAAGTCAGCAATAATTTCCGCTTTTTCAGATTCATTGGCCGTGCGCACACCAACAAAAATACAGGCCTTTTGATTATCTGCATAACGATAACTAAATTCTGTTACTGCACGGTTACCAATAACATGGGCAAATTTTAAGAAACTACCCGGTTGTTCCGGCATAGTTACCGCCAATAAAGCTTCACGGTTTTCACCTATTTCGCAACGTTCTGAAACATAACGCAATGTATGAAAGTTAAGGTTGGCACCGGATAAAATTGCTGCCATATTTTTGCCTTGAATATTGTGCTGTTTGACGTATTTTTTCAGACCGGCTAAACCTAACGCACCAGATGGCTCTGATACGGCACGCACATTTTCGAATAAATCTTTCATTGCTGCGCAAACTTCATCACTGTCTACCAGCACCATACCGTCTAAATATTTTTGACATAAACGAAATGTTTCGTCACCAATGCGTTTTACTGCTACACCATCAGCAAATAAGCCAACGTGTGCTAAATCGGTAGGTTCACCTTTTTTTAAGGCCGCATTCAAACAAGCTGAATCTTTGGATTCGACACCAATGACTTTAATTTCCGGCATAAATTGTTTGAGTAAAATGGCTACGCCAGCGGCGAGACCACCACCTCCGACTTGTACAAAGACATAATCCAAATCGGCAACTTGTTGCAACATTTCCATCGCCAATGTACCTTGCCCAGCGATAACCAATGGATGATCAAACGGCGGGATAAATGTCATATGTTTAGATTTTGAAAGCTCAATGGCTTTAGCTTTGGCTTCATCAAAATTTGCTCCGTGTAGCAACACTTCACCACCAAAACCGCGAACTGCATCCACTTTAATGCTTGGCGTGTTTTGTGGCATAACGATCAATGCTTTTAGCCCAAGTTGTTTCGCTGATAATGCTACGCCTTGCGCATGATTGCCCGCAGAAGCAGCAATAACACCAGCCTGTTTTTGTTCATCAGAAAGGCTAGAAATCATTGCATAAGCACCACGAAGCTTAAAGCTATTTACTGGCTGGCGGTCTTCACGCTTAATCCAAATATTATTATGTAGGCGATCAGACAATTTGCCCATTTTTTGTAGTGGCGTTACGGTAGCGGCTTCATATACTCTGGAGCCAAGTTTGACAATAGCGTTAATGTAATCCGATTGAGAGGGTTGAGGATTGGTGAGTAGGTTTTTCATTGTATTTTTTGTTTATGATGAAGTGCGGGTAATTTTTTCTTTGTTTTATTTCTCCCTCTCATAAAAGAGAGGGAGAATCAGACACTATTTTAAAAGTGTTTTATCACGAACGGCACCTTTATCCGCAGAAGTAGCGAAGTGACCAAATACTTTTAATGCAAAAGACACTTCACGTTCACGGTTAGCTGGTTGCCAGCCTTTGGCATCTTGCTCGGTACGGCGTTTTGCTAATTCTTCATCGCTGATTTTGAGATTAATCGCGCGATTTGGAATATCAATTTCGATAATATCGTCATTATGTACTAAACCGATGGCACCGCCAGATGCCGCTTCAGGCGAGGCATGACCAATAGATAATCCAGAGGTACCGCCAGAGAAACGACCATCCGTTAATAAAGCACATTTTTTACCTAAGCCCATCGATTTTAAGTAGCTGGTTGGATACAACATTTCTTGCATACCCGGGCCGCCTTTTGGACCTTCGTAACGGATAATCACAACGTGACCTTCTTTGACTTTACCACCTAAAATACCAGATACAGCATCTTCTTGGCTTTCAAATACGATAGCACGACCGGTGAATTTCCAGATAGACTCATCTACACCCGCGGTTTTTACGATACAACCATCTTTAGCGATGTTACCAAACAATACCGCTAGACCGCCTTCTTGAGAAATCGCATTTTCTTTGTTACGGATACATCCACTTACACGGTCATCATCTACGCTATCCCAACGACAATCTTGTGAGAAGGCTTGCGTGGTGCGAATACCGGCAGGGCCGGCACGGAAGAATTTATGTAATTCTTCGTCTTTGTTACGAATAATATCGTATTGATTTAATTGTTCTTCTAGTGTTGTTCCTAACACGGTTTTGGTATTACGGTGGATTAATCCTGCGCGATCTAATTCACCCAATAAGCCCATAATGCCACCTGCACGGTGCACATCTTCCATGTGGTATTTATTGGTGTTTGGTGCGATTTTGCTTAAGCAAGGGACAACACGGGATAAGCGGTCGATATCAGCCATTTGGAAATCTACGCCAGCTTCTTGAGCTGCCGCTAATAAGTGTAAAACGGTATTACTTGAACCACCCATCGCAATATCTAAACTCATGGCATTTTCAAAGGCCTCAAAGGTGCCAATTGAACGTGGCAATACGCTTTCATCATCTTGTTCATAATAGCGTTTGCAAAGCTCAACAATTTGACGACCTGCTTGTAAGAATAATTCTTTACGGTCAGCATGGGTCGCTAACATCGAGCCATTACCTGGTAAAGATAAACCTAACGCTTCGGTTAAGCAGTTCATTGAGTTAGCGGTAAACATCCCTGAGCAAGAACCACAGGTAGGGCAAGCACTGCGTTCAATCACATCAATACGCTCATCACTTACATTCGGATCAGCAGCTTCAATCATCGCATCAACTAAGTCTAAGCGAATAAGTTGATCTGATAATTTCGTTTTACCTGCTTCCATTGGGCCGCCTGAAACGAAAATAGTTGGAATGTTTAAACGCATTGCTGCCATCAACATTCCTGGGGTGATTTTGTCACAGTTAGAAATACACACCATCGCATCAGCACAGTGAGCATTAACCATATATTCCACGCTATCTGCGATTAAATCACGGCTTGGTAAGGAATAAAGCATCCCGCCGTGGCCCATTGCGATTCCATCATCCACCGCAATTGTATTGAATTCTTTTGCCACGCCGCCTGCTTTTTCAATTTCAGCTGCGACTAGTTGTCCCATATCTTTTAAATGAACATGCCCTGGTACAAATTGGGTGAATGAGTTCACCACCGCAATAATCGGTTTACCAAAGTCATTTTCTTTCATCCCTGTTGCACGCCATAAGGCACGTGCACCCGCCATATTACGACCTTGTGTACTGGTCGCTGAACGTAGTTTTGGCATAAATAATCTCTCCAAGTAAATTTTTAGGGTTTGTTTTTATTTTCCAGATAAAGACTGAATTGCATAAAAAGGTAATGAGATAATTGCTAACGGTACAAAAATAATCATTGCCGCTGATGCTCGTCCAGCTACTGTAACGTTATCCTCTGTTGCTTCAGCACTGAATCTTTTTTCTTGACGATATTCTAAGTACTTAGTTTCTAAAGGTTTAATCAATTTAGCTTTTTTCAAAATCTCATTTTTGTTTTTAATATCAACAATTTCACCATCTTCCATTCTAAAAAATATATTATGCTCCTGCATATTGTGATAATTTTGTCCATAGAGCTCATTAGATTGCTTTTGAGTAAGCTCTTTATCATTAAAATATAGTGTTAATGTAGCTTTCACTTTGTTTTTTTCAACATTTTTAGCGATAGAATGAATTTTCACAGATGATATGTTTTTTACATAAGGTGATCGTAAGATACGAATTAAATCTCCAGTTTCACTATATTTTGAACCGGCAAAGTGATAACTATTAAGTTGCCCTATAGCATAAATGTTGTCTTCTGCTATAAAGAAAGAGTGTATTACTTCTTTTTGAGAAGATAGTTCTTTATCTTGTAATGAAGTGCATCCAAATAGTACGAAAGTAATAAGTAATTCCAATAACAAACGTATATTTTTCATTATTTTATCTCCAGCACATCCGGCAATTTTGCTAACTGATTAACCAACAGATCAAAAGTGCGGTCAGATTTTACAGTGATTTTTATCTGAACTTTAGTTTCTACCAATGCCATATCCATATTAGTCACAGTAAAGCCACGTAAACGAATAACGCGTAATATGCGTTCTAAAACCTCTGGGCGATGTTGAGCAATCAAGTCAAAAGTATATTGATTCATCTTAAATTTCCTCCAACATATCAGCATTACACGCACCTGGTGGGACTAATGGCCATACGCATTCCTCCGGAGGAATGCATACTTGTAGTAAATAAGCGGTTTCGCTATTTAATAAGCGATTAAGTGCTTCATCCACCTCATCAGCACGCTCAATGCGTTCAGCTGGAATATCAAAGGCTTTCGCCAGCATCACGAAATCAGGGTTATCTTCTAAAATGGTTTCTGAACGGCGTTTGTTCCAGAAAAGGTCTTGCCATTGACGCACCATACCAAGACGTTGGTTATCTAACAGCAAAATTTTTACCGGTAATTTGCCGCGTTTGATTGAACCTAATTCTTGAATGTTCATCATCAATGAACCATCACCTGTCACTAAAATCACTTCATCATGAGGGCGTGCTTTTTTCGCACCCACTGCTGCAGGTAAACCAAATCCCATGGTGCCGAAGCCCGCGGAGGTAATATAGTTTTCTGGTGCGAAATGGCGCATATGTTGCGCAGACCACATTTGATGTTGGCCCACATCGGTACAAATCACCGCATTTTGTGGTTTACGCTGAGAAAGCGTGTTGAGCAACGACCAAGGGTCAATAGGTCGGTT
Source organism: Parahaemophilus parainfluenzae (assembly GCA_018366115.1). Taxonomy (GTDB): domain Bacteria; phylum Pseudomonadota; class Gammaproteobacteria; order Enterobacterales; family Pasteurellaceae; genus Haemophilus_D; species Haemophilus_D parainfluenzae_AB. The sequence goes on along the minus strand of JAGZIS010000005.1, from coordinate 103,465 downwards.
GCCTGCATTGTCGATATAAGTGAAATCGAGTTTGGCTTTCAATGCTTGAATGTGTGCTCGCCAATCGTCAATTGCAAGAGGGATACTTAAAGCCTCTAAAGCTTGAATTAAATCTCCTTGAAGGGCGACATTTGCCACACGGAGTTTGTTGATTTCTGCCGCATCAATATCACAATGAATGACCTTCGCGTGAGGTGCAAAACTGTCTAATTTACCGGTCACACGATCATCAAAACGTGCGCCACATACTAACAATAGATCACATTCTTGTACGGCAATATTTGCTGCTCTTGTGCCATGCATACCAATCATGCCCATATAAACGGGATCGGTTGGGTCAATTGAGCCTAAACCTTTCAATGTTGAAACGGATGGCATTTTGGTGATTTGTAGGAATTTTTTGACCGCTTGTGTGGCTTTTGCCATACCTACACCACCACCCACATAAAGCACTGGTTTTTTCGCTTGCGCCAATAATGCTTTTGCTTCAGATAATTTTAATTCTGAAAGTGCGGTTGGTTTTACGGTTGGTTTGACAATAGGTTTGATATGTTCAGGTACATCGCTCACTTGGATGTTGCGAGGCACATCGATGAGAACTGGACCTGGTCTGCCACTTTGTGCAATTTGGAAAGCAGAGGCAATAATTTCGGGGAGTTCTTCAATGGATTGCACAATGTAGCTATGCTTGGTGCAAGCAAGAGATAAACCTAAAACATCGGCTTCTTGGAAAGCATCGGTACCGATAAGTGGTGCGGCTACTTGGCCAGTAAATGCTACGATTGGCACAGAATCAGCAAAGGCATCGCCTAAACCGGTAATTAAATTGGTGGCACCTGGGCCAGAGGTTGCCACACAAACGCCGACTTTGCCTGTAGAGCGCGCATAACCAATCGCAGCTATTGCAGCACCTTGTTCATTACGACAAAGGAGATGGTCAAGACCTGAGTCATAGATGGCATCGTAGGTTGGCATGATAGCCCCGCCTGGGTAGCCGAAAAGATCGGTTACACCGTGCGCTTTTAAACATTCGATAATGAGTTGTGCGCCTGTCATGTTGCTTCCCGTTTTTATGATTATTAAATAATTTTATGAATATTGAAGTTCAGCATTGTAGCGGAATTTTTCGCCTTTGGTTAGGTTTTCGCGAAAAAACAAATGAAAAAAACACGATAACTAAGATTATCGTGTTTTTTGATAAGAAGTGCGGTCAGAAAACATAATGTTTTCTACACAAAATTAGAAGCCTGCTTGTTTTTCTAATTGTTCAACAAGCGCATCATCTAAACCTAACGCTTGAGCTAAATCTGCTAAGAAAATAATTTCTTTGCGAGATAAATCTTTGCTTACTAAACGAGCTGCTAAATATACATTGCTTGCAAGTGCAGTATCATTACCTACAAGACGAGCAATCTCGTTGATAGAAATTGGGTTTTGGATTTCTTGTTCAAGCCATTGCGCTAATTCAGGATTGTTACCTGCTTCATTTGCGATAGTTTGTTTTTCATCTTCAGTGATTTCACCATCTGCAGCCGCTGCAGCAATCATAGTACGTAAAATCAACTCACCCGCATCAACATGGTTTGATGAGTTTAATACATCAAACGCATTTTCTGAGATGTTTGGTTGGCTGCTTTGTTGGGATTTTTGATAGTTTTGGTACGCTTGGTAAGCAAGGTTACCTAAAACGGCAAGTGAGCCTAATTTTGCTAAGCTTGCACCGCCGCTACGGCCTAAAATCATTGATAAAAGACCGCCTAATGCTGCACCACCGCCTACTTTGGTGAGAGAGTCGATAGTTTGATTGCCTGTTTCAAGTTTACTTGCAGAGTTTTTAGCAACATCTAAAACTTGATTTAAAATGCTGTTGAGATCCATAAATGTTTCCTTTGGGTTATTAATAGAGATTAAATTCGGCCTTTAGACAGTGATTTTTAAAAAAAATTCATTGTTTTTAACCGTACTTTAAATCAAATTCTTGACTCGGTTTTAGAATTCATTATATTGAAATCTTTCTTCATTCAAAAGGAACTTAATATGACGCAGTCAAACGCAAAGCGTGAGACCTTTTCTGGTCGGAAAGCATTTATTATGGCGGCGATTGGATCCGCTGTTGGCTTAGGAAACATCTGGCGTTTCCCTTATACCACTTATGAAAACGGTGGCGGTGCATTTATTATCCCTTATCTTATTGCACTTTTAACCGCCGGTATTCCATTGCTTTTCTTAGATTACGCAATCGGTCATCGCCATCGTGGTGGTGCACCGCTTTCTTATCGTCGCTTTAACCCACACTTTGAAGTGTTTGGTTGGTGGCAAGTAATGGTGAATGTCATCATCGGTCTTTACTACGCGGTAGTATTAGGTTGGGCGGCAAGCTATACCTATTTCTCACTTAATTCTGCTTGGGGCGATCAACCGATTGATTTCTTCCTACACGAATTCTTAAAAATGGGCGATATCAGCAATGGTGTGAGCTTTGAGTTTGTCGGCATGGTAACTGGTCCATTAATTGCTGTATGGTTAGTGGCGTTAGGCGTGCTTTCTTTAGGTATTCAAAAAGGGATTTCTAAATCTTCAGATATCTTAATGCCTGTTTTAGTGGTGATGTTTGTAGCCTTGGTAGTTTATTCTTTATTCTTACCAGGTGCAGAAAAAGGCTTAAACGCACTATTTACACCAGACTGGTCAAAACTCTCTAATCCGAGCGTGTGGATTGCGGCTTACGGTCAAATCTTCTTCTCTCTTTCCATCTGTTTCGGGATTATGATTACGTATGCATCGTACTTGAAAAAAGATTCTGATTTAACTGGTAGCGGTTTAGTTGTTGGTTTTGCGAACTCAAGTTTTGAAGTACTTGCTGGTATCGGTGTATTTGCGGCATTAGGTTTCATCGCAACCGCGCAAGGTGTAGAAGTGAGCGAAGTGGCAAAAGGTGGTATTGGTTTAGCCTTCTTTGCATTCCCAACGATTATTAACAAAGCACCATTCGGTGAAGTGTTAGGGGTATTATTCTTCGGTTCATTAACCTTTGCGGCATTAACCTCATTTATCTCTGTTATTGAAGTAATCATTTCAGCGATTCAAGATAAACTCCGTTTACGTCGAGCAAAAGCGACCTTTGTTGTTGGTTTACCAATGATGGTGGTTTCGGTGATTTTATTCGGTACAACAACCGGCTTACCAATGCTTGATGTATTCGATAAATTTGTGAACTACTTCGGTATTGTAGCAGTGGCATTTGTTTCATTAATTGTGATTGTAGCAAATGAAAAACTAGGCTTATTAGGCAACCACTTAAATCAAAGCTCTTCATTCAAAGTGGGATTCCTATGGCGTTTATGTATTGTCATCACAACTGGTATTCTTGCCTTTATGTTATTGAGTGAAGGCGCGAAAGTATTTACAGAAGGTTATGAAGGCTATCCAAGCTGGTTTGTAAATATCTTTGGTTGGGGTATGGCAATTTCGCTAGTGGTCGTTTCATTCATTCTTTCTCGTTTAAAATGGAAAAATGAAGATAACTTCAAGCTTGAAGAAAAAGGAGAATAAAGATGACAAGTATTGCAATTACAATGATGATTGTGGCGCTTTTTGTGATTTGGGGCGGCTTGATCTTTTCCTTAATCAGACTTCCAAAAGAAGAAAAATAAGGTCAAAATTGACCGCACTTTGAAGTAAGTAGGGCGTGCTGAGCACGCCCTTTTTTGTTATTTCGATAAATCGATTTGATATACCGCAAATCCCACTTCATCGGTGCCGACTTTCTTCATTGGGTATTGCGCATTGTCTTGAATAAATTTCGCTGCTTGTTCGCTTGGCGAGGTTTCAAAACGCACATCTAATTTATCGTTACCTTTAATCGGTGCAAAACGCCAGTTTTTATCCGCACTAGGGTTTACATGGCCATTTTTTTCGCTTTCTGCTTTGATGTAATCTGCAAGAATTTGGCGGTTTTCATCAGGAGAAGCGTAAACAATGTGCGCATCGCCAGTGCCTGGGAATTTATTACCGTAAGCACGATAGTTGTTAGTCGCAATTAAGAATTCTGCTTTTGGATCAACTGGTTTACCTTGGTAAGTTAAATTCACTACACGGTGTGAGTTCGGGTTAATCAATTTACATTCGCCGTCATAACGCGGTGGTTGAGTCAGGTCGAATTCATAATTTATGCCGTCAATCACATCGTAGTTATAAGTACGGAAACCGTCCCAATCAAGTAAAGATTGTGGTTTGTCGCTGGTAGGATCGATTTGTTTAAACATACCTGCGCTACATTCTAACCACTCTTTCAGTTCTTCACCGGTTGCTTTCACCACAACTAATGTGTTTGGATAGAGGTATAAGTCTGCTGCGTTACGGAACGTTAATTCACCTTTGTTCACTTCAGTATAGCCTGTTGGGTCATTTTTGCGTCCGCCTGCTTTAAATGGTGCGCCTGCACTTAAAATTGGTAAGCCCGCCATTGCTGCAACACTTGGTGCTACTTTTTCAACGTAAGCCTTTTGTGCTTGGTTCACAATTTGAATGGTTGGGTCATCTTGCACTAGGGCTAAGTAGCTATACATGTTATCGGTCGCTTTACCGATTGGCTGTGCCACAAATTCACGGGTGGCTTCATGCACAGGTTTTAAAAGTGCGGTCAATTCGGCATCACTTTCTGTGGTCGCTTTTTTGTTTTCTGCATCGTAAATTGGACGAAGTACCGCTTTACCATCAGCCACTAACCATTTGCCGTTGTGTTGAGCAAGGGTTAAGTCAATCACGCTGATGTTGTTTGCCCAGTAGCCTGCCATACTTTCAGGTACGCCTTTTACGGTACCTTTAGCAATATCTGCATTTGGTGATTTGGCGAACTCTTTGTTTGGGAATAAACGGTGAGAGTGACCGAAAACAATCGCGTCAATGTGTGGTACATCAGCAAGGTAGAATGCTGAGTTTTCTGCACCTTCTTGATATGGCTCATCTGATGGGCCAGTGTGCGCAAGTGCCACAATAATATCGGCGCCTTTTTGTTTCATTTCTGGCACATATTTTTGTGCAGTTTTTACGATATCGCGCGTTTCAACTTTGCCTTGTAAATTTGCTTTATCCCACACCATAATTTGTGGTGGTACAAAACCGATATAACCAATGTTTAGTTTGTGCTTTTTACCTTGGCTATCTACCACTTCTTTGGTTTGAATCACATAAGGTGTGAAATAGGGCTCTTCGGTACCAACTTTCACTACGTTGGCATTGATGATAGGGAATTTCGCTTGTTTAATCGCATCGGCTAAATAGTCTAAGCCATAGTTAAATTCGTGGTTACCTAATGTGCCCACTTCATAGTGCATCGCATTTAAGCAATCTACAGCAGGGTTTGGTTTGCCTTCTTTATAACCTTTAGCCGCTTGATAGTCAGCGATTGGGTTACCTTGGATTAAGTCACCGTTATCAACTAAAACGCTGTTTTTCACCTCTTTACGTGCTTGACGAATCAAGCTTGCTGCACGGGTAAAACCGAATTTCTCAGTAGGTGCATCTTTGTAGTAATCGAAGTCAGTCAAAAAACTGTGAATATCGGTCGTTGCTACGATACGTAAATCGACTTGTGTGTCGCTTTTCGCAAAAGCAAAACGGCTCGCACTTAACGCTAAAATGCTGCTTGCGCCAAGTTGGATGAAATCTCTTCTGTTGATCATATGTGCTCCTGTTGTGTGAGAATCGACGGGATTTTAAATCTCTTTTATATATAAAGAAAGCGCAATATAAAGTTCTGGAATGAAGTGTGATGAGCATCACAAAATAAAGGATTGAATTTTGTTGCAAAACTCCGCATTTGGGACAAAAATAGGCTATCCAATCCACTAGAAATTAAGTCATTCATAGTAAGGTAGCCTGCATTTATTGATGGCATCCGATAAGGAGATCGCTATGGCTTTTAATCTTAAAAATAGACACCTATTGAGTCTTGTTCATCATTCAGAACGCGAAATTAATTATTTGTTAGATTTATCACGTGATTTGAAACGTGCTAAATATGCAGGAACAGAGCAACCTCAGCTTAAAGGTAAAAATATCGCACTTATTTTTGAAAAGACATCAACGCGTACTCGTTGTGCTTTTGAAGTTGCAGCTTATGATCAAGGTGCTCGAGTGACTTATATCGATCCAAACTCTTCTCAAATTGGACATAAAGAAAGCATGAAAGATACAGCTCGAGTACTTGGAAGAATGTATGATGCGATTGAGTATCGAGGCTTTAAACAAAGTACCGTACAAGAACTTGCAGATTATGCTGGAGTGCCGGTGTTTAATGGTTTAACGGATGAGTTTCATCCTACACAAATGCTCGCGGATGTTCTCACGATGATTGAGCATTGTGACAAGCCACTTCATCAAATAAGTTATGTGTATATTGGTGACGCACGCAATAACATGGGGAATTCTCTTTTACTAATTGGATCAAAACTAGGGATGGATGTGCGAATTTGTGGCCCTAAGGCTCTATTACCTGAAGCCAGTTTTATTGAAATGTGTAAGGGTTTTGCTAAAGAAAGCGGTGCGCGGATTACTGTAACGGAAGATATCGATAAAGCTGTAAGCGGCGTTGATTTTGTGCATACTGATGTTTGGGTCTCTATGGGGGAGCCATTAGAGGCTTGGAGAGAACGTATTAAGTTATTGCTTCCTTATCAAGTAACGCCTGAACTCATGAAGCGTACAGGCAATCCAAAAGTAAAATTTATGCACTGTTTACCTGCATTCCATAATAGCGAAACCAAAGTGGGTCGCCAAATTGCTGAAAAGTATCCTGAATTAGCGAACGGCATTGAAGTGACTGAAGAGGTGTTTGAATCGCCGATGAATATTGCATTTGATCAAGCAGAAAACCGTATGCATACGATTAAAGCAGTCATGGTAGCGAGTTTAGCTTAGTAAAGATCTCGATAAATGAGTACATTTATTAATCATCTATTTTAAGAATAATTTATTTCCATACTTTTTGTGATTTTATTTTTTATGTGAAAAATTAAATTTATTTTTTGATAATGATCACATTTTTTGAAAAATATTATTGACATGATATTTACACAAGCAGAGAATATACCCAACTAAGGTTAGTTTAGATAGAAAGAGGAAATTTTTCTATGCTACTTCGTACATATATACACAGATACGTCCATACGAAAGTATTGAGACTTTTACGGTTTAATCCGATAAAAGGTCGTTCTTTGATGGCGCATATCCGTCGTACACGTCATATTATGATGCCATCGCATCGTTCTTGCTTCTCATATTCAGTATTTGCTTCTCAAAACAAACCATCCAACACGGCTCTCTAAACAGAGTTGTTCTCTCTGTTTAGAGAGTCTCCACAGATTAATTTCTGAATATTTTTACATTGTCTAGGACAGGTAAAAAATATTTTGTGAAATTAACTTAATCTTATTTAATTTAAAATAAATAAATTCTTACTTTAGTTTTTGTTATTAAAATCTAGAGAGGGTTGTTTTATTCTAAATAAATCTATTGCGTTATTAAAATTAATAATGCAGGGTAACTTTACGTCAAAAATAAATAAAGGAGTTTATTATGCCAAACTTAAAAATTGCATATAGTCCAAAAGTTGAACAATATTTCTCTACAAATAGAGAATTAGTTGAGATTGCCAAAACAGACTTTACAGATGTTGCGGCTATCGTATTAAGTTCAGGTGATGTAGGAGAATACCTCGGTCGAATTCAAGCAACAAAATTCGGCGTTCCAGTATTCGTTGTTCAAACAGAAGAACAACAAGTGGATCCAAAATTCTATGATTCTATTTATCATATCCAAGATTTAAACGGTTATGACATCAAACTTTATAGCCGTCAAATCGAAACTGCAGCGAAACTTTATGAAGAAAAAATGTTACCTCCATTCTTCAAAATGTTAAGTGAATATGTGGAAATGGGTAATATCGCTTTTGACTGTCCAGGACATCAAGGTGGTCAATATTACCGTAAACACCCAGCAGGTCGTTTCCTTTACGATTTCTTTGGTGAAAATATTTTCCGTTCTGATATTTGTAATGCGGACGTCAAATTAGGTGACTTGTTAATTCATGAAGGTGCAGCTTGTGATGCACAAAAATATGCCGCTCAAGTATTCAATGCAGATAAAACCTACTTCGTATTAAACGGTACTTCATCTGCAAACAAAGTAGCATTAAACGCAGTGCTTTCTCCAGGCGATTTAGTATTATTTGACCGTAACAACCACAAATCAAACCACCACGGTGCGTTAATTCAAGCAGGTGCAACGCCAATTTACTTGGAAACTGCACGTAACCCATTTGGTTTCATCGGTGGTATTGATAGTCACTGTTTTGAAGAAGATTACTTAAAATCATTAATCAAAGAAGTGGCACCTGAAAAATTAAACCAAAAACGTCCATTCCGTTTAGCAGTTATCCAATTAGGTACTTATGACGGTACGATTTATAACGCACGCCAAGTTGTGGATAAAATCGGTCACCTTTGTGATTACATCTTATTCGACTCTGCATGGGTAGGTTATGAACAGTTCATTCCAATGATGAAAGATTGCTCTCCATTATTGCTTGAATTAAATGAAAATGACCCTGGTATTTTAGTGACACAATCTGTTCACAAACAACAAGCTGGTTTCTCACAAGCTTCACAAATCCATAAAAAAGATAAACACATCAAAGGCCAAGATCGTTATGTAAATCATAAACGTTTCAATAACGCCTTCATGTTACATGCTTCAACCAGTCCGTTCTATCCATTGTTTGCAACATTAGATGTGAACGCGAAAATCCAAGGTAGTGAAGCAGGTCTTCGTTTATGGCATGAATGTGTGAAAGTGGGTATCGAAGCACGTAAATTAGTATTGAATCACTGTGATTTAATCCGTCCATTCATCCCTACAACAGTGAAAGGTAAAAAATGGCAAGATTATGACACAGAAGAAATCGCAACCAACCTCGAATTCTTCAAATTCCACCCAACTGATACATGGCATAAATTTGAAGGCTATGCGGATGAACAATACTTCGTTGACCCATGTAAATTCTTGCTTACCACTCCAGGTATCAGCTTAGAAAATGGTGAATATGAAGACTTCGGTATTCCAGCGACCATTCTTGCAAACTACTTACGTGAAAACGGTATTATTCCGGAAAAATGTGACTTGAACTCAATCTTATTCTTGCTCACTCCGGCAGAAACCCTCACCAAAATGCAAACTTTGGTTGCTCAAATCGCCTTGTTTGAAAAACACATTAAACAAGACTCTTTATTAAAAGATGTATTGCCAACTGTGTATAAAAACAATGAAGACCGTTACAAGGGCTATACCATCCGTCAATTATGCCAAGAAATGCATGACCTTTATGTAAGCCGCAATGTAAAACAACTTCAAAAAGACCTATTCCGCAAAGCAACATTACCGGAATATGCGTTAAATCCACACGATGCGAATATTGAATTCGTTCGTAACAAAGTTGAACTTGTTCCATTAACAGACATTGTTGGCCGTGTGGCTGCGGAAGGTGCATTACCTTATCCTCCAGGTGTATTATGTGTGGTTCCAGGAGAAAGATGGAGTTCAACTGCACAAAAATACTTCCTTGCATTAGAAGAAGGTATCAACACGCTACCTGGCTTCGCACCTGAAATCCAAGGGGTTTACTTACAAAAAGACCCTGATGGACGTACTCGTGCATATGGCTATGTTTTAACTGACTATTAATAAAGTGAGGTTATGAGGTTTTTCTTCATAACCCTCTCAGCACAAACAAAAAAAGTGCGGTTAAAAACATCTGATTTTTTGACCGCACTTGTAGGAGTATAAATTATGAGTGCTAAAAGTAATAAAATTGGTGTGGTTCAACTCACCATTCTGACCATGGTTAATATGATGGGTTCCGGTATCATTATGTTACCGACCAAATTAGCCGAAATTGGGACTATTTCCATCGTTTCTTGGCTTGTAACCGCAGTTGGTTCAACAGCCTTAGCTTATGCATTCGCACAATGCGGTATGTTTAGTAGAAAATCTGGTGGTATGGGTGGCTATGCCGAATACTCTTTCGGTAAAGCTGGTAACTTCATGGCGAACTATACTTATGGTGTGTCGTTAGTTATTGCGAATACTGCGATTGCGATTTCTGCTGTAGGTTATGGTTCAGAGTTCCTCGGTGCAACCCTTTCTCCACTTTCTATCGCATTATGGACGATCTTCACTCTTTGGCTTGCGACTGTTCTTAACTTCGGTGGCGCAAGAATTACGGGTAACATCAGTTCATTCACCATTTGGGGTGTAATTATTCCTGTGGTGGGTATTTCAATCATCGGTTGGAAATGGTTTGATGGTTCAATGTATGTAAATTCTTGGAACCCACACAACGTGCCTACTTTTGAAGCGATCGGTGTATCTATTTCAATGACATTATGGGCATTCTTAGGGTTAGAGTCTGCTTGTGCGAACTCTGATGCGGTTGAAAATCCAGAGAAAAACGTACCAATCGCGGTACTTGGTGGTACTTTAGGTGCAGCGGTAATTTATATCGTTTCTACTAACGTTATCGCAGGTATTGTTCCTAACCTTGAACTTGCTAATTCAACAGCACCGTTCGGTTTAGCCTTTGCTCATATGTTTGATGAAACAATCGGTAAAGTCATCATGGGCTTAATGGTGATGTCTTGTTTCGGTTCATTATTAGGTTGGCAGTTCACTATTGCTCAAGTATTCAAATCTTCAGCGGAAGAAGGTTATTTCCCAGCATTCTTCAAAAAAGTTACTAGCAAAGATGCACCAATCGTTGGTATGGTAACCATCACTGCGTTACAAACATTACTATCATTAATGACAATCAGCCCATCATTAAATAAACAATTCAATGTGCTGGTTGACCTAGCGGTAGTAACAAACGTTATTCCATACTTGCTCTCAATGGCTGCACTTCCCGTATTGTTGAAAACTGAAAACGTTCCTTACCAAAAATACAAAAAAACTGTTCTTGTTGCCTTTATTGGTTCAGTCTATAGTATCTATGCGCTTTATGCTGCGGGTGAACAAGCGATGTTATATGGTTCAATTGTGACCTTTATCGGTTGGACATTGTATGGTTTTGTTTCTTACAAATTTGACCTTAAAAAATCACAAGCAAATTAAAAAAGAGAAGCCTACATAATGTAGGCTTTTCTTCTATATGTAGCGTTCTAATGGCTGCCAGCGTTCATCTGACATATCATCAACATATTCCGTATTATTTAAATAAAGTTCGCCGTCTTTATCGCGTATAAAACCAAATTTGTAGCCGTGTTTTTGGCAAAAATCTTGTAGGGCATTAAATTTCACTTTGGCATGTTTGTCGATATTTTTATCTTGTCCGTTGGCTTGCTCGCCACCTTTGGTTTCCAGCAACCACGTCGTGCCATCTTGAGTTTGTACGATGTAGTCAGGGAAAAATAAGCGTTGTTTACCAAATTGGGTGGTGTAAACAATAGAAAGATAATTTTGTCCGGAATCACCGTTTTTATACACATATTTCACATTGGAATTTTGCTCGCAGCTACGTTCAAAAAGGCGTTCACTGGTGGAACGCAACGTACCGGCAATCATGGCAAAGTTGTAATCATGATAAACATTGCGGTCTAATAGTTTTTTCTCTTTTGCTAGGCTGTCAATGGGATACATTTCCTCAATCGGAATAAAAAATTTTTCGAGTCGAATTTGATTATAGTCACCAAAATCTAAAGAATGCTGATCTTTGGTAGAGGAGGATGCAAATTCCATAAATAGCGTTTTAAATTCATCTACATTATTAATGATAAAAGCATAGAAGTTTTTTAGAGGAAGATTGAGTAGTTTGAATTTTGCCTCTCCTGCATCTTTTAAAAAATAGATTTCGAGTAGCTGACGGGTTTTCTCATAGCTGAGCCCTGTATATTTTTTCAAACTATCAATATGATGGCGGAGATATAAACCATGCTCATGAGTATCTACCTTATATTGCATGCTTTTTCCTTGATAGAGTGCTGCTTCTTCTTGAATTTTCTTAAGAGTTTCAAATCGCCCCTCTAAATAATGCGCTTCAAGGTAGGCATGTAATTTTAAACCTTGATTTTGAAAGCGTAGTTTATTTTCTTCGCAATTATCTGTAAGTTTGTATTTTTCTTTAATGAAAGAAAAAAGCTGTTTTCTGACCGCGCTTTCATTACCAAAGTCCGAATCTTTATCACGGAGTTCTTTTTTTAGCTCAATGGTTCTAGCTGCCTCTTTGAGTACAACGCGTTTGTATTCTGCACCTAGATGATTACCAGTGACTTCATTTTTGTAGTCTTCATCAAAGGTATAAAGATAAGAGCAGTCAAGAATATCTCTGCCATAATGTTTTGCATTTGGCATGCGACGCAAGCGTCCAAGAGTTTGAATTTCAAAGGTTTCGGACATATTTTCACGCAGTTTCACCAATACTTTGGCTCGAGGACAATCCCAACCCGTGGCAAGGGCTTGTTTAAATAACAGGAATACAGGTTCTGCGTTATTGTGGGTAACACTGTCCTTGGAATGAATTTCACCCACATTAATTTTGCCTAGCTTTTTGGATTTGCGTTGTTTATCTTGCGTGTTTTCCTCGCTCATCCATTTAGCGACTAGTTTGTTTTCATAGGTATAGCCCATATCAGCCAATTGTTTCTCCACAAATTCGATTAATTCATCATTAAGATTTGGGAATTGAATCAGCACTAAAGGACGAATATCTTCGTTTTCCTGCAAATATGCTGTGGCAATTTCTTTTCTGATTTCATTGGCTTTCTTTAATAAAAGAGTTGTCTCCGTTTGAATATTTTCCACGGTTTCTGCATTGAGATCTTTATTGATATACATGGCTCGTGTAATTAATCCTTCATTAATCACATCCACTTCATCAATTTCATAGAAGACAGCCTTTTTATTTTGTGCCGGTGTGGCAGAAACGCGAATTTCATAATGGGCATTGATGGCATCAATAATATCATTGGCTTTTGCGGTATTATTAAGATGTTCCTCATCAATAATCACAATGAATTGTTTGTTATTACGATGTGCATCAGCAATATGTTGCTTGATATTTTTACGTTCACTATCTTTTAAGGCTAAATTGCCTTTTTTCGTAATGGTTTCCCAGTTGATAAAATAAGTTGTACCACACTCAAAACCTTGATTGAGTACATCAGTAATATTACCGGTTGGGAGCGTAGGAGAAAATCGCTCCATTTTTTCCTTTGACTGTTCTTCTAAATCGCCTTTACCTACAGTAAACCAGCAAAAAATAGTATTAGGATAGTTGAGTAAATAGTTTTCAATGTAACTAATTAGAATAATAGTCTTACCGCTTCCAGTAGGACTCTTCACAATAATTTGTTGCTGTTGTTTATGTTGTTCTGTGGTTTTTTCTAATAGAAAATCAACCGTTTGTTGTTGGAAATCTTTTAATTGAAGGTTGATCATAGTTCACCCGCCTCAATAAGTTCATGTCTAAAATAATATTCAGGAATTTCAATTAGTGTTGCTTGCTTTTTAGCGACTAGCGCATTTTGTGCACGAGAAAGTAGTACATAAGGCGCAATAAAAAGTCTCGCTTTTATTGGTAAGCTCTCATTCACTACAGCATCTAATTCTGATTCATTTTTAACGAGAATATTATGCTCGCCATCAATTTCACACATATATTCCAACTCAATAAGCTCCTTGATGTAATCCATCAGTTGTGCTTTTAAAGTGCGGTTGTTTTCATCAAACTTTTTAATAAAGTCAGTTTTAAAATATTTCAGATTATGCGGTAAATCTGTTTGGATGTTTTTCAAGCGCTGATAAGTGACTTCTTCACAAATATTATTTTCATTATTGGTACAGAGAATATACTGCCTGTTTCCACCATCTTCTTTATTTAGTTGAGCAACAGCATGTCCTGTGGTGCCGGAGCCGGCGAAGAAGTCTAGGACTGTTTCGCTTTTTGTATGTTCAAGTAAGTATTTTATTAACTCAATAGGCTTGGGGTTAGAAAAAATATCTTTTTCATTGAATATTTTTGTAAGGAGTTTTGTAGCAGTGCCAGTCTCAGCTAAGTCATATAAAATACTTCTACTTTTTAATATTTTTATTTGATTTTCATTATAAAAGCTCATTTCATATGGAACCCATCGATTCTCTTTTTTATCTTTTATCCAATGGATATGTTTGTTTTTAACTAAGTTATATAATCTTTCTTTTCCAACTCTCCATCTACCATCTTTTTTGTCTGGTGCAATAGGATACAGATCATTTCCATCAGGATCTTTAATTGGGAAATACATGGTTGGTCTGTCTTCTTTATGTGATGAGCTTCCCCATTTTTCTAATTTAATAATTTTATATAGTGAACCATCAGAATATGTATATTTATATTCATTCTGGTCAATTTTCTCATGTTTATCATTCCAAATGAATTGAGATGATTTTCTATATCCAAATATATATTCATGTTCAGTTACGAAAAACTCATCTGTTTGTCCACCTCCTGATTTCTTTCTCCATATCATTGTCCCAACAAAGTTATTTTCGCCAAAAATTGAATCACATAATAACTTTAATTGAGCAAATTCATTTTCATCAATTGAAATAAAAATAACGCCACTTTTACTCAATAAATTTCGAGCAATCTCCAATCGCTTGCTCATAAAAGAAAGCCATTTAGAATGAGCGTAGCCATCGTTTTTATCTATGTAATGGTCATCATAGATAAAATCTTTGTTGCCGGTGTTGTAGGGAGGGTCGATGTAGATAACATCAATTTTGTTTCGGTGGGTTTTTTCAAGAAGTTTTAAAGAATGGAGATTATCCCCTTCAATTAGGAAATTAAATTTTTCATAATCTTGCTGGACAATCGCTGGACAATCGCTGGACAATCGGAAGTCGTGATTTTACGTGTCGTATCTTCAATAAAAACAGGAATATGCTCTTGTAGCATTTCATCCACATGCTCGGAATGTTCTTCCCAGACTAAACCGTATTTTTTATTTAACAGAGCATTTTCAATCTCATTGAACGCAATAATCGAAGCATCATCAGAATGAGTTTGCTTAAGTGATTGCAAAAAAGAGAGCATTTCCCCCCTTTTTTTCTGTGAAATATTTGCCATTTATACATCCTTAGGTAAAAAATTAGTTTATAAGATGTTTGGTATCATAGCGTAAAATATATGGCTTTTCGACTATGCTTTATTAAAAACTTGGTTAAGACAACACTCTCAACAAAACAGGCTGAAATTCCGTTTGTTGGCCGAGTTTGTGGGTATATCGTTTAACCATGACAAAGGAAAGTGCGGTCAAAATAAAGATTAAAATTGCACGGATGAGCTCATTTTCACTGATATAGCTAGAAAGTAATGTTGCAACTAATAGCGTGAAAAGTGGCACGATATACATTAACAGTGCGGAGAAAAGCATGGATTTTTCTTCTAGACCGATTTCTACCATTTGGCCTGTGCGCAGTGGCGTGATGGTTTCTAATGTGAAGATATGTTCGCCTCGTTTTCCGTTAAGCTCAGAAAGGGAAGCTGTTCCACAGGCTTCTCTAGCTGAACAAGCTCCACAGGCGCTTTGTGATTGACATTTCACTTTAGCAAGACCCGTTTCTGCATCATAGCTCATCACAACTGCACTTTCTTTTAGCATTGTGCTTCTCCCATATAAATATCAAAGCGGTGATTTTTAGTTTCACGACTGACATGGGGCGCTTTTTGCGCTAAAAATTCCGCATAATCAGGACGTTTTACCACCACGCGTTTACGGGCTAATTGTAACGCAGGTGTCAAGAGCTCATCGGCATCCAAATCGGCACCAACTAAATATTGGAATACACGCATTTCTTTTTTAACTAGGGCGGATTTTTGTTTATGTGGATACATTGGATCCAAATACACCACATCGGCACTATCGATTTGTGGATTAAGTTCGGCAATATGATGAACATCTAGTAAACGCATATTTTGTTGCATCATTTCGCCTATTTCTGCATCTTGATAGGCTCGGTTGAGCCCATCCTGTAATAATAAATACACCACGGGATGGCGTTCTACTAAGCGTACTTGGCAACCGATAGAAGCTAAAACAAAGGCATCTCGACCAAGTCCTGCTGTGGCATCAATTACGCTCGGCAATTCTGTGCCCTTAATGCCTACAGCTTTGGCAACAGCTTCGCCACGTCCACCACCGAATTTACGACGATGAGCCATCGCACCGGCAACAAAATCCACAAACACATCGCCCAATTTAGGCTCATCTAGTTTACGCAAGGCAAGATGGGTTTCAGTTCGCACCAATGCAAGCAGACTTTCAGTACAATGCTCGATACCAAGAGGGGAACAAAGTGCGGTCAATTCTGACAATGTTCCCGCTTCGGCAAGCAGTTGAATTTTTATTTTCTCACCAGCCATACGCCGCTTTCCATATGATCTGTGTAAGGAAATTGATCAAACAACGCCGCTTTTTCAATTCGGTGGGTTTGGCTTAGGGTTTGCAAATTCTCACAAAGGGTATGTGGATTGCAGGAAATATACAAAATACGATCGTAATTCTGCACCAGCTTTACCGTGTCAGGGTCAAGCCCTGCTCGTGGTGGGTCAACAAAAATCGTATTGCATTGATAGGCTTTTAAATCAATGCTTTTTAAGCGATTAAACTCACGTACGCCATTCATGGCTTGGGTAAATTCTTCTGCGGACATACGAATAATCTGCAGATTATCTATACCATTTTCCGCAATATTAAATTGTGCGGCAGCCACGGATGGCTTGGCGATTTCGGTAGCAAGCACTTTACGGAAGTTTTGTGCAAGGGCGATAGAGAAATTGCCGTTACCGCAGTACAGCTCTAATAAATCCCCTTGAGAACCTTGAGTGCAATCAATCGCCCATTCCAACATCTTGCAATTTACAGCTGCATTAGGCTGGGTAAAGCTGTTTTCCACTTGGCGATAAACATAATTACGCCCTTTCACCGGTAATACTTCATCGACAAAATCCTGCGCTAAACAGATTTTTTGTTTACTTGCACGACCAATCAGCTGCACATCAAAACCAAGTTGTTGTAATTCTTCTTTTAAGCGTATAGCAGCGCTTTGCCATTCTTCCGTAAGTTGCTTGTGGTAAAGCAGGCTTACAATAATCTTATTGCTAAGCGTGCTCAAATAATCAATTTGAAACAGTTTTTTATGAAGTACTTCCTGAGTTTTTAACAACGGTAGTAAGGCTTTTATCATGCGATTGATCAGTTCGCTGGCAATCGGGAACTCATCCACTCGATAACGCTGCAAGGTGCTTTGATCAAACATGATGTGATAAAAATCGCCTTTATCATGCCAAATACGAAATTCTGCACGCATCCGATAATGGCTAGTTGGCGAATCAAACACGGCTATTTCTGGGGCGTTAAAGGGCTGCAAAAGTGCGGTCAGTTTTTCAATCTTTTTTTGCAGGAGTTCGGTATATTGGGAAATGGGTAGTTGCATTGATGTTTACGTTTGAATGATAAATATCCCACAGCCCTTGGCAAGCATGGGGATTGAGTAAAAAAGTAAAAGGCAAGCTTCTGCCTGCCTTTTAAAATGTATTATTCGCCAGAATAATCTTCGCCGCTAGAAGCCGCTTCGCTCACATCACCTGATAAGGTGTAAACACGTTTTGTTGTGTTAATGCGAGTACGATATTTATTCCAGGTTTTTTCGAAGAAAGTTTCCGGTGCACGTTCACCACGGCAAAAAGCAACAAATTCTTTTTCTTCTTTTGTCGCCGGCTTGCGCTCGCCTGAATCTAATGCTTTAAACGCTTGACCATATTGCTCTAATACTTGGGATTCTTTGATTGTATAATCACCATGACGGGAAAATCCGCGTGGGTAGTTTTTGTCGTCAAAAAAACGACGAGTAACACTGAAACTAGCAGCCATAATCATCTCTCTTCTTTATATTTAAAAACGGCAGGCATTAAACCAATTTTTTTTTATTTTTGCAATAAACCTTTCACGGTTTCTACATAATCTTTGACGAAATCATCGTAATTTAAGCCTTCAGGGTTCACACGATATTTGCCATTGACATAGAAATCAGGTACGCCATGTACTTTAAACTGCTCAGCCGCATTCACTTGTTTGTTCACTAAACCGTTTACAGCAAAGCTATTGATGTTGTTATCAAATTGTTCAGCAGTCACGCCGTTATCAATGAAGATTTTACGAATATCGTCCATTGAGCTTAATTTATCTTGCTGTGCGGCTTCAAATAAAGGCGCTTTCACCTTGCTTTCTGCACCAAGTGCCATCGCTAATGCCCATGCACGAGTGAGGTTTTCAGATTGACGACCTAAGAAATTAACGTGATATTGTTTAAATTCAGTGCCTTTTGGTAAGCTTTCTGCAACTTGTTTTGGAATGTGGTATTCCATTTCAAAGGCATAGCAATGCGGGCAGTAGAAAGAGAAAAATTCAATCACTTCAGGCTGTGCCGAAGCGGTTTGGCCCACTTGAACGTATTGTTTACCTTCTTCTAGATTAGCTGCGAATGCGTTAAATGAAAATAAAGCACCGAGTAAAAATAAAACTTTTTTCATTTGTTTTCCTTATTTAATAATTCCGCGCGCTTTTAACAATGCGGTTTTAAAATCTTCTTCATAATCTTTTTTGATGCCTGGGATTGGCTCAAGTTTATCTGTGCCGTGCATTTTTAAATGATAAATAATCACTTCATCAGATAATTCTGCTACGGGTTTATCAAAACCTGCTTCATCAGCAATTTTTTGCAAAATTTGTAACAAGCTCAGATCTGGGTCTTTAGACCAATAAGGTTGTAAAAGTTCCAATACTTCATTTAAACGCTTACATTTCATTGCTATTTCCTTTTAAATGGAGAAAAATAAGGCTAGATCATACTTCAAATAAGGCAATAAGAAAATATGGAATACACAATAAGTGCGGTTATTTTAGCGGGTGGAAAAGCACGGAGAATGAATGGGGCGGATAAAGGCTTGCAGCTTTTACAAAATAAACCATTAATTAGCCATGTGATTGAACGCTTACAACCTCAAGTGGTTGATATTTCTATCAATGCTAATCGTCACCATGCGGAATATGCACAATGGGGTTTTCCTGTATTTTCAGATGAATTGCCTGATTTTCAGGGGCCATTGAGTGGTATGTTGACAGCACTCGAACAAGCTAAAACGGATTTTGTGCTTTTTGTGCCTTGTGATAGCCCGTATTTTCCGCAAAACTTATTAGAAAAACTAAAAAGTGCGGTTAAAAATGACCACACTTTAATGGCTTATGCAAAAGATAAAGAGCGTGAACACCCGACATTTTGTTTAATGTCCGTTCAGCTTAAAGAGAAGTTACGCGCTTATTTAAACGAAGGCGAACGTCGTTTATTACAATTTATGAACAAAAATGGCGCGGTTGCTGTCCAATTTGACGAACAAGAAGGACGATTTGTAAATTTTAATACCTTAGAAGATTTACAATAAATTATTTGTTTAACCTTGAATTTTGCAAAAAATTCTCCATTATTGCAGTGTTTACTTTCTATTTTATTGAGGAACTTTATTATGATGCGAATCCTTTTATTTTTAGCCACTAACTTTGCTGTGATGCTTGTGTTAGGGATTATTTTAAATGTGACTGGTATTGCAGGAAATAGTACAGGTGGCATTTTAATTATGGCAATGCTTTTCGGTTTTGCCGGATCATTGATTTCGTTATTTTTATCAAAAACCATGGCATTGCGCTCTGTGGGAGCAGAAGTGATTACTGAACCGCGTAATCAAGCGGAACGTTGGTTAGTAGAAACTGTACGTCGTCAAGCGCAACAAGCAGGTATTCCAATGCCAGATGTGGCGATTTACCATTCTAATGATGCGAATGCTTTTGCTACAGGTGCGACTAAAAATAATTCTTTAGTGGCGATTAGTACGGGTTTACTAAACTCCATGACGGAAGAAGAGGCTGAGGCGGTATTGGCTCACGAGGTCTCACACATCGCGAACGGCGATATGGTGACGATGACTTTATTACAAGGCGTATTGAATACCTTTGTGATTTTCTTATCTCGAGTGATTGCCAATGTGGTGGCAAGTTCCCGTAATGGTGATGAAGAAAGCCGCAGCTCAGGCATTTACTTCTTAGTTTCAATGGTGTTAGAAATTGTATTTGGTATTTTAGCGAGCATTATCGCGATGTGGTTCTCACGCTATCGTGAATACCGCGCAGATGCAGGTTCTGCACAACTTGTTGGTAAAGAAAAAATGATTGCAGCATTGCAACGTTTACAACAAATTCATGAGCCGCAAGAGATGGAAGGTTCACTTAATGCCTTTATGATTAACGGCAAACGTAGCGAACTCTTTATGAGTCATCCTCCACTTGAAAAACGTATCGAAGCATTACGTAGTTTATAAAAGATAAAAAAATAAAGGGCTAAATGTAATATTTAGCCCTTTTTATTTGTAGATTATTTAATATCCGCTAAGACTTTAGTAAGTAATTCCCAGTACGTTTGTACTGTTGAGATTTGGACTTTTTCATCAGGCGAATGCGCATTGCGAATAGTTGGCCCCACAGAAATCATCTCAATATTCGGATAATGTTCTTTCAACAAGCCACATTCAAGCCCTGCGTGAATGACTTTAATCTCAGGCTCTTTGCCAAGTACTTCTGCATAATGTTTTTTCATTAAGGCTAAAATTGCCGTGTCGTTTACCGGTTTCCAACCAGGGTAAGAACCTGAGAATTCAACCGTTGCACCAGTGAGTTCAGCGAGTGAAGTTAAGGTTTCTTCTACATACTCTTTACCACTTTCAATAAGCGAACGAATAAGAATTGTACCTTTGATTTTGTCTTCAAGAGTTTTTAATACACCAATGCTCAATGAGCTTTCCACGACATTTTTGATGACATCACTGTTGCGGATTACGCCATTTGGTAATACGTTCAGCAAATTAATCACTTTTTTGGTGGTTTCAAGCGTGAAGGTTTGTTGTGGATTTTCAACTTGCTCAGCGGTTAAAGTTAAGTTTGGCTCGGCGATAGCAAGCTCTTCTTTCAATAAAACTTCAAAATTTTTGACCGCACTTTTCACGCTTTCTACATCATGATTGAAGCAAATGGTTGCAGCCGCTTCACGTGGAATCGCATTACGAATTGAACCGCCACGAATTTCTGCTAGAGCAAAGTGCGGTTGATTTTGTGAGAGTTTTGCTAATAAGCGCGATAAAACTTTAATTGCGTTTGCGCGTGTGGTGTGAATATCGCAGCCTGAATGACCACCACGTAAACCTTTTAAATTAATTTGCAAACTATGGGTAAATGGATTGTTTTCACGGTGAACAGGTAACTCAACATTAGCATTTACCCCACCAGCACAACCAATATAGATTTCACCGATTTCTTCGGTATCGGTATTAATTAAGATTTCTGATTTTAACCAGTTACGACGAAGGTGTACGGCACCATCCATGCCGGTTTCTTCAGTCATGGTGAGTAACACTTCAAGTGGTGGGTGTGCAATATCGGTACTTTCTAATACCGCTAAGGTCGAGGCTAAACCAATACCGTTATCCGCGCCAAGTGTCGTACCTTTTGCTTTTACCCAATCACCGTCGATATAAGGGCGAATAGGGTCTTGGGTAAAATTATGCGGATTGCCTTCATTGGCTTGTGGCACCATATCTAAATGTGCCTGTAAGACAACAGGTTGGCTGTTTTCCATCCCGGCTGTAGCCGGTTTACGAATTAATACATTGCCGGCTTCATCACGTTCTGCAAAGAATTGTTTTTCTTTCGCCCAGTTGACAATAAAAGTGGCGAGTGCATCTTCATGATGTGAAGGATGCGGAATCGCACAAATTTGATCAAACCATTTCCAAAGTAATTGCGGTTGTAATGTGGTAATTTCTGACATAATGAACTCCTTTTTTCATTAAAATTTTTACGGAAATCATAGCATAAAACGCCATTTCAGGTTAAAATTCCGCAATTTTTTTATTTAGCGACAAAGTTTAAGGTATTTGTTATGAGCGAAAAATATGTTGTGACTTGGGATATGTTCCAAATGCATGCCCGCAAATTAGCGGAACGTTTACTTCCTGCCACTCAGTGGAAAGGTATTATCGCAGTAAGCCGTGGTGGTTTATTCCCAGCAGCGGTACTTGCTCGCGAATTAAATATTCGTTTCGTGGAAACCGTGTGTATTGCGAGTTATGATCACGATGAACAAGGTGCATTAAAAGTATTACACCGTGCAAGTGGTGATGGTGAAGGAATGATCGTGGTAGACGATTTAGTGGATACCGGCAACACTGCTCGTGCAATTCGTGAAATGTATCCAAAAGCAAAATTCGTCACAGTATTCGCAAAACCTGCAGGTGCTGAGTTAGTGGATGATTATGTGATTGATATTCCACAAAATACTTGGATTGAACAACCTTGGGATTTAGGTTTAACTTTTGTGCCACCATTGGCAAGAAAATAATCATAAATGTAAGTTGGAAATGCGGGGTTTGGCCTCGCATTTTGTTTTATTGAGCCAATTGCAAAATCCCGTTAGAATTAACCGCACTTTTACTTAACAAGGAATTTGAATGTCAGCCAAACCACGTTTTGTGCATCTTCGTACGCACACTGATTTTTCTATGATTGATGGAATTGCGAAAGTGAAACCATTGGTCAAAGCGTGTGCTGCAAACAATATGGTTGCGTTGGCATTAACGGATTTTACCAATTTCTGTGGTGTAGTGCGTTTTTATGGTGAAACCCTTTCTTCGGGGATTAAACCGATTATTGGTGCAGATGTTCATGTTAAAAGCGAGCTATGCGGTGAGGAATTATTTACCCTCACTCTTCTTGCTAAGAACAACGAAGGCTATAAAAACATCACTTTACTGCTTTCAAAAGCTTATCAACGCGGCTATGTGGACTTGCCTTATATTGACCAGGAGTGGTTGATTGAACACCGTGAGGGTGTAATTGTTTTATCGGGTGGCACACAAGGCGATATCGCGAAAAAACTCCTTAAAGAAAATATTTCCGAAGCGGAAAGTGCGGTCAGTTTTTATCAAGAATTTTTCCCGGACCATTTTTACCTTTCGCTTTCCAGAACGGGTCGTCCGGATGAAGAGCGTTATAGTCAAGCCGCATTAAAGCTTGCTGATACGCATGATTTACCGCTTGTGGCGACGAATGATGTTGTCTTTCTTAAGCCTGATGATTTTGAGGCGCACGAAATTCGTGTCGCTATTCATGATGGCTATACCCTAGACGACCCAAAACGTCCAAAATGTTATACCGAACAACAATATTTCCGTTCAGAAGAAGAGATGTGCGACTTATTTGCGGACATTCCTTCTGCGCTTGAAAATACGGTATTAATTGCGCAACGCTGTAATGTTACTTTGCGTTTGGGCGAATATTTCCTCCCAAAATTCCCAACAGGCGATCTGAGTACGGAAGATTATTTGGTGATGAAAGCCAAAGAAGGTTTGGAAGAGCGGTTGGCGTTTTTATTCCCCGATGAAAAAGTGCGGGCAGAAAGACGACCAGAATATGATGAGCGTCTTCAAGTCGAACTCGATGTGATTAACCAAATGGGTTTCCCGGGTTACTTCTTAATCGTCATGGAGTTTATTCAGTGGTCAAAAGACAATGATATTCCAGTAGGACCTGGACGTGGTTCTGGTGCAGGTTCATTGGTGGCTTATGCACTAAAAATTACCGATTTGGATCCCCTTGAATTCGATCTTCTTTTTGAGCGTTTTCTCAACCCAGAACGTGTTTCCATGCCCGATTTCGACGTGGATTTCTGTATGGATGGACGCGATCGCGTTATCGATCATGTGGCAGAAACCTATGGTCGCGGTGCGGTATCACAAATTATTACCTTCGGTACCATGGCGGCCAAAGCGGTAATTCGAGATGTAGGTCGCGTGTTAGGCCATCCTTATGGCTTTGTGGATCGTATTTCGAAAATGATTCCACCTGATCCAGGTATGACCTTAGCCAAGGCTTTTGAGGCTGAACCGCAACTACAAACAGCATATGATTCAGATGAAGAAGTCAAAGCCTTGATTGATATGGCGCGTAAGCTAGAGGGTGTCACGCGAAATGCGGGTAAACACGCGGGTGGCGTGGTGATTTCCCCTTCTTTGATTACAGACTTTGCACCACTTTATTGTGACAATGAGGGGCTTCATCCTGTTACCCACTTCGATAAAAATGATGTGGAATATGCCGGCTTAGTGAAGTTTGACTTCTTAGGTTTGCGTACACTCACCATTATCAAATGGGCACTAGATATGATCAATGCCCGCCTTGTTCGTGAAGGTAAACCGCTAGTCGATATTGCAGCTATTCCATTAGATGATCCCGAATCTTTTGAGTTGTTGAAGCGATCTGAAACGACCGCAGTATTCCAGTTGGAATCGCGTGGAATGAAAGATTTGATTAAACGTCTCCAACCAGACTGTTTTGAAGATATTATCGCGTTGGTAGCATTATTCCGCCCTGGTCCATTACAATCGGGCATGGTGGATAACTTTATTGACCGTAAACATGGTCGAGAAGAAGTCTCTTATCCTGACGCAAACTATCAACATGAAAGCCTTAAACCGATTTTAGAACCAACTTACGGTATTATTTTGTATCAAGAGCAAGTGATGCAAATTGCTCAGGTGTTAGCGGGTTATACTCTTGGCGGTGCGGACTTATTACGTCGTGCGATGGGTAAGAAAAAGCCAGAAGAAATGGCGAAACAGCGCTCAGTATTTAAAGAAGGTGCTGAAAAAAATGGCGTTGATGGCGAGCTTTCCATGAAGATTTTCGACTTAGTGGAAAAATTCGCCGGCTATGGTTTTAATAAATCGCACTCCGCCGCCTACGCATTGGTATCTTATCAAACCCTTTGGCTGAAAACCCATTTCCCTGCTGAGTTTATGGCAGCAGTAATGACCTCGGAAATGGATAATACGGATAAAATTGTTGGCTTATACGATGAATGTTTACGTATGGGCTTAAAAGTTACCCCACCGGATATTAACGTAGGAAAACATCATTTCAGCGTGAATGAAAATGGTGAAATTGTTTATGGCATCGGGGCCATTAAAGGTGTGGGTGAAGGTCCGATTGATGCCTTGATTACCGCACGTAATGAAGGTGGGATTTTCAGAGATTTATTTGATTTATGTGCTCGCGTTGATTTGAAGAAAATTAACCGTCGTACCTTTGAAAGCCTGATCATGTCGGGCGCATTTGATAAGTTAGGGCCACACCGTGCGGCGTTATCTAAGAATTTAGAAGATGCACTCAAAGCTTCAGATCAGCATGCAAAAGATGAGGCCATGGGACAAGCCGATATGTTCGGTGTGCTAACAGAAACACATGAAGAAGTGGAAAATGCTTACGCCCACACGCCACCTTACACAGAAAAACAAATTTTAGATGGCGAACGTGAAACCCTTGGTTTGTATTTAAGCAGTCATCCGGTAAGTCGTTATTTAAAAGAGCTTTCTCATTATAGCTCTACACGATTAAAAGATCTCACGCCAAACCGCCGTGGACAAATTAGCACGGCAGCTGGTTTGCTAGTATCAACTCGCTTCGCGACGACGAAAAAAGGCAATCGTATCGGTATTGCAACCATTGATGACCGTTCTGGACGTTTGGATTTAACCCTATTCGGTGAAAGCTTAGACCAATTCGGTGAAAAACTGCAAAAAGATACGGTTGTGGTGGTATCTGGCCAAGTGAGTTTTGACGATTTTTCAGGCGGATTAAAAATGTCGGTACGGGATTTGATGACCTTAGATGAGGCGCGTTCCCGTTATGCAAAATCTTTGGCTATCAGTTTGTCTGAGGAACAGATTAGCCCAAGTTTTATTAAGAAACTGAAAGAAATGTTAGAACCTGTTAGTGGCGGTACTTTACCGATTAACGTATATTATCAAAGCGCAAAAGGCCGTGCGTTATTGCGTTTAGGGATTCAATGGTCGATTACACCAACGGATGAGATTCTAACAGAATTAGTGAATTTGCTCGGCGAAAATGCGGTAGAGCTAGAATTCGGTTAATATTCCAGTCAAAGTGCGGTCAAAAAATCAGTGTTTTTTTAACCGCACTTTAGTCGATATAAATAAAGCGAGAGATAAAATGGAAAAAATCATTATTGATGCAGACAGATTTTTACGTACCATTTCACGTATTTCCCATGAAATTATTGAAAAGCACCAAGATTTCGATAATGTGATTTTAGTTGGGGTGAAACGCCGTGGTGCTGAAATTGCCGAATTGATTCAACGTCGCATTGAAGAGTTGAATGGTGTAAGTCTTCCAATGATGGAATTGGATATCACATTTTACCGAGATGACTTAGAGTACGTTGAACCTGAAAATCCAACCCCTGTGTATAGCGGTGCCTCAAGTTATATGAATATTCAGGGGAAAGAAGTTATTTTGATCGATGATGTGCTCTTTACCGGGAGAACGATTCGTGCCGCGATGGATGCATTAACAGATTTTGGTCGAGCTGCTAAAATTGAATTGGTGATTTTAGTGGATCGCGGACATCGTGAATTACCAATTCGAGCAGATTATGTGGGTAAAAATGTGCCGACTTCCCGTGATGAACAAGTTCAAGTGCGTACATTAAAATACGATGGTTGTTATGAAGTGGCATTATTGCCTAAATAACGATCAGCCTATTGTGAACCTTTGATAAAATTGATAATCTAACGAGCATTATCCTATTATTTTTTAAGACAACTAAAATGAAAAAATCAATGTTAAAATCTCTTTTATTTGCCATGATCGGTCTGTTTACTTTTTCTCAAGTTCAAGCAGAAGAACGCGTTGTGGCGACTGTGAATGGTACACCAATTTTACAAAGCCAAGTGAATGCCGTGATGGGTAAGAAAGGTAGCCAACGTGCGGCATTAGATAAGATTATTGATGATATGCTGACTGATAAGGCTATCAAAGAATCAGGCGTAAAAGTAAACCAAGCGGAAGTAAACCGTATCGTAGAAGATATTGCAGCGAAAAATGGTTTAACTTATGGTCAATTCTTAGATGCGTTGGATTATCAAGGCATTTCCTTAAATGCATTTAAACAACAAATCTCTCGTCAAATGTTAATGGCGGGTGTGCGTAACCATGCCATTCAAAACAGCGTAGATGTGACTCGTGAGCAAGTGGATGCATTGGGTAAACAAATGCTCGATGAAGCGAAAGCAAAAGGTACCGCACAAAAAGTGATGGGTAAAGAGTATGAAGTTCGTCATATTTTATTAAAATTAAACCCATTACTGAACGATGCACAAGCTAAAGCAGAATTAGAACGTATTCGTAGCGAGATTATTTCTGGCAAAATGACATTTGCTGATGCGGCATTAAAATATTCTAAAGATTATTTATCAGGTGCGAATGGCGGAAGCTTAGGCTATGCTTTCCCAGAAGCTTATGTAGGTCCATTTGCAAAAATGGTTGAAACCACACCACAAGGCACTATTTCTGCACCGTTTAAATCTGAATTTGGTTGGCATATTCTTGAAGTAACCGGTAGTCGTGATGGCGATAAAACGGAAGATGCCTATCGTCAAAAAGCTTACGAACAAATCGTGAATAGCCAATTACAAGATGCAACCAAAGACTGGGTGAAAGCATTACGTAAAAATGCTGATATTCAATATTTCGATAAGTAACAGAAACCGTTAGAATAAGGGGGCATTTTTGCCCCTTTTGTCGTTTTTATAAAATGAGTGACGCATGAAAAAATTTTTTGTCTTTTTACTGATTCTCTTGCTAATTCTTGGTGGTGTTGGTTTTTGGGGTTATCAAAAATTAACTGAGTTTGTTCATACGCCGGTGAATGTCACGCAAGATCAATTGCTTACAATTGAGCGAGGCACTACTGGCAGTAAACTCGCCGCTTTATTAGAGCAAGAAAAAATTCTTGAACATGCCGATTTATTGCCTTGGTTATTGAAATTACAACCGCAGCTCAACAAAGTGAAAGCGGGGACTTATTCTTTAACGGGTGTGAAAACGTTGCAAGATTTATTGGATATGCTCAATTCCGGCAAGGAAGCGCAATTTAGCGTGAAGTTTATTGAAGGTAAAACGTTCAAGGAATGGCGTAAAAACCTTGAAAGCGCACCGCACTTAAAACAAACCTTGCAAGGTAAAACGGATAAAGAGATCATGGCGTTATTGGATATTCCAGCCGTTGCAAAAGCCGTTTATGAATGGAACAACATGGAGGGGTGGTTGTATCCCGATACCTATAATTACACGCCTAACTCGACGGATCTTGAATTATTAAAACGTTCAGCTACTCGCTTGCAAAAAGCTTTGGATAAAGCGTGGAATGAACGTGATGAAAATCTTCCATTAGCGGATCCTTATCAGATGCTCATTTTGGCTTCTATTGTGGAGAAAGAAACGGGTATTGCGGCGGAGCGTCCACAAGTGGCTTCCGTATTTATTAATCGTTTAAAAGCCAATATGAAACTACAAACTGACCCAACCGTGATTTATGGAATGGGTGAGAGTTATACCGGCAATATTCGTAAAAAAGATTTGGAAACGATGACCCCGTACAATACCTATATGATTGAGGGGCTACCGCCGACACCAATTGCGATGGTGAGTGAAAGTGCTTTACAGGCTGTGGCGCATCCAGCAAAAACAGATTTTTATTATTTTGTTGCTGATGGAAGTGGTGGCCATAAATTTACCCGCAATCTGAACGAGCATAATAAAGCAGTGCAAGAATATTTGCGTTGGTATCGTAGCCAACAAAAAGGAGCCCACTAATGCAAGGCAAATTTATCGTAATTGAAGGGCTGGAAGGTGCAGGTAAAAGTACCGCCATGCAAACGGTGGTAGATACATTAAAATCCCTTGGTGTAAATGATATCGTATTTACTCGTGAGCCGGGTGGTACACCATTAGCAGAAAAATTGCGCCATTTAATTAAACATGAAACAGAAGAACCTGTTACGGATAAAGCAGAATTATTGATGCTTTATGCGGCGCGAATTCAATTGGTAGAAAATGTGATTAAGCCAGCATTGGCAGAAGGTAAAATTGTGCTTGGCGATCGACATGATATGTCTTCACAAGCCTATCAAGGCGGTGGGCGTCAGTTTGACCAAACGCTTATGGCGAATTTAAAAAATATGGTATTAGGCGATTTTGAGCCTGATTTTGTACTGTATTTAGACATTGATCCTGCAGAAGGGCTTGCTCGTGCTAGAGGTCGTGGTGAATTAGACCGCATTGAACAACAAGGACTGGATTTCTTCCATCGTACCCGCCAACGTTATTTGGAATTGGTGCAGAACAACCCGAAAGCCGCTATTATTAATGCGGGTCAGCCTTTGGAACAAGTACAAGCAGACATTCAAAGTGCGGTCAAAAATTGGTGGGTTTCACAAGCAAAATGAGCGAACTTTATCCTTGGTTAGTACCTACTTATCACAAAATTAGCCAAACTTTTAGCGAAGGTTTGGGGCATCATGCATTATTGATTAAAGCTGATCAAGGTCTCGGTGCTGAAGGTTTGTTTGAGGCTTTGACAAAACACATTATGTGTCAAACGCCAGATAATGCACCTTGTGGTCATTGTCATGCTTGCCATTTAATGGCAGCGCACAGTCACCCTGATTTTCATGTTTTAGCCTCTCAAGAAGGCAAAGACATTGGAGTTGATCAGGTACGGATGATTAATGAAGTTGTCAGCCAACACGCGCAACAAAACGGCAATAAATTAGTATATATTCAAGATGCAGAACGTCTTACGGAAGCAGCGGCTAACGCATTGCTCAAAACCTTGGAAGAGCCACGTCCGAATACGTATTTCTTGTTGCAAACAGAGCCTTCCTCTTCGTTGTTAGCGACTATTTACAGCCGTTGCCAGGTGTGGAATGTGCCTTTGCCAACGGAAGCGGAAGCCCTAAATTGGCTTTCTTCTCAATTTCAGGCAGAAACATCAGAATTATTGACCGCACTTGCGATGAATTTGGGGCGCCCACTGTTAGCATTGGAAACTCTCCAGCAAGGATTAATTGAACAACGAAAGAATTTCCTACGCCAATTTTGGCTGTTTTATCGTCGTCGTTCACCTTTGGAAATTTTGCCTTTCTTTGAAAAAGAACGCACCGTACAGCAAGTGGATTGGATTTTAGCGTTTTTAAGCGATGCCATTAAATACAAACTCGAAATACAAAATGGCTGGCAAACACTTGATCTTAAAACAGGTGTAACTCAATTTGCAGACGAGCAAACAGCGCTTGGGTTATTAACCGCAAATAAAATTATGCAAAAAGTACGCTCGGATTTACTCACTATCAACGGCATTAACACAGAATTAATGTTATTAGATGGTTTGACAAAGTTAATTACCGACGTATTTAAGGACTAAATAAATTATGTTTATCGTAGATTCCCATTGCCATTTAGATGCATTGGATTATGAAAATTTACACAAAGATATTGCTGATGTAGTGGCTAAAGCCAATGCACGAGATGTGAAGCATTTATTGGCGATTGGCGTAACATTAAGCCGTTTTGAAAAAGCTTACCCTGAGTTAGCAAAATTTCCGAATGTGTCTTTAGCTTGCGGCGTGCATCCATTAGATCTTGAAGAAGAACCTTACGATGCCGAGCGTTTATTATGTTTATCCCAAGATAAAAAAGTGATTGCAATTGGCGAAATTGGTTTGGATTATTATTACAGTGCAGATAATAAGGCATTACAGCAAACGGTTTTTGCCGATCAAATCAGAATTGCTAATGAAGTGGATAAACCCGTAATTATTCATACGCGTTCAGCGCCAGAAGATACCATTGCCATGTTGCGTGAGCACCATGCAGAAAAGTGCGGTGGATTAATTCATTGTTTTACAGAAACCTTGGATTTTGCGAAAAAGGCACTTGATTTAGGTTTTTACATCTCTTGTTCGGGCATTATTACCTTTAAAAATGCGGAAAGTATTCGTGAAGCCATTCGTTATGTACCGGCTGATCGCCTGTTGGTTGAAACCGATTCGCCTTATTTAGCACCCGTGCCTTATCGTGGTAAAGAGAACCAGCCTGCTTATACGCGTGAGGTGTGTGAGTATGTGGCAGCGTTAAAAGGGCTATCAGTAGAAGAATTTGCGCAAATTAGTACACAAAACTTCGAGCGTTTATTTAAAATTAATGTACAATAAATCGTCGATTTAAATGAGAGAGTGTTATGCGTAAGTTTTTTAAGTACTTTTTATTTTTAGTAGTCTTTGTTTTCCACGGCTTTATGTTCGCCGTGGTGGACTACGTATTCCCACATTATGATGTGACGCGAGTAACGGGTGTGGAAGTGAAACGTGTGGATAAAGATGGCCCGATTACAAAATCGAATCCGGCAGATGGTCCAACGCGTGATGTGTATTTTATTAATACACAAAATGACGATGGCAAAATCATGGTGTATCGTAATGAAGATACCCGTTGGGGTTTCCCATTCTATTTCAAATTTGGTTCAGCGAACTTACAGGCTCAAGTTCAAGCCTTGGGTAATGAAAACAAATTAGTACAAATCAAGTATTATGGTTGGCGTATGACGATGTTTGATGAGTATCGTAATGCGGTTTCGGTGAAGGAAATCAGCGGCGATATCACACCAAGCCATCCAATTTTATCTTGGGTATTCTATGCATTCCTATTCGTTACCCTTTTCCTTTCAGTACAATTTGTACGCGGCTGGTTCGACAGCGAAAATTAGCGTATCTCAAATGGGGCGTCATAGAACGCCCTAACAATTTAATAATAACATTTCTAACCTAAAAACCAGCGGTAAATTGACCGCACTTTAAAACCAATAAAGAGAACATTATGAGTTTATCTGCAGCGATTTTTATTTTAATCGTATTAATTATTGTCAGTGCAATCTTATCATCGGCTGAGATTTCTCTCGCGGGTGCAAGACGCATTAAATTACAAACATTGGCCAATGAAGGCAATATCCAAGCGGAAAAAGTCTTAAAATTACAGGAGCAGCCAGGACGCTTTATTACGGTGGTCCAAATTGGACTCAATATGGTTGCCGTACTTGGTGGGGTGATTGGTGAAGCAACGATTAGTCTTCACTTACAGAGTTTTTTACATGAGTACACCAAGGCAGAATGGGTTGAACCTGCCTCCTCTTGGATTGCCTTTTTCATGGTAACCATAACATTTGTTTTATTAGCCGATTTAATTCCGAAACGTCTTGCATTAATTAATCCTGAAGGTGTTGCGTTACGGACTATTGGCATTATGCAAGCCTTTATTTTCTTCTTAAAACCTATTGTATGGTTTTTTGATGGTCTTTCTAATATCTTCTTCCATTTAATGGGTGTACCTACTAAACGTGAAGATAACATGACGCCAGAAGACATTGTGGCGATCGTAGAAGCGGGAGCCGAAGCGGGGGTGTTAAAAACACAAGAGCATTATCTGATTGAAAATATTTTTGAAATGCAAGAACGCACCGTGTCTTCAACCATGACAACACGTGAAAATATCGTGTTTTTAGACCGCACTTTTAGTCGTCAGGAGGTGTTGAATACCTTATCGGCAGACTCTCATTCTAAATTAGTGATCTGTGATAATGGTTTGGATAAGATTTTAGGTTATGTGGAATCACATACCTTATTAACACTCTATCTTCAACAAGAAGTAGTGGATTTAACGGATAGCCGTTTATTGCGTAAAGCATTATTTATTCCTGATACGTTGTCGTTATACGAAGTATTGGAGTTATTTAAATCCACGGGTGAAGATTTTGCCATTATCGTCAATGAATATGCACTTGTGATGGGCTTAATTACCTTGAACGATGTGATGAGTATTGTGATGGGCGAATTGGTTTCTAACGAAGAAGAGCAAATCGTCAGCCGTGATGAAAACTCTTGGTTGATTGATGGTGCAACGCCACTTGAAGATGTGATGCGTGCTTTAGATATTGAATCTTTCCCAGATGAAGAAAACTATGAAACCATCAGTGGTTTTATGATGTATATGCTACGCAAAATCCCGAAAAAAACCGATTTTGTGTTATACGATAAGTATAAATTTGAAGTGATTGATACCGAAAACTTCAAAATTGATCAAATTTTAGTTTCGATTGTCAAAGACAACGGCGTGAGCAAAGAATCAGCGTAGTGCTAGGCGTTTCCTTGCTTAATCCCCTATTCTAAGTATAATTAACGGCGGTTTTAACCGCCTATAAATAAGGAAAATTTAATGTTTAAAAAAATCTCGGTATTCTTTGTGGCAGTAATGCTTGCAGGTTGTTCTTCGATTTCAGATATGACCTCTTACATTCCGTTTATGGGTAAAGACAAAAAGGTCATTGATTTAGATAAAGATAAAATCGACCAAAAATCTTATGCGGCAGCTTATGAAGCCACTGTGGCAACCTATAAAGATCGTGTAACAAAAAATTTCTTTGTGGATAATTTTGCAAGTGGTGCGAATGACTGGTATCTCGGTCGTATTGTGGTGCCAATCAAGCAAATTCAAGATAAACTCTACACAGGTGGTCATGATTCTGATGTGTATGCTTACTATAGCGGTGTGTTACATGCAGAAGCATTACAAACTAACTTCAGCCGTTTAAGTGCAAATTGTTGGCAAAAAGTGGATTCGCCAAGTGTGACGCAAGGGATCTACGATGCAATGCGTGATTTGCAAAAAGGCAAAGAGCGCGGTGAAAATGACGCCTACATTTCCCAAGGTAGCGAAATGCTACTCAAAGCCTGTACCGGCCAATAATCAATTTGAGCTGTTGATGAGTGATCTTATCAGCAGCTTTTCTTTTTTTAAATCATCAATGTGAAGGAGCAAGAATGTTAGAACTTTCGGAAAGCAACATTCATTTAAATGCTACGGCAACAAATAAGCTGCAAGCAATTGAAATGGCTGCAAGCGCGTTAGAGCAAGCCGGCAATGTTGAACAAGGCTATTTGCAAGGTATGCTTGGACGTGAACAACAAACCTCCACTTTTTTAGGCAATGGGATTGCAATTCCACACGGTACATTAGAAACCCGTTCAATGGTGAAAAAAACCGGTGTGCAAGTTTTCCAATTTCCACAAGGTATTGAGTGGGGAGAAGGCAATGTTGCTTATGTTGTGATTGGTATTGCTGCCCGTTCTGATGAGCATCTGGCTTTACTTCGTCAATTAACGCATGTTTTAGGTGATGAAGAGACCGCGGCACAATTAGCGACATTAACCGATGTTGAAAAATTCCGTGCGATTTTGTTAGGTGAAAGCGATTCTTTTAGCATTACTGAAGAAACATTAAGTTTAGATATTGAAACGCAAAGTTTGCTCACCCTTACCGCCATCAATGCAGGTAAATTACAACAGCAAAGTGCGGTTGAAAATAGCTTTGTTTCTGAAGTGGTATCCAATTCTGCTCTGCCACTAGGTAAAGGTTTATGGGTTACAGATGCCGTATCAGGTAACGTGAAAAATGCGTTGGCATTCAGTCGTGCGAAAACCATTTTTAATCATAATGGCAAAGCGGTGAAAGGCGTGTTGACGATTTCGGCTGTCAGTGACCAAATCAATGAGACATTAGCGCGTTTATTGGATGATGAAGTCCAAAATATTTTATTAAGTGGTAATACGCAGCAAATTTTGACCGCACTTAATGGTGGTAAAGTGCCAGTTGCAGCAGCTGCTCAATCTGAAGGTCAAATCGCTACGGGTGCAGTGATTGGTACCTTTACTGTTCGTAATGAACATGGCTTGCACGCTCGCCCAAGTGCGGTGCTCGTCAATGAAGTGAAAAAATTCACATCCAAGATTACGGTACAAAATCTTACTCGAGAAACCGCACCAGTTAGTGCGAAAAGTTTAATGAAAATTGTGGCATTAGGTGTCACTCAAGGTCATCGCTTACGTTTTGTTGCGGAAGGTGATGATGCGAAACAAGCTATTGAAGCCTTAGGTAAGATTATTGCGAGTGGGCTTGGCGAAAGCGTATCTGCCGTACCACCGGCTGAACCAGATACCATTGAAGTGAGCAGTGAGCACGCACCACAAATTCACGAAGACAAAACAGGTTTACCAGCAGATGCCATTGAAGCCGTATTTATGATTCGTAATGAACACGGTTTACATGCTCGTCCAAGTGCGGTACTGGTTAATGAAGTGAAAAAATACAATGCGTCTGTTGCGGTACAAAACTTAGATCGTGATAGCCAATTAGTCAGCGCAAAAAGTCTGATGAAAATTGTGGCGCTCGGTGTCGTGAAAGGTCATCGCTTACGTTTTGTAGCGAGCGGCGAAGAAGCTCAACAAGCGATTGACGGTATTGGTGCAGTCATTGAAAGCGGTTTAGGTGAAGGTAAGGAGTAAGTGATGGCAAAAGTAGCAACAATTACCTTAAATGCCGCTTACGACTTAGTCGGGCGTTTGCCGCGTATTGAAATCGGCGAAGTGAATACTGTTGAAACCCTTGGTCTTTTCCCTGCCGGAAAAGGCATTAATGTCGCTAAAGTATTAAAAGATTTGGGCGTAGAGGTGGCGGTTGGTGGCTTCTTAGGGGAAGACAACGTGGGTGATTTCGAAACCCTATTTAAAAAACAAGGCTTAGAAGACAAATTCCATCGTGTTGCAGGCAAAACCCGTATTAATGTAAAAATTACGGAAACCGAAGCCGATGTGACGGACCTAAATTTCTTAGGTTATCAAATCACCCCAGAAGCTTGGCAGCAATTTACAGCAGATTCATTAGCGTATTGCCAAAACTTTGACATCGTTGCGGTATGTGGCAGTTTACCGAGAGGTGTGAGTCCTGAATTGTTCGCGGATTGGCTTAAGCAGTTGCATCAAGCTGGTGTGAAAGTCGTATTAGATAGCAGTAATGCGGCACTCACAGCAGGTTTGAAAGCCCATCCTTGGTTGGTAAAACCAAATCATCGCGAATTGGAAGCGTGGATTGGTCATCCGTTAAATTCTCTTGATGAAATTATTGCGGCGGCTAAAAAACTTAAAGCAGAAGGCATTGCTAACGTTATTATTTCGATGGGGGCAGACGGTTCTTTATGGCTGAGTGATCAAGCTGTTATTCAAGCTCAACCACCTAAATGTGAAAACGTGGTGAGCACCGTAGGGGCTGGTGATTCTATGGTGGCAGGCTTAATTTACGGTATCGAAAAAGGCTTATCTCAAGCGGAAACCTTAGCATTTGCGAGTGCTGTTTCTGCCTTTGCCGTTTCGCAAAGTAACGTGGGGGTGAGCGATATCGCCTTGCTTGAGCCAATTCTGGCGAATGTCAAAATTTCTGTGATTGAAGGATAATGTAATGAATTTGTTTTTAACTCAATCTCCGCAAATTGGTGCGGCAAAAGCCTATTTACTTCGCCAAGCATTGGGCATGGCAGCGAAAAAAGCCAATCATACTGTGGTTGAACAAGCGACAGATGCGGATTTAGTGATTGTTTTCGGATCTAGTTTGCCAAACTCTGCTGAACTTGTGGGCAAAAAAGTCTTTTTAGCCAATGAAGATGCGGCGATTGCATCACCTGAAGTAACATTGACGAATGCACTCAATCAAGCAGTGGACTATGTTCAACCGGCTCAAAGTGCGGTTGGATTTGGCGGTGTTTCTGGTGTCAAAAATATTGTCGCGGTGACAGCTTGTCCGACAGGGGTTGCGCATACCTTTATGTCTGCTGAAGCTATTGAAACCTATGCAAAAAAACAAGGTTGGCAGGTAAAAGTTGAAACGCGTGGTCAAGTGGGCGCAGGTAATGAAATTACTCCTGAAGAAGTTGCTGCAGCAGATTTAGTCTTTGTTGCAGCCGATATTGATGTGCCGTTAGATAAGTTCCAAGGAAAACCGATGTATCGTACGTCGACCGGTTTAGCGTTAAAGAAAACCGCACAGGAATTTGATAAGGCATTCAAAGAAGCGAAAATTTACGAAGGTGGCGCCGCAAAATCTTCTGCGAAATCAGAAGAAAGCGGTGAGAAAAAAGGTGTTTATAAACATTTGATGACCGGTGTGTCGCACATGTTGCCGTTGGTGGTTGCTGGTGGTTTATTAATCGCGATTTCCTTTATGTTTGGTATCGAAGCCTTCAAAGATGAAACAATTTTTCATGGTATTCCAAAAGCCTTAATGGATATCGGCGGCGGTGCAGCATTCCATCTGATGATTGCAGTATTTGCCGGCTATGTGGCCTTTTCTATCGCAGACCGTCCAGGGCTTGCGGTAGGTCTTATTGGCGGCATGTTAGCCACCACGGCGGGAGCAGGGATTTTAGGTGGTATTATTGCTGGTTTCTTAGCGGGTTATGTGGTGAAAGGATTAAATGCAACCATTAAATTGCCGGCAAGTTTAACTTCCTTAAAACCGATTTTAATTCTCCCGCTCTTTGGTACCTTGATTGTCGGCCTTGCCATGATTTATGTGATCAACCCACCGGTTTCACAAATTATGACTACCTTAAGCGATTGGTTAAAATCCATGGGTGAAGTCAATGCGATGGTCTTAGGTGCGATTATCGGTGCGATGATGTGTATTGATATGGGTGGTCCAGTAAACAAAGCGGCTTATACGTTCTCTGTGGGAATGTTAGCCTCTCAAGTTCACACTCCAATGGCTGCCGCTATGGCAGCCGGTATGGTGCCGCCAATTGGAATGGCGATTGCAACTTGGATTGCTCGCAGTAAATTTACCCGTAATCAACGTGATGCAGGTAAAGCTTCTTTTGTCTTAGGTTTATGCTTTATCTCTGAAGGGGCATTGCCGTTTGTGGCTGCCGATCCATTACGTGTGATTATTAGCTCGGTTATTGGTGGTGCAACTGCGGGTGCGATTTCAATGGCATTAAATATTTCTCTGCAAGCACCACATGGTGGTTTATTTGTCATTCCGTTTGTCTCTGAACCATTACTCTACCTAGGTGCAATTGCAACGGGGGCATTATTAACTGGCGTGGTTTATGCCGTGATTAAGCCGAAGGCGACAGAATAATCGATTCTTTGATTAAAAAAGTGCGGTAATTTTTAACCGCACTTTTCATTTATCAGGTATAATTACAATGGTTTAGGGAGAAATTATGGATAAATACAATAAACTCCGCATTGAATGGGATTGTCGTCGAGGTATGCTTGAGTTGGATAAAATCATCATGCCTTTTTATAAAGCGCATTTTGACCAACTGACTGACGACAAAAAAGATATTTTTATTCGTTTACTCGCGGCCACGGATTTACAGCTTTTTTCGTGGTTTTTTAATGGCAGTCAATCAGACGATGCCGAAGTGCAAGCGATGGTTGAATATATCCAAGATATGCAGAAAACGAATGTCCGTTAATTTTTTTGAAATTTTTTATACATAAGGAACTTTTCAATTTTAACTCTGTCTGATAAAGCAACAATAGCTTGCTGTCTTGAATATATGAAGGCGTGTTAGACGTAGCATAGGAGATATATGGCTGAACAGCTAACAGATCAGGCTTTGGTAGAAAGAGTGCAGCAAGGCGATAAAAAAGCCTTTAATTTATTGGTTTCTCGTTATCAAAATAAAGTAGCCGGACTTTTAACCCGCTACATTTCTCATAACGACATTCCAGATGTTGTACAAGAATCCTTTATTAAGGCCTATCGTTCCATTGAATCCTTTCGGGGCGATAGTGCATTCTACACTTGGCTATATCGAATTGCCGTTAATACGGCAAAGAATTACTTAACGGCACAGGGGCGCCGTCCACCGAGCGAAGATATTTTGGCTGAAGATGCCGAAAGCTACGATGTGGGAACCCATCTACGTGATGTAGATACCCCTGAAAATGAAATGTTATCTAGCGAATTAGAAAAAGTGGTATTTGATACCATTCACAGTTTGCCAGAAGATTTAAGAACCGCGATTACCCTGCGTGAGCTTGAAGGGTTAAGCTACGAAGAAATCGCAGAAATAATGGATTGCCCAGTAGGCACTGTACGTTCTCGCATTTTCCGTGCTCGGGAAGTGATTGAGAACAAAATACAACCGCTTATGCAACGTTAAAATAAAGTCGGAGTTTATAAAATGCAAAAAGAGTTACTTTCAGCCTATATGGATGGAGAAGAAGTCAGTGCCGAGTTGACGGAACAACTTTGTCAGGATAAAGATTCACAAGAATCTTGGGCGGCGTATCACACAGTAAGAGCAGTTATGCGTAAAGAGTCACCAGTATTATTAGGTGCTGATTTTACTGCGAAAATGGCTGATTTAATTGAATTAGAAGAAGTAAAACACGTTGAGATTACTGTTTCTCAACCAACACCAGAAGAAGCAGACAGCTTACCATTTGTGCAAAAATTAAAAGCATTCTTTGCACCAATGACACAAATTGCGGTGGCTGCAGGTGTGTGTTTAGTGGCAGTAGTAGGTGTCCAATCATTTAATGCGAAAAGCACGTCGGTTACACCAGAAAACCCTGTTTTACAAACCTTACCATTTAACAGTTCAGTTCAAGAAGTAAGTTACAACGCTCCGACCAAAGATGTAGCCACTTCGGAACAGGTTGAACAAAAAAATCGCCGTATTGGTACGATGTTACAAAACTATGAATTACAGCGTCGTATGCATGCAGACAGCTTAAATGTGGGTAGCAACCAAGCGAAATAATTACAGCAATTAATCGATAATTCACCACCTTAGGCGTGGTGAATTTTTTTATGGATCAATTGATTTATTTATGAAAAAAACGTTTCTCAAATTAACCGCACTTTTAGGCTTATTCTTGTTGCCTTTCACGGCATTTGCAGAAGAGCCAATCCAGTCATTAAATAAAATGTCGCAAGCCATGCGAGATTTAAATTATGAGATTGCTTTTGTGCAAACGACACCAACGAATATGGACTCGTTCCGCTATCGCCATATTAAGCAAGGGCAAAAAGTGTATGCGCAGTTGGTGACATTAGATGGTGAACAGCAAGAAATCATCCAGCGCGGTAATTTAGTCAGCTATTTCCAGCCGGGTTCACGTGCTTTCACGATTAACAGTGGTGAGATTGTGGATGCACTTCCTGCGGTCATTCGTACTGATTTTAGCAAGCTGAGTCAGAATTATGATTTTATTAAGCTTGGAAAAGACCGAATTGCAGGTCGATTTGTTGATACCATTCGTATTGTGCCAAAAGACGATTTTCGCTATCAATATCTCGTTTTCTTAGATGAAGAAAATGGTTTGTTATTGCGTGGCGATATGCTTGATCGAGAAGGCAAGTTACTTGATCAGTTCCGTGTGGTGACGTTATATATCGATGATCGTCTGCGTGGTTTAACCGATTACCTTAATAAGGTATCAGTGCCGCCACTTTTAAATGAAGGAAAGCAAGAATCATCGCTTTCAATCAATTGGAAAACTGATTGGTTACCACAAGGGTTTGATTTAATTCGCCAGAATCAAGATGTGATAGATGGTGAAGTGATTGAAAATGCGTTATTTAGTGATGGTCTTTTCACTTTTACACTTTATATCAATAAAGCTGATAGCACCGCTGCAAAAGAAAACACGTGGAAACAAGGGGCTTACACGATTTACAGTGAAGTCATAGGTGATAAAGAAATTACCTTTATCGGACAGCTTCCAATTGCTGCAGCTAAACGAATTGTACAAGGTGTAACATTCCTAAAATAATTCAGTAGCAGTGAGAAAGTTGCTATTTTGTTTCCCCTTGCTATACTTTCTTCACCTAATGGATTTTGATAGCTAAACCCCGTCCTGCGGGGTTTTGTTTTATCAAGTGCGGTCATTTTTCTTAAGGTTTTTACAATGAATAATCCCTTTCCTCTTCTTGGCATTACAGGTTACAGCGGTAGTGGCAAAACCACATTGCTGGAAAAATTGCTTCCTCAATTAATTAAAAAAGGCCTACGTGTTTCAGTGATTAAACACAGCCATCACAACGCTCATGTGGATAAAGAAGGAAAAGACAGTTGGCGAATGAAAGAGGCGGGGTCTGCGCAAGTTATTATGGCTTGTGATGATCGTTGGGCATTGATGACAGAAACCCCTCAAGAGCCGGTTTCATTAGCCTATTTAAGCCAACAATTTGATTGTCATTTAACGGATTTAGTTTTGGTGGAAGGATTTAAACAAGAACCTATTCCAAAGATTTTATTGCATCGACAAGAGATGACAAAACCGTTGCCGGAATTAGATGAAAACGTGTTGGCTTTAGCAACCGATTATTCGCTTGAAACTGACCGCACTTTATTAGATATTAATCACATTGAACAAATCGCTGAGTTTATTTATCAATGGTGGAAAAAGACGCAGTAATAGAACGTCAGCATTATAAAAGGCTGGCTTGGGTGGCTTCCATGGCTTTGTTTATGCAAAGCTTGGATGCGACTATTTTAAATACTGCCTTACCCACCATTGCAACAGATCTGCAAACCCCTGTCTTTGAAATGCAAATGGCTATTATCGCCTATTCTCTTGCCGTAGCCTTATTTATTCCTTTAACTGCTTGGGCGGCTGCTAAATTTGGTACACTTACGGTTTTCCGCTCAGCTGTTTTTACCTTTGTATTCGGTTCAGTCGCTTGTGCGATGGCCACTTCTCTCGAAACTCTTGTGCTTGCACGGATTATTCAAGGTATTGGCGGGGCATTTATGATGCCTGTCGCTCGCCTTGCGATTATTCAAACCGTACCGAAAAATCAATTAATTAATGCCTGGAATTTAATGGCTACAGCAGGACTCATCGGCCCGATTCTTGGCCCGATTTTAGGTGGTTGGCTTGTGGTGCATACGTCATGGCATTGGATTTTCTTAATCAATATTCCTATTGGCATGTTAGGCTTTTGGGCAGCGGCTAAAGTGATGGGAAATCATAAGGGTAATGCGAGTAAGTTAGACTGGACAGGATTTTTACTCTTTGCATTTGGTTTAGTCGGTTTAACGCTCGGACTTGATTTACTGGGCGAAAGTCACCGTGACAATATGACTACATATA
Organism: Parahaemophilus parainfluenzae; assembly: GCA_018366115.1. Taxonomy (GTDB): domain Bacteria; phylum Pseudomonadota; class Gammaproteobacteria; order Enterobacterales; family Pasteurellaceae; genus Haemophilus_D; species Haemophilus_D parainfluenzae_AB. The sequence continues at coordinate 61,419 of JAGZIS010000005.1, read as the reverse complement.
GTGCATTGTCGATTGGTATTGCATTATTGGTGGCCTATTATTTTTATGCAAAAGGTAATGAACGTGCTATTTTACCGTTATCTCTTTTCAATACGAGAACATTCCGATTAGGCATTGCAGCCAATATTTTTATTCGTCTTTCTGGCTCGGCAGTGCCGTTCTTATTGCCATTAATGTTCCAACTTTCTTTTGGCTATTCAGCTGAAGAGTCAGGCTGGTTGCTTGCACCCATTGCGCTAATGTCTGTCGTATTTAAACGCTTTATTGGGCATATTTTAAATATGCTAGGTTATAAAACCACGCTAATTTTATCGTCACTTTTAATGGCAGGTTCAACGGTTTCCATGTCATGGCTTGATACCTCATCATCAACAATGTGGATTATATGTAATTTGATGTGGTATGGTGCCTGTATGTCGATGATTTTTACGTCGATTAATACTCTCACAGTCGGCGATTTATCCCAAGAACAAGGTGGCGTGGGTTCCACAGTGTTGAGCATCGTACAACAAGTCGGTATTGGTTTTGGTATTGCGGTGGCATCCATTATTTTAACATTATACCGTCAATTCATTGGTAAGGAAGGCGAAGCATTACAACATGCTTTCAGTTACACATTTCTGACTACTTCTGTTTTTGCGATCGCACTAGTTTGGATATTGAGCTATTTGCACAAAACAGACGGGGATCATTTACGGAAAAAGCGCTGATATTGAATGCCTTAGTCTAATTTGTTATAAGAAAGATCATTTTCTTATTTTGTAAAAGTTTGATTTGCTTATATCTTGAGTAGAATTTTATATTTATGTTTGGGTGTTCCACTCGATTAAAGAAGGAAAACTTATGAAATTAAAAGCGACCTTAACTCTTATTGCAGCCAGTTTGTTTTTAGCTGCTTGTGATCAATCTGGTTCTGCGGCAAAAGAAAATGCAAAAGCAGAAACAGAAAAACCTTTAGGTAATAACACGTTTGTGTACTGTACGGCGAAAGCACCACTTAGCTTTAGCCCGGCATTGGTAATGGAAGGTACATCTTACAATGCGAGTTCACAACAAGTGTATAACCGCTTGGTTGAATTCAAAAAAGGTTCAACTGACCTTGAGCCAGCCTTGGCTGAAAGTTGGGAGATCAGTGACGATGGTTTAACTTATACTTTTCATTTACGTAAAGGGGTGAAATTCCATACGACAAAAGAATTTACGCCAACACGTGATTTTAATGCGGATGATGTGATCTTTTCTTTCCAACGTCAGTTAGATCCTAACCACCCTTATCACAATGTATCAAAAGGGACTTATCCATATTTCAAAGCGATGAAATTCCCAGATTTATTAAAATCAGTTGAGAAAGTGGATGACAACACTGTTCGTATTACTTTGAATAAAAAAGATGCGACTTTCTTAGCAAGCTTGGGTATGGACTTTATTTCTATTTATTCCGCTGAATATGCTGATGCGATGCTGAAAGCGGGTAAACCAGAAACGATTGATAACAAACCAGTGGGCACAGGTCCGTTTATTTTTGTGGATTACAAAACTGACCAAGCGGCACAATACGTAGCAAATGAAACCTATTGGAAAGGTCGTACACCGCTTGATCGTTTAGTGATCAGTATCGTACCAGATGCGACGACGCGTTATGCGAAGTTACAAGCGGGTTCTTGTGATTTAATTCTCTTCCCGAACGTGGCGGATTTAGCCAAGATGAAAACTGATCCGAAAGTACAGCTTTTGGAACAAAAAGGTTTGAACGTGGCATATATCGCATTCAATACAGAGAAAGCGCCATTTGATAACGTGAAAGTGCGCCAAGCATTGAACTATGCGGTGGACAAAAAAGCAATTATTGAAGCGGTTTATCAAGGTGCAGGTACTGCAGCGAAAAACCCACTACCACCAACAATTTGGAGTTATAACGACGAAATCCAAGATTATCCGTATGATCCAGAGAAAGCGAAACAGCTTTTAGCAGAAGCTGGTTATCCAAACGGTTTTGAAACGGACTTCTGGATTCAACCGGTGGTACGTGCGTCTAACCCAAATCCAAAACGTATGGCTGAACTTGTGATGGCAGACTGGGCGAAAGTGGGCGTAAAAGCAAATCCAGTCACGTTTGAATGGGCTGACTATCAAAAACGTGCTAAAGCAGGTGAATTAACGGCGGGTATCTTTGGTTGGTCAGGCGATAACGGTGATCCGGATAACTTCCTTTCTCCATTACTTGCAAGTGCTAATGCCGGCAACTCAAACTTTGCTCGTTTCAAAAATGCAGAATTTGATGCCTTATTAGATAAAGCGATTGGCTTAACCAATAAAGATGAGCGTGCGGCACTTTATAAAAAAGCACAAGTGATTTTCCATGAGCAAGCGCCATGGATTCCAGTTGCACACTCAGTTGGTTTTGCGCCACTTAGCCCTCGCGTAAAAGGTTACGTACAAAGCCCATTCGGCTACGATGCGTTTTATGGTGTGAGTGTTGATGGTAAATAATTAACGGACTATACTAGCCCTTGCAGTTGCAAGGGCTTTTTGTTTTCAAGCAAAAGGAGAAAGAAAATGGACTTACATGATATTCGTGAGGATTATTGCAAACAGGCGCTTTCCCAGCATGATTGCGATCCAAATCCGATAAAACAATTTGAAAAATGGCTCAATGAAGCGATTACCGCCAAAGTCAATGAGCCGACAGGTGTTAATGTTGCGACAGTCAATGAAGACGGCCGCCCAACAAGTCGAATGGTGCTGTTGAAAGAAGTGAACGAACAAGGCTTTGTATTTTTCACGAATTATCACAGTCGAAAAGGTCGCGCCATAGAACATAATCCTTTCGTCGCCCTGACATTCTTTTGGCCAGAATTAGAACGTTCTGTTCGCATTGAGGGCAAAGCCGAAAAAATCTCGCCCGAACAATCAGATGAATATTTTGCAACGCGCCCTTACACCAGCCGAATTGGCGCTTGGGCCAGTGAGCAAAGTGCGGTCATTTCTAGCCACAAATCTTTATTAGCGAAAGCGGCACTGATTGCAGCAAAACACCCATTAAATGTGCCACGCCCACCACATTGGGGCGGTTATCTTGTGATTCCTGATCGCATCGAATTCTGGCAAGGTCGCCCAAGTCGTTTACATGACCGAATTTGTTATTTATACAATGAGGGGAAATGGGAAATAGAGCGGTTATCGCCGTAAGTTTCTTCAAAAACATGCGAAAAAACAACCGCACTTTGATTTTTCAACCAAAGTGCGGTTAATTTTTACGTTATTTTTATTTACCGATGATTTCGGCTAAATCAACTTTGCGGTTTTCGTAACGAGAGCGGGTACACGCATCAGCAGTGGCGATAGCTGCACGAGCGGCTTCACCGGTGAGTAATTTTACAAATTCTTCAGTTGGTTCCATACCATGAAGAATATCGTTTAAATAACGCATTTCTTTTTTCATGATAGAACTCAACCAGAGCGGTGTGCGTTTACCCGGTTTACCATATTGAATTGCACCGTCCATTTCTGTGCTGTTGTAAATACGGGTACGGTCATCATCTTCTTCTTGGGTTTCATGAATGAGGAAATAGGTGTCTTTTCCATCTACGCGAAGGGTACCTTTGGTATTGTACATATCAAGTTTGATCGCGCCTTTTTCCCCTTGAATTAATACATAATGCTCACCCCAACGGAAAGCAGAGCCCCATTCGAGAACTGCGAAGCGATTATCATCGTATTCCATAGTGACAAAAATCATATCGTCTTCATCACCAAATTTTTCGCCTTTGTGTGCAACATTGGCTGCCGCCATGGTGACGGTTTTTGGCATACCACCCATAATGAATTGTACACAGTCTAATTCGTGAATATGGTGATATAAGTGACCGCCAGATTTTTCACGGATTTTTTTCCATGAAATGGTTGGTTGTTGTTCTTCCCAGCCATTACGTGCAGTATGACAGTAAAGCACTTTACCGATCACACCTTGATTGATTAATTCTTTGGCGTGGTGAACACCGTTAAAGAAGTTCATCACATGGCCAGCCATAAAGGTAACGCCATTTTCTTCGCAAGCGCGCACCATGTCGTCACAGTCTTGATAACTTAAGGCGATTGGTTTTTCACAGAAAACGTGTTTTTTGTTTTTCGCTGCTAGGATTACCGGTTCTTTGTGTAAGTAGTTTGGAGTGGCGACAATTACGCAATCCACATCAGGTGAAGTGACCAATTCTTCAAGAGATTTTGCCGCTACGCATTGTAATTCTTGAGCAATGGTTTCACCATTTTCAGGGTCATATACCATGGTAATCTGTGCATCATCAAATTCATTCATGAAGCGTGCTAGATCTGCACCAAAATAGCCAACGCCAACAACACCATATCGCATCATAATAAACTCCTTATTTTTTCACTGAGATTTGTTTTTCCGTTACCATGGATTGCTTCGCTGCTTCTGCAACTTCGATGGCTTCAGTTAAACATAGACTTAATGGGCTGGTTTTTCCTTGCGTTAAGTGCTCCACCACGCTTTGTACTTCGATTTCAGCGGCTCGGCTTAACCAAAGTTGGCAAGGTGCGTGGGTGACATTATATTGCTGTGTGCCTTTGGCACTTTCGCGTAAAGATAAATCAGCCTCAAATTCATCAAATAAATCAACGTGTTCTATTTTTCCATCTAGATAATTAAATGTGACACTTGAGGTAAAGAAATTGACTTCAATCACACCGTTTTCACCATGAATTTGAATGCCCCATTGGTGTAATCGATAAGCCGTGCCCATTTCGAGCGAACCTAATACGCCATTTTTAAAACGTAATAGCAACTGCAACACATCACGGCTGTCTGGCGTATCGTGATGCGCTTGGTTAGCCGCTTGAGCAAAGACCGCATCAATATCTCCTAGTAACCAACAGAGTAAATCCAGTTCATGAATGAGGTGGAAAAGCTCGCCGCCCGTAAGATTGGCATCTAATTTCCACCATTCTTTGTTTGGCAGATTTTCAATCCAACGCTGACGCATAGCTCGTGCGACCGTAATTCTGCCTAATTTCCCTTGTTCTAAAGCCACTTTGACTTTCAACATGCCTGGTAACGTACGTTCTAGATGACCCACAAAAATGAATTTGCCTTTTTCTTCGGCAAGACGGCGTAAATGTTGGCCTTGGGAAGAACTTAAGGTAAAAGGTGTTTCAATAAAGACATGACAGCCGGCATTTAACGCTAAGATAGCTGGGGAATAATGGGCATAGTTTGGTGTGGCGATGACCACTAAATCAGGTTTGGTTTCAGCTAACATTTCTTCCACACTAAAAAAGGCTTGGCTGCCGTATTGATCTGCAAGTTTTTGTGCAAGAGAAGGGTTGATATCGGTCACCGCAATTAAGTTTGCTTGGGCTTTATCAAATGCTGAAGCCAACTGAACGCCAAAAAAGCCGCAGCCGATTAAGGCAATGTTTAATCCATTAGTTTGCATCATGCCCTCCTTGTTGTAAGCGTTGGCGAATACTTTGGAAATATTGCAAGATCGCGCGTTGCATCCGTACCAAATCATGTGCTTCTACCGCATCAATTAATTCACGGTGTTGTATGGCTAATTTTTCAGGCGAAAGTATTGGTGGCGGTAAGCCTTTTTCTACTTGCTGATAAATTTGCCAAAACGCATCTAAATATTGAATCAGTAACGGGTTATTTAATGGCTCATAAAGTTTTAAATGAATGTGGTATTCATCTTTAGGTGAAAATTTTTGCTCACGGGCATTTTTTTCCATATTGGCCACTGATTTTTGCAAAAGTGCGGTCTGTTCTTGGCTAATTTTTCCCAACACCATAGGGGCAAAACCGTATTCCAAAATTTCCCGAATATCCAAAATATTAATCAGCTGATTATGATCATTATGCAAATTCAGTTGAGTGTGAAAACCTAGTCCGCGAATCATTGGTACAAGAGAGGATTCACTCACAAAGGTGCCGACGCCATGGCGAATATCTAAAATATGTAGCGCCTCTAAAGATTTAATGGCTTCACGCAAACTGGAACGGCTCACTCCGAGCTGTTCAATCAGCTCATTTTCTGTTGGCATCAAATCGCCAGATTTAAGATTTTGTTTGATGATGAGCGATTTGATTTTATCCTGCAAAACGAGACTTGATTCTTTTTTACTTGTTTTTTTCATTTCTATTCTCATTTTCTAATCTATTTTCTGAATTTGTGATCCAGCTCTCATTCTCTCTAATTGACATAAGACATCATACGTCTTATCTTTATTTATGCAAGCAGAAATTAGCAGTGATTTTAAATTCTGTGATCTATACCACAAAATTCTCAAATACAAGGAAGGAGGTTGTTATGGCAACATCATTACCATGGTATAAAGAAGTCAGTCCTACGCAAAAAAAAGCGTTATTTGCGGCTTGGTTAGGTTATGTTTTTGATGGCTTCGATTATATGCTTATCACTTACGTGCTTTTGGATATTCAAAAAGAATTCGCCATGAGCACAACGGAAACATCCACATTATTACTTGCAGCTTTCGTCGCTCGTCCATTGGGTGGGGCGATTTTCGGTAGTTTTGCCGATAAATATGGTCGTCGTTTGGCGATGATTGTTTCCATTATTACGTATTCCGTTGGCACATTCTTGTGCGGCCTATCCACCAGTTATATTTGGCTTTTTATCTTCCGTATGATTATCGGTATGGGGATGGCAGGTGAATATGCGTGTTCTTCCTCTTATGCCATTGAAAGCTGGCCAAAACATTTACGTACAAAAGCCAGTGCATTTTTAGTGAGTGGCTTTTCCATCGGTAATATTCTAGCCTCTCAAGTGATTCCTTGGGTTGCACAAGCTTATGGCTGGCGTATGGCTTTCTTCATTGGTTTAGCACCGGTAGCTTTAGTACTCTATGTTCGTCGCCATGCACCTGAAAGTGAAGAATGGGCGCAAGCAAAAGCGGCGGGTAAAGTGAATAAAGTCCCACTTACAGACCTATTCACTAAAAAACAATTACCAATCACCTTAATTATTTTCTTAGTTTGCTATTCAATTTTCTCCGTAAACTGGCCGGTAGTAGGCTTACTTCCACTTTATCTCAAAGAAAACGGTTATGCTGAAAATGTGAAATCACTGATGTTCTGGGCAGGCTTTGGTATCCTCATCGGTACCTTAATTGCAGGCTTTATCGGTGATAAATTGGGTGAGAAGAAAACCTTTGTATATAGCTTATTGTTATCACTTTTCTTCCTCTTCCCAGTATTCTATTTGCCAGAAAATAATGTATTAGCGCTTGGTGCGTTGCTCTTCTTCTTACTTGCAACTAACTTAGGGATTGCCGGTTTAGTGCCAAAATATATGGCGACTTTCTTCCCAGCTGAAATGCGAAGCACAGGTATTGGTTTCATCTATAACTTCGCCGCGATTGGTGGAGGGGTGTCTCCTGTGATTGCCGCCGCACTTAGCGAAAGAGTCGGACTTGGTTCAGCCCTTGTGTATGTGACCTTATTCTGGACAATAGTCCTTGTTTCTCTCGTTGGATTAAGATTGCCAGAGCGTATTCAAGCTCGTATGCAACAATAAAAAACGAAAGCAAAACAGACCGCACTTTTAGGTGCGGTTTGTTGTTTATACAAAAATAGTTTGAAGCGTGTCACAAATTTGTTAAAAATATGTTTCAATTTTTTCGGTTAAATGCTAATTAATAATCTCCCCTATCGTTTTGTAGGAGATTTATATGCAAACTCAACAAACCTTTCTCTCTAAATATAAAAGTCTCATTATTCTTGCCTTAGACTTTGTTTTCATGTTGGTGTTAATCAAAATATTGCCATTTTCTGCTCAAGAGAATCGCGGGCTAGCCTTGCTGATTTTCATTGGTATTTTATGGTTAACGGAAGCCTTTAATATTACCGTGACATCCCTTATGGTGCCTGTTGTAGCTATTGGATTAGGCTTGATTAATACACAAAAAGCCCTTGCACCATTCTCCACCCCAATTATTTATATGTTCTTTGGGGGATTTGTGGTGGCTGCGGTGTTACAAATTCAGAATCTAGATAAGATTATTGCGAATTACATTATCCGTTTGGCGAAAGGAAACTTAAAACTTTCTATCACCTATCTGTTTACTGCAACTACATTTCTTTCTATGTGGATTAACAACACCGCCGTAGCAGCGATGATGTTGCCGCTTACGATGGGGATGTTAAAAGGTATCAATGCTGAAAAAAATCATCGGTTGTACGCCTTCGTGTTATTAGGCATGGCATTTAGTGCAAGTATTGGTGGTATTGGTACCTTAGTGGGAAGTGCGCCGAATGCGATTTTGGCATCTCAAATTCCAGTGACTTTCACGGAATGGCTAGGTTATGGTTTCCCAGTGATGGTATTGCTTGTACCTTCAATGATTTTTTCTTTATGGGTGATTTTACGTCCAGACTTTTCTGTGGAATTTAATCCATCACTTGAGAAAGTCAGTTTTAACCGAAAAAATATCATTACCTTACTGATCTTTATCGGCATGGCGATTATGCTGCTTTTCAGTTCTCTTCTAAATCCATGGATTAGCTCTCTTCTTGAATTGCCGAAAAAAATCGAAAATTTTGATACGGTGATTGCACTATGTGTGGTGATCTTTATTTGTATCTCAGGTGTGGCAAGCTGGAAAGAAATCCAAGAACGTGTTGAATGGGGCGTGCTCGTTTTATTCGGTGGAGGTTTAACACTCAGTATTGTGATGAAAGATTCTGGCGCCAGTAAGATTATGGCGGATAGTATCGTTCAATTTGTGCAAACCAAACCACTTTGGGTGCTTTGTTTTGTGATAACCGCATTTATTATTTTCTTAACAGAATTCACATCGAATACTGCCAGTGCTGCATTGATTATGCCAATTGTTATTTCAGTAGCACAATCCATGAATTTACCACCTATTGCTTTAGCCGCAATTATCGCTTGTGGGGCAAGTTGTGCATTTATGTTACCAATCGCAACTCCTCCAAATGCTATTGTGTTTGCAACAGGAAATGTGAAACAACTTGATATGGCGAAAGTCGGTTTGATTCTCAATTTATTCTGTATCGCCATAATCGGCAGCATGACTTATTTTGTTTGGTTGTAAATGTGGTTAAAATTGACCGTACTTTATTAGCCTATAAAAGTAAACCGCACGTTAAAGTGCGGTTTGTTATTTAATAATGCGGAGGCGGTGTTTCTTCTGCTTGGCTAGCAATATTAGAAGGTTGCATATCTTTTAATTTGCCGGCGAGATAGCGGAGTTGAAGTTGAATTTTATCCATATCAAACTGTTGTTGAACTAATGCTTGGTTTAGCTCGTCTAAAAGTTGTTCTTGAAACGCAATTTTCATTTCAAGTTCAGCAATGCGATCTTCTAAAATTTGTTGATTTTGCATAAAACTTCTCTCATTTTTAAAAAAATGTTGTGAATTTGGTCAATCCGATTTAACCTATTCGCTATTCCGTTTCTATTATAAAGGATCAAGCAAAATGTTGAAAATTCAAAAGCTTTCTCTTGCTGCACTTATGGTAAGTGCGGTCGTTTCAGGTTCTGTTTTTGCAGAAGATAAAGCAGCGCCAAGCGCAAGTGATGCGTCTTATGCTGTGGGTGCATTAATGGGTAACCAAGTAAAAGATTTAGTGGATGCTCAAAAAGAAGTAATTCAATACGACAATGCGCGTATTTTAGATGGCTTAAAAGATGCATTAGAAGGTAAAGTTGATGTTCGTAAAGACGAAAAAATTCAACAAACCTTAGATGGTATTCAAGAGCAATTAGTGTCTGCAGCGAAAGCAAAAGTAGAACAACAAGCGAAAGCTGCAAAAGAAGAAGGTGATAAATACCGCGCTGAATTTGCGAAAAAAGATGGCGTAAAAAGCACTAAAGATGGCTTACTTTACAAAATCACTGAAGCGGGTAAAGGTGATGCGATTAAAGCAACAGATACTGTGAAAGTACATTACACCGGTAAATTACCAGATGGTAAAGTATTTGATAGCTCTGTTGAACGTGGTCAACCGGTTGAGTTTAAATTAAACCAAGTGATTAAAGGTTGGACTGAAGGTCTTCAGTTAGTGAAGAAAGGCGGTAAAATCGAATTAGTGATTCCACCTGAATTAGCTTATGGCAAACAAGGTGCAGGCGATTCAATTCCACCTGATGCAACGCTTTACTTCGACGTTGAAGTATTAGACGTTAATCCTAAAAAATAGTCCTTAATTCAACCGCACTTTGTCCAAAGTGCGGTCATTTTCCCTACCAGATTTGAAAAATGATACTAACCGATAGACAACCTTTCACCGATGAAGATCGTGCTATTCTGATTTCCTATAAAGCAGTAGTTGATGGCGTGAGCGCATTGATTGGCGAGCATTGTGAAATTGTCTTACATTCTTTGGAAGATATTGAGCATTCTGCGATTTGTATTGCCAACGGGCATAATACCAATCGCCAAGTGGGTTCACCGATTACGGATTTAGCCCTGAAATCCTTGCGTAATATGCAAAGTGAGAGTGTGTCTAAGCCTTATTTCACGCGAGCGAAAGGTAATGTGTTGATGAAGTCTGTGACCATCGCTATTCGAAATGGCAAACAACGCATTATTGGTTTGCTCTGTATCAATATTAATTTGGATGTGCCGGTCTCTCAATTTATGCAGGCCTTTATGCCAACGCAGGAACAAAATGAAACCTCTTCCGTCAATTTTGCAAGTTCAGTGGAAGAATTGGTGGCACAAACGGTAGAAAAAACCATTGAAGAAGTGAATGCTGATCGCTCGGTTTCGAATAATAATAAGAACCGTCAGATTGTGATTTCACTTTACGAAAAAGGCATTTTTGATATTAAAGATGCGATCAATTTAGTGGCTGATCGCCTCGCGATTTCTCGCCACACCGTGTATTTGTATATTCGTCAAATCAAACAAGAGCAAGAGTAATGAACTATGTTCTCGCCGTGAAAAGTCCCGTTTATGGAAAACAAGGGGCTTTTCTTGCCTATCAATTCGCCCAAGTTTTACTCGAAAAAGGGCATGCTATTAGCCAAATTTTCTTTTTCCAAGACGGTGTAAGTAATGGCAATGGCTTGGTTTATCCTGCCAATAATGAATTTAATCTCACGCAAGCTTGGCAAGCCTTGTCAGCACAGCATCATATTCCTTTGCATTTATGTGTAGCCGCTTCACAACGTCGTGGTGTGGTGGATGCACTTACGGCAAAAGAGACAGATAAAACGAATCTTGCAGAAGGTTTTGAGATTACAGGCTTAGGCGAGTTTATGGCGATGGTATTAAAAGCGGATCGGGTGGTGACATTATGAAGCTTGCATTCTTATTTCGTACCGCACCGCATGGAAACGCGATTTCTCGTGAAGGTTTAGATGCTTTGCTTGCTGCGACAGCATTTTGTGATGAAGAGGAAATCGGTGTCTTTTTTATCGATGATGGCGTATTAAATTTACTCGATGGGCAAAATCCTGAGTTATTGTTACAAAAAGATTTTATTCGTACCTTTAAATTATTAGATTTATACGATATTGAACAGCGCTTTGTCTGTGCCACTTCACTCTACCAATACAATTTGCAAACAGAACAACTCATTATTTCTGCTGAAAAAATTGACCGCACTTCGCTGATCAATAAACTTAGCCAAGCAGAAAAAGTGTTTACGTTTTAAGGAATATTATGCTTTATACCTTTTCTCAAGCTCATTATTCTGAGGCAGACCTTCAACGTTATTTGACTGAAATCACTGAAAATGATGCGGTGGTTTTATGGCAAGATGGCGTATTGCTAGCGGTAAAGTATGGGGAAATATTTACTCAATGCAAAGGGCAATATTTTGTGTTGGAGCAGGATGTTTTAGCCCGAAATTTAACCGCACTTTTGCCAGAAAACAATCAAGTGCGGTCAATTTCATTAGCAGATTTGGTGGATTTAACTGTTCAATATTCGCCTCAAATCGCCTTATAGCGGGCGTTCTTTAGGTAACAAGAGCGGTAATACCATAACAGAATAAAGTGCCAAACCTGCGGCCATTAAGCAGGTAATTTCTAATCCTCCTGCTCGTAACCATTCGCCAAATCCCATGTCATTAACGAGTGTGGCATAAAAGAATCCTGCCACGACTGTGTAACTAAATCCGATTAATCCTGCAATTAATGCAATAGCTTTCACATTGTAGCTTGCATAACGGTGAAATGCGGCCCAAAGCGTAATGAGAAAAGTTGGCACTGCAGCGACAATAAAGACAGAAAGCAGCGAGCCCTGAATTTGATCAGTATCATTATTCGAGAATGTTAAGGCAACAGTGCCGATAATTTGAATAATCAACGGAAAAAGAATAAATGCTTTAAGATATTTTTTCATGAGATGTCCAATTAATAGAAAAACGGAAGCATTGTATCAATCAAATGAAAGACAACCAATCTTTTCTCTATTCGGTTTTTATGACATCCACTAATGTGGGCTGAACGATTAAGGCATAATCTTGTGTATTGAGAATAATAGAGCGTTCTAACGTACCTGCATTAAATGCTAATTCATCATAACGAGACAGTAAGCTAGGATCGGCAATTAATAACAAATCAGGATGAAAGCTAAAAGGCGGAATTGCACCAAATACACAGTCAGTTAGGGCGTCTACTTCTGCTGGACTAGCAAGCGAGGCTTTCGTGCCACCTAAATATGCCGCCACTTTGCTTAAATCAGATTGTTGATCAGCCGGCAATATCACTAATACCGCTTGTTTTACGCCATTTCCCTTTACTTTGCATACTAACGCCTTTGCACCTTGCCCTAATTCTGTACCACGAATTTTAGCCACTTCTTCTGATTTTCCTGCGGTGGAGTGTTCAACCACGCGATAGCGTGCTTGATGCTTATCTAAAAGTGCGGTCAATTTTTCAAATGTTTTGACAGACATGAGAGATTCCTTCAATAGCGATGTTTTTAATCAGTTTAGCAAGGATTGATTCATGTGAAAATCAAAGAAAAAGAATTCATCTTTTGAGTCGTTTTTATTATGAGATAGACAAATACCTTTATGCCCCGTACTATGTTTCTTTTTTTTGGTATCGATTATGACTCGAATTAATCTTGTTCCGCCTGAGGAGCTTTGTGATCAACATCTTTTAGCTGAACATCGTGAATTAACCCGTATTCCTAATGCCGTAGCAAAAGGTAAATATCACTTAAAAGGACAGCCTGCAGAATATAAGTTAGGTGAAGGGCATGTGCGTTTTTTCTTTAATAAATTGGCGTTTTTAAAGAAACGGTATGATGCATTACATGCGGAATGTAAAGCCAGAGGCTTTAACGTGCAGTATATTTGGAATGAAACATTACCCGATGACCCAAGTTTATGGTTGGACTATGAGGCCACAGAGGCTGCATTGCAGATTAATCGGGAACGTATTCTGGAACGAATGCCATTAAAGGCGAGATTTACACCGCATCTTCCAAAGAGCGGTCAAAAATAAAGGAGTTTTCACTTATGAAAGGCAGTGAGAATATAAAAAAGGTGAGCATCGCTCACCTTATGAATTGTTTAATCTTTCAATTTAATAAAAAACGTACCACTAGGTATGATAGGCAAATAGTTTTTATGGAAATCCATAAAGGTTTTTTGTGGGTCTATGTCTTCAAAAAGTTTTGGGTAAAGTGCTTTTGCCATAAATTGAGCGGCTGCTAGATCACTTAGTGAGCGAGAAGCCGTATGATAAATACCGTAAACACGGTGGTTTTTAACTGCAGGTAAATCTTGCCACCCTGCACGGGTTAAGAAACCTTTTAGGCGTTTTTGTGCATCCTGTTCATTGATGTTTATTCCCATCGCCATCATTTCATCGTTAGTTTCATGCCCCATTTCTGTGCCAGAAATCATAATCACTTCAGGTTGTGCGGCAAGAAGTTGTTCTGGATTAATTGGTCCCCAATTTTCGACAAAAGGCGCGCTTACGTTATCCCCGCCAACAGTTTCAGCAATAGCACCCCACATATTTTTACCAAAGGTAAAGCTATATTCACTAGGACCTTTATTGCCAAATTCTACATAGATTTTAGGTTTAGGTAGGTTAGCCTCTTTTACACGTTTTTGAATATCAGTAATGCCTTGAGCATATTCATCTGCAATTTTATTTGCTCGTTCTTCGGTACCTGCAAGTTGCCCAAAAATCTTTGCGCTTTGGGTGTGTCGTTCTACACTTTGAGCATTAAAATCGACAACAATAATTGGAACGCCAGCTTGTTCTAACTTAGGTAGTTCGGAAGCAATAGTTTGATATTGCCATTCTGCAAGAATCAATACATCAGGTTTTAATGCCAAGGTTTTTTCGGTTGAGAAAGTTCCTGTATTTACATTACCAATATCAGCAATATTTTTGAGTTCAGGCATTTTTCCAGAAAACAATGCCCAACTTCCTGGATTAAATTTTTCCCAAAATTCACGTGAGATACCTTTAACATATTTAAAATTTTCAACACCCGTAACAGCAATGTAATCAGGATAGTAAAAGCCTAACACGGCATTTTTTACGGGCACATCAACGTTAACTTCTCGTCCTAATACATCTTTGATTGTTTTTATTTCTGCTTGAGTAGTGATACCAAAAGTCAGTAATAGAACGGCCAAAATTAAACGAATTGTTGATTTTTTTTGCATATAAACTCCTGTCTGAATAAAACATCAGAATATTGCCATAAATAAGAATCATTATCAAATTTAGATGTTATAAAGTGATAATACAAGAAATGCTGTTGAAGGGTAAAATAGGCATATATCTAGAAAAAACATATTTCGCATTTAAAATTGGAAGTGCGGTCAAAACTTAGTAAGTTTTCACTTCTCCTTGAGTTGGACTAAAGGAGAAGTGAATGTGGGAGAATTATTTATATTCAACCACGATATCGCTTTCGATGACGGTATCACCATAAACTGGCAATAAAGTTTTTTCGTAAGCTTGTTTTAAACGACCATCTTTGCCTAAGGTTTGGATTTCGTTGTTTAACCAATTTAACAATTCAGGAGCATCTTTACGAACAGCTGGTGCAATAACATCTTGATCACCAAAGTTTTTTACGCCCACGGTATAACCTGGATTTTGTTTTGCCCAAGCGAATAAGAAGGTATTGTCGTTAGATAAGGCATCACCACGACCATCACGTAAGGCTTCAAAGGTTTCAGTATTTTGTTCGAATTTCAATAACTTCACATCTGGATAGTTTTTGGTGAAGAAAATATCAGCCGTGGTGCCTTTATCTACGATTAAAGTTTTGCCTTTTAATTGTTCAAGGTCAGTAATCACAGAACCATCTTTTGAAACGACACCTAATGCTACTTTCATGTATGGATTCGCAAAATCCACCACTTCTTTACGTGCTGGTGTCACAGTGAAGTTAGCTAAGATAATATCAACTTTCTTAGAAAGTAAGTATTCTGCACGGTTTGCGGCATCTACTAAAACAAATTCCACTTTGTTTTCATCGCCTAATAAATCTTTACCGATCGCTTTACCAATTTCGACGTCAAAGCCTTGGCTTTTACCTTGTGCATCCACATAACCAAATGGTGGTTTATCGCTAAATACACCGATACGCACTTTGCCATCTTTTTGTATTTGTTCAAGGCTTGAAACCGTTTTTGCCCCGTCTTTAGCCGGTTCTTTATCATTACATGCAGTTAAGCCAAATGCTAAGGTGGCAGTAGCTAAAAGTGCGGTCAATGTTTTAAATGTTTTCTTCATAGTTTGTCCCTCTCGGTTCATAATTTAAGATATTTAAGAATGTTTTCGCACGATCCGTGGTTGGATTCGTGAAGAAATCTTCCGGTTTTGCTTGTTCAATAATTTGCCCTTTATCCATAAACACGATGCGATTAGCCACTTGACGGGCAAAATTCATTTCATGGGTAACGATAAGCATCGTCATGCCATCTTTGGCAAGACCTAAGATTACATCAAGTACTTCACGTACCATTTCAGGGTCAAGGGCAGCGGTTACTTCATCGAACAGAATAATTTCAGGGTTCATGCAAAGTGAACGAACAATGGCAATTCGCTGTTTTTGTCCACCGGATAATTCACGTGGATAGGCATTTTTTCGCTCATATAAGCCTACGCGTTTAAGTAACTCATCGGCTTGTTTTTCGGCTTCTGCGCGATCGCGTTTTTGTACTTTTAAAGGGCCGAGTAAAATATTGTCAATCACCGATAAATGAGCGAAGAGTTCATAACTTTGGAATACCATCCCAATGCGTTGACGCGCTTTGACCCAAGGAATGTCTTTGCCTAATTCGCCTGCATTTTGCAGCAAAATCTGACCGCTCTTTATTTCTTCTAGTCCATTTAGGCAGCGTAAAAAAGTACTTTTACCACAACCCGATGGACCCAAAATAACGACAACTTCGCCTTTCTCTATAGAAAGATTGATGCCTTTGAGGGCTTCTACATCACCGTAATTTTTGACGAGGTTTTTAATTTCTAATAACGCCATGTGTTTTCCTAATAAAAATTAACTTTCCCAGCGGGTTTCTAAATAACGGGAAAATAAGGATAGCGGGTAACAAATCACAAAATATAAACCGAAAATGACACCATAAATCCAAAGTGCTGCCGATTGATTACTAAATAATGAATGCTCGATAATTTGTTGACCGACTTTTATCACTTCGACTACACCGATTAACATTGCCAAGGAACTGGTTTTTATCATGCGGGTAAAGAGGTTAATCACGCTTGGTGTCACACGCTTTAAACTTTGTGGAAGTAAAATATACACAAAGGTTTGAAACGGCGTTAAACCTAAAGCGTAGGCTGATTCCACTTGATGTTTTTCAATGGAAGTTAATGCGCCACGCACTAAATCCCCCATTTCTGCCGTTCCCCAGAAAATAAACACCAAAATACATACAGAAATGCCATCTAAGTGAATATCAAACCATTTTGCTAAACCGAAATACGCAAGAAAAAGTAACGCCAATAATGGAATGATACGTACAAATTCTAAATAAAAGCGGCAAATGGCTTTGATAATGGGATTTCTGCTTGTCATGATTACGCCAAAAATCACACCTAAAATACAGGCGAAGAAGACAGAAATGAACGCAATTTCAGCCGTCACCCATAAACCGTTGAGTAAGCGTTCAATGTTGCTGCCTTGGAATAATAATTCAAGCCCCATATTTTGCTCTCCGAGTACGGCGTTCTAAATAACTGATGAACAGAGACATCGGTAATAGAATGATTAAATAAAACACCACTAATAAAAATAAGGCTTCATTGGTTTTGTAATCGAGCCCGATGACTTCTTTCGCGACAAACATGAGCTCAGCAACAGCGACAGCGCTGATCACCGAGGTTTCTTTCATTAAGAACAAGCAATTTGCTCCGATTGCAGGTGTCGCAATCGCAAAGGCCTGTGGGAAAATTACATAGCGAAAAGCTTGAAAAGGGGTTAGACCAATACTTAAGGCTGATTCAATTTGCCCTTTTGATACCGCTTCCAGACCACCACGAAAGGCTTCTGCCATATAGCTTCCACCTAAAAATGCCAGGCCGATAATGCCGCAAGTAAACCCATCTAATTTCAGGCCAATTTTAGACAGCCCAAAATAGAGAAAAAACACTTGAATCAATAAAGGCGTATTACGAGAAAGCTCAATATAGCCTTTTACTAGCCAAGTTAATGATTTGACTTTGTAGGTGGTAATCACAGCACAAATCACACCAATCACCAGAGATAATAAAATGCCCCAAAAGGCGAGATGAAGCGTCATCAGTGTGGCATGAACAAAACGTGGTGTGACACTTAAAATATAATCCCAATTCATTTTTCATGATTTAATCGTTTGCGTAACGATATAGTAAAAAATTTTGAAACGGTGAGAAAAGAATGGAAATGCATTATTTATAATGAAATGTAATAAGAGATATGTTTTAAATGAAATAAGTGGTGATTAGGAATGAAAAAGACGGGGCTTTATTCAGCCCCGTCTTTGTTTATTTTAATCACGTTTCGCAATAAGTGCGGTTGGTTCTTCGTCTGTTTTTGGTTCATCTTGTATTTCAGTCGGTTTGTCTTGAATAGACATGGCTGATTTTAAACTGTCCTGACGAATTTTTTCCGCTGCTTCTTTGTCGCCAGCTTGTTCGAACACATAAGACGCCATCATGACATCATTTGGTTGAAGTTGAGTTGGGCAAGCAGTAACTTCTTTAAATGCTTCTGCTGCTTTAGCGAAGTCATTATTACGCACATAAAGGTAGCCTAATGCTCGATTGAGACAACAACGTTGGCTTTCATCGGCACGTTTTGCACGTTTTTCCACTAGTTTGAGCAGTTTGCTGTTATCTTCTGCTTGTAAACGAGTGATTTGCGTGCAAAGCTCAGGGCTAATTGGGGTGTTATCACCCAATTTCTTCATGATTTCAAGCGTGAATTCATAAGCTGACTCATGATCGTTACAATCAATTAAACGCTGAATTAAAGCCGTTTTTAACTCTAAGTCATTGCGACGACGGCGTGGTTGAGCTTCCCACCATGCAAGCAGACCTTCAACGCCTTCTTCATTCATTTTCTCATCTAACAAGCCATTTTCTGTTTCTTGTTGAAGCGCTTTAAATTCTTCAGCTGAGAATAAGCCAGAACCTTCGATTAAATCTAAGATTTCATCTAAAGCTTGATAAGCTTTGGAGCGGCTATAAATTTCAGCAGCAAGTTTTAAGACTTCTTTGTTGCGATCTGACATTTCAAGCAAACTATCGACGGAACTACGCGCTGCCGGTAATTTATTTTGTTGTAATAAAATACGGGTACGAGCAATTTCGACGACTAGGTTATCTGAACCTGCAAGCTCAGTCGCCTCAATTAAATAACGGTTCGCGCTGAATTCATCACCGCGTTGCTGTGCAGCTTCAGCGGCTTTAATCAGATTTAATACTGGCTCTGCAGAATGTTTCGCATTTTTACCAATCAGTTTTTCTGCTTTGGCATAATCGCCCTCATTCATTTTCATCAAGCCTTCAAGGGTTTGACGTTGTGCTTTCACACTTTTACGGCGAGAGAACCAGCTATAGGTATTGCTACTTAAACGGAAGAAGCGAGTCACCAACCACTCTAACGAATAAATCACAGCAAGCGTGACTACAAAGAGAATCACTAATGTGGTAAGTGACATTTCATACACGGTGTTTGCCGTTTCAACTCTGACATAACCTTGCTGACCGGAGAGGTAAGGCCCTGCAATCAATCCGGCAAGTAAGGCGATCATTAAAAAGAGAACTCTAAACATTATCTATCCTTATTGTTGGGGTTCAGTTGCCGGTTGTGCAGCTGGTGCTTCAGCGGGTTTTTCTTCCACTTTTGGCTCTTCCGCTTTCGCTTCAGGTGCTGGTTTTACTTCTTCTTTTCTTGGTGAATTATCTACTGCTTTTTCTGCTTCGATTTCCACTTTCTGCACATCTAAAGGAGTGCGGTTTAAGTATTTATCAAGCATGCTTAAGCTTTGTAATTGGCTTGGCACATCCACATAGATGGACAATTCAGATAATTCATCCACTGATTTTAAGAAGCTTTGAGTTACTTCAGCATTGGTATCAAAATAGCTACGAATCCAAGATGCGACGGCTTCTAAAGATTGTTTATAAAGCTCGTTTTGTTGACGAGGCACTGCCATAATCGCTAATTGTAAGCGTAAACGAATGTTTTCACGTAAGTAGATATCTTGGTTTGGCGCTAATAATTCTTTGCGATCCGCACCATGTTTTGGTGAAATGCGAATAAAGTGATTTAAAAATGAGGTCGCACTTTTTTCTGCATTTTCCGCCCAGTCAGACAGGGAATCTGATAATTTTGTTGCATTTTGATCATCACCGAAATTCACATCTAACACTGGTAACTCATCAACAGTATTGGCTAATTGCGATAATTTTTGCATGACCGCATTTTGATCCACGCCAGCTACGGAGAGAAGTTGTTTCAGATCTTGATTGATTGCACTACGAATAGCTGCAGATTGTGAGTTATTCACTTTAGCAAGGGTTTCATCAGCCAGTTTTAAGAGTGAAACCGCTGTATCCACGTCATTATCTAACACTAATTTACGTAATGCATTGTTGAGTAAGAAATCGGCTTCTGAGAATAACCAATCAGTAGGTTGTTGAGCATTAGCTTGCGCACTCACTTTATTGATTTGTGATTGTAAGCCAACTAACTCATGTGATTTAGCATTGATTAGCTCTTCTACTTGGGCAATTTTGTCTTGCGTTACTTTATTTGCTGACTCTAATTGAGCAAGTTGCGTGGTATCAAATTTTACGTCTTGAGCAGGTGCTGAAACCACCGTTTTATTATTGATTTGAGCTTCAAGTGCGGTCAATTTTTGTTGGAATTCATCCACTTGCTGTTGACCAAAATAATAACCGGCACCACCCACGCCAAGTGCAATGAGAATAGCCAATAAACTTAATCCAGTACCACTTTTCTTCACAACGGTTTGTGTACGTGGCGCAACAGGCTCGCGATCTTCAGTTTGAATTTCCACCGCATCTGTTGTTTGGATTTCATCTGTCGTTTCAGGGGTTAATTTCTCTTTCGCCATATCTTTTCCTTAGTGAGAAAGGGGAGTTACTTCATTAAGTAAGGTATTAAGTAAACTTTGATTGTCCGCACCGGCGGAAACCACCACATTATGCCAACCTTGTTGTATTGCAACATCAGCAATGCGTTGGCTTACCGTGACTAAACAGCAATTTTTTAGCCAATTTTGTTCATTTTCAGGCACAAATTCGATTAACGCCTGCAAAATTTCAAGACTTGTTACTACAAGGGTTTGTACACCAGAACGAATACAAATACTGGTTTGCTCTTCGTTATTATAACTAATCGGTGTGCGTTGATAACATTCGACTGTATCAACAGTTGCACCGCGTAGTATGGCTTGTTCGCGCAGTAATTCTCGTCCGCCGTTGCCACGTAAAATTAACAAGTTTTTATCGGTTAATTCTGCCATTTGCGGTAAATTTAGCACGCCTTCGGTATTTTCCGACGTGATTGGATAACGAACAGTACATTCAGTTTGACAGGAAAAATGCTGTGCCGTTCTATGTCCAACTGTAAAGTATTGTAAATCTTGACGCCAGTTAAAGCCAATGTCCTTCAGGGTTTTATCCGCAAAATCGACCGCACTTTTGGAAACCAAAAACACATAATCACCACTTTTTAGCTGATTAAGTTTCATCGGTAATTGTGCCAACTCAGCCCCCGCTTCAATAGAAAACAAAGGTAAGTGCAGGGCAACCACACCGGCTTGATTCAGCTGGTCAACTAGGGCTTTTCCTCGTTCATCAGGGCGAGTGACTAGTACGGCCATGGTGATTTCCTATGCTGAATAAATCTTCGCCAGAATCTTATCTGCGCCTTGTGCTAGAAGTTGTTCTGCAATGCTCACGCCTAATGCTTCGGCGTTTTCAACCGCACTTTTACCTTCTGCACGAATAATCGCGGAACCATCAGTTTCCCCGACAAGTGCACGCAGGAACACTTCGCCATTTTGCTCAATGGCATAGCCACCGATTGGTACTTGGCAGCCGCC
Organism: Parahaemophilus parainfluenzae; assembly: GCA_018366115.1. Lineage (GTDB taxonomy): Bacteria > Pseudomonadota > Gammaproteobacteria > Enterobacterales > Pasteurellaceae > Haemophilus_D > Haemophilus_D parainfluenzae_AB. The sequence continues at coordinate 39,841 of JAGZIS010000005.1, read as the reverse complement.
TTGTAAGCGGGTATTCATTGCACGCTCAGCCAAAACACAAGTCGTCGTGGTTGCATCCGAAAGTGGAGCAAGCAATGCTTTCACTTCTTCGTCATCAACACGACATTCAATACCCACTGCACCTTGTCCAGCTGCAGGTAAAGATTGTTCTACTTCAATAAATGAGGCGATGCGTTCTGCTAGTCCTAAACGAATTAAGCCAGCTGAGGCCAAAATAATGGCATCGTATTCGCCATTGTCTAATTTACTTAATCGGGTGCCCACATTGCCACGTAAAGAACGGATATCAAGATCAGGGCGTAATTGTTTTAGTTGGCATTGACGACGTAAGCTTGAGGTTCCAACGATAGCACCTTGTGGTAATTCATCTAATGAACGGTATGTATTAGACACGAAAGCATCGCGTGGATCTTCACGTTTACAGATCACACTTAACCCTAAACCTTCCGGAAATTCCATCGGTACGTCTTTCATTGAATGGACGGCAATATCGGCACGTTTTTCGAGTAAAGCATTTTCTAACTCTTTAACAAATAAGCCTTTTCCGCCAATTTTAGCTAAAGGGGAATCCAGGATGACATCGCCTTTTGTCACCATTGGAACTAATTCAACAGAAAGCGTTGGATGAAATTTCTCTAATTGATCTTTTACAAAATTCGCTTGCCAAAGGGCTAAAGGGCTTTGACGAGTCGCTATTTTTAAGGTTTTAAGTACTGCCATAAATACCGCTGATTTTAAATAGAAATATGCCCTATGCTACCATTTTTAGGGCAAAAAGTCAGATCATTTAAATTTTTGATTTCTGACTAGGTAAGTGGTACAGTAATATCAGTTATATGGTCATAGGTAGGAAGCCTTGAAATACGATCTCACTCAAGCCCGAAAATGTATCGAAACTCTAGATAAACGTCGTTTTGATCGTGCATTATTGGGCTCTGGTGATGCATTCCGACACATTGTCTCTTTGGTGCCGCTGTTGTTGCATCTTAATCATCCAGCTCTGCCGGGTTATGTGGAAGATGCCCCTGCAGGCATTGCCGATTTTATCCTTTCCAATTATCAGCAAAATTTTCTCTCAAAAGAACATCCCGAACTTGTCGAAGATGTGCAAAGTGCGGTCAATTCTGATGCCGTTTTCGCACCGATCTTAGGTATTTATGTGATGGGCAGTTTTGGATCTATTAGCCAAACCTCAGCTTCGGATTTAGATATTTGGATTTGCCATCAAGATGATTTATCTGAACAAGATCAGCAGCGCTTAGCGGAAAAAACGAAGAAAATCAGCCTATGGGCATCCACATTTCATGTGGAAATGCATTTTTATTTGATGACGCAAAAACGCTTCCGTAATGAGCGTTATTCCGATCCATTAACCAAAGAAAACAGCGGTTCTGCTCAATATATGTTGCTGTTGGAAGAATTTTATCGTTCTGCTGTACGCCTTTCGGGTAAACCATTATTGTGGCTTCACTTGTGGGTGGAAGATGAAAAACAATATGAAGCCGAAGTTGCACGTCTAGTGATGGAAGGTGAGCTTAATCCAAATGATTGGGTAGATTTTGGTGGATTGGGGCAATTCTCTGCGAGCGAATATTTCGGTGCGAGCTTATGGCAACTTTATAAAGGTATTGATTCACCGTATAAATCAGTGATGAAAATCTTATTGTTGGAAACCTATGCCCAAGAATACCCAAATGCCCATTTAATTGCTCGTCAATTTAAAGAAGATTTACTGTCCGGTCGCAGTACCGCAGCACATCATTTTGACCCTTATATCGCGATTCTAGAGAGAATTAGCCAATATTTGGCCGCACATTCAGAGTTTAAGCGCCTTGATTTTGTACGCTCTTGTTTTTATGTGAAAGCCACCGAGGACTTTGCGTTATATCACGCGTCGAACTGGCGTATTTCTTATATGAAAATGATGGCTCAAGAATGGGGCTGGTCAAAAGAGCGCATTGAAGAATTGGATCAACGTCCAAATTGGAAAATTAAACGGGTGAAAGAAAGTCACAATAATTTAGTGAATTTCTTGATGATGAGTTATCGAAATCTGGTGGATTTTGCACGCAAACACAAAATTAATTCTAGCGTAATTCCACAAGATATCACGGTGCTTTCTCGCAAACTTTATACTGCCTTTGAAGAATTGCCGGGTAAAATAACGTTACTAAACTCACAAATTTCCTATAACTTAACAGAAGAACACCTCACGTTCATCGAAGTTCACGGCAATAAGCGCTTTAAAGATGGGTGGTATATGGTGAATCAGCCGCCACACCACATTATGTTCTCGAAAGAACGCGTGATTGAATACGGCGAAAGTTTAAATAAAGTGGTTGCGTGGGCTTATTTTAATCGCTTGTTGACGGCAGAAACTCATTTGCACTTAATCAGCCAAAATATCGACCAACTGACTTTACGTAATTTTGTGGCTGATTTGCGGTTGTTTTTTCCGCATACAAATAGCCAAGTTCCAACAAATGAGGCACTTTCTTCACAGTGCGAAATCCGTGATTTATTTATTGCGGTGAATTTGGTGAATGACCCAACAGCACAAGTCGAAGAGCTTAAATCAAATATTTCGCCAAGTGATTTATTCAGTTTTGGTCAGTTAGAACAGAGTTTGGTAGGAAGCATTGATTTCACTTACCGTAATGTGTGGAATGAAATTCGAACCTTACATTTTGAAGGACAGAATGCGATTTTGCTTGCCTTAAAAGTGCTTTCTAATAAAATTGATCAGGGTGTAAATCAGCCGCGTTCTGTACAGGTTTTCTGTTACAGTAAACACTACAATCGTACGTTGCGAAACTTAGTGAGTGCGTTAGTCAATCGTTGTATTAGTATTCAATTGGGGGATAGTCGTCCAACAACCCATTCTCGTTTACGTGTAGCAGGGAAAAACTGGCAATTCTTTTTTGAGGAAAAAGGGATCAGTTTGCAACCTATTGAAGGCGGAAAAGAAAGTGCGGTCAATTTTGAGGACGTTTTACCGACTCAGTTGGAAGAAAAAGAAATTATTCCGGAAGCCCGCCGATACCCACCTGAAATTGATTTATTTGCCAGTGAAGGTTTTTTACAGTTCTTTTTTGAAGATAATGTGGATGATAGTTTTAACGTCTATTTGTTAGATGAAAAAAATCGTCTCGAAATTTATCGTCAATGTGAAGGTTCGAAAGATGATAAAGTACGTGAAATAAATCAGATTTATCAGTCGCTTGGTTCAAAAGATTGTGAAAATCCGTATAAAATGGTGCAACGGAATTTTAATTATCCGCAATTTTATCAATTGCATCCGACAGAAAGCGGCATGCGTATTATGCCGTTCAAATTTAAAAGCAAAAGGACTTGCTAATAGCTAAATCAAAACAAGCATTGTTTGGGATAAAACTCATTTATCTGCAAATTATGCATTGGAAGATAAGCAAAATCCCGATAGAATCCCTCGTCCGAAAATCTATTGAGAAATAATCTAAGGCGGTAGACGTTTTTGCCTTCGGGCGATAAAATGTGCGCCTGCTTATCTCTTGGAGAATATTATGCAAGAAAAATTAAAAGTATTAATTATCGACGACCATCCATTAATGCGTCGTGGTATCAAGCAATTAGTTGAATTAGAAGAGAATTTTGAAGTCGTCGCTGATGTAGGAAGCGGTACCGAAGGTATTTCCATAGCAATTCAAGAATCACCGGATTTAATTATTTTAGATCTTAATATGAAAGGTCTTTCCGGTTTAGACACGCTCAAAGGTTTACGTGCAGAAGGCATTGATGCACGTATTTTGATCTTAACCGTATCTGATGCGAAAAATGATATTTTCACCTTAATTGATGCGGGTGCTGATGGCTATTTACTGAAAGATACTGAGCCAGATGTATTACTTGAGCAAATTAAACGTGTTGCACAAGGTGAAGTGATTTTAAGTGATTCAATCAAAAATTTACTTTTAGAGCGTAAACATACGATCGATCCAATTGATTCACTCACTGATCGTGAAATGGATGTGTTACGTTTAATCGCGACAGGTTTATCGAACAAACAAATTGCAGGCCAACTTTTCATTTCTGAAGAAACAGTTAAAGTCCATATTCGTAATTTACTGCGTAAACTTAACGTGCATTCACGTGTTGCGGCAACTGTCTTATTCTTTGAACGAAATGGTCGATAGGCAAGTTTCAAAACGTAAAAAAGTGCGGTCAAAATTGACCGCACTTTTTATTTATCTCGGCACACCCCTTAATAAAGGGATTGGTTCAAATGGCGCAACTGAGGTTGGCGCAGGAATATCATTAAAAATTAAGATAAATGGTTTAGGTGGCAAGATTTTTTCATTTCGCCACAAGCTTCCCATGCCGACTAATTGAATATCATCGGGTAAATTCTTTATTCCCGCTTTCAATACAGCCACAGTATTTGGGCGAGGGTGTCCAATAGCAATGGCTGTGCCATGTTTACGTGCATATTGAATTGCACTTTGAAATTGGCGTTGAACATCTGTCAAATTATCACTGTCATCTAAAAACACATGGCGATCTAATACACGTACGCCTTGTTCTTTTGCTATTTTTCCCGCGACTGATTTTCCAATGGTGCGACTATCTAAAAAAAATAAATGCTGCTCACGAAGTGCGGTCATCAAATAGGTCATTAATGTGGCATCGGCTGTGGCTGCACTGCCCATATGATTATTCATTCCGATGGCATTGGGCACAATAGCTTTCGCTTTTTTCACTCGCTCATTCACTTGCGCTTCAGACAAGCCTAAAGTCAAACCACCCTCTTCAATTTTAATGTTGCTGACAGGCTGCATCGGCATATGGATGAGAATATCATGATTTTGTGCTTTCGCTTCTTGATTGCGTAATTTGGCATAGGGTGCAGCTGGAATAATAGCAACGGAGATTTCTTTTGGCATGGCTAAAACCTCGGCATCTTCTTTCGGATGATAGCCAATGTCATCAATTACAATAGCCAGTTTGCCTTGTGCAGAAGTAAACGCAGAGAAAAGTGCGGTTGAAAAAATGATCGTATTTTTGACCGCACTTTGAAAGAATGCCGCCATTATTTAATCCACCCAGCTGGATTTACAGGCACCCCTTTACGGCTGATACCAAAGTAAAGCGCTGGTTTAGAGAGTTCACCCGTATTACCCACTTGTGCAATGGTTTGTCCCGCAGACACCAGCTGACCTTGTTTTACAAATACCGCTTGGTTGAAACCATATAAGCTCAAGTCGCTGTCGCCGTGCTTCACAATCACCATATAACCATAGCCATTAAGATGACCCGCTAGAATGACACGACCACTTGCAATGGCTTTTACCGCGGTACCCGTTGGTGCGCCGATAACCATACCTTTCCAACGCACTTCTCCCGCTTGGATTGAACCAAAGGAATGCAATGTCGGACCGGAAACGGGACGACTGTATTGATGCGCAGCCGTACCTAAACCACTGGTACTGTTAATCAACTTACGTTCTTGATCGGTTGGTTGATAAGGTTTTGAGGTTCGTTTTTCTTCCTCTTGCTTTTTCTGAGCAAGGGCTTCACGCTCACGTTGTTCTTGTTGGCGAGCGGCTTGTTCAGCACGTTGAATTTCTTGGCGAAGGGCATTTTCGTTCGCTTTCAACGTTTCCAGCTTATTCTGATCTTTCGTCAAGTTTTTGTTGAGTTCATTTAGCGTAGATTGGCGTTCTTGTTGCGCTTTTTGTAATTCTTGCTGCTGTTTCTTTTGCGTAGAAAGTTGATCGCGATGATTTTTTTGTTGCCCTGAAATCGCTTCGCGTTGTTTCGCTAAATTCTCTTGTGTCGCTTTCAGATTGTTAATCATATCAATGCGAACTTGATTTAAGTGCTGATAATACACTTTCATGCGTTCCGCTTTTTTGGCATCTTCCGAAAGCATTCTTTCCAAGGTAGAAGGATTGACACCTGAGCGATAAATGGCATCTATTTGCTGTGCGAGCTTCGCTTTTTGCACGCGCTCTTGCTTTTCTAATTGCTTGATTTGCTTTTCGGTTTCCGCCATTTGCTTGCGGATTTCTTGCAAACTTAATTCTGTTTCACGTAATTCACCAACAACGCTATTAATTTTGCTTTCTTGATCTTTAAGACTAGCTTGGAGTTTAGCTTGTGCACGTTTTTGCTCGGCGATCTTCGACTCTTGTTGTTTAATTTGTTTTTGAATTTGGTTGAGATCGTTGCCTTGCGCGAAAGATGAAAAGCCAAGCAGACCGCAAGCTAAAAGTACGGTCAGTTTTGATAAGATTTTTTTTCTACGATTGCTTTGCTGCATACATCTAAACTTGAGAGAAATTAAGGGACGAATAAAGCTTAAATACTAGCATTATTTTTGAGTGGCTAAAAGTTTACAGGCGATTTTTTGCGAAAGATCAGTAAATACCGCCTTTTTACTTTTAAACATAACGATTTTTTGCTATAACAGAACCATTCATTTTTTTATTAATACTTAGGAGATCCTTATGGAATTAGTATTCATTCGTCACGGTTTCAGTGAGTGGAACGCAAAAAATTTATTCACCGGTTGGCGTGATGTGAATTTAACCGAGCGCGGTGTTGAAGAAGCAAAAGCAGCGGGTAAAAAATTGTTGGAGAAAGGCTATGAATTTGATATCGCCTTTACCTCTGTTTTAACTCGTGCAATCAAAACCTGTAACATCGTGTTAGAAGAATCTCACCAATTATGGATTCCTCAAGTGAAAAACTGGCGTTTAAATGAGCGTCACTACGGTGCATTACAAGGCTTAGATAAAAAAGAAACAGCAGAAAAATACGGTGACGAACAAGTTCATATCTGGCGCCGTTCTTATGATATTTCCCCTCCAGATTTAGATCCGAAAGATCCAAATTCTGCACATAATGACCGTCGTTATGCAAACATTCCGTCTGATGTTATACCAAATGCAGAAAACTTAAAATTAACCTTAGAACGCGCATTACCATTCTGGGAAGACCAAATTGCTCCAGCAATGCTTTCTGGTAAACGTGTTTTAGTGGTGGCACACGGTAACTCACTTCGTGCATTAGCAAAACACATCATTGGTATTTCTGATGCGGAAATCATGGATTTTGAAATCCCAACCGGTCAACCATTAGTGTTAAAACTTGACGATAAATTAAACTACGTAGAACACTACTATCTTTAATTTATAAATGATTTCAAAGTGCGGTTAATGTTGACCGCACTTTTTGTTTAAGGAGAATAACAGATGAAAAAATTACTCGCGGTGATTTTTGCTTTGTTACCTGTTTTGGCCTTTGCTGCATCGCCAAATCATACGGCAAAATCAACTCAAACCAAGTCAGTGAAAACGGCAGTTAAAAAAGTGGAAGCCAAGAAAGCAACCACACCTAAAGCTGTAGCCAAAACAGTCAAAAAGAAAGCCGATGCCAAAAAAGCAGAAGTGAAAAAGCCAGCTAAAATTGTCGAAGCGAAAAAAGCGGTAACAAAAAAAGAAAAAATAAAAAATAAAACGACAAATAAAGCCGCTAAAGCAGAGCCGACAAAAACGAAAGGCAAACAGCCAGTAGAAAAAACTAAGCAAGCGGCAGTAAAAGATAAAAAGACTGTAGAGAAAAGCAAACAAAGTGCAGTTAAAGAATCCGCTAAACCTGAAAAGGTGATGGCTAAAAAAACTCCAGTGGTTAAAACTGAAGTGAAGAAAGCGGAACCAAAAGCCGTTGAAAAAGTAACTGAAAATAGAGTGGAAACTGTTGCTCAGAAAACAGCGAATACTGTGACAAAATCCGTCGTTGTGCCAAGATGTAATGATTCAAAAGTTTTTGCGGTATTATCTGATGCCTTCAAAAAACAAGGCGCTGCTACTAACACCCAAATGACAGTAAAACAAATCACGCAAGCCCGTGAAACGCAATCTTATCCACAACAAGGCATTCGCAGCTGTAATGCGATAGTGGAAACTAACAGCGTTAAATATGTCACCGATTACAGCATTATCTTGAATGATAAAGGCTTCTTCGTGCAAGTTGAAAATGCACAACCCGCTCAACGTTTCTAATCTTAATGTGCGTTATTTAAATGAAGTTGTTTGAATAACGCACGTATTTCTTCTTCATTCAAACGGCGATATTCGCCATTACCTAACCCATCAAGTGTTAAATGGCTCAATTGATAACGAATGAGTCGTAATGTCGGAAAGCCGATATGTGCGGTCATTCGACGCACTTGTCGATTTCGTCCTTCACTAATTTTGATTTCCAACCAGCTCGTTGGAATACTTTGACGTTCACGAACAGGTGGATTGCGAGGCCAGAGAAAATCTGGTTCTGAAATCAACCGCACTTTTGCGGGCTTCGTCATTCCATCTTTCAATTCCACGCCTTTGCGGAGTTTGTCTAAGTCCGTTTCTTCAGGAATGCCTTCCACTTGCACAAAATACGTTTTTTCTGTTTTAAACTTAGGATCAGCCAAACGATGTTGCACTTCACCATTATTCGTTAAAATCAGTAACCCTTCGCTATCACGATCCAATCGTCCTGCCGCATACACATTAGGAATGGTAATAAAATCTTTTAATGTAGCTCGGCCATTTTCATCGGTGAATTGTGTCAGCACATCAAAAGGTTTGTTAAATAAAACAACGATTGTTTGTTCTAATGTAAGTGGCTTCGCTTTAGGCTTAAATGAACGAGTGGATTTTGCCGTTCGTTTGGTTGTAAATGAGTGAGAAGGGAAAGGTTTTGACATATTATTTATTGAGTAAAAAAGAAAAAAAGGGCGGATTTTAACCCGCCCTCTTATATTACCACTGATAGCGATAAACTGCTTGAATTGCATAAGGTTTATCGAAGTTTTTACCGTCAGCACGGCTTACTTCTAAACCAAAACGATGATTTGCAAATCCAGCATTTAAGCCGACCGCACTTTCAAAACGTCCGCGGCTGCTTGCAACATCAAGTGCGCTGTTTGTGTAATGAATTTTGCTGCTACGGTTTTTGCTAGTAATCGCATTGACTTCTGCATAAGGTTGTAAATTCCAACCATTACTTAATGCAAAGCCTTTGGCTACACGTAAACCAATTCGAGAATACACAGAAGATAAGCTATCTTCATTCTCTTGTGATGAAATATGTGTCCACGCTAATTGTGCTTGCGGGGTAATTGTCCAATCGTTCACAAGGCTAAAGCGTTTGCCTAATTCACTCGAAATAGTATAAGCGTTGTAATGGCGTTTTTCAGTGTAATTTGAGTTAGCGTGTAAACGGCTGTATTTCACGATGTTATCTACATAAATACCGTTATCTGCAAGGTAAGCTGCATATAAGCCCACGCTGTTGCCTCTTACTTTGCCATCACCGTAATAACCATTGAAATCAACGTTAGCTTGGCTACGACCAACAAATCCACCAACACGGAGGTTATCTGTTACAGCAGCATCAGCGCCCACTTGTAAGCTATGTACGTTTTGTTTAAAGCCAGAAGTTTCACTCTCACCTGTCGAAAGTGCGGCTAATTTTTGGCGAGAATTCACATTACGAACCCATACATTACCTTTTTCACCGTTTTTCACTTCACCTAGACGTTGATGAATGCCATTTAAATCATCTTCCACTAAAAGCAATTGTGCTTGGCGAAGAGAAACTTGTGCATTCGCTAAGTCTGAAAGTAATGGTGTGCTTGGTAGAACTGCAGGTGGTACTACTGGATTACTTGGGGTTACTACTGGAGTGCTAGGCGTTACCGCAGGTTTGCTTGGGGTCACTACTGGTTTGCTTGGTGTAACTGGTGCAACAGGTGGAGTTGGAGTAACTACATTTTTAGAGTTAGCTAATACCCAATTATTTCCCTCTTTGGTTAGAAAATATTGGTAAGCCCCTAAATCTACACGATTATTCGGGTTAGTTAAGCTAAACGCCGCATTACCACCATTGGTTTCTACAAGTGTCACTTTGCCGTTAGCAACGTTTGCACCTTGGTTAGTTACCCCAATTTTATGATTACCTTCGGCAGTACCTTTAACAACGATTTTATCGCTTTTGTTTTCAGCGATATTGGTGTTGAGGTTGAAGATACCTGAGCCAGTGAGATTACCCGTGATAGTTAATGTTGCATAAGGAGCGTTTGTATTAGTTAAAGAAACCGCTGAGTTATTTAAATGCAAGTCTGTTACTTCTGAATTATCCACTAAATCCCATGTAGTATTGTTAGTTAGATTTAATGTAACAGGCGTTTTATTTGTACCGTCATATTGCTTTACTGCACCATTTAACTGTGAGTTATCTGCATTTAACACAAATCTAGGTGAGCTAGTTTTCTCTCCTTCAGATAAGTCCGTATCAGCTAGATCGGGCATGTTTAATCCAACCAATACTTTTGCATCGGGGATTTTAGTATTTTTTAGATTAACTGTTGTTGAGCTGTAATTATTTGTTGTATCTCGAGAATCTTGTTTATTAGTAAAAATAACAACATCTCCAGTGTTATTTTCAATGTTGGAATTTGTAATGTTGGTCATACCACCATCAAGTACAAAACCTAAACCTTTACTTTGACCTTTCGCTTCAATTGTGAGCAAGCTGTCCTCAATATTTAATGTAGTATTCTCAGATATGTATGCAATAGTAGTTGATTTATCGCTACCTGCTGGCTGTAGCGTGATATTTAAATTTTTGATATTTAATGCTGAGTTTTCGGCATCTACAGCAGTGCTGTTATCTCCCCCTAGAAAAATAGAGGAGTTAGTAATATTTGCTGTAGATTTATCAAATAGTTGGTACCCGATGCTCTCTTCAGCTAAACTAACAATACTCACTGAATCAATATCAATGGTGCTATTACTTTGAAGTTCAAATGCTGAATTTCCTGAAACTGACTCGCCCTCTTCATTAACTGTTGAAAGCCCCTTAAATAAATTGATATTACCGGTGTGGAATTTGAGATTTGCATCTCTCAATTCAAAAACAGAACTTTCAGGAAAAGCCTTCGATAATGTGAAAGTGCTATTAGGTTTGATTTCTAATGAGGTAGATCCATTAGAAAATCGAGGATCGAGGGAAATTAATGATTCAATTGGAAAATCCCTGTCATCTGAACCATTTTTCAGCCGAAAAGATACAGTTGCAAGATTCTTTTTATTTGTTAAATCATATCCATAATCTGAATTAAAATTCATATTTTTTACTTCAGAGTCAGTTCTTTCCGGATTCTTATATACGGTACCTTCATATAGTTTATAATCAATGGCCCATGCCGAATTAACTAATCCTAACGCCATAGCCACCAAACTCACTTTAAAAGTGCGGTTAAAAATTTTATTGTTTTTCATATGAATTCCTTTGGATTATAAAAAAGCCAACTTATTGAATAAGCTGGCTTGAATTTTACCGATTTAATGATTAACCTGCAACAGCGATACGTTTCATATCTGTCATATAACCACGTAACTCTTGACCAATTAATTCAACTGGGTGGTTACGGATTGCATCGTTTACATCGCGTAAAGTGATGTTGTCGATAGCAACTGCTGGTGTTGGTTCACCTAAGTCACCTTTTTGTAAGGTTGGGATGATTTCTTTAGCAAGAATAGGGGTCGCTACGTTAGAGAATAAGTAGTTACCATATTCTGCCGTATCAGAAATAACTACGTTCATTTCGTATAAACGTTTACGCGCAATGGTGTTAGCGATTAACGGTAATTCGTGAAGTGATTCATAGTAAGCTGATTCTTCATAGATACCGCTTGCAACCATTGCATCAAAGGCTAATTCAACACCTGCTTTCACCATTGCTACCATTAACACGCCGTTATCAAAGTATTCTTGTTCAGAAATTTTGATGCCGTCTGCTTTTGGTGCATTTTCAAAGGCAGTTTTGCCAGTTGCTTCACGCCATGCTAATAAGTCTTTATCACCGTTCGCCCAGTCAGCCATCATGGTTGCGGAGAAGTGACCACTGATGATGTCATCCATGTGTTTGTAATATAAGAAACCAAGGCTTTCTTTGATTTGTTCCGCAAGCTCAAATGCACGTAATTTTGCGCTATTTGATAAGCGATCCATCATTAATGTGATACCGCCTTGTTTTAATGCTTCAGTAATAGTTTCCCAACCGTATTGGATAAGTTTGCCTGCGTATGCTGGATCTTTACCGTCTGCAACTAATTTGTCGTAACATACGATCGAACCCGCTTGTAACATACCGCAAAGAATGGTTTGTTCACCCATTAAGTCAGATTTTACTTCTGCAACGAATGAAGATTCTAATACGCCCGCACGATCACCACCGGTTGCTGCCGCCCATGCTTTCGCAATTGCCATGCCTTCACCACGTGGGTCATTTGCTGGGTGAACCGCGATTAATGTAGGTACACCGAAACCACGTTTGTATTCTTCACGCACTTCAGTACCTGGACATTTTGGTGCACTCATCACCACAGTGATGTCTTCACGGATTTGCTCACCTACTTCAACGATATTGAAACCATGTGAGTAACCGAATGCTGAATCTTTTTTCATTAATGGCATTACATCAGCTACGACTTTAGAGTGTTGTTTATCTGGTGTTAAGTTGATCACTAAGTCTGCAGTCGGGATTAACTCTTGGTAAGTGCCAACTTTAAAGCCGTTTTCTGTTGCACGTTGGAATGATGCACGTTTTTCTGCAATCGCTTCAGGGCGTAATGCATAAGAAATGTCTAAGCCAGAGTCACGCATATTTAAACCTTGGTTTAAACCTTGCGCACCACAACCTACGATAACGATTTTTTTGCCTTTTAAGTAGTTGCAACCGTCAGCAAATTCGCTGCGATCCATAAAACGACAACGACCTAATTGATCTAATTTTTCACGTAAATTTAATGTGTTGAAATAGTTAGCCATTTTTCATCCTTAATATGATGTTGATTAATGTTTGTATGAGGTTGTGTTTGAATATAGTTTTTTGTTGTGTCATGGATTATAAGATTTTTAATTATTGCGTAAAGTGATATTATTGACACTTAGTGTTGCATTTTTTGCAACGATATTTGCATTTTAGTGATACATATGAACTTTCAAGACCTTCAAATATTTCTTCATCTTGCGGACACACAAAATTTTGCTAAAACCGCTACGCAAAATCATATGTCGCCGTCTACGCTTTCACGCCAGATTCAACGAATGGAAGAGGAATTAGAACAATCTTTATTTATTCGTGATAATCGCCAAGTTCGTTTAACCGAACAAGGTGAGAGATTTCTGCAATTTGCGAAAGCAGAATGGCAAAACTGGCAACAGTTTAAGCGCCAATTGCGGGATAATTCAGCGGAATTAAGCGGAGAGTTACGCTTATTTTGTTCGGTAACGGCTTCATATAGCCACTTGCCGCAGGTGTTAGCCAAATTTCGTTCTCATTATCCAAAGGTTGAAATTCAATTGACTACTGGTGACCCCGCTTCTGCGGTGCAATTCATTCAATCGGAACAGGTGGATCTTGCTTTGGCGGGAAAACCGAATAATCTTCCGACAGGATTAGAGTTTTATAAGATTGATGATATTTCCCTTTCATTAATTGCCCCTCGAGTCGCTTGTTTAGCCACACAATTATTGCAAGAAGAGCCCATCAATTGGCAGCAAATGCCTTTTATTTTGCCATTGGATGGAATGGCGCGGCAGCGTATTGAACAATGGTTACGTAGCAAACACATTAAACATCCAAAAATTTATGCCACAGTAGCGGGGCACGAAGGTATCGTACCAATGGTAGCGCTCGGTTTTGGATTAGCGATGTTGCCTGATGTGGTGATTGATAATAACCCGATGTCAAAAGACGTGTCTCGTTTAAATTTAGACAATCCAGTCGAGGCATTTGATTTAGGCGTTTGTGTGCAAAAAAGAAATTTAGCGAATCCCCTAATTCGTGCATTTTGGGAGATGTTAGACTAAAATAATAAGCAGAATTAACCTAAGGATTTATTATGTTAAGAGGCATACTTATTTCACTTTTAGCCTCGCTTTTATTTGGCTATATGTATTATTTTTCCACGCTACTGAAACCGCTCAGTGGCACGGATATTTTCGGCTACCGAATGCTATTTACATTCCCTTTCGTTGCCCTTTCCGTCATCATGTTTAAACAAAAACAGGTATTGGCAGAGCATTTAAAACGCATCAAAAAACAACCGCTATTTGCTCTTTCCTATATTATTTGTGGTGCATTAATGGGTTATCAAATGTGGCTCTTTTTGTGGGCACCCAATAATGGTAGCTCCTTAAGTGTCTCTTTCGGTTATTTATTGTTACCAATTGTGATGGTGGCTGCGGGGCGACTCATTTTTAAAGAAAGGATTTCAACATTGAAATTCATTGCCGTATTAATTGCGGCAGTAGGGGTGATTTCTAACATCGTTTTGAAAGGCGAATTATCTTGGGAAGCTATTGTTATCTGTGTGGGGTATACCACTTACTTCTCGATACGAAAAGCCCTGAAAAATACCGATCTCGGTGCTTTTTGCTTAGAAATGATCGCATTATTGCCAGTTAGCATTTACTTTGCCCTTCAAACCGATTTTGCCACCGTGCAGGAATTGAATCCTAATATTTGGGGATTATTGGTATTGCTGGGGCTCATTAGTGGTTCAGCATTGATTGCTTATGTTATTGCTAGCAATATGCTGCCGATGAATTTGCTTGGCCTTTTAGGTTATGTTGAAACCATTTTGATGGTGATTATTTCATTTTTAATTGGAGAGGAAATGGATACGGACAGTTATCCGTTATTCATTTGTTTAGTATTGGCGATGAGCCTGATTATTTTTGATGGCGTGTATAAACAGCGCGCAAAGGGAACAAACCATGTCGTTTAAAGAAATTAGTCCAGAACAAGCTTGGGAAATGATGCAAAATGGTGCCATGCTTGCAGACATTCGGGATCCACAACGTTTTACCTACTCCCATGCAAAAGGGGCGTTTCATTTAACCAACCAAAGTTTTTTACAATTTGAAGAACAGGTGGATTTCGATTCCCCGATTATTGTGAGTTGTTATCATGGTGTGAGCAGCCGAAATGTGGCGACTTTCCTCATTGAGCAAGGCTATGAAAATGTGTTTAGCATCATTGGGGGATTTGATGGTTGGGTAAAAGCTGGTTTACCGATAGAAACGGCTTATTAATATTTTTTGATTTAAAGTGCGGTGAAATTCACCGCACTTTTCTTTTTGTCTCGCTATTGCTTATCCACAATCGCTTTCAACATCGTGTAAGATTGGGCTTGTTTTTGTTCATCAAAAATATAGCTCACCGCCATAATTTCATCAAAATGTACCCGTTCACGCAGTTGCTTGAGTTGAAATTCCACACTTTCAGGACTACCAATAAGCGAACAAGCGGTCATTTGTTCCACTACCGCACGCTCTTGGTTGTAAATCGGGATCTCCTCGAAATCGACTGGACCAAAGTGCGGTTTCTTTTGAGCGTGCATTTGAGCTTTCCAAACATCTTCCTCTGATGCCAAAGGCGGTTGTAAATTTTGTTGCGCGTTAGTGACCACATTTAAGAAAAATAGTGTTTGTGTCGTCGCCAGTTGTCTCGCTTCATTATCGGTTTCAGCGACAATCGCGTTCACACCTAAGATGACATAAGGCTCAGCAAGATAGGTCGATGGTTTGAAGTTTTTGCGATAAATCTCCACCGCCATTTCCATCATGCGTGGCGCAAAGTGTGAAGCAAAGGCATAAGGCAAGCCAAGCTCTGCCGCAAGATAGGCACTTTCGGTGCTGGATCCTAAAATATAAAACGGTATATTCAAGCCTGCGGAAGGGTAAGCTGAAACAGGATTGCTATTTTTAAAGTAACCTCGAAGTTCCGCGATTTCCGCAGGGAAATCCAGACTGTTTCGTCCACGACGAAGTGCTGCAGCCGTTTGCATATCAGTTCCTGGCGCACGGCCTAAACCGAGTTCAACACGGTTTGGATAAAGCGTCTCCAGTGTGCCATATTGCTCAGCGACTACATACGGCGAATGATTCGGTAACATCACACCACCCGATCCCACGCGCAAAGTTTTCGTGTTGGCTAGCGTATGCTGAATTAAAAGTGCAGTCGCTGAACTCACCAAATTTTTCATATTATGATGCTCAGCAATCCAATAGCGTTCAATGCCAATGTTCTCAGCATGTTTTGCAAGACTTACCATAGACTCAACGGCTTGCAAATAAGTTTGTCCTTCTCGAACAGGGGCGAGATTAAGAATAGAGAGCTTCATTTTATTTCCTCATGATTGATTTGTTGAGTGTCATTATACGTGTTTTTCTGGCAGAAATATCGATAAAATTGGAATAGGCTGTTTCGAGAAAAGGAAAAATATTGCAAAATAGGCACAAATTCAGATGTATTCGAAAAAATGATTGTATTTAATAATATTTCCCTAAAGCGTGGGCAAACCGAATTGCTCGAAAATGCCACGGCAACCATTAATCCGAAACAAAAAGTCGGTTTGGTGGGTAAGAATGGTTGCGGTAAATCTTCTCTTTTTGCCCTATTAAAAAAAGAATTAACGCCAGAGGGGGGCGAGGTCACTTATCCATCCAACTGGCGGGTATCTTGGGTGAATCAAGAAACGCCGGCATTGGATATTCCTGCCATTGATTATGTGATTCAAGGGGATCGCGAATATTGCCGTTTGCAGCAGGAACTTAACGAAGCAAATGAACGTAATGATGGTCATGCAATTGCGCGCATTCATGGGCAATTAGAAACCTTGGATGCTTGGACTATTCAATCTCGCGCGGCGTCCTTATTGCATGGTTTAGGCTTTAACCAAGAAGAAATCGCTCAACCAGTGAAATCCTTCTCCGGTGGTTGGCGGATGCGTTTAAATTTGGCACAAGCATTACTTTGTCCATCGGATTTATTATTACTGGATGAGCCGACCAACCATTTGGATTTGGATGCGGTTATTTGGTTAGAACGATGGTTAGTACAATATCAAGGCACCTTAGTATTAATTTCCCATGACCGAGATTTTCTCGATCCGATTGTAACGAAAATTCTCCATATCGAAAATCAGAAGCTTAACGAATACACGGGCGATTATTCTTCCTTTGAAGTGCAACGAGCAACCAAACTGGCACAACAAACTGCCATGTATCGTCAGCAACAACAAAAGATTTCCCATTTACAAAAATATATCGACCGTTTTAAAGCCAAAGCAACCAAAGCCAAACAAGCACAAAGCCGCATGAAGGCGTTGGAGCGCATGGAACTGATTGCACCGGCTTATGTGGATAATCCTTTTACTTTTGAATTCCGTCCACCACTATCCTTGCCGAATCCTTTGGTGATGATTGAACAGGCGAGCGCTGGTTATGGTAGCGGTGAAAGTGCGGTAGAAATTTTAAGTAAAATTAAGTTGAATTTAGTACCGGGTTCGCGCATCGGTTTGCTCGGGAAAAATGGTGCAGGTAAATCAACGTTGATTAAATTGTTAGCGGGTGAGATCACGGCACTTTCCGGTACTGTGCAATTAGCTAAAGGCGTGCAACTTGGCTATTTTGCTCAGCATCAATTAGATACCTTGCGAGCAGATGAATCTGCTCTCTGGCATATGCAGAAACTCGCACCGGAGCAAACAGAGCAACAGGTACGGGATTATCTCGGGAGTTTTGCATTCCATGGCGATAAAGTTAATCAAGCGGTGAAAGCCTTTTCTGGTGGAGAAAAAGCCCGTTTGGTTCTTGCGCTGATTGTTTGGCAACGACCAAACTTATTACTGCTCGACGAACCAACCAACCATTTGGATTTGGATATGCGTCAGGCATTAACCGAAGCGCTAGTGGATTACGAAGGCTCTTTGGTGGTGGTTTCTCACGATCGCCACTTACTACGTAATACCGTGGAAGAATTCTATTTGGTGCACGATAAAAAAGTGGAAGAATTCAAAGGCGATTTAGAGGATTATCAAAAGTGGCTGAATGAACAAAATAGCGCACCAGAAAATAAATCCTCGGAGAAAAATGACGACAACGAAAATTCCATGCAAAACCGCAAGGAACAAAAACGTCGCGAGGCCGAACTGCGCCAACAAACCGCGCCTCTTCGTAAACAAATCTCTCAATTGGAGGAAAAAATGAGTAAACATTCCTCCAAACTTGCGGAGATTGAAAACCAATTGGCAGATTCCGAACTATACAGCGCGGAAAATAAAGAAAAATTGACCGCACTTTTGGCACAGCAAGTAGAGATGAAAAAAGCCTTGGAAGAAGTCGAAATGGATTGGTTAGCGGCCCAGGAAGAATTGGAAGCAATGCTACAAGCATAGGGACAGCGTATGAGTCAAAGTCTTTTCCAACACACAAAACACGAAGAATATTGCCCACAATGCGGCGCACCTTTGCAAATGAAACAGGGTAAAAAGGGACTGTTTTTAGGTTGTACCGCATATCCCGCCTGTGATTATTTGCGTCCACTAAATAGGGTGGAACATAAGGTGTTGAAAGAGCTTGATGAAACCTGCCCGCAATGTGGCAACCCACTCCAACTCAAACAAGGCGCTTTTGGGATGTTTATTGGTTGCAGTCATTACCCCGATTGTGATTTTGTGGTGCATGAGCAACAGGATGAAGAACAATCTATTGACTGCCCAGAATGTCATAAAGGACATTTGGTTGCCCGTCGCGGACGACAGGGAAAAATCTTTTATGGCTGCGATAACTTTCCCCATTGCAAATTTTCCTTACCGGCAAAACCCTATGCCATGCCTTGTCCACAATGCCATTTTCCACTTGCGCTATTAAAAAGTGAAAATGCCGAACAGCAAGTGTGGCAATGCGCGAATAAAGGCTGTCGACATATTTTTGAGAACGAAAAATGAATGTACAACAAATTGCCGCCCGTTTAATGAAAGACGAAGTCGTTGCCTATCCTACTGAGGCGGTATTCGGTTTGGGCTGTAATCCGCTAAGTGAAAGTGCGGTCAGAAAATTGCTTGATTTAAAACAGCGTCCGATTGAAAAAGGCCTTATTTTAGTCGCGCCGAGCTTGCATTTTTTGCAGCCTTTTGTTGATTTTTCCCATTTGTCTGACGAACAGCTTGCACGCTTACAGGCACAATATGAACATCCAATCACCTGGGTGGTGCCGGCAAAGGCAGAAGTCCCTCATTTTCTGACGGGGCAATTTAATAGCATTGCGGTGCGTTTATGTACTCATCCTGCCGTCAAAGCCCTATGCGAAGAAACAGCCTTTGCCCTCACCTCGACCAGCGCGAACTTAACTGGTTTATCACCTTGCCGCAACGCAGATGCTGTGCGTTCTCAATTTGGGGCAGATTTCCCTGTGCTTGATGAAGCAGTCGGCCAAGCACAAAATCCATCGGAAATTCGCGATTTGCTCACAAACCAACTTTTCAGACAAGGATAAAATATGCAGCACTATGCCGTTTGGGGCAATCCGATAGCCCAAAGTAAATCCCCGTTGATTCATCACTTATTTGCCAAGCAAACCCAGCAAACGATGGAATATGTTGCCAAATTAGGTGATCTTGAGGATTTTGAGCAGCAATTGCAGACCTTTTTTGCTGAAGGAGCACAAGGTTGCAATATCACTGCACCATTTAAAGAACGCGCCTATGCGCTCGCTGAAGAACATAGCGAACGGGCAAAACTGGCAGAAGCCTGTAATACACTAAAAAAATTATCTAACGGTAAACTTTATGCGGACAATACCGATGGCATTGGTTTAGTGACGGATTTACAACGCTTAGGTTGGATTCAGCCTCAACAACGCATTTTGATTTTAGGTGCCGGCGGGGCAACCAAAGGGGTATTACTACCCTTATTGGAAGCACAACAGCAGATTATCTTGGCTAACCGTACCCTAGAAAAAGCGCAACAACTGGCAGATAAGTTTAAGCTTTACGGCACAATTGAGGCTGTTGCGATGGATGCGATTCCTGCGCAAGCCTATGATTTGGTGATCAATGCAACTTCGGCTGGATTAAGCGGGCATACCGCCGCCGTTGACGCCTCAATTTTATCATTAGCCCACGCCTGTTATGACATGCAATATGCCAAAGGTAGTGACACACCTTTTATTGCCTACTGCAAATCCTTAGGTCTGAATAATGTCAGCGATGGCTTTGGTATGTTGGTAGCGCAAGCTGCTCATTCATTCCATTTGTGGTGCGGGGTGATGCCTGATTTTATCGCAATCTATGAACAACTTAAAAAGGATATGGTATGAGTACAAGTACAAGATGCCCTTGGGTAGGCGAACTTCCAATTTACATCGATTATCACGATAAGGAATGGGGCAAACCACAATTTGACAGCCAAAAGCTGTTTGAGAAAATCTGCTTAGAAGGGCAACAAGCAGGGCTTTCATGGATTACTGTATTGAGAAAACGCGAAGCCTATCGGGCCGCATTCTATCAATTTAATCCAGTTAAGGTTGCACAAATGACCGAACAAGATATTGATCGTTGTATGGAAAATACCGGACTTATTCGCCATCGGGCAAAACTGGAAGCCATTGTAAAAAATGCCAAAGCCTATTTAGCCATGAAAAAGTGCGGTGAAAATTTCAGTGATTTTGTGTGGTCATTTGTGAATCATCAACCGATTATCAATGATGTCCCCGATATTTCTGTGGTACCCGCAAGAACTGAAACCTCAAAAGCACTGTCAAAAGCGTTGAAAAAACGTGGTTTTGTCTTTGTTGGGGAAACGACGTGTTATGCTTTTATGCAATCTATGGGGTTAGTCAACGACCATATAAATGGCTGTTGTTGTAAGTGATATTCCAGTATAATCCCGTCTAATTTCATCTGAATAAGAACTGATTATGAATAAAAAATATACCTTAATTTCAATCTCAATTCTGACCGCACTTTATAGCCAACAAAGTTTGGCAGATCTGCATGCTCAATGCTTACTCGGTGTGCCTCATTTTACAGGGGAAGTTGTGAAAGGTGATGTCAATAATTTGCCGGTTTATATTGAAGCAGATAAAGCAGAGATTAATCAGCCAACTCAGGCGATTTATCAAGGCAATGTGGATTTGAAACAAGGAAACCGCCATCTGGTTGGAAATTCAGTTGAAGTTAAACAAACCGGTGAAGGCAAACAAGCACAACGTTGGGCTTATTTACGTGGTGGATTTGATTATAAAGACAATCAAATCAATCTATTAGGTAATGATGCGAGTTTTAATTTAGATAGCAAAAATGGTAACGTAACCGATGCAGACTACCAACTTGTAGGACGTCAAGGCCGCGGTAAAGCACAAGAAATTGAGTTAGGTGATGATTACCGCTTAATGAAAAACGCGACATTCACCTCTTGTTTACCCGATGATAATGCTTGGGCAGTAGATGCCTCTGAGATTCGTCAGCACATCAAAGAAGAATATGCCGAATTTTGGCATGCACGTTTTAAAGTATTAGGTGTGCCGGTATTTTATACCCCTTATCTACAATTACCAATTGGTGATCGCCGCCGTTCAGGTTTATTAATGCCAACTGTTGGTCATTCTAGTCGTGATGGTTATTGGTATAAACAACCGATTTATTGGAATATTGCACCAAATTATGATGCGACGATTGCACCAAAATATATGTCACATCGTGGCTGGCAACTAAATGGTGAGTTCCGTTATTTAACACCGGTTGGTGAAGGTAAGCTTGCGGGCGAATATTTAGGGCGTGATCGTTATGATGAATACACCAGCGATAGCCGTAAGCGTCATTTGTTCTATTGGAACCATAATTCCTCTTTTCTTGAAAACTGGCGTTTAAATGTTGATTACACTAAGGTAAGTGATAAACGTTATTTCACCGATTTTGATTCAGATTATGGTGACAGTACTGATGGTTATGCAAATCAATACGCACGTATTGCTTACTATAAACCTAATTACAACTTCGCGATTTCCGCACGTCAGTTCCAGATTTTTGATGAAGTCGATATCGGACCTTATCGTGCGATGCCACAAATTGACTTCAATTATTATAGAAATGATTTAGCAAATGGTTGGTTAGATTTTAAATTATTCTCACAAGCCGCACGTTTTGATAATGACAGCGCATTAATGCCAACGGCTTGGCGTTTCCATACTGAGCCGAGTTTGACGACAGTAATGTCAAATAAATACGGAAACTTGAACATTGAAACCAAACTTTATGCAACGCATTATAATCAGAAGAAAGGGTCTTCTTCTGTGGCGGAAGATGTGCAAAAATCGGTGAATCGTGTATTACCGCAATTAAAAGTGGATTTGCAAACTGTTTTGGCCACCAACAAAACTTTATTTGATGGCTATACACAAACACTGGAACCACACGCACAATACTTATATCGACCATATAAGGATCAAAGCAATATTGGCTCCAAGTTAGTTAATGACTATCTTGGCTTTGGTTATGACTCCGCTTTAGTTCAGCAAGATTATTATTCATTATTCCGCGATCGTCGTTATAGTGGTTTAGACCGTATTTCATCTGCAAACCAGGTGACAGTGGGAGGAACAAGCCGTTTTTATGATAAAAATGCCGATGAGCGTTTTAATTTCTCAGCAGGGCAAATTTATTATTTAACCGCGTCCAGAATCGATGATAACCCGAGTAATCGTACACCAAAATCCTCTTCTTCTTGGGCATTGGAATCTAACTGGAAAATTAGTAATAAATGGAATTGGCGCGGTAGCTACCAATATGATACGTTGCTAGATAAAGCATCATTGGCAAATAGCAGTTTGGAATTTAACCCGATGAAGAACAATCTGATTCAGTTAAATTATCGCTACGCAAGTAAAGAGTATATCAACCAAAACTTAGGTGCGTCTGCTAACCGTTACCAACAAGATATTAAACAGGTTGGTGTCGTAGCAGCATGGGAAGTCTCAGATAATTGGGCAGTTGTCGGAAAATACTATCAAGATATTGCATTGAAAAAACCAGTTGAGCAATATGTGGGGGTGCAATATAACTCGTGCTGTTGGTCTGTTGGTGTAGGGGCGAGACGTTATGTGACCAGTCGCCAAAACCAGCGTGCTGATGAAGTAGTTTATGACAATAGCGTTGGTATCACCTTTGAATTACGTGGTTTAGGTGAAAATGACCACCAAAGTGGTATTGAAGATATGCTGAAGAAAGGTAAACTTCCTTATATTCAGGCGTTTAGCTTATAATTGAATGAATACAAGACTACCGAAAGGTAGCCTTTTTGTTTAGAAGTGCGGTTAAAAAAGACGAGGATTTTTGATCGCACTTTGTTTATTTTTTTCGTTTTGCTCGAGGATGGG
The DNA here is from genome assembly GCA_018366115.1 of Parahaemophilus parainfluenzae. Taxonomy (GTDB): domain Bacteria; phylum Pseudomonadota; class Gammaproteobacteria; order Enterobacterales; family Pasteurellaceae; genus Haemophilus_D; species Haemophilus_D parainfluenzae_AB. The sequence continues at coordinate 16,584 of JAGZIS010000005.1, read as the reverse complement.
CTTGATCATACACTTCAGCAAGATGTTGGAAATTTAAATGCGTATAAATTTGCGTGGTGGACAAATTGCTGTGCCCTAAAAGCTCTTGAACAGCCCGCAAATCTGAACTCGCTTCCAGCATGTGAGTGGCAAAAGAGTGACGCAGTTTATGCGGATTGAGATGACTGTTTAATCCTTGTCGAATGCCCCAGGTTTCCATTCGTTTTTGAATAGAGCGATGAGTAAGGCGATTTCCTTGTTGGCTCACAAAAAGGGCGTCATCTTTAGGATTAAATAAAGGGCGTACTTTCAACCATTGCTGAATTGCATGAGAAGCATAACGTCCAAAAGGCACAATACGTTCTTTGTTGCCTTTACCAATCACTCTCACTTCACGTACACGTGTGTTAATGCTATTAAGGTTTAAGCCTTGCAATTCAGATAAGCGAAGCCCTGAACTATACATTAACTCCATCATGGCGCGATCACGCAAATCAATCGGATCTTTGCTGTCATTTGAAAGCAATTTTTGGACCTGTTCAGCATCAATATTTTTTGGTAAATGTTTGCCTTGTTTCGGTGCGGAGATACCTGTTGCCGGATTCACTTTCATTTGCCCTTGTTGCACAAGATAGCTGAAAAACTGACGCAGAGCAGATAAGCGTAATGCCAAGCTCTTTTCTTTTAAACCTTGCTTACGGCTTTCCGCCAAAATAAGGCGAACCACACTTGGATTTACTTGCTGCCAGTGCTGAATACCTTTTTCAGCGAGAATCGCTAAAATCGCATCCAGTTGATGTTGATAATTGGTGAGTGTATGTGGGCTTACTTGGCGTTCAATTCGCAAGTAATCCCAATATTGATTGAGGAGCGTATGCATTAGAGAGTTAATTCAAACAAACTTTTTTTCGTGTTTAGCTTAAATCCTTCGCGTTCTAAAATATTCTGTTGAGCTTGGCTTAATTCCGCTACTAAACGATTAGATTGTGTATAACGGACAAACTCTTTCGCTTTAGAAATAAGGGCAGCATAAATCTCGGCTTGATGTTTATCTTCTTTTACAAAAATATCGGTTAATTGCCAATAGCGTTGTAGTTGTAAAGAGGATAAGCGAGGATAAAGTTGAACAAAACCAATCGCCTGTGAGTTTTCGTTTACAGCAACAAAAAACATGCTTTCATTAAAACGTATACGATTCGTTAAAAAGGTTAAAGTGCGGTCAGGATTTTGACTCATTCCGTTGGCAAGTCGATAGGCTTCAAAGAGTGGAGCAAGCACTTCTATATTCCATTGTTCGGCTTTGAAAATTTTCATTGTTACCAGACCTATTTTCCGTTTATTTATAAAATTATTTATTTTTTTATCGGTTCCGTACAGTAGATTGTAGCTTTTTAGCACAAAATAATCATCATTTACCTAAAAAAATTTTCAAAATGTGATTTTGCACAAAGAAATCTGCCCAAAGTTTGGTATAGTAAACACACTTTTTATTTATTCAATATGGAGAAACAAAAATGGCACGTCGTCCTTTAGTGATGGGTAACTGGAAATTAAACGGTTCCAAAGCGTTCACCAAAGAATTAATCGAAGGATTAAAAGCAGAATTACATGATGTAACAGGTTGTGATGTGGCAATTGCCCCACCTGTTATGTATTTAGGTACGGCTGAAGCGGCACTTTCTGGTTGCGGTTGCAGCTGTGGTGGTAAAAGTGTGATTCAGTTAGGTGCACAAAACGTAGATATCAATGTGAAAGGTGCATTTACTGGTGATATTTCTAGTGAAATGTTAAAAGATTTTGGTGCAAAATACATCATTATCGGTCACTCTGAGCGTCGTACTTACCACAAAGAAAGCGACGAATTCGTAGCGAAAAAATTTGGCGTATTAAAAGAAGCAGGTTTAGTGCCTGTATTATGTATCGGTGAAACTGAAGCTGAAAACGAAGCAGGTAAAACTGAAGAAGTATGTGCGCGTCAAATTGATGCAGTCATCAATGCATTAGGTGTAGAAGCATTTAATGGTGCAGTGATTGCTTACGAACCAATTTGGGCAATCGGCACTGGCAAATCAGCGACTCCAGCACAAGCTCAAGCTGTTCACGCATTTATCCGTGGCCACATCGCAGCAAAATCACAAGCTGTAGCAGATCAAGTGATCATTCAATACGGTGGTTCAGTAAATGATGCTAACGCAGCAGAATTATTCACTCAACCAGATATCGATGGTGCGTTAGTGGGCGGAGCTTCACTTAAAGCGCCTGCGTTTGCAGTAATCGTGAAAGCAGCGGCAGCAGCGAAAAACTAATTTTCTTGTCCTAAAAGAGATAAAAAAAGTGCGATTAAAATTAACCGCACTTTTTGTTTTTGATTAATGTTGATTGCGTTCCCACAAATCAGCATATTTCACAAAGGTGGAGTGGGCAGAAAGTACTGCAAGCAGAAAACCTTGTTTCCCATCTAAGAAACCGGCTTTTAAAATGTACATTTTGACAAAGCAACCAATCGCATGGCTAATACCTTGCCATAACGTCGCTTTTTTCCCTTTGGTTTGGCGTTGGTCTGCCCAAGCTTTGGCGTAGCCTGCAGATTTCACCAAATAGTGATGGATGCTTTTATAGGTGAAATGCTCTAGATCGCCAGTTAATTTCTGTACTTTCGTGTTTTCAGGATAAACTACTTTTTCATGTACCAGAGAATCGTTATATCCCGCATAATTTGTGCGATATAAACGCACCACATAATCCGGATACCAACCAGAATGACGAATCTCACGCCCAAACACTTCACTCACACGAGGAATATCATAAACCGTATTTGGCGTATCTTGTTGAACTGCTTGTTGAATGGATTCACGAAGTTTCGGAGTGACGCGTTCATCGGCATCTAACCATAAAACATAATCACAGGTGACATATTGTTGTGCACGTTGGCGTTGTTTGCCAAAGCCTGGCCAATCAGGATGCGAATAAAATTTTGCACCATATTGTTCTGCGATTTCTTGGGTATTATCAGTACTGCCTGAATCGACGATAATGATTTCATCTACCCAATCTTTTACCGTATCGAGACATTGAGCGAGATCTGCCGCTTCATTTTTGACAATCATGGCAACGCTAATTGTTGGCATATTTTGATCCTTTTTTTGCTATACTAGCCGAAATTTTTGTAAGTATAACCGAATTTATTTTATGTGGCGTTTTTTTTATACCTGCCTGATGTATCTGATTCAGCCTTTTGTCTTGTTCTTCATGTTGCTACGAAGTCTCAAGGCGCCGAATTATCGCAAGCGTTTAGGCGAGCGATATGGCATTTATGTGAATCTTGCTAAGCCCGTGCAAGATGGGATCGTCATTCATGCAGCATCAGTCGGTGAAGTCATTGCTGCTACACCGTTAGTAAAACGCATTCAGAAAGATTATCCTCACTTACCGATCACGTTTACAACGGTCACGCCAACAGGCTCTGAACGCGTAAAAGCTGCGTTCGGGGACAGTGCGATGCATTGTTATTTGCCTTACGATTTACCTTGTGTCATCAATCGTTTTCTTGATTTTATTCAACCTAAAGTATTCATCGTGATTGAAACGGAGCTTTGGCCGAATTTGATTGATTGTTTGGCACATCGACATATTCCTTTCATTGTCGCCAATGCTCGCCTTTCTGCACGTTCAGCCAGACGTTATGGCAAAGTCAAACAACATCTACAACGAATGTTTTCTCAAATCAGCTTGATTGCACCGCAAGATAGTATTAGCGGAAAGCGTTATTTAGAGTTAGGTTATGAGAAAGATCGCCTGCAATTAACCGGCAACATTAAATATGATCTTGTGGTCAGTGATGAATTACTCAAAGACATTGCAACACTTCATGAGAGCTGGGCGAAAGATCGTCAGATTTGGATTGCTGCGAGTACCCATGAAGGGGAAGAAGAACTTATTTTACAAGCGCATCATTTGTTATTAAAAAAACATCCAAATTTGCTGTTATTGCTGGTACCTCGTCATCCTGAACGTTTTAAGCCTGTGGCAGATTTAATTGAAAAAGCCAACTTTAACTTTATTCGTCGTTCAACGGGGGAGATTCCTTCAGAAAATACCCAAGTTATTCTGGGTGATACTATGGGCGAGTTGATGTTGATGTATGGCATTTCAGATATTGCGTTTGTAGGCGGAAGTTTAGTTAAACATGGCGGGCATAATCCTCTTGAGCCTTTAGCGTTTAAATTACCCGTTGTGAGCGGAAAGTATACTTTCAATTTTCCTGAAGTCTTTACTTCGCTTTTAGAGGTACAAGGTGTGTTGCAAATCAACTCCACAGAGAAAGCGTTGGCAGAGATTATTGATAAGTTATTGAATTCAAAAGAAGCACGTCAGCGTTTAGGCCATGCAGGCTATGAGGTGTTAATTGAAAATCGTGGCGCATTACAGCGACTTTTAGATTTGCTTCATCCTTATTTAACTAATATTTCGGAGAACCATAAATGACAAGCGTAATTTACCCTGGCACGTTTGACCCGATTACCAATGGGCATTTAGATATTATTGCGCGAAGTGCGGTCATTTTCCCGAAAGTTTTTGTCGCGGTGGCGAATAGCCCGAGCAAAAAGCCATTGTTCTCATTGGAGGAACGCATCGAGCTGGTTCGCCAAGCTGTCGCTCATTTGCCCAATGTGGAAGTATTTGGATTCTCTGATTTACTGGCGAATGAAATTAAAGCCAAAAAAATCACTGCGATTATTCGTGGTGTGCGTACAACGACGGATTTCGAATATGAATTACAACTGGCTGCATTAAACCGTTTATTAACCGATGGTGTGGATAGTTTGTTCTTCCCGCCAACAGAAAAATGGGCGTTTGTGTCTTCCACGATTGTACGAGAAATTTATTTACATCATGGCGATGTGAAAGAACTGGTGCCGGAAGCCGTCTATTTAGCCTTAAAAGCACGTTGTGAATGAAAAAAACACTTCTGATTTTAACCGCACTTTTAACATTAACAGGTTGTGGTACGGTGGTGAAATTAATTGACCCATCGGAAAAATACACGCCTTACGCAGGTGCGGCTTATGATTTAGAGATGGCACAAAAATGGGGCTTACCTATTTTAGATTTGCCACTGTCATTTTTATTAGATACCGCATTGTTGCCTTATGCGTGGTCAAATTAATTTGCATTAAGATATGAAACTCAATCCTCAACAACAACAGGCTGTCGAATATGTCAGCGGGCCTTGCTTGGTGCTAGCTGGCGCAGGCTCTGGAAAAACTCGCGTGATCATCAATAAGATTGCTCATTTGATTGAACACTGTGGTTATTTGCCTAAACAGATCGCCGCCGTAACCTTTACCAACAAAGCCGCTCGTGAAATGAAAGAGCGTGTAGCCCATTCCATTGGTAAAGAAAAATCCAAAGGATTGATTGTTTCCACTTTCCATACCTTAGGTTTCGATATTATCAAACGGGAATATAAAGCTTTAGGTTTTAAATCGAATATGACCTTGTTTGATGAGCACGATCAACTTGCCTTACTAAAAGAACTGACAGCAGATGTACTGCAGGAAGATAAAAATTTACTGCGTGAATTAATCTCGGTTATTTCCAATTGGAAGAATGATTTGGTTTCGCCAAAGCAGGCGTATGCCTTAGCGAAAGATGCAAAATATCAAACCTTTGCAAAATGTTATGAGCGTTATGCGGCGCAAATCCGTGCTTATAATGCGTTGGATTTTGATGATTTGATTATGTTGCCGACCTTACTCTTCAAACAGAACGAAGAAGTGCGGTCAAAATGGCAGGAGAAAATCCGCTATTTGTTGGTGGATGAATATCAAGATACCAATACCAGCCAATATGAACTGATTAAATTACTGGTAGGCGAGCGAGCTTGCTTTACGGTGGTAGGAGATGACGACCAATCCATTTATTCTTGGCGAGGTGCTCGTCCCCAAAATATGGTGCGCTTGCGTGATGATTTTCCGCGTTTGCAAGTCATTAAATTAGAACAAAATTACCGCTCCACTCATCGTATTTTGCATTGTGCCAACATTTTGATTGATAACAACGAGCACGTGTTCGATAAAAAACTGTTTTCCAACTTGAGCGAAGGTGAAAAATTACAAGTCATTGAAGCGAAAAATGAAGAGCATGAAGCCGAACGGATTGTGGCAGAATTAATTGCTCATCGTTTTAGCCGTAAAACCAAATTCAAGGATTATGCGATTTTGTATCGGGGGAATCATCAATCCCGTTTATTGGAAAAAGTACTGATGCAAAACCGTATTCCATACAAAATTTCTGGCGGGACATCTTTTTTCTCTCGTGCTGAAATTAAGGACATGATGGCTTACTTGCGTTTGGTGGTAAATCAAGACGATGATGCGGCTTTCTTACGTATTGTGAATACGCCGAAACGGGAAATTGGTGCCGCAACATTGCAAAAACTAGGCGAGTTGGCACAGGAAAAACATATCAGTTTATTTGAGGCGATTTTTGAGTTTGAACTGATGCAACGTGTTACACCGAAAGCCTATGATGCCTTGCAAAAATTTGGTCGTTGGATTGTGGAGTTAAACGATCAAAGTTTACGTTCCGATCCTGAAACGGCTGTGCGTTCTTTACTTTCTTCATTGCATTACGAAGAATATTTGTATGAGTATGCCACCAGCCCGAAAGCCGCCGAAATGCAAAGTAAAAACGTGGCAACCTTATTTAGCTGGATAGAGGATATGCTCAAAGGCGATGAGGTGAATGAGCCGATGACTTTAAACCAAGTGGTCACTCGTTTAACGCTACGCGACATGATGGAGCGAGGTGAAGATGATGACGAGAGTGATCAAGTGCAATTAATGACATTGCATGCCTCTAAAGGTTTAGAGTTCCCCCATGTGTATTTAATCGGTATGGAAGAGGGGATTTTGCCTCATCAAACCAGTATTGATGAAGATAATGTGGAAGAAGAACGTCGTCTAGCCTATGTGGGCATTACGCGAGCACAACAAACACTGACTTTTTCTCTTTGTCGTGAACGACGTCAGTTTGGTGAATTAATTCGCCCAGAGCCAAGTCGCTTTCTAGCAGAGCTACCACAAGATGATGTGCAATGGGAAAAAGATAAGCCAAAATTAACGGTAGAACAGAAGCAACAACAAACTTCTAGTCAGCTCGATCGTCTGCGGGCAATTTTAAAAGGCTAGAGATGATTTACGTTAAAGTGCGGTGGGAAATTTATTTGTTTTTTCAACCGCACTTTATTTATGCAAAATGTAGATAAATCAAGCAACCAAAACGGTTTTTACAAAAAATGATTTGACTTATTTTCAAAAAAACGTATTATACCGCCCACAAACCGATTGTGGTGAGATGGCCGAGTAGGCTGAAGGCGCTCCCCTGCTAAGGGAGTATGGGGTCAAAAACTCCATCGAGGGTTCGAATCCCTCTCTCACCGCCATTTGTTTTTAGTTTTATCATTCTGCACCCGTAGCTCAGCTGGATAGAGTACTCGGCTACGAACCGAGCGGTCAGAGGTTCGAATCCTCTCGGGTGCGCCATTTTAAATCGACTCTATCAGTTAAAATGGTCACGAAGAATAAAACATCATTACGCACCCGTAGCTCAGCTGGATAGAGTACTCGGCTACGAACCGAGCGGTCAAAGGTTCGAATCCTTTCGGGTGCGCCATCTTCTCTCTTCAAACTTTCTTTTTATCAAAAATAATTAACGCTTTATTTAGTTATTTTTCTCGATCATCAATAGTTTTTAACAAATAATTTCCTTGTATGTCTGTGATACTTCTAAAACCGACATTCGTGATTTTATAAGGAAAATTTGTCTTGTACTCGACGTTATCGTGGTGATGGCCATGGAAAACGTGTCTTACTCCTAGTTTTTCTGCGAGTTGATTAATCACACGGAATCCCATTGGATGGGGCTTCGGTGCCTCATGGCAAATTAGAATATCGGCTTGTTCGTTTTCAATGGCTTCGATATCAGAAGGGAAAATAGACGTGCGATGACGTAATGGTACACCTCCACGCCAAATTTTTTCTTGTGGGCTATATTGGCAATAGTGGATGGGGTCAAAATACATCGGTTTATTGGGTGGCATCCAGATTTGTCCACGGAATACGCCTCCTAAGCCTGCAATGCGTTGTCCTTGAATTTCAACAACACGATTATGCAAATTACGCGATTTCCAATGTGTACCCCAAATCGCCTCAAATGCGGCGACAGTTTTGCTGTCATGATTACCGTGAATAAACCAAATATCACAATGTTGTGCGAGTCTATCTAATTCATCAGGCGAAGAAAGCTGCAAGTCACCCAAAATAATCAGGGCAACATTGTCATTCTCTTGTACGAAAGGATAAAGATGTTCGTAACTTCCGTGCGGATCGCCTGCGAATAAAATCATTTTATTTCTCGTTGGTCAATGTACGTTTAGTATGTTGTAAACCTTCAAGTTCTTCATCATTTAACACTTTTTCCACGACAGATTTGACTTGGTTATAGCGGTCTAAATAACTTGGCGATTCAATTTCAATATAAGGCACTTTGTATTTATCTAACAATTTCTTTAATAACTGTTGGAATTGTTGACGTTGTTTTTGGCTGCCTAGACTACGTAATCCATCATCCACCCATTTTGTGTTGTTTTTCAATAAAATGGTTACATCAAACGGGTATTCTTTGATCATAGAATCTAAGAATGGATGGGCTTTACCTTCATATTGAATACAAAACGCTTGCGTGGTAATGAAGTCAGTATCAATGATCGCTACTTTATGGGCATGACGCACCGCGTAATCAATATAGCGTTGGTGGCCTAGCGCCATTTGTGGATAGTCAGAATATTGCATGGCTTGCTCATCGCCACCTAATTTTTCAAAAACATATTCACGACCATATTCCCATGCGGAAGTGGTATTAAAGACAGCAGCCAGTTTGCTGACTAACACACTTTTACCACTACTTTCACCGCCTAAAATGGCAATGGTTTTCGCAAAGAACGGACGGACTTCTTTCGGAATGAATTTCCAATATTGGAAAGGAGTGGTGCGAATTTTGGTTGCGGATACATTAAAGAAAGAGCGGTCAGGATCCATTAAAGAAACTTCGAGTCCTAAGTATTTTTCGTATGGCACTTTATCTTGTGGCTCACTACTAAACACCATCGTCGGGCTAAATTGTTTTTCTTCAAATAGATTTTTTACCGCGTCACTCCAAGCTTGCCAGCCATTTGGGTAACTTGGAATGCCATCTTCAACTAAATGATGGATAAAAATGTGATCGTTTTGATATTTAAAGATTTGTTGCATCCAGCGAAGGCGATCTTGTACCGTCGGCATGCGTTTCATTTTACTATCATAAAACAGCTTTAAATCGCGTTCGGTATCGCTACAGACAATCACGTGAAGCTCATCCACTTTACTGAATGCTTCATAAATCATATTAATATGGCCGGTATGAACTGGGTAGAATTTCCCAAAAATCACACCCACTTTTTTATCGTGTTTGTTCGACATAAGGTATCCTTCGCTAAATCACCACCGCATAGTGGCAGTATAGCCCTATTTTATGCAATCTTTGTGCAAATAAAAACATTTTTCATTGAATGATTTTTTACCGCGACATTTTACGTTATACTACGGCCTGCATTCTCAGGGCAGGGTGAAATTCCCTACCGGTGGTGACAGCCCACGAGCACTTAAAAGTGCGGTCAATTTTGATTGTGTTTTTACAAAATTGTTTCGCTTTGTACTTTTAAGGTTAGCAGATTTGGTGAAATTCCAAGGCCGACAGTATAGTCTGGATGAAAGAGAATAAAACGGATTGGGTTCCCAATTCCGTTCTATTTATTTGCATTTCTCAGCCCTGATTCTGGTTAATTTTAACGTAACAACAAAGGAAATTACGATGAATCAGTCAATTTTATCTGCATTTGGTGCGACCAGCGAAGAACGGGTGATTAACGCATTGAACGCATTCAAACAAGGTAATGGCGTATTAGTATTGGATGATGAAGATCGCGAAAATGAAGGCGATTTAATTTTTCCTGCAGAAACCATTACCCCAGAACAAATGGCAAAACTTATTCGTTATGGCAGCGGTATCGTGTGTTTATGTATCACCGATGAACAATGCAAACAGCTTGATTTGCCCCCGATGGTTGAGCACAACAATAGCGTTAATAAAACCGCGTTTACCGTGACGATTGAAGCGGCAGAAGGTGTGTCGACAGGTGTATCGGCGCAAGATCGCGTCACCACAATTAAAGCGGCGATTGGAGATCATGCAAAACCGACAGATCTTCACCGTCCAGGGCATGTTTTTCCATTACGCGCGGCAGAAGGTGGCGTTTTAACTCGTCGCGGTCATACTGAAGCGTCCGTTGATTTAACGCGTTTAAGTGGTTTTAAACCGGCGGGTGTCATTTGTGAAATCACGAATGATGATGGCACCATGGCTCGAGCTGCAGAAATTATCGAATTTGCGAAAAAATTTGGTTATGCGGTGTTAACAATTGAAGATTTAGTGGCATATCGTCAAAAACATCATTGCTAATCAAATACTCAAAAAACAAAAGTGCGGTCAGAAAATCTGTTAAATTCTGGCCGCACTTTGCATTTTAGGCTCAATTGGTTTCCACAAAGCTTAATGCTGTTTCAACCACTTCGATGCCCGCGCCTTGCTTAAAGGCATTTTCACTTAAATAGCGTCGCCATTGTCTTGCCCCTTTGCAGTTTTGGAATGCACCGAGCATATGTCGAACGATATGATTTAAATAAACACCTTGGCTCAGTTGTTTTTCAATGTAAGGGAACATGGCCTCCACCGCTTGTCTTGGTGTGACGATATTCGCATTGGCATCAAAAAGCATTTGATCAACATACCCCAACAACGACGGATTTTGATAAGCCTCACGCCCAACCATTACGCCATCCACAAATTGCAAATGATGTTTCATTTCTTCGATGGTTTTAATGCCGCCATTAATTGCAATGGTCAACTGCGGGAAGTCTTTTTTCAATTGATAAACACGATCATAATCTAAAGGGGGGATTTCTCGATTCTCTTTTGGACTTAATCCTGAAAGCCAGGCTTTTCGTGCATGAACAATAAATTCTTGGCAGCCTGCATGATGGACTTTTTCGATAAAGTCGCAGAGAAATTCATAGCTATCCAAATCATCAATACCAATGCGGGTTTTCACGGTGACAGGAATATTGACGACACTTTGCATTTCTGCAATACATTCTGCTACTAAATCTGCTTTTGCCATTAAACATGCACCAAACATGCCGTTTTGCACGCGATCGGAAGGACAGCCCACATTTAGATTAATTTCATGATAGCCTCTTTCTTCGGCTAATTTGGCACAATGTTTAAGCTGTGCGGGATCGTTTCCACCGAGTTGTAAGGCAACCGGGTTTTCTTGTAAATCAAAATCTAAATGATCGTATTTCGCATGGATAATGGCGGGAGCCGTAACCATTTCAGTATAAAGTAACGCATTTTTACTAAATTGACGATGAAAATAGCGACAATGGCGTGTCGTCCAATCTAACATTGGCGCAACGGAAAAGCGTCCACGATAAAAGTGCGGTTGGTTTTCTGACATATTTTATTTCTCTTGAATCTCGTTACGGCGAAGATCTTCTGCTTGTTGTTCCTGCATTCGTTGGCGGAAACGTCCAGCCGCAAAGTGATAAAAAGGTTTCGGGCTAAATTGGCGCGAAATTATGGAGGCAATGATGCTGGAAATCAAGAGCCAGATCAGCACAGGTTGAGCGCCTGTCATTTCCATCACCACTACGCTTGCTGTTACGGGGGATTGTGTCCCACCCGCTAAAAAGGCTGCCATACATAAAATAACCAAGAAACGTTGATCGACCACGCCGTTGCTTATTTCCCATAACATGGTACCAATACCCGCACCAGTTGTGAGAGATGGTGTAAAAATTCCGCCCGCAATGCCATTCCAATAAGTCGTAACCGTTGCGAAGAGTTTTAGGATTCCCACTTCAGGTGAAACGAGTTGTCCTTCTAATGCTCTTGCGACCACATTATAACCCGTTCCATAAGTTTGCCCTTCGCTATAGGTTCCCATCGCGGCAAGTACTAAACCGAGCAATAAAGCAATGTAGATAGGGTGTTTGCGAATCCAATCACGCCATTTGAGTGGAGAGAGTCCCGCTAATCCTTTTGCAAGGAGTCGCCCAAATATACCGCCCAGTACGCCACAAACTACGCCACAAATAGCAAGCCAAAGATATAAATAGGGAATAGCTGTTGCACCTTTATAGGCAGGAAAGTAAGGGCTATTGCCTTGAATCGCTACTAAAATAAAACCGGCTGCTAATACACCAAGCAATACTCGGCGTTCCCAGCGTAACATCACGCCTCGACCAAGCTCTTCAATGGCAAAAACTACCCCAGCTAAAGGCGCATTAAATGCGGCAGCAAGACCACCTGCTGCACCGGTTGCGATAAGTTCATTTGTACTCAAACCACGAAAAGCAAAGTTATATTTACGACAGAAATTCCCCCAAGCTAGCATGACTGCAGCACCCACTTGAACAGAAGGTCCTTCACGTCCAACAGACGCACCGATAACCATTGCAAAGAAAGTAAGTGGAATTTTCCAAATGGTTTGGCAAAATTTAACCAGTCTTGTTTTATAACCATTATAAGGAAGATTAATGGAGGCAATCACTTGTGGAATACCACTGCCGCCAACATAAGGCGTGTATTTAGCGGTAAACCAGGTGAGAAAAGCAAGACCAAGCGGTAAAACGATCCAAACGGCGAGAGGGTATTTGGCTGACCAATAAGCATTAAATTCAAGTCCGATATCGGCGAGTTTCGCAAATCCAAAGGAAAAAAGGGCAACAAATGTCGCACCAATAAGTAAGCATACAAATTCGAGTGTTTTATGAGAGATGCGATGGGTTTGTCGAAGTTTTTTATGATAGAAATAACGTAAATGAAAAATGAATGAACGTAACATAATGATTGCCAACAAAATAATTCTGTTTGAAATTATAAAACCCTCATCATAGACAGGCAATTGATTTGGAAAAGTGCGGTCAGTTTTGCGTCGATTTTTTATCAAGCGATCCTTTGCGATCCTATTTCTGTTTAAATATTGACAATGCGAGGTGAAACCATTAAAATTCAGCGTCTATTTCTTCTGTCTATTGGATGGAGAGATAGATTTTGTAACAAACATTCTATTATGAATAACATTTAAACTGGAGCTTTTTTAATGGCAACTATCAACCAGCTAGTACGCAAACCGCGTGTGAAAAAGGTTGTAAAAAGTAACGTTCCTGCATTAGAGGCTTGCCCGCAGAAACGTGGTGTGTGCACTCGTGTATACACAACTACACCTAAAAAACCGAACTCAGCATTACGTAAAGTATGTCGTATTCGTTTAACTAATGGCTTTGAAGTAACTTCTTACATCGGCGGCGAAGGTCACAACCTTCAAGAGCACAGTGTTGTGCTTATCCGTGGTGGTCGTGTTAAAGACTTACCAGGTGTTCGTTACCACACTGTACGCGGCGCATTAGACTGTGCAGGCGTTAAAGATCGTAAACAAGGTCGTTCTAAATACGGCGTTAAACGTCCTAAAGCTTAATGGAACTCCGTTAAGTAAGGCCAAACGTCTAAATTAGTAAAAATTTAAATCAGAAACTCCAGTATCACATTAACTCACTTTAAAGTGCAGTTAATTTTTATAGAGTTTTGGATATCCTGAAGATTAAATATACGGAGAAATTCGCAATGCCACGTCGTCGTAGTGTTGAACCACGCAAGATTCTTCCAGATCCGAAGTTCGGTTCAGAGTTACTTGCAAAATTTATTAATGTATTAATGGTAGACGGTAAAAAATCCGTTGCTGAAACCATCGTTTACGGTGCGTTAGACAAACTTGCAGAACGCACAGGTAAAGAACCTTTAGAAGCATTTGAAATTGCACTTGAAAACGTTCGCCCAACCGTTGAGGTTAAATCTCGTCGTGTTGGTGGTTCTACTTACCAAGTGCCAGTTGAAGTACGTCCAGTTCGTCGTAACGCATTAGGTATGCGTTGGATCGTTGAAGCTGCACGTAAACGCGGTGATAAATCAATGGCTTTACGTCTTGCAAATGAATTATCTGATGCATCAGATAACAAAGGTGCAGCTGTGAAAAAACGTGAAGACGTTCACCGTATGGCTGAAGCTAATAAAGCATTTGCTCACTTCCGTTGGTAATACGCTTTTAAAATTTAAGGGCTTCATCCTCGATGAAGCCTTACCCTTATATAAACAGATATTAAACTTAACAAGGTTATAATAATGGCTCGTACAACCCCTATTGAAAGATATCGTAATATCGGTATTAGTGCGCATATTGATGCTGGTAAAACTACTACCACTGAACGTATCTTATTCTACACTGGTGTAAGTCACAAAATTGGTGAAGTACACGATGGTGCAGCAACAATGGACTGGATGGAACAAGAACAAGAGCGTGGTATTACCATTACCTCTGCGGCAACTACCGCATTCTGGTCTGGTATGTCACAACAGTTCCCACAACACCGTATCAACGTTATCGATACTCCGGGACACGTAGACTTTACTGTTGAAGTAGAACGTTCTATGCGTGTTCTTGATGGTGCGGTAATGGTTTACTGTGCGGTTGGTGGTGTTCAACCTCAGTCTGAAACTGTATGGCGTCAAGCTAACAAATATCAAGTTCCACGTATTGCGTTCGTAAACAAAATGGACCGTACTGGTGCTAACTTCTTACGTGTTGTTGAACAACTTAAAACTCGTTTAGGTGCGAATGCTGTTCCTCTTCAACTTCCAATCGGTGCAGAAGAAAGTTTCACTGGTGTTGTTGATTTGATCAAAATGAAAGCGATCAACTGGAACGAAGCTGACCAAGGTATGACCTTCACTTATGAAGATATTCCAGCAGATATGCAAGCAGCGTGCGAAGAATGGCGTCAAAACCTTGTTGATGCAGCAGCTGAAGCAACTGAAGAATTAATGGAAAAATATCTTGGTGGTGAAGACTTAAGCGAAGAAGAAATCAAAGCAGGTCTTCGTCAACGCGTATTAGCAAACGAAATCATCTTGGTAACTTGTGGTTCTGCATTCAAAAACAAAGGTGTTCAAGCGATGCTTGATGCAGTTGTTGAATACTTACCAGCACCAACTGATATTCCAGCAATCAAAGGTATCAACCCAGATGAAACTGAAGGTGAACGTCACGCAAGCGATGATGAGCCTTTCTCTTCATTAGCATTCAAAATTGCAACTGACCCATTCGTAGGTAACTTAACCTTCTTCCGTGTGTACTCAGGTGTAATTAACTCTGGTGATACAGTATTAAACTCTGTACGTCAAAAACGTGAACGTTTTGGTCGTATCGTACAGATGCACGCTAACAAACGTGAAGAAATCAAAGAAGTTCGTGCGGGCGATATCGCTGCAGCAATCGGCTTAAAAGATGTAACTACGGGTGATACATTATGTGCTATCGATGCACCAATCATCCTTGAGCGTATGGAATTCCCAGAGCCAGTAATCTCTGTAGCAGTAGAACCTAAAACTAAAGCTGACCAAGAAAAAATGGGTCTTGCATTAGGTCGTCTTGCTCAAGAAGACCCTTCATTCCGTGTTCACACTGATGAAGAATCTGGTGAAACCATTATTTCTGGTATGGGTGAGTTACACTTAGACATCATCGTTGACCGTATGAAACGTGAGTTCAAAGTGGAAGCTAATATCGGTAAACCACAAGTATCTTACCGTGAAACTATCCGCACTCGTGTTAACGATGTGGAAGGTAAACACGCAAAACAATCTGGTGGTCGCGGTCAATATGGTCACGTTGTTATTGACTTATACCCATTAGATCCAGAAGGTCCTGGTTACGAATTTGTAAACGAAATCAAAGGTGGTGTAATCCCTGGTGAATACATTCCTGCAGTTGATAAAGGTATCCAAGAACAGCTTAAATCTGGTCCATTAGCGGGTTATCCGGTAGTAGATATTGGTGTTCGTTTACACTTCGGTTCATACCATGATGTTGACTCATCAGAATTAGCGTTTAAATTAGCCGCTTCTTTAGCATTTAAAGCAGCGTTTGCTAAAGCAAACCCAGTTCTACTTGAGCCAATCATGAAAGTTGAAGTAGAAACTCCACCTGAGTATGTGGGTGATGTAATCGGTGACTTAAGCCGTCGTCGTGCTATGGTTAACGGTCAAGAAGCGAACGAATTCGTTGTTAAAATCGATGCAGAAGTTCCACTTTCTGAAATGTTCGGTTATGCAACAGACTTACGTTCACAAACTCAAGGTCGTGCA
This sequence comes from Parahaemophilus parainfluenzae, assembly GCA_018366115.1. Classification (GTDB taxonomy): domain Bacteria; phylum Pseudomonadota; class Gammaproteobacteria; order Enterobacterales; family Pasteurellaceae; genus Haemophilus_D; species Haemophilus_D parainfluenzae_AB. The sequence goes on along the minus strand of JAGZIS010000005.1, from coordinate 243 downwards.
TCATACTCAATGGAACCGTTAAAATATGCTGAAGCACCAACAAGTGTTGCTGCTGCAGTAATTGAAGCGCGTAAAAAATAATTTTTTGTAACAATCCGCTCTATAAGTCGAATGGCTTATAGAGCATTTTCTAGGAAACTAAACAAATGTCTAAAGAAAAATTTGAACGTACAAAACCGCACGTAAACGTGGGTACAATCGGCCACGTTGACCACGGTAAAACAACTTTAACAGCAGCAATCA
>JAGZIS010000004.1:0-122773 GCA_018366115.1 Parahaemophilus parainfluenzae | reverse complement strand
ACTTGGTGAAACTGTAACAGTTAAAGGTGACGGTAGTGTAACCACTAAAGTTATCGAAGAAGACGGTAAAGCGAAATTACAAGTTGGCTTAAACAAAGATGTCACCATTGGTAATGATAAAGAACCTGGTACTATCACTGTTAAAGGTGAAAATGGTAAAGATGGTATCTCTATCAACGGTAAAGATGGCTCTATCGGCTTGAAAGGTGAAGATGGTAAAGACGGCATTGCCTTAAATGGTAAAGACGGTACTATCGGCATTAACGGTAAAGATGGTTCTAACGGTAAGATTACCGTTGCTCAAGGTCAAGCAGGTCTTGATGGTAACGATGGTAAAGACGGTAAAACTAAGACCCGTATCGTTTACGAAAAACCAAATGGTGATAAAGAAGAAGTGGCAACACTTAACGATGGCTTGAGATTTACAGGCAATAATGAAGTGGAGAATAGCCATAAATTAAATTCTTTAGTTACTATTAAAGGCGAAGGTGTTGACAAAGCTGCATCTGAAAAATTTGAATCAGCAGCAGGTAATGTTAATGTTAAAGCTGATGGTAAAGGTACCTTAGAAGTTCAACTTGCTAAAGACTTGAAAAATATTGATTCTATCTCAAATAAAGATGGTCAAAAAATCGAGTTTAAAGATGGTGGAACAACAATCTCTGGTGGTAACGTAAGCGTTGCTGGCAATAACATTACTCATGTTAAAGCCGGTGAAGATGATACCGATGCTGTGAATGTTAAACAGTTGAAAGACGGTATTGCTCAAGCTACAACGAAAGTAGCTGCAGGCAAAAACGTGACTGTTGAACCTAAGAAAAATGCAGATGGTAGTACAACCTATACTGTTGCAACTAAAGATGATGTTGACTTTACTTCAGTAACCACAGGTAAAACCACAATGAATGATGGTGGAATTACGATTAAAGCTACCGAAGGTGGTAAAACTAACGTTACCTTAACCAATAAAGGTTTAGATAACGGCGGTAATAAAGTAGTAAATGTTGCAGATGGTGATATTAGTGCAACATCTAAAGATGCTGTAAACGGTTCACAATTGCACAACACTAAAGTAGAGCTTACTAATAAAGGTTTAGACTTTGGTGCGCAATCCGGTGCTGATATTCACAAAAACTTAGGTGAGAAACTTGAGATTGTGGGTGAAGGTACTAAAGCTGATGATCGTTATGATGCAACTAACATCAAAACGATGACTAAAGATGGTAAAGTGGTTATCGGTTTAGATAAAGACTTGAAATCTGATTCTGTGACAGTTGGTTCAGTTGGTAAAGATGGTAAACCTGGCGTTGATGGTAAAGTCGGCGTAAACGGTAAAGATGGTTCATCAGTCGTGATTAACGGCAAAGATGGTTCTATCGGCTTAACTGGTCCTAAAGGTGCAGATGGTAAATCTCCATCAATTACAGTAAGAACCGAAAACGGTACAACAACTGTAAATGAGAAAGATGCGGGTAAACCTGTTGAACGTATTAAATATACAGATAGCAACAATAATACTCGTGAAGTAGCAACTTTGGATGATGGCTTGAAATTTACCGGCGACGATGGTAAAACAGTTAATCGTACTCTTGGTTCTAACTTGAATATCAAAGGTGGTGCAAAAGATGCAACCTCTAAAGATAATATCCGTATTACTAATGATGGTAAGAATGGGTTAAAAGTTCAGTTAGCTAACAATGTTACACTTGATAACAATGGTAGTGTGAATGTTGGTGGAACCCGAGTTGATAATAACGGTATTACAACCAATAATGGTAAAGGACCTAGCGTAACCAATAATGGTGTTAATGCGGGTAACCAAAAAATTACTAACGTGAAAGATGGTGATATTAACGCGACATCAAAAGATGCAGTTAATGGTTCACAATTACATCGAGCTGTTCAAAACATTGACAATAAATTTGGTGATGTTTACGGTAAGATGAATAAGATCAATAAAGAAGCACGTGCAGGAATTGCCGGTGCGAATGCAGCAGCTGGTTTACCACAAGTTTACTTACCGGGTAAATCAATGGTTGCAGCATCAGCAGGTACCTTCAAAGGTCAAAATGCACTAGCAATTGGTTATTCACGTTCAAGTGATAATGGTAAAGTTATCTTGAAACTTCAAGGTAATGCCAATACCCAAGGTGATGTGGGTGGTTCTGTAGGTGTTGGTTACCAATGGTAATAGCCATTTAGTAATAATATCTATTAGATAATAGTTAAAGACTGGTTTTAGAGATAAAACCAGTCTTTTTTTATTTTTCAGTGTTTATTTAAAATATGATTTTTGTCATAGATTTTCATTAAAATATCAAGGAAAATATGATGAGGAAATTCTGTTAATTTTGACCGCTCTTTGAGGAGAGAATATGTATTACGGTATTGATATTGGTGGCACAAAGATTGAATTGGCTGCTTTTAATGAAAAATTAGAAAAACGTTATACTGAACGCGTGCCAACGCCACAAACAGATTATCAAGATTGGTTACAAGCGATCAAAATGCTAGTAGAACGTGCCGATGCCCACTTTGGTGAAAAAGGCACAGTAGGTTTAGGTTTGCCTGGATTTGTTAATTTAACAACTGGGCTTGCTGAAGTGACGAATATTCGCGTTGCAGATAATAAGCCGATTTTAGCCGATCTTGAACGCGTTTTAGGCCGTGAAGTACGGGCAGAAAATGATGCCAATTGCTTTGCTCTCTCGGAAGCTTGTGATGAAGAAAATACTCAATATCCTTCTGTATTAGGGCTGATTTTAGGTACTGGCTTTGGTGGTGGTTTTGTAATTAATGGCAAAATTCATTCAGGTCAAGTCGGGATGGCAGGGGAGTTAGGTCACCTTCAATTAAACTATCATGCCTTAAAATTATTGGGCTGGGATAAAGCACCTATTTATCAATGTGGCTGTGGTAATCAAGCTTGTTTGGATACGTATATTTCAGGTCGCGGTTTTGAAATGTTGTACCGAGACTTAAAAGGCGAGGCATTATCAGCGAAAGAAATTATCGACCGTTTTTATGAAGAAGAGGAAAGTGCGGTTGATTTTGTACGTATTTTTGTTGAATTAGCGGCGATTTCTATCGGTAACATCATCACTGCATTTGATCCTCATATGATTGTGCTGGGTGGTGGCTTATCGAATTTTGATTATCTTTATGAAGCCTTACCCAAAGCTTTGCCTCCACACTTAATGCGTAGTGCTAAAGTGCCACCAATTAAGAAAGCAAAACATGGTGATTCAGGTGGTGTTAGAGGTGCGGCTGCGTTATTTTTAAAGCGTGAATAGATTTAATCTAAAAATATAGTAAAAATTTGAATAAACTTTGTTTTATGGGATAAAAATCCAGTTTTTTTCTAAGAAAACTGGATTTTTTCTTTTATCACTCTACAATCAGGAGATTGATTTTTTTATGAGGTTTTTATGCTGACAGAATTAGGGAACTGGATTGAACAAGGATTAACATGGGTTATCGAACATCTTGATGAGCCATTGTGGAATATCACCATTGTTATTTTATTAGGTGTAGGTCTATTTTTTACGATTACAACAGGCTTAGTACAATTGCGTCTTTTCCCTGCAAGTATACGTGAAATGTGGTTTGGACGTGCTACTGAGGGGAATTCTTTAACACCATTCCAGGCATTTGCAACAGGGTTAGCCAGCCGAGTTGGTGTCGGTAATATCAGTGGTGTGGCAACAGCTATTGCGCTTGGTGGTGAAGGTGCGGTGTTCTGGATGTGGGTAACTGCATTTATTGGTATGTCGAGTGCTTTTGCAGAATCTACTTTAGCACAGGTATTTAAAATTCAAGATAAAGATGGTTCTTTTCGTGGAGGGCCTGCTTATTATATTGCTCAAGGTCTAAAATCTCGTTGTATGTCGGCCGCTTTTGCTATATCACTTATTTTTACTTTTGGTTTTGCATTCAATTCAGTGCAAGCAAATTCTATTGTTGAAGCAACCAATAATGCTTGGAACTGGCAAGGGGAATATGTTGGTCTTGTTTTGGTCGTGTTAACCGCCGTAATTATTTTTGGTGGAGTGAAACGCATAGCGACCATTTCTAGTAGCGTAGTGCCGATGATGGCACTCTTTTATTTAATCATGGCGGTAATTATCTTAGGGATGCATATTGATATGATCCCAACGGTAATCGCTAATATTTACAAAAGTGCCTTTACTTTCCAATCCGCCGCTGGTGGAATGTTTGGCGCTTTAGTGTCTAAAGCCATGATGATGGGGATTAAGCGCGGATTATTCTCTAATGAAGCCGGGATGGGCTCTGCACCAAATGCGGCTGCTGCAGCTCACGTAAAACACCCTGTTAGCCAAGGTTTAGTGCAAATGCTCGGTGTGTTTGTGGATACCATGATTGTCTGTACTTGTACGGCGGTGATTATCCTGCTTTCTGATAACTATGGTAGCGAAACGTTAAAAAGCATTTCTTTAACGCAAAATGCATTACGTTATCATGTCGGCGAATTTGGTGTGCATTTTCTGGCTTTTATTTTATTACTTTTCGCTTATTCTTCTATCATTGGTAACTATGCTTATGCGGAAAGTAACATTCGCTTTATTAAAAATAAACCTTGGTTTGTATGGTTCTTCCGCTTATCGGTATTGTTCTTTGTTTATTTCGGTTCAGTAAAATCAGGCAATGTCGTGTGGAATTTTGCGGATACGGTGATGGCTGTGATGGCAATTATTAACTTAGTCGCGATTGTTTTACTTTCCCCGATTGTGTGGAAGTTAATGAAAGACTATCAGCGTCAATTAAAACAAGGAAAAGAGCCTGAATTTAAAATTGACCTCTATCCTGAAATTAAAAAACGAGTATTAGATCATCGAATTTGGAAATAAACTTTGATAGGCACAATAAAGGCGGGATATCCCGCCTTTATTTTTAGATTTAAAATCTGCCTATAAAATTGACCGCACTTATAACAATCCACCTTGACCTAATGCTGGGTCAGTTTCACGTGCTTTTAATGCATCTTCAACGGTTAAGCCCAATGCTTTTGCAACACCATCGCCATATGCTGGCTCACACCAGTAGCAGTTACGGATATGACGGTATTTGATGAACTCAGGTGCATCACCCATTGCAGCCGCAGTATTGTTGAATAATGCTTGTTTTTGCTCTGGATTCATTAAGTTAAATAATGCACGCGGTTGGCTGAAGTAGTCGTTATCATCGTTCCGATAATCCCAGTGTGCTGCATCACCATTAATGCGAAGTGGTGGTTCAGCAAAGTCTGGTTGTTGTTGCCATTGGCTGAAGCTGTTTGGCTCGTAGTGCGGTAGGCTGCCATAGTTACCATCTACACGACCTTGTCCATCACGTTGGTTGCTATGAACAGGGCAACGTGGACGGTTTACTGGAATTTGACGATAGTTCACACCTAAACGATAACGTTGCGCATCTGCATAGTTGAATAAACGAGCTTGTAACATTTTATCTGGGCTTGCACCGATACCTGGAACTAAATTGCTTGGTGCAAATGCAGATTGCTCTACGTCAGCAAAGAAGTTTTCAGGATTACGGTTAAGCTCAAACTCTCCTACCTCAATTAACGGATAATCTTTTTTCGGCCACACTTTAGTTAAATCGAATGGATGATAAGGTACTTTTTCTGCATCCGTTTCAGGCATAATTTGTACATATAATGTCCATTTAGGAAAATCGCCACGTTCAATTGCTTCATATAAATCACGTTGGTGGCTTTCACGATCATTTGCAATGACAGCTGCTGCTTCTGCATCTGTTAAGTTTTTAATACCTTGTTGGGTGCGGAAGTGGAATTTTACCCAGAAACGCTCACCTGCTTCATTCCAAAAACTGTAAGTGTGTGAACCAAATCCATGCATATGGCGATAGCTTGCTGGAATACCACGATCACTCATAACAATGGTTACTTGGTGCAATGCTTCAGGTAATAATGTCCAAAAATCCCAGTTGTTAGTGGCTGAACGCATATTGGTACGTGGATCGCGTTTTACTGCTTTGTTTAAATCTGGGAATTTACGAGGATCACGTAAGAAGAATACCGGTGTGTTGTTACCCACTAAGTCCCAGTTACCTTCCTCAGTATAAAATTTTAATGCGAAACCACGAATATCACGTTCAGCATCAGCTGCACCACGTTCACCCGCAACAGTGGTAAAGCGTGCGAACATTTCTGTTTTCTTGCCTACTTCGCTGAAAATTTTTGCGCGAGTATATTGAGTAATGTCGTGTGTGACAGTAAAGGTACCAAATGCACCGGAGCCTTTAGCGTGCATACGACGCTCAGGAATAACCTCACGTACGAAATCAGCTAATTTTTCATTAAGCCATAAATCTTGAGAAAGTAATGGACCGCGAGGACCGGCAGTTAAACTGTTTTGGTTGTCAGCTACCGGAGCGCCATTGCCCATAGTCAAGTTTGTAGTAGATAAATGCGAAAAAGGGCATTTTAAACTCATAGTTAACTCCTTGTATGAATCAATAGGGGGATAAATTTCGTAAATATCATACAAAAAGGTTTTGACGATTAAAATCTATTAAATTAATCAAGATAATCTATTAGCATGGGGTTGATTTGAGTTTTGTGTAAAATTTAATGAAAGACTGTTGTATTCACTTTAAATTACACAAAAATACTCTTCTAAATGAAACAATTACTTCCATTCATATCTAATAATTGCTTATTAGCTATGAACAAAATTTTTAGTATTTAGCTGCTTGAATTAGAATGTCGATAAGTCAGAAAATAGTAAGAGAGGGCAGAAATAACCACGCAAGCTGCCATTGTATAGAGCATTGGTGCCGCGGTTTCCATTTTAAAGCTTGCTACTAGAGAACCCATCACCGCACCGACACCAAAACGTACACTTCCCATTAATGAATTGGCAGTGCCAGCCATGGTTGGGAATTTCTCTAAAATGGAGGCTGTGGCATTGGACGATATGAGCGGGTTTTGTCCGACAAAAAAGGCTACGCCAATAGCCATTGACCAAAAACCGAAATCAAAAAGTGCGGTTAAAAATAACCAAATTCCTGAAATAAATTGTACCGCAATACCAATTTGTAACATGGTTTCCGCACCTAACTTCAGCACAAACTTCCCATTTAAATAAGACGTGGCTGTCATAATAGCGATATTAATCATAAAGAAATAGCCGAATTGATCGACTGGAATACCATAAATACCGATATAGACAATCGATCCCGCAGTGACGAAAGCAAATAAACCACCAAAACCAAAAGAGGCGGCCGCCATATAACCTAATACTTCTTTTTGTTTTGAAAGCATCATGAAGTTACGGGCAATGATATTTAGGCGAAGTGGAATACGATTTTCTTGTTTATGGGTTTCAGGAATAATGAAAAAGACGAGCAATGCCGCAAGAAATCCCATCGCACCAATCACATAAAAAATCATGTGCCAATGGAAAAATTTCACAATATATCCGCCAATCACAGGTGCAACAAGTGGTGCAATCATAAAGACAAGTGTGATGGTGGACATGATTCGAGACAGTTGATCTTTGCTAAATAAATCTCGTAATAACGCCCCAGAAAGCACAACAGGCGCAGCACCAAAGAAACCTTGAATGAAACGCAGTGCAGTGAAGCTACCAATAGAATGAATGCCGGTTAAAATAATAGCGGTGATCGCACCAATAATGACCCCTAATAAAATAATCGGTTTACGACCAAAGCTATCACCAAAAGGCCCCCAGAATAATTGTCCTGCCGCCATACCGTAAGCAAAAAATGTCAACGTGTGCTGCACTTGCTCGGAGTTGATATTTAAGTCTTCGGCAATATTTAAAAAGGACGGAATATACATATCCACGCCTAAAGGCGGTAGCATTGAGAGGATGCCGAGCGTGGCGATAAAAATAAAAGTAGGTTTAATATTTTGGCTCATATTATTTCACTAAATTATCGATTTCTTCCTGCGTGAGTGGGCGAAATTCGCCTTCTTCTAAGCTTTCATCTAATTCAACGTTGCCGATTCTCCAACGATGTAGCGCAACCACTTTATTACCAAGAGCCGCAAACATTCGTTTCACCTGATGATAGCGCCCTTCAGAGATAGTCAAATTAACGTTGTAATCATCTAATACTTCTAATTTCGCTGGCTTAGTGGGTTCTTTTTCGCCACGTAGCAGAATGCCTTCTTCACAGGCTGAAGCATAATGGTTTTCAACCGGATCGGCTAAAGTGACTAAATAGGTTTTTTCGCATTGATGTTTTGGTGAAGTAATACGATGTGACCATTGACCATCATCCGTTAATAGCACGAGTCCTGTGGTATCCACATCTAATCGACCAGCACTGTGTAACTTGCCAGAAAGAGGCGGTTCAAAGAACTGATAAATGGTTGGGTAGTCACCATCATCGTGAGAGCAAACGTAGCCTTGTGGCTTATGCAACATAAAATATTGGCCTTCTTCTACCCAAGGCAACAATTCATCTTCAAAATAAATTTCATCTTCTGGGCTTACTTTGGTCGCACCATTTTTCACAATTTCACCATTAATTTTGACCGCACTTTGGCGAATGGCTTTGGTGGCTTGTGAACGGGTTAAGTCTGTATTCTCGGCAATAAATTTATCTAGTCGCATCGTAAACTCTTATTTTTGATTGAACCAGCTGACGTAATCAAACTGGTCGTAATATTTTTCGCCATTCCAACCGGAAAAAGTAAATAAATCGCCCACTTCGTCTTCGTTTTCAAAGCCTTTAATATAGAACGCGGATTTTAATTCGGGATATGGTTTGTGGGTAAAGACGACTTTGTTTGGATAAGGCAAGTTATCGAAGGCTTGCAAATCTTCATATTTTGCACCTTTTCCACCATCTTTATCAGTCATCATAATAAATAAGTTATCGAAATCTAAACGCTGTGAGCGCGCATCCCATTTTTCCTTAGCTTCTTGTTCGGAGTGGTAGTGCATAAAGTGCACTTTAAGATCACCTAATAGACCAACTGGGTACGGTTTTTCTGTTTGTATAAATTGAAGTGGTTGTGATTGATAGAATGTGATGTTTTGTAGATATCGAACAAAATCGCTTGGGTCTAAATAAAGGTTAACAAATGGAGAATTAAAAGGCTGATTGAGATCGTGCAAAATAAATGCACCAACACAGTTTGCAGAAATCACTGACATGCCTTGGTTGGTTAACCGTTGTTGAAAGGTTTTGTTAATCGCTTTCCGTTGTAATTTATTGATGGCACTTCTAAATTTAGAAAACAAACTCATTATTTACATCCTGCATGTTTTTTGCGACATAGTAACGTTTTTGGTTCGAAATGTGAAGAAAAGACAAAAAGTGCGGTCGATTTCACTCATATTTTTGTAATAAATTTGTAAAATTTTTGCGGTATGTCACAAAATTCTCTTAAAAAGAGAGTATAATGGCGCAAATTTTATTTAACCTAAGTGAAAATGGAGTATATTTATATGAGCGAACAATTGCGCCAAGCTGCATTAGATTTTCATGAATTCCCAATTCCAGGAAAAATTGCTGTCACCCCAACCAAATCGTTAGAAACCCAACATGATTTAGCCCTTGCTTATTCTCCAGGTGTTGCAGAGCCTTGTCTCGAAATTGAAAAAGATCCTTCAGCTGCAAGTCGTTATACTGCACGTGCTAATTTAGTGGCTGTGATTTCAAATGGTACTGCTGTATTAGGTTTAGGAAATATTGGAGCACTTGCCTCCAAACCTGTTATGGAAGGGAAAGGGGTATTGTTCAAAAAATTTGCAGGTATCAATGTATTCGACATTGAAATCAATGAGCATGATCCAGATAAGTTAATCGATATTATCGCTTCATTAGAACCTACTTTTGGTGGGATTAACCTTGAAGATATCAAAGCACCGGAATGTTTCCACATTGAAAAAGCATTGCGTGAACGAATGGGAATTCCGGTATTCCATGATGACCAACATGGTACTGCCATTATCGTCGGTGCAGCAGCATTAAACGGTTTAGAAATTATTGGTAAAAATATTGCAGATGTTCGCTTAGTAGTAAATGGCGCAGGTGCTTCAGCTATTGCTTGTACTAACTTGCTTCGTGCATTAGGTTTCAAAAAAGAAAATATCACCATGTGTGACTCTAAAGGCGTGATTTACAAAGGCCGTGGCGATAACATGGATGAAACCAAACAATTTTACGCGATTGAAGATAATGGCTGGCGCACATTAGCCGATGCGGTTAACGGTGCGGATGTATTCTTAGGTTGTTCTAAAGCGGGTGCGTTAAAACCTGAAATGGTGAAAACCATGGCGGAGAATCCATTAATTCTTGCATTGGCTAACCCAGTACCTGAAATTACACCTGATGAAGCGAAAGCAGTGCGTCCAGATGCGATTGTTTGTACTGGTCGTTCAGACTTTCCAAACCAAGTAAATAACGTACTTTGTTTCCCATTCTTATTCCGTGGTGCACTAGATGTAGGTGCAACAGCGATTAATGAAGAAATGAAATTAGCGGCTTCTCATGCCATTGCGAGTCTTGCGAAAGAACCGGTTCCATTAGAAATTATTGCTAATTATGGTGCGTTATCATTTGGGCCGGATTATGTAATTCCGACTCCGTTCGATCCTCGTTTATTATTTACCGTATCTTCTGCGGTAGCGAAAAAAGCAATGGAAACAGATGTGGCAACCCGTCCAATTACCGATTGGGCAGATTATGAAAAACAATTAAAAGCATTAGTTGCAGCTTAATCCTTCTCTTTCAAAGTGCGGTCAAAAATGATGATGTTTTTAACCGCACTTTGTGTTTTTTTATCTGTCTATGGAAGGAATGGCACATTAATGTGCTTTAAATTAATCAAGGGGTAGCGATTCCCTTAGGACTTATGAGTGTCAAAATGAAACAAACACGTTCTCCTTTATATCCGATTTTTCTCTTCGTCATCATTAATCTGATCATTTTCACCTTATCTCGTCTTGGGCTTGCGATTTGGCAAGCAGACCGTGTCTCTGCGGTAGCGGGTTGGGGGCAATTATTCTTACAAGGCTTACGTATGGACATCGTGGCTTTGTGTTATCTATTTGGTGTGCCAGCATTATTTACGGTGTTATTTCATAATAGCCGTATTTGGAAAATGATTTTACGCATTTGGCTCACTCTCGGTAGTGTGTTTATTCTGTTTATGGAACTCGCGACACCGGCATTTATCGAGACCTATGATTTCCGTCCAAACCGTCTCTTTATCGAATATCTAATTTATCCGAAAGAAGTCTTTTCAATGTTGATGGAAGGCCATTTAACTGCGGTCATTTTTAGCCTTATTTTTACCGTTACGGCTTTCTTCTGTTATTGGAAACTCTCTGGTTATGCGGTGAAAAACTTACGTCCAATGAGCTGGAAATTACGCCCTGTTGTAGCATTGCTCGTGATTGCTGTTGCTTTTTTAGGTGCGCGTTCGAGTTTCCAACACCGTGGTGTTAACCCTGCAATGGTCGCCTTTTCTTCCGATGGTTTAGTGAATTCTCTCGTGTTGAACTCTGGCTATTCTGTCCTTTATGCGGCACAGCAATTTAAAGATGAAGGAGCTTCTTCTGAAGCCTATGGCAAAATGGATACCGATGAAATGTTGCGTATTGTCAAAGCAAGCCGTGGGCGCCCTGAAAGTGATTATATTTCAGAGAAGATTCCAACCTTAACGAAAAACCAAGCGACTTACCAAGGTAAACCGAAAAATATCGTCATTATTTTGGAAGAAAGTTTTGGGGCGCAATTTATCGGTACATTAGGCGGAAAACCACTTTCGCCTGAATTTGATAAATTAGCCAAAGAAGGTTGGTTATTTGAAAATCTCTATGCGACAGGTACGCGTTCTGTACGTGGTATTGAAGCTACTACAGCAGGTTTTACACCAACTCCAGCACGTGCAGTGGTGAAATTGAATAACAGTCAAAGTGGTTTCTTTACCATTGCAGATTTACTTGCTAAACAAGGTTATAACACTTCCTTTATTTATGGCGGTGAAAAACACTTTGATAACATGGCAAGCTTTTTTTATGGCAACGGCTTCCAAACTATTATCGATCAAAAGGATTATCAAAATCCGAAATTTACTGCGACTTGGGGCGTGAGTGATGAGGATTTATTTGATAAAGCGAACGAAACCTTTACTCAATTACAGAATGAAGGAAAACCATTCTTTAGCTTAGTGTTCAGTTCAAGCAATCACGATCCTTTTGAATTTCCTGATGGCAAAATTGAGCTTTACGAACAACCAAAAGCAACCCGTAATAACAGCGCAAAATATGCGGATTATGCCATTGGTTATTTCTTCAAATTAGCGAAACAATCCAATTATTGGAAAGATACCGTGTTCTTAGTGATTGCAGACCATGATTCTCGTGCAGCTGGGGCAAGCTTAGTGCCAATTAAGCATTTTCATATTCCAGCGTTAATTTTAGGTGATCATGTTGAGCCACGCCGAGACAGTCGTTTAGTGAGTCAAATTGATATGCCGACAACTTTACTTTCTATTGCGGGTGTAAGCGGTAATTACCCGATGATTGGCTTTGATTTAACGAAAGATGTGAATCCAGATCGTGCTTTTATGCAATTCGATCAAACTCAAGCGTTAATGAAAGGTAATCATGATGTCGTTATCCAAACACCAAATAGCAAAGCAAAAGGCTATGTTTACGATAAGGAAAAAGACACATTAACTGAAAAAGAAGTGCCGGAAGAAATGAAAAAAGAAGCACTGGCGCATGCTTTACTTGGTAGCTATTTGTATAAAAATCGTTTATATAAAGGCAGTGAAGAGAAATAAAGTGCGGTCAGTTTTAGACTAAATTTAAAGGGCGAATAATTTCGCCCTTTTTCTTTATATGATTTTTGCTTAGTGATTTTCAGCAATCACACGTGGGAATAAGATATTATTTTCACGGTGAATATGCATCATTAAATCGTCTGCAAATTCTTGGATGCCACTGTAAAGCGCACGCCATGTATTGCAAGCATCAGCCGGAGGCGTCATATTATTTGTTAATGATTTCAATACATCTAAATGTTCGCCGTGTTCTGCGTGTTCCATTTCCATCATACGAATTGGCATTTGAGCCATCATATAGTTACCGGCTTTGATCATCGGGAAAAGTACGTGCTCTTCTTTCATCATGTGGTTGCTCAAATCCTCATAGACATTGCGTAATTCAGCCGCAACACCCATTGGACAATCTTCACGATCGCCATGAACACTTTCTACGCGATCCGCTAAGACGATTAATTCTTGAAGCTGTTCACGGTGACGTTGATGGTAGCGAACTAAAATATGATCGATAATTTCAGGATAAGTTGCATTAACCCAATATTCTTCAGGGTTTTCTGCTTTGCTGTTTTGAAGCTCGGTTAAACGGGTTTCAATTTCTGCTAAATTTAATCCTTTTTCTGCTGCTGCGTTTGCAAGTGTATCAGAACCACCACAGCAGAAATCCAAATCGTATTCACGAAGTAGGGAAGTTGAGCCGGGTACGCTGACAGCGATTTCACTTAATTTTTTATCTCCAAAAGACATAATGAATCTCCTTATTAATGGTAGAGTTAGAAGTTGAGTAAAATACTAAGATAATAAAAGGAAAATGCAACGGTTTTTTTAGCAAAGTATGATTTAAATCAAAGCTAAAAGTTAAAGTTACCGTGTTGTAGGTAGGTGTTGTGCGTATTAAAGCGAAAGTTGCATTGCTTTGATGAGGTGTTATTATTCGCGCATAGAGAGGGAATAATCATGAAGCGAATCTATCGATTTTTGGCTGTTGGCGTGGTGTTAGTGGTTTTAGGTGCTGGATATTTTTTTACGAATTTAACGATTTTTGACCGTACATTTATTCAACTAAATACGTCACAAAAAGTGAGTTATAGTCCTTTTGAAAACAAGTTAAATATGAAATGTGACAAGGCTGATAATTTAGTGCCTAAATTAGCCTTCTCTCGTTTTCATTTGATAACTTGGAATGTGCATAAGGGACAAGATACAGGATGGCAAGAGGATTTAGAACGACTCTCTAAACGGGCTGATTTTGTGTTATTACAAGAGGCGACGCAGCATCAAAATTTAAACACATTTTCGACCGCACTGTTTGTATCTTCTTTTTCTTTTAAAGATCTCTTATCGGGTGTCAAGACATTCACCAAAACGCAACCAGAATGGTATTGCGGTGGTGGTGTTGCAGAACCATTAATACAAATCCCTAAAGTAGCAAGTGTGATGAGTTTTCCATTAGAAAAAGGCGATAGCTTGCTGCTTATTAATGTACATTTAATTAATTTTGAATGGGGGATTTCTGCTTATCAAACTCAGTTAGAACAACTATTTTCCTTTATTGAAAATCATCAAGGTCCTATCATCATGTCTGGTGATTTTAATGCGTGGAATGAACGTCGTCTGAATTTAGTCAATAATTTGATACAAAAATATGGCTTAGATTCTGTGGCGCTCACTCAAGATGAGCGGGTTAGATTTTTAGGGTATCCACTGGATTATATTTTTACGCGAGGCGTAAAAGTGGTAAGTGCGACATCAGAAGTGGTTACTTCGTCAGATCATAATCCATTACTGATGGAGTTCGAATTGGAATAAAGTGCGGTCAGATTTTTAGAAAAATTTAGGGCTAACGTAATGTTAGCCCTATATATTAATTATTTAGTTTGGTTAATTAAGAATTGTGTTAATAAAGATACTGGACGACCTGTTGCACCTTTATTGGCACCTTGAAGCCAAGCTGTCCCAGCAATATCTAAATGCGCCCAAGTATATTTTTTCGTAAAGTTAGAGAGGAATGCCCCCGCAGTAATTGCTCCGCCCCAGCGACCGCCAATATTAGCCAAATCGGCAAATGGGGATTTTAATTGCTCTTGATATTCTTCACTTAACGGTAAACGCCAAGCTTTATCAGTAGTTTGTTGTGCGGCTTGTAATAACTGTTCAGCCAAGACATCATCAGTTGAAACTAAGCCACTGTTATGTTGACCTAAAGCCACTACGCAAGCACCTGTTAGGGTTGCGACATCAATCACATATTGCGGTTCAAAACGTTCTACATAGGTGAGCGCATCACAAAGTACTAAACGTCCTTCCGCATCTGTATTTAGTACTTCTACGGTTAAACCGTTCATTGTGGTGAGAATATCACCTGGACGATAAGCATTGCCATCAGGCAAGTTTTCACAACCAGCTAATACACCGATAACATTGAGTGGTAGATTTAATTCTGCAATGGCTTTCATTGTACCGAATACTGAAGCAGCACCGCACATATCGTATTTCATCTCATCCATATCTGCGGCTGGTTTTAAAGAAATACCGCCCGCATCAAAGGTTAAACCTTTACCCACTAACACGATTGGTTTTGCGTTTTTATCAGGCGCATTGTTGAAATGTAAAATAGACATATAAGCTGGGTTTTGTGAACCGCGAGATACGGCTAAATACGCATTCATGCCAAGTTTTGTCATGTCTTCTTCATCAATCACATCTAAGGAAAGTGCGGTTGATGTTTCGGCTAAATTTTTAGCTTGTTCAGCTAAATAAGCCGGTGTACAAATATTAGGTGGCATATTCGCGATATTACGCGTAGCTTTTACACCATTTGCAATGGCTTGTGCTTCTGCGATGGCTTGCTTAACTTGTGCGTCATCGGTATTAAAAACGATTTCTTGAAGTGAGATAGCATCCGCTTTTTTACTTTTAAATTCATCAAATTGATAAAGATTATGTTCGATGCTTTCAACGGTAAAACGCACATTCCAAAATAGATCGCGATCTTTAATTTCCACATCCGTTAAATTATTCACTGCTTGTTGAATATTTAATTCTTTTAATGTTTGAGTCACACGTTGAATGATTTGTTTAAATTGGCGTTCAGTCGTTTCGCCTTTTTTGCCACAACCTGCGACTAATACGCGTTTAGTTGCAAGATTCGGCAACGAATGAAGCAGAGTAGCTTGGCCAATTTTACCTGAAAGATCTTGGCTTTGAGCTAATTGGCTGAGGTAGCCTTTTGTGATTTGATCAATTTCATTGAAACTTTTTGTCAATTCATTGTTCTCATAAATGCCGATGATAATGCAATCGGTTGATTGAGAAAGTGCGGTTGAGTTTGCTTGATATTTCATGTTATTTCCTTATGTTGCTAATTTGCTATTTAAATCAGTCGAAATAAGGTATCATACGCCATCTAAATTAGCCAGTTTCCCATGTGTTTTAGTTAGAAAAAAGAATGATATTAACCCGATACTTAACAAAAGAAGTCTTTAAAAGCCAGATTGCGATTTTGTTTATTTTGCTTTTAATTTTCTTCAGTCAACAACTTGTTCGCGTGCTTGGTTCAGCGGCAAATGGTAAAGTGCCTGCGGACCTTGTGTTCTCTTTACTCGGATTAGGGATGCCGACAATGGCGCAATTAATGCTGCCATTATGTTTATTTATCGCTATTTTGCTAACTTTCGGTCGTCTCTACGCAGAAAGTGAAATTACGGTGATGCGTGCTTGTGGTGTGGGACAACGTATTCTTGTGCGCGTGGCGTTAATTCTCTCGTTATTTACAGCAGGCTTGGCGGCTTACAATGCTTTATGGCTTTCTCCATGGGCAATTCAAAAACAAGCGGCAATTGTCGAAGATGCCAAAGCAAATCCTACCATGGGCGCGTTGACTTCAGGGCAATTTATGTCCACGAGTAATAATAATTTTGTTTTATTCATTGATAAGATCAATGGTAATCAAATCAATGATGTTTATCTTTTTCAAATGAAAGCCAAAGGCCAAACAAAGCCATCAGTGGTGACTGCTGAAAAAGGCGAATTAAAAGCCTTGCCGAATGGCGATCAAGTGCTAAATTTACAAAATACCTTGCGTGTCGAAGGGACTTCGGTACTTCCTGATTTCCGTATTACGCATTTTGATGATTATCAAGCCTATTTAGGCCATCAAGAGACAAATACAGAAAGTGATGAAGCGGCTGAATTATCTTTTGAACAATTATTAAAAGATAAAAGTGCGGCGGCAAAAGCAGAATTGCATTGGCGCATTACCTTAATTTTAGCGGTGCCTTTAATGGCGCTCATCGCCGTGCCAATGAGCAAAGTGAATCCTCGCCAAGGCCGTTTTGCGAAAATCTTACCGGCATTATTGCTTTATTTAATTTACTTCTTATTACAAAGCTCATTTAAATCCGCAGGTGGTGCAGGCAAGCTTGATGCTGGTTTGTTAATGCCGTTGGTAAATATCGCCTTTTTAATTTTAGGGATTGTGCTGAATAGTTGGGATAGTACCGCTATGCATAAATTCCGTCGTGTATTCAGAAAAGGATAATAACAATGTTGATGAATACTCTTGATCGTTATATCGGTAAAAGCATCTTAGGGGCAATTTTTGCCACGCTATTTACGTTAGTTGGTCTTTCAGCCATCATCAAATTCGTAGAGCAATTTCGTAGCGTAGGTAAAGGCTCTTATGATATTTGGCAAGCCGTGGCTTATACAGGTTTAACGATGCCAAAAGATGTAGAAACCTTTTTCCCAATGGCAGCCTTGTTAGGGGCATTAATTGCGTTAGGTAATTTAGCCAGCCGTAGTGAATTAGTTGTCATGCAATCCGCCGGTTTTTCTCGTTTTAAAATTGGATTAGCTGTCATGAAAACGGCACTTCCACTGGTGCTTTTTACCATGATTATTGGTGAGTGGGGGATTCCACAAACTGAACAGTTTGCCCGTGATATGCGTACTCGTGCACTTTCTGGTGGTTCAATGCTTTCGGTAAAAAATGGTGTATGGGCAAAAGACGGTAATAATTTCGTGTATGTGCGTCGTATTAAAGATGATGCGAAATTAGAAGATATTTATATTTATACTTTTGATGGCCAGCGTAATCTCACTCATTTGAAGCATGCGAATCAAGCGCAATATTCTGCAGAAAATAATCAATGGCAGTTACGTCAAGTGAATAATTCAGCGGTATCAAAAGAGCAAATTACAACAACAAACCGCTTAACTGAAGATTGGGCAACAAGCTTAACGCCAGATAAATTAGGCGCAGTTTCATTACGTCCAACATCATTATCTATTTCCGGTTTGTATGAATATATTGCGTTCTTAAAACAAACAGGACAGGACTCTCGTCGTTTTGAATTAACCTATTGGCGTAAGATTTTACAGCCGGTTTCTGTGGGGGTAATGATGATGCTTGCATTGTCTTTCATCTTTGGTTCATTACGTAGTGTCACCGCAGGAGCGAGAATCGTCACGGGGATTTGCTTTGGATTCTTGTTCTATGTCGTTAATGAAATTTTTGGACAAATGAGTGTGGTATTTAATGCACCAGCTTTTTTAGGTGCACTGATGCCAAGCCTCTTGTTTATGGCGATTATTTGGTGGCTACTGGCGAGAAAACGAGATTAATTAACAAACCATTAATGAAAAAGGCGAAGTGATAAGGTTCGCCTTTTTATTTACTAAAAAAGTGCGGTCAAAACTGACCGCACTTTAGGAGTTTAATCTTCTTTAAATTCTCTCATCATTTCTTCTGCTTTTTTCACCATTTCTGCGGAACCAATGAAAAGTGGTACACGTTGGTGAAGTTCACTTGGTTGAATATCTAAAATTCGATTGTAACCATCAGATGCAATACCCCCCGCTTGTTCTGCTAAGAATGCCATTGGATTGCCTTCATAAAGCAAACGAAGCTTACCATTTGGATAGTTAGTTGCACTTGGATAAATGTAGATACCGCCTTTTAATAAGTTACGGTGGAAGTCTGCCACTAATGAACCGATATAACGTGACGCATAAGGGCGATTAGTTGCTTTATCTTCCTCTTGGCAGTATTTAATGTATTTTTTTACCCCTTGTGGGAATTTGAGATATTGTCCTTCGTTGATGGAATAGATTTTGCCATCTTTTGGCATTTGCATATTTTCATGAGAAAGACAGAATGTACCGATAGATGGATCGTAAGTGAAACCATTTACACCATGACCAGTAGTATAAACCAACATGGTAGAAGAACCATATACGATATAACCCGCAGCCACTTGTTTATTACCCGGTTGCATAAAGTCTTCTAAAGTAACAGGTGAGCCAATTGGTGAAACACGACGGTAAATAGAGAAGATTGTCCCAACTGAAACGTTTACATCAATATTGGATGAACCATCAAGAGGATCGGTCAAAATAATATATTTCGCATTGCGAGCACGTTCAGTATCAAAAGCGATAAAGCTTTCTTCTTCCTCAGAAGCAAAACCCGCTACCTCTTCACGCGACATAAGGGCCGCATTCATGGTGTTATGGGCGAATAAGTCCAATTTCATTTGGCTTTCACCTTGTACGTTTTCGACACCAGACTGGCCAAGTATATTGGTTAAACCCGCTTTGTTGATATCACGATGAATGATTTTTGCTAATAAACGAATAGAAGACAAAATACCACTAAGTTCCCCTTTTGCATTTGGGTACTCTGCTTGGCGTTCAACAATAAATTCACTCAATGTTTTCATTTTTATTCCTTTTTTTATCATTGTTAAGTAACAGACACCTAGATTATACGCTATTTCATAATTTTGATTGAGATCAAAATATGAATAATGAGATCTGCATCACACTTTATTTTCAATACAAAACCTTGACAAAAGCTATAAATATCCTTTAAAAGAGAGGTGTAACAAAAAAATAACAAACAACACAACATCACAATAAAGGGTATCCTATGAATATAACCCCGATCAGCGAGTCGGCGGTGGTTTGCTCTTTACCACCACCAGCTTCACTTCAACAACAACGCCAACTCTGGGCGTTTGCCAATCAACTACAGTCTGAGCAAGATATTGTAGAAGTTGTCGTGGGAATGAATAACCTTACGGTCTTTACTGATTTTTATGTGGATTTTGCACCGCTTATTCAACGTTTGGAACAACATTGGGCAGAATTGAAAGTCTCTACGTTTCAAGGTCGTCATATAGAAATTCCGGTGATTTATGGCGGTGAATTAGGCCAGGATTTATCTGAGGTCGCAAAATTACATAACACAACTCCCAAAAAGATCGTTCAAATGCACAGTGATCCTATCTATACCGTGTATATGATTGGTTTCCAACCAGGCTTTCCTTATTTGGGCGGTTTGCCCGAATGCTTACATACGCCTCGTCGTGCCACACCAAGAACAGTTGTTCCTGCAGGTTCTGTGGGTATTGGTGGATCTCAAACTGGCATTTATCCATTTTCCTCTCCAGGTGGATGGCAATTAATCGGCCATACCAAACAAGCGCTCTTTGACAAAAATCAAGCACAACCCACTTTATTACAAGCTGGTGATACAGTGAAGTTTGTGGTGGAGGGCATTGAATTATGATTCATATTATTGATGTGCAATCCCGTGCCACAATGCAGGATTTAGGCCGTTTTGGTTTACGTCGATTTGGTATTAGTCACTGTGGAGCAATGGACAAACTAGCATTACGTGCAGGCAATATTCTATTAGGGAATGCAGAAGGATCCCCAGCAATCGAAGTGCCTTTAGGTGGCATTACATTACAATTTCAGCAAGATATGAATTTTTGTGTGACGGGGGCATTTTATGAAATGACCTTAGATGACAAACCGATTTTTGCCTATTGGCGTTATCAGGCGAGAGCGGGGCAAGTGCTGAAAATGGTACGTGCAAAAATTGGTATGTATGGCTATTTATGTGTTCAAGGTGGTTTTATTTTACCCGAAGAATTGAACTCTTGTAGTACGGATCTTCGAGCTCAAATAGGCGGTGTAGAAGGGCGTTGTTTACAAGTTGGAGATCAATTACAAACGGTAAATGATCCTATTTTACGTAGTGAAATTGGGATTGCACCCATTCCACTTAAGCATACGATTCATGCATTACCGTCCTCTGAATATCAAGCGTTTAAACGAAAATCTCAATATTATTGGTGGCGAAGTAAATGGACGTTACAAAGCAGCAGTGATCGCATGGGCTATCGTTTTCAAGGGCAAAAATTAGAATTAAAGCAACCGCTGGAAATGCTGTCTCACGCGATTCAATTTGGTAGTGTACAAGTGCCACCAAGTGGTCAACCAATTATTTTGATGGCTGATGCACAAACTACGGGCGGTTATCCCAAAATTGCCAATGTGATCGATGCGGATCTTGGGGCGTTGGCACAGGTACGTTTAGGCTCAACCATTCAATTCGAGGCAGTTAGTTTAGAACAGGTCGCAAAATTACGTCGTAAAAATGAGATATACCTCGATCAAATTAGGAGAATTGTCGATGAAAAAAATTGATTTAAATGCCGATATTGCCGAAGGCTTTCCTTTTGATGGGGCATTATTGAAATTACTTTCTTCTGCCAATATAGCTTGCGGTTTACATGCCGGTGGAGCAAAAGAAATGCAAAGTGCGGTCAGATTTGCGAAAGAAAATCAGGTACGCATTGGTGCTCATCCAGGCTTTCCAGATCGGGAAAACTTTGGCCGTACTCAAATGAATTTACCTGAACAGGAGTTAATTGCGCATTTGCGTTATCAGCTTGGCGCATTAAAAGCGATTTGTGATGGGGAAGGGACGGAAATTAGTTATGTTAAGCCGCACGGTGCTTTATATAACCAAGCTGCAAAAGATGAAAAGCTTGCTCGTTTGATTGCTCAAACCGTTTATCAATTTGATCCACATTTAAAATTAATGGGATTAGCGGGCAGTTTAATACTACGTATAGCCGAGGAAGAAGGTTTGCAAACCATTTCTGAAGTGTTTGCGGATCGTCATTATATGCCTGATGGAAGTTTAGTGCCTCGTTCGCAACCGAATGCAATGGTGGAGTCTGATGAGGAAGCCATTCAACAAGTGTTACAAATGGTAACAGAAGGTCAAGTCAAAGCCATTGATGGAAGCCTTGTGCCAGTAAAAGCAGAAAGTATCTGTTTACATGGCGATAATCAACATTCTCTACAATTTGCGGCACGCATTGTGGACGAATTAGAAAAAAATCATATAACAATAACGGCATAAGCCGAATAAACACAACATCAACTTAACAAGGGAGGTGCTTTATGGCATCAATCACTCACCGCCGAAATGCGGTGCTGGGGGCGGCATTTTTAATGGCGACTTCAGCAATAGGTCCGGGCTTTTTAACCCAAACGGCAACTTTTACAAACACCTTATTAGCCAGTTTTGGCTTTGTGATTTTGCTATCGATTTTGTTAGATATTGGAGCTCAGCTTAATATTTGACGAATTGTGGTGGTATCAGGAAAGCGAGCACAAGATATTTCTAATGCAGTTTTCCCTGGTGCAGGATATTTCCTTGCAGCACTTATTGTGATGGGGGGGCTCGCGTTTAACATTGGTAATGTGGGCGGTGCCGGTCTTGGTTTAAACTCGATGTTCGGTATTGCACCAGAAACAGGGGCGATCATTAGTGGTATTATTGCTATTTTAATTTTCTTGCGTAAAGAAGCGGGATTATTAATGGATCGATTTGCCCAACTAATGGGTTTTATTATGATTGCACTGACTTTGTATGTCATGTTTAAAACAGAACCGCCAGTGGTGGAAGCAGCATACCGTACCTTTATTCCAGAGCAAATTGATCCTATCGCAATTGTCACATTAGTTGGAGGAACCGTAGGGGGATATATTACCTTTGCTGGCGCTCACCGCTTATTAGACGCGGGGATCCAGGGTGAAAAAGCAATGGCTGAAGTGAGTCGTAGCTCTGTATCGGCTATTTTAATCGCCTCTACCATGCGTGTTGTATTATTTCTTGCAGTGCTTGGTGTTGTCGCCAAAGGGATTCCGTTGAATCCTAAAAATCCAGCAGAAACGCCTTTCGAATACGTGGCAGGCCATTTGGGCCAAATCTTATTTGGCGTAGTGATTTGGGCAGCTTCGATTACATCAGTGATTGGTGCGGCTTATACTTCAGTTTCCTTCCTAACCAGTCTTTGTCCAACCATTGAACGTAACCGTAATCGTTGGATTATCGCCTTTATCGTGATTTCTACGGTTGTTTTGGTGACTGTCGGAAAACCTGCAGCGGTATTAGTCTTTGTGGGAACATTGAATGGTTTAATTCTCCCAATTGCACTCGCATTAATTCTGCTAGCTGCTTACCGAAGTGATATCGTTGGAAACTATAAACATCCAATTTGCTTAGCTTTTGCGGGATGGTTTGTGGTGATTATCATGGCGATATTAAGTGGAAAAACCATAATTTCTTATGTGTCTAGTTTTGTAAGTTAGTTTTTATTTCAAACTAAAGTGCGGTTAGAAATGACCGCACTTTTCTTTTTATATCAATTCCATTCATATAAAATCACAATAAAATTCACATCCATCTAGACGTCTAAACCTTTAATGAAGACGTTAATTTTGTTACACTCAGTCTATCTTAGAATTAATTAAATATAGGAAAGCAAAATGAGTAAACTTTTTCCCAATGCTACTATTCGTACTTCTGCGCCATATCGTTTTGATATTGTAGGAAGTTTTTTACGACCAGAGGATTTAAAACAGGCTCGTCATCAATGCAGTTGTGGTGATATTTCTTGTGCTGATTTAACGCAAGTTGAAGATGCAGAAATTGCTAAATTGGTTGAACATCAAAAAAATGTTGGATTACATGCGGTGACTGATGGTGAATTTCGTCGTACTTTTTGGCATTTAGATTTCTTAGCTGCATTAGATGGCGTGAAAGAAGTAGATGCTGAAAAATTCTCAGTGCAATTTAAACACGATAATGTACGTCCAAAAACATTAAAAATTGTGGATAAGATTGGTTTCTCAGATAGCCATCCTTTCGTTGAACATTACCGCTCATTGCAAAAAATAGCAGGGGAGACTGAAGTCAAATTAACGATTCCTTCTCCGTCTATGCTTCATTTAATTTGTACAGTCCGTGCCACAGATTATCAGCCGATTGAACGTTATAAAGATAACAATCAGTTGTTATTAGATGATATTGCTGATGCTTATATTGATGCGATGAATATCTTCTATAAATTAGGTTGCCGTAACTTACAGTTGGATGATACAAGTTGGGGCGAGTTCTGTGCGGAAGATAAACGTAAAACCTATACTGAACGTGGTTTAGATTTAGATCAAATTGCCAAAGATTATGTGTATATGTTAAACAAAATCGTGGCTGCGAAACCAGCTGATTTAGCGATTACAATGCATATTTGCCGTGGTAACTTCCGTTCAACTTGGTTCTCAGCGGGTGGTTATGAGCCTATCGCAGAAACCTTATTTGGTCATTGTAATGTAGATGGCTTCTTCTTAGAGTACGACAGTGATCGTGCGGGAGATTTTAAACCTTTACGCTTTATTAAAAATCAACAAGTAGTGTTAGGATTAATCACCTCTAAATCGGGCGAATTAGAAAACCGTGATGAAATTATTGCTCGTATTAAAGAAGCGGCACAATATGTGGATATCAATCAACTTTGCTTAAGTCCACAATGTGGTTTTGCTTCAACAGAAGAAGGTAATATTCTGACCGAAGAGCAACAATGGAAAAAACTCGAATTTATCCGTAGTATCGCGGAAGAAGTTTGGGGTAAATAATTTTAATTGGAATGTAAAAGGGATAACGGTGAAAGCGGTTATCTCTTTTTTTATGAAAGTGCGGTTAAAAATGACCGCACTTTTATACAATAAAAAAGGAAGTCTGTAGACTTCCTTTTATGTTATTTCAACTTAATTATTTTTGACGCATTGCTGGGAATAGGATCACATCACGGATAGATGGTGCATTAGCGAAAAGCATTGCTAAACGGTCGATACCTAAACCTTCACCTGCTGTTGGTGGTAAGCCGTGTTCAAGTGCAACAACGAAGTCATCGTCTTTAAACATCGCTTCATCATCACCCGCTTCTTTCGCTGCAACTTGTGCATCAAAACGTTCATTTTGGTCTTCAGCATCGTTTAATTCTGAGAAGCCATTACCAATTTCACGTCCGCCGATGAATAATTCAAAACGGTCTGTTACTTCAGGGTTTTCATCGTTACGGCGTGCAAGTGGAGAAATCTCAGCTGGATGTGCCATTAAGAAGGTTGGTTGAATTAAGTGATGTTCAGCCACTTCTTCAAAGATCGCATTCACGATAGAGCCTAAGCCCCAAGATTTTTGTACTTCGATACCCAAGCGTTCAGCGGTTGCTTTTGCACGATCGAAGTCATAAAGATCTTCTTTTACGATACCTTTATCTGCACCGTATTTAATGGTCGCATCATGTAATGTGATACGCTCAAACGGTTTGCCGAAGTCAAATTCTAAATCACCGTATTTCACAATGGTTGTACCAAGAATATCAATCGCTAATTTACGTAATAATTCTTCGGTGTTATCCATTAAATCATGATAATCCGCATAAGCTTGGTAGTATTCAAGCATGGTGAATTCTGGATTATGACGGACAGAAACCCCTTCATTACGGAAGTTGCGGTTTAATTCGAAGACACGCTCAAAACCACCAACCACTAAACGTTTTAAGTAAAGTTCTGGCGCAATACGAAGATACATATCAACATCTAATGCGTTGTGGTGAGTGATAAATGGACGAGCAGATGCACCGCCTGGAATCACTTGTAGCATTGGAGTTTCAACTTCCATGAAACCTTTAGAAATAAAGAATTCACGAATACCCGCCACCACTTTTGAACGAATCACAAAAGTACGACGAGATTCTTCATTAGAAATTAAATCTAAGTAACGTTGACGATAACGCGCTTCCATGTCTGTTAAACCATGGAATTTGTTTGGTAATGGACGAAGTGCTTTGGTTAAAAGTTGTACTTCAGTTGTTTTAACGGTTAATTCATTGGTTTTTGTTTTGAAAAGTGTACCTTTCACCCCAATAATATCGCCTAAATCCCAGTTACCTACATCTTCAGCATAAACGCCTTCAGGAAGGTTATCACGAGCAACATATAATTGGATTTTGCCACTCATATCTTGCAAGGTAATAAAGGTTGCTTTACCCATTGCACGACGGGTCATAATACGACCAGCAACGGCAACTTCAATGGCTTTTTCTTTTAATACTTCACCATCTTCGGCTTCGTACTTATCATGTAAATCTTGAGCAAGGGCGTCACGACGGAATTGATTCGGGAACGCATTACCTTTTTTACGTAATGCGGCTAATTTTTCACGGCGAACGAGCATTTCGCCATTGAGATCTAATTCTTTCACTTCTTGTTCTGACATATCCTTTACCTCGCTAGTTTGTAATTAGAATGTGATTTATTGAAAATAAACAGGTTTCTTCTATTCTACCCATAGCATGGTTTTTTGTTAAGCCTTTTTTAATGAAGTCATCTGTTTTATGAGGAAAGTGTTAGCGATAAAGGTAGGAAAGCTAAATTGTGCTATTTTTTTAATCAAAACGTTTATCACCATGTCTTGATATTCATGTAAACAAAAGAGCGGTCAATTTTCCAAAGGTTTTAAACTCAGAAAATATTGATCGCTCTTTGTATCGCGTGATTAATTAAAGATCGAAATCACCGAAATCATTGGTATCGACTTTAGAGTCAATTTGACCAACAAGGTAAGAACTCACTTCCACTTCTTGTGGCGCCACTTGTACGTTATCAGAAACAAGCCATGCATTAATCCATGGAATTGGGTTAGAACGTGCACCAAATGGTAATGGAAGACCAACGGCTTGCATACGGATATTAGTGATATATTCCACGTATTGCACCAAAATGTCTTTGTTCAAACCAATCATTGAACCGTCTTTGAACAAGTAATCCGCCCATTCTTTTTCTTGTTCCGCTGCCGCTAAGAATAAATCATAGGCTTCTTGTTTACATTCTTCCGCAATTTCAGCCATTTCAGGATCGTCTTGACCTGCAGCCATAATATTTAAAATATGTTGCGTACCGGTTAAGTGTAATGCTTCATCACGTGCGATAAATTTAATGATTTTCGCATTACCTTCCATTAATTGACGTTCTGCAAAGGCAAATGAGCAAGCGAAGGATACATAGAAACGAATGGCTTCAAGTGCGTTCACACTCATCAAGCAAAGATAAAGTTGTTTTTTTAGATTACGTAATGTCACCACACATTCTTTACCATCTACCGTGTAAGAGCCTTCACCATATAGGCTGTAAAGTTGGCTATCACGAATTAAATCATCGTAGTAAGAAGAAATATCACGCGCACGTTTGATGATTTCTTCGTTCGTCACGATATCATCAAATACGATAGATGGATCGTTCACAATGTTACGAATAATGTGGGTGTAAGAACGAGAGTGGATGGTTTCAGAGAAGGTCCAAGTTTCAATCCAGGTTTCTAATTCAGGAATAGACACTAACGGTAATAATGCCACGTTCGGGCTACGGCCTTGAATAGAATCTAATAAGGTTTGATATTTTAAGTTACTGATGAAAATATGTTTTTCATGCTCAGGTAACGCGGCATAGTCGATACGGTCTTGCGACACATCTACTTCTTCCGGACGCCAGAAGAAAGAAAGTTGTTTTTCAATGAGCTTTTCAAATGTCTCATATTTTTGTTGATCGTAACGTGCAACGTTAACGTTTTGACCAAAGAACATCGGCTCTTTTAACTGGTCGTTTTTAGTTTGTGAGAAAGTGGTGTATGCCATTTTTGTCTTCCTATTTAATTATACCAACAGCTTTAGCAAAATTTTTACCAAATTCTGTAAAGGATAATATGCCTTTTTGAAGTTCGAATTTTTTAGGAGGTGTAAGTACTTTATTCACCTTAGTAATTTGATCCTCTGCATATTTATATTTTGAATCATCGGTTAAACGTACATCCATTCTTATATCAATTAACTTTAGACGCTCCCAATTTTCAAGTTCTTTTCTAGTGATAGATGATTTATATGGAGGACATAACAAATACTGAGAAATATTGTTGTAACCACCATTCTTATCTACTACAAGATTTATATTTACTATAGCTAATTGTGTATTATGCTCCTGAAATATTAACTTGAGGTTTTTAGCTTCCTGATTGTTGATTTGTTTAAGTACTTCTACATAGGCTGGATGATTGGTTTCCTTTTGGGATGAGTCAATCGTACTTACTAGTAGCTCTTCAAACAATTCTGCTAAATTAGGTTCATCTTCTAAATAGTGCAATCTTTCTACACTATCTGCAAATGCAGGAATTGATGATATTTCAATGCGCTTATCACATTCAGCTAGTCTCAAAGATTTATTTGCAATACTATTTTTTCTTGATTCAGGTAGTTTGTTGAAATTATCAGAAATATTTTCAAGTGCTTTGCCACCTTTTATTTTACTGATCACTGAAGGAAAAAAGTTTCTAATATTTTCTTTGTGCTCAGCATCTTTTCTTCTTAATCTAGCTTCAATTTTGCCTGCTTCATTTAAGTCAGGATTATCACTATCCAGCATAGCCTGAATATTTGTTGGAGTATCGGCTCTTAGCAGCTCTAGAGCTTTTCCAATATTTTCAGTGCTCACAGCGTTTCTCCTTTAAATCTTACAAGCACCGCCTGCACAGCCGTCATCTAAATCTTCTTGACTGTCTTCAGCACCATCACGGGTGTTTTGATAGTAGAGGGTTTTTAAGCCGTATTTGTAAGCGGTTAAAAGATCTTTTAACAATACTTTCATCGGCACCTTACCGTCTTCAAAACGTTTTGGATCGTAGTTGGTGTTTGCAGAGATCGCTTGGTCTACGAATTTTTGCATAATGCCCACTAAGTGTAAGTAACCATCATTGCTTGGAATATCCCAAAGTAATTCGTAGTTGTCGCTTAAGTTTTCATAATCCGGTACAACTTGTCTTAAGATACCATCTTTTGATGCTTTAATACTTACATGACCACGTGGAGGCTCGATACCATTTGTTGCGTTAGAAATCTGTGAAGAGGTTTCTGACGGCATTAATGCGGTTAAGGTTGAGTTACGTAAACCGAATTCTTTGATTTCTTGACGTAACGTTTCCCAATCATAATGCAATGGTTCTTGCGTTAAGCTATCGATATCTTTCTTGTACGTATCGATTGGTAAAATACCTTTCGCGTAATTGGTTTCATTGAAGTATTCGCATGCACCTAATTCTTTCGCTAAGTTCATGGAGGCTTTCAATAGATAGTATTGAATTGCTTCAAATGTACGGTGAGTTAAATCGTTCGCTGAGCCATCAGAATAACGCACGCCATTTTTCGCTAAATAATACGCATAGTTAATTACACCGATACCAAGTGAACGACGACCTAATGAAGAACGTTTCGCCGCAGGAACAGGGTAGTCTTGGTAATCAAGTAATGCATCTAATGCACGTACTGCAAGATCGGCTAGGTTCTCTAACTCATCTAAATTATCTAATTTACCCAAGTTAAATGCAGAAAGAGTACAAAGGGCAATTTCACCATTTTCATCATGGAAATGTTGTAATGGTTTAGTTGGCAATGCAATTTCTAAACATAAGTTAGATTGACGTACCGGTGCAACAAGCGGATCAAACGGTGAGTGAGTATTACAGTGATCCACGTTTTGGATATAAATACGACCGGTTGATGCACGTTCTTGCATCAATAAAGAGAATAACTCAACGGCTTTTACAGAACGTTTGCGGATATTTGGATCCTGTTCGTATTTCACGTAAAGCTCTTCAAATTTATCTTGATCAGCAAAGAACGCTTCATAAAGTCCAGGTACATCTGAAGGGCTGAATAAAGTAATGTCTGCGCCTTTAATTAAGCGTTGATACATTAATTTATTTAACTGTACGCCGTAGTCCATGTGACGAACACGGTTATCTTCCACACCACGGTTATTTTTCAATACTAATAAGCTTTCAACTTCTAAGTGCCAAATCGGGTAGTAAACTGTCGCTGCACCACCACGTACGCCACCTTGAGAACAAGATTTGACGGCACTTTGGAAGTGTTTATAGAATGGAATACAGCCAGTGTGGAATGCTTCACCACCACGAATCGGGCTACCTAACGCACGAATTGCACCTGCATTCACCCCGATACCTGCACGTTGTGAAACGTATTTCACGATTGCTGCAGAGGTAGCATTGATAGAGTCTAAGCTGTCACCACATTCAATCAATACGCAAGAGCTGAATTGACGCGTAGGTGTACGAACCCCCGCCATAATAGGCGTTGGTAAAGAAATCTTAAAGGTTGAGGTTGCATCGTAGAAACGACGAATGTAATCCAAACGGGTTTCTTGTGGATATTTTGAGAATAAGCTCGCTGCAACTAATAAATAAAGGAATTGTGCAGATTCATAAATCTCACCGGTTACACGGTTTTGAACTAAGTATTTCCCTTCTAATTGTTTTACTGCGGCATAAGAAAAGGTCATATCACGCCAGTGATCAATAAACCCATCCATTTCATCCCATTCTTCACGAGTATAGTCGGCTAAAAGTGCAGGATCGTATTTGCCCATACGCACTAATTTTTTTACATGATCGTATAAACGAGGTGGATCAAAATGGCCATACGCTTTTTTACGTAAATGGAAAACGGCAAGGCGTGCAGCAAGATATTGATAATCAGGGGTATCTTTGCTGATTAGGTCTGCTGCTGCTTTAATAATCGTTTCGTGAATATCAGACGTGCGAATGCCTTCATAAAATTGAATATGAGAACGCAATTCAACTTGAGAAACAGAGACGTTTTCCAAGCCTTCAGCCGCCCAAGTAATCACACGGTGAATTTTGTCTAAATTGATTTGTTCAAGCGTACCATCGCGCTTTGTAACCATTAATCCTTTGTTCATGGGAGATAAACCTACTAGAGAAATGAATTTAATAAAACACAAGATATAGTGTTGTGGAAAATGACGGTGCACAAGATAGAGTGTTTTAAAATTGAATTCAAGCAGTAAATTTTTTACTTATATTATTGACAAAAGATAAGTCATTTAAAATAAATGACTTATCTTTCAAGTGATGTTTTTTTAGGCAGGATCTTTTTTGTAAATCTTTGTAAAGAAAAAAGTGCGGTCAAAAACGAGATGATTTTTGACCGCACTTTAAAGCTTAAAAATTTAATTAATTCAAGTATTTAAATACTTTGACGACTTTTTGAACACCGGTAACTTTACTTGCAATTTCTGCTGCTGAGTCACCTTGTGATTGAGTGACGTTTCCGAGTAAGAATACTTCACCATTTTCGGTGATCACTTTCACATCTGTTGCTTTTACATTATCGCCAACGAAGAGTTTCGATTTAATTTGTGTGGTAATCCAACTGTCTTTGGTAATTTGACCAAAGTTAATTTTATTGCCCACACGTAATTCATTATAGACGTCATTCACACCCTCCACGCCTTTTGCAAGACTGGTTGCGGTTTCTTTCACGCCTTCACTTGGCACTTGACCAATTAATAATACACGGCCACTATAAGAAACGGCATGTACACGACCTTCTGATTTAATTTGTGCATCTTTATCTAATGCATTTTCAACTTTTACTTCTAGGGTTTCATCATCGACTTGCGTACCCATTGTGCGAGGATCTGTTGCAACTTTAGCACCTGCAGCCGCGCCACCAAGTACAGCAGCCACACAGCCTTGTAACATAATAGATGCACCAAGTACGAAGGCGAGTTTTTTAAATGGGGTTAATTTCATCATTAATCTCCTTTTTATAAATGAGTGAGTTAATTAATTAGTCAATTAATTTTAGAAATAGTTTGGTTGGAAAAGCCTTTAATGTCAAGCTCTTGGGAAAAGCGTGCTATCAACAAGCTCACACAGTGCATTAATGACGAATAAATGATTTTCCAAAATGCGCGCTTCTTTCGTCGCCGGAATAGAGATTTCTAAATCCGCTTCAGCTAACACACCTTGAATCGCATCATTGTTTGCACCGGTTAAGGCTATGACCTGAATTTCTTTATTGACGGCATTCGCAATCGTATTCAGCACCGCTTTTTCTGTACCAAGCGGCGCAAAGGCAATTAATAAATCGCCAGGTTTAGCGATAGCGTTAAATTGATGTTGATAAAGCTGATCGATAGGTTGATCAAAAACCAGTGAAGAACCGACCGCACTTTCAAGGCTAAGATGTACGGATGGCAGGCTAGGGCGCTCAAAATCATAACGATTAAGCAAATTTGACACTAAGAATTGCGCATTCGCGTAAGAACGAGCGACACCACAGGCAATCACTTTATGACCACTTAATAAACATTGCATCACCATTTGTGTGGCGGTGGCAATGTTTTCTGATAATAGACTCGAAGCAGAGATTTGAATCTGAATACTTTCGCTATAAATATCTTTAACTTTTTGTAACATAATCGGAAAAGGTTAATCGAGAAAATTAGGAATCCATTGGATATCACTGGCGGTTTTTCCAAAGGCGATAAGATCAAAACGACAATCCGCATCTTCAAGGCTTAGGTTACGTTTGGCAAGCCATAAATTTGCGGCATTTAGCCATTTTTGTTGCTTTTGCCAATCCACACTTTCAACAGCAGATCCAAATGCTGAGCTGGATCGTTGACGAACTTCAACAAATACAATAGTTTGTCCGTCTTGCATAATGAGATCTAATTCACCGCATTTGAAATGTTGATTCGCCGCGATGAATTTAAGCCCCTTAGCCTCTAAGAAAAGGCGGGCTTGATGTTCAAAGCCCGCCCCTTGTTGACGTTTTAATGAAAACATGGATTAGTTCGCAACCGCTACCACGTTACCATCTTGTACTTGATACCATGTCATATCGCGATCCACATCACAGTTTGAATCCGCGCTAAGCTGACCGGTTAAACCGCTTAAGGTATAACCTGGTACTTGGCGTAATTCATTAAAGTGATTGATGAGCAACCATGCATCAGAACCCATTGCATATAAACGCATTAATTGGAATTCACCACCGGTTGAGCCAGCCACTTTTTGATATTGTGAAGAATCGCTTTGTTTAAAGAATGGAATATCACTAAATTGAACGCCATTCATTTTCGCATAGTATTCTGGTGTATTACTTGCCGCATTAGAACGAGAGCTTGCATAGATACGGACATTCGGATTGCTGGTATCTAAATAACCTTTAATTTCAGCCAATTCATCTGGTGAAGAGATTACATAAAGTGCACTTGTATCTTGCGGTGCACCTTGGAAGAAGTAGGTAATATCAGCCGGTAAGTTGTAGTAGCGAATATTCGCATCTGTACCTGCTAAACGTTGCCAACGTACGTTGAAAGCATTACCAACACGTTGCCCTAAATCATTTTGCGGCATTGCAACGATTGGATTGCGAATACCATCTTTCCACATTTTGTTCGCCGCAGACTCTGCTTCATCTTCTGGAGATAAACCGTAATAACAGACTTGGTTAATTGCTTGAGTATTTGCTGTCGCATTTAATGTGAGCACATCCATGCCTTGTACTGCGCTAGGATTCGCAATGATGGCATCGACGTTTTGTTTAAGTAATGGACCCACTAATGCTTTAATACCTGATGCTTTTGCTTGTGCGATAATTTCGTTAATTGGTGTCGTAGAGGAGTCAAATACTTGTACTGGAATGGTTGAGTCACCTTTTGCATCATTGAAACCTGATTGGATAGTTGTACCTAAAATTTGGCCATCGCCGCTTAAAGGTAAGACTAAACCAATTTGAGCTAAATTCGTTTGTTGGAAATTCAACAAGCTTTCTAGCTCTTTAGGGAAAAAGGTTGCCGCAACGTGGTTTGGATAAGCGGATTTCCAACTTTGTAACGCTTGGCTTAATTGTACTGGCTGACGGATGTTGTCGTTATAAGCTTTAATCAAGGTGAGCCAACCGCCTAATGCCACGCTACCTTCATCTGAGGCATTATTGATAACAGCAGTATTTGCAGAACGGAGTAACGACCACGTTTTATCAACATTATCTTTACGACGTTGCATGTCTGTTAAGTTTTCATCCATTTTGATACGCGCTTTCACCGCTTCAATCACGTCTTTACGATTTTCAGCTGTTTGAGCAAAGGTTTCGTAATAACGAGATTTTTGTGATGGACTTAATTTAGTCAGATCGAGTGCACGCAATTTACCTTCAGCAACATCATTATTGCCTTTTGCTGCGGCGATGCGCGCTTCAATTAACGTGCGATCTAATTGTTGTGCTTCGTTTAAGTCAACTAACTCCGTTAATAGCTCTTCCGCTTGGGGTACTTTATTTTCAGAAATTAATACACGAGCGGCTAAGAGTTTGTATGTTTGTTGATCTTCTTTATCCTGTGTTTGCCCTAATTTGTTCATATAAAATTCAGAACTTGCATTGGCATCACGTTGTAATGTTTGGGTAAAGCTGCTGCCAAATAAGTTGGAACAACCTGCTAACGCAACAGACAATAAAATCGGCATTAAACGTTTTTTAAAACGACCGCCTTGTAATAGAATAGACATATTCGCTCCATAATGAATAAATCAATAATGGGCGATCTTACTTATCTCACAATGTAAAAGCAAACAAAAATGAATGATTTAACCGGAATTTTATATATTGTCGCCACGCCAATCGGGAATTTACAAGATATTACACAACGTGCTTTAGAGACCTTTTCACAAGTAGATTTAATTGCCGCGGAAGACACGCGTCACAGTGGTTTATTGCTCAGTCATTATGGTATCAAAAAGCCTTTTTTCGCCTTACATGATCACAATGAACAAGAAAAAGCCCATGTGTTGGTCGAAAAGTTAAAACAAGGCGCCAATATCGCATTAATTTCTGATGCGGGAACGCCTTTAATTAGCGATCCAGGTTTTCATTTAGTGCGTCAATGTCGTGAGGCAGGCATTAAAGTGGTGCCATTACCCGGTGCTTGTGCGGCAATTACGGCATTATGTGCATCGGGCATCGCATCTGACCGTTTTTGCTTTGAAGGTTTTTTACCTGCGAAAACCAAGGCGCGTAAGGATAAGTTAGAAAACGTTGCGGAAGAAGACCGCACTTTAATCTTCTATGAATCAACACACCGCATTTTAGATACCCTTGCCGATATGCAAGATGTATTAGGTGGTGAACGCTATGTAGTACTTGCACGTGAAATTACGAAAACATGGGAAACTATTGCAGGAGATAAATTAAGAGATCTTCGTCAATGGTTAAGTGAAGATCCGAATCGCACGAAAGGTGAGATGGTGTTAATCGTGGAAGGCAAACCCAAATCAGAAGATACCGAAGAATTTTCACCACAAGCAATTAAAGCACTTACCTTAATTGCCAAAGAGCTCCCTTTAAAAAAGGCTGCGGCGATTGTGGCAGAACTTTATGGTTATAAGAAAAATGCTTTGTACCAATTTGGATTAGATAATTTAGACTAATTTTTAAGAAATAGCCCTCTTTAGTAAGAGGGATGAAAACAGAATTTGATTAATTCCGGAGAACAAATGTTAAAACAGGTTTCAGATACCTTACTTGCACCAAGCAATTTATCTCATCAATCATTGCTTAATATTTTTGATGTGATGTCGAATCGTCATATTGATTATGCGGATCTTTATTTTCAATTAAGCCAAGATGAAAGCTGGGTATTAGAAGATAGCATTATTAAAGAAGGTGGCTTTCATATTGATCGCGGTGTTGGTGTGCGCGCAGTTTCTGGCGAGAAAACAGGCTTTGCGTATTCCGATCAAATTAACTTAGCGTCATTACAACAATGTGCTGAAGCTGTAAAAGGTATTGCACAAATTAAAGAAGGCAATTTAATCTCGCCTCAAGCATTTAATGCGGTGAATACGGTTCAGCGTTATGCGGCGATTAATCCGTTGGAAAGTTTAAGTAAAGAAAAAAAGATCGAGCTATTACACCTCGTGGATCGTACAGCGCGAGCTGAAGATCCTCGTGTTACGCATGTCTCTGCAGCATTAAGTTCAATTTATGAAGAAGTGTTAGTAGTCGCAACAGATGGCACTCTTGCTGCAGATATTCGCCCGCTTGTGCGCTTATCCATTTCTGTTCTCGTGGAAGAAGATGGTAAACGTGAGCGGGGCAGTTGTGGTTCAGGTGGACGCTTTGGCTTAGATTGGTTCTTTGAAGTGGTACATGGGGATATTCGTGCCGTTAATTTTGCAAAAGAAGCGGTTCGTCAAGCCCTTGTGAATTTAAGTGCGGTTGCGGCACCAGCAGGATTAATGCCTGTGGTTTTAGGGGCAGGCTGGCCTGGCGTATTGCTTCATGAAGCGGTGGGACACGGTTTAGAAGGGGATTTCAACCGTAAAGAAAGCTCCCTATTTACGGGTAAAATTGGTGAGTTAGTGACGTCGCCGTTATGTACAATTGTGGATGATGGCACATTACAAAATCGCCGAGGTTCTTTAACCATTGATGATGAAGGTGTGCCAAGTCAATGTAACGTTTTGATCAAGGATGGGATTTTGCAAGGCTATATGCAAGATAAACTCAATGCACGATTAATGGGCGTGAAACCGACAGGAAATGGTCGTCGTGAATCTTATACGCATTTGCCAATGCCGCGAATGACAAATACCTATATGTTGGCGGGCCAAAGCAAATTTGACGATTTAATCGCTTCTGTGGATCGTGGTATTTATGCACCGCACTTCGGTGGTGGGCAAGTGGATATCACCTCAGGTAAATTTGTGTTCTCGACATCTGAAGCTTATCTTATTGAAAAAGGCAAAATTACTAAACCGGTTAAAGGCGCTACATTAATCGGCAGCGGTATCGATGTGATGCAAAAAGTTTCCATGGTCGCCGATGAGACAGATCTGGATCTCGGGATCGGCGTTTGTGGCAAAGATGGCCAAAGCGTGCCAGTCGGCGTTGGTCAACCCGCCTTGAAAATAGATGAAATCACCGTTGGTGGAACAAATTAAATATACAGCCCGATAATCATATCGGGCTTTTTATTCCCTTCGTATCTAAGTGCGGTCCGTTTTTCATCTATTTTGATTAGTCAGTTTCTGATGAATCATTATTTCGTTAGGCTAAAAGTTAAACACACTACACATTTCTCTCGATTCTTTTATGATCCCTATCACAATATCTTGTAAAACCAGTTAAAAAAATTCCCCAAATAACCACAATAAGTGATACATTTATCGTTGCATGACTTTTTGTCATTTAAGAGACAGGGACAGGCGTGAGTTTGTCTGAAATTTCATCAACCAGAGGGAAACATTTATGTTAATTGGTGTACCTAGAGAACTGCTTGAGAGCGAAAATCGTGTGGCGGCGACGCCAAAAACGGTTCAGCAGATCTTAAAACTGGGCTTTGATGTCATCGTAGAACACGATGCAGGATTCAAAGCAAGTTTTGAAGACCAAGCATTTATCGACGCCAGCGCAAAAATTGGCTCAAGTTCAGAAGTGTGGCATTCGGATGTAATTTTTAAAGTGAATCCACCAACGGATGCAGAAATTGATCAAATGAAGGAAGGTGCAACACTTGTGAGCTTCATTTGGCGCGCACAAAATCCGGATTTAATGAAAAAACTCACGTCGAAAAAAATTAATGTATTAGCGATGGATTCAGTGCCACGTATTTCCCGTGCGCAAGCGCTTGATGCATTAAGCTCTATGGCGAATATTTCTGGTTATCGTGCGGTGATTGAAGCGGCTCATGAATTTGGTAGTTTCTTCACCGGACAAATTACCGCAGCAGGTAAAGTGCCACCGGCAAAAGTGTTAGTGATTGGTGCAGGTGTAGCAGGTCTTGCCGCGATTGGTGCTGCGAATAGTCTTGGTGCGATTGTACGAGCTTTTGACTCTCGTCCAGAAGTAAAAGAACAAGTACAAAGTATGGGCGCGTCTTTCTTAGAAATTGATTTCAAAGAAGAAGGCGGTAGCGGCGATGGTTACGCGAAAGTAATGTCAGAAGAATTTAACCGTCGCGCGATGGAGCTTTATGCGGAACAAGCGAAAGAAGTGGATATCATTATTACCACTGCGGCGATTCCGGGTAAACCAGCCCCACGCTTAATTACAAAAGAAATGGTTGATTCCATGAAACCGGGTTCTGTGGTGGTGGATTTAGCGGCTGCAACAGGCGGTAACTGTGCTTACACTGAAGCTGGTAAAGTCGTCACCACTGAAAACCAAGTAAAAATCATTGGTTACACTGATTTCCCAAGTCGTTTACCAACACAATCTTCCCAACTTTACGGTACAAACTTAGTTAATTTATTAAAACTACTTTGTAAAGAAAAAGACGGCAAGATCAATATCGATTTTGACGATGTGGTATTACGCGGTGTGACTGTGGTACGTGATGGTGAAGAAATTCCACCAGCGCAAATCCAAGTGTCAGCGCAACCAAAACAAGAAGCGAAAGCGGCACAAAGTGCGGTTAAAAAAGAGGAAGAAAAACCGGCAGATCCTCGCATTAAATACGGTGTGATGGCAGGTGTAGGTGTGTTATTCCTCTGGCTTGCGTCTGTGGCGCCAGCGGCCTTCCTTTCTCACTTCACCGTATTCGTATTGGCTTGTGTAGTGGGTTACTACGTAGTTTGGAACGTTAGCCACGCTTTACACACCCCACTTATGGCGGTAACCAATGCGATTTCAGGTATCATCATTGTGGGTGCATTACTGCAAATTAGACAGCCAACAGGTAACTTCTTTATTGATGCATTAGCGTTTGTGGCAATCTTGGTGGCAAGTATCAACATCTTTGGTGGTTTCCGTGTAACCCAACGTATGTTGGCGATGTTTAGAAAAGGTTAAGGAGAAGACGATGTCTGAAGGTTTAGTACAAGCAGCCTATATTATCGCTGCATTACTTTTCATTATGAGCTTAGCCGGTCTTTCTAAACATGAAACGGCAAAAGCTGGTTGTTGGTATGGTATTGTCGGTATGACACTTGCTCTTGTTGCAACCATTTTCGGTCCGCAATCTGAAGGCACATTATGGATCA
This sequence comes from Parahaemophilus parainfluenzae, assembly GCA_018366115.1. Classification (GTDB taxonomy): domain Bacteria; phylum Pseudomonadota; class Gammaproteobacteria; order Enterobacterales; family Pasteurellaceae; genus Haemophilus_D; species Haemophilus_D parainfluenzae_AB. The sequence continues at coordinate 83,897 of JAGZIS010000004.1, read as the reverse complement.
TCATTGCGATGATCATCGGTGGCGTGATTGGTGTTCAACGTGCATTAAAAGTTGAAATGACTGAAATGCCTGAACTCGTTGCGATCCTTCATAGCTTTGTAGGTTTAGCAGCTGTGCTCGTAGGATTTAACAGCTACGGCTTAACACACGAAACCGATCCTGTGTTAATGAATATCCATAACGTTGAAGTATTCTTAGGGATCTTCATCGGTGCGGTAACATTCACGGGTTCTATCGTCGCATTCGGTAAATTAAGCGGCAAAATCAATTCAAAAGCATTAATGTTGCCACATCGCCATAAATTAAATTTAGCGGCATTAGTGGTTTCAGCTTTCTTGATGGTAGCATTCTTAAACAACCCAGATAATATCTTCCCAGTGTTACTTATGACCGCGATTGCACTTGCATTCGGCTGGCACTTAGTGGCATCTATCGGTGGTGCGGATATGCCGGTTGTGGTTTCAATGCTTAACTCTTATTCTGGTTGGGCTGCGGCTGCAGCAGGTTTCATGCTAAGCAATGACTTGCTTATCGTTACCGGTGCATTAGTGGGTTCTTCTGGTGCGATTCTTTCTTACATTATGTGTAAAGCGATGAACCGCTCATTCATTAGCGTTATCGCAGGTGGTTTTGGTAATGATGTTCAAGTATCTTCTGATGAAGAACAAGGTGAACACCGTGAAACAACCGCAGAAGAAGTGGCTGAATTACTCAAAAATGCAAGCTCTGTGATCATCACTCCAGGATATGGTATGGCGGTAGCACAAGCGCAATATCCAGTGGCTGAAATTACGGCGAAATTGCGTGAGCGTGGCATTAACGTGCGTTTCGGTATTCACCCTGTTGCAGGTCGTTTACCGGGTCATATGAACGTACTTTTAGCGGAAGCGAAAGTGCCTTATGACATCGTACTTGAAATGGATGAGATCAATGATGATTTTGCAGATACCGATGTGGTATTGGTTATCGGTGCAAACGACACCGTAAACCCAGCGGCAATGGAAGATCCAAACAGCCCAATCGCCGGTATGCCAGTGTTAGAAGTATGGAAAGCTCAAAACGTTATCGTATTCAAACGCTCTATGGCGGTAGGTTACGCAGGCGTTCAAAACCCATTATTCTTCAAAGAAAATACTCAAATGCTCTTTGGTGATGCAAAAGAACGTGTTGATGACATTCTTACTGCATTAAACAAATAAGCAAAAAACTGAAATAAAACTGACCGCACTTTGAGAGATTAAAGTGCGGTTTTTAGTGTTATGACCAGAGTATAAAAATCTTAATAATAGTGTAAGAAATGATATGAGTATGAAACATGATGTTTTAATTGAATTATTAGATGTTTTTTCTAATTCTAGAATTCAGATTGATAGAATTTTATTTGAATATGAGGAAGAGATTCAAAAATTCATAATTGAAGTAAGAAATACCCAAGATAGTAGTCCCATTTATAGCTTATTCAAGATTCAAAATGATTTATCGCTATTGGTATATAAATATAATTACCCATTAAGTAATTTTTTATATAACTTCATTTATGAGTTTGATAGACAAGATGATGAGAGTGTGACGTATCTTGTAGATAAAATAGTTAATAATGAAGGCTTTTTAATAGATTGACTAATCAGTTTAAAAGTAAAATCACTTAGCTTAAAAATTAATTATTAAGATGTGTTTGTATTTAGCATAGCATACCAAAATTTTATAAAAAAAGTGCGGTCAATTTTAACCGCACTTTTTTACATTAACGTTGAATCAAATAGCGTAATTTGGTGCCATCTTGTTCTACGCTTAATAGTGTGTAACCGTGGTTTTTAGTATCAACAGGAATGTTGTTGATAGATTGGGCACAGTCACTTAATAGCTCTAAAATTTCGCCTTTTTGCAATTGCGGCATGGTTTCGAGCATCACGATTGCCGGATATGGGCAAGGTTCACCTAGCGTATCTAACGTGTAATCTGGGGTGATGTCTTTTGGATCTTTATCTAACTTTTGAACAACGGTAAATGCCATAATAATGTCCTCTTTTTTTTGAATAAATTCGTTAATATTTAATTATCAACCACAAGTTTGTGGATTCGCTGCCGCAATTTTAGCTTTAGCTTTTTTCAAGAAGTGGCGTTCCCACCAAACGACAGCGATTAAGCAAAGAATAAGCAAGCCGTAATTCACTAATAAACCGCCAACTGGGCCAAAGGATTTCAATAAGTTAAGTTTTTCGTAATCTAACGCAAGTACAGGCGCAAGATCGTCCCATGCGTAGGCTAAATAGGTTGAACCAACAACATTACCCACGCCTACCCACATAAAGTGAACTTGACCTTCCATTGAGCGGTACATCCAGCCGGTTTCACACCCGCCAGCTAACACAATACCGAAACCAAATAATAAACCACCGATAATTGCATTTGGACCCGCCCACATGATTTTGGCTGGTACGCCTAATTGAATGTAGCTGAATACGCCAAGCGTACCCACGATAATACCGAAGATGATGGCTTTTGCCATATAAGCACGACCCGTTACCCATAAATCACGGAAAGCGGAAGTAAAGCAAATTTGAGCTCGTTCAATTAATAAACCGAAAGCTAAACCACAAAGCATCGCAAAGCCAAGTTTGATAGAGTTTGTCATCACATAAAGTGAAGCGATTAGGTAAGCAAAAAAGACGACCATACCAATCCAAAAACGACGATTTGCTTGTTTCGGATCCGTTTCTTGTAATTTTGCTGCGCCTTTTTTCAATTCTAATTTCACGCGGAATATCGGAAGTAAGGTGACTTTTACGCCTGCGTAAGTACCTACAGCAGTGGCAATAGTGAAGAACCAAGCGTGAACCGAAAATTGTGGAATACCGGTGAAGAGAGAAGCGAGGTTACAGCCCATTGCTAAACGTGCACCGAAACCGGCTAATGCACCACCAATGAGGGCTTGAACAATACGACGTTTGTGCGGTTGATTACGCCATTTTACGTTGTTTGCCCAAAGTGCAGCCGAAATACATCCCGCGAACATACCTAAAATCATCACGCCATCAATACGAGTAAAAATCGTGCCTTGCATGCCGATAATTTTATAGTAGCTCCAGTCGGACACATCGACACCTAGCGCTTGCAAAGCATGACCGCCCCAACGGGTAAATTCCCCCGTAACCGCCCAATAAGTGCCAGTTACCCCAAAGTAATAAGCTGAAATAAGCCCCGCAGCAATAACTGCCGCGACAGGATTCCAGTATTTAATCAGATAATTTTGTTTAAATTGTTGCAAAACCTCTTTCATGAGAGAGTTAATCCTTAAAATGATGAAATGATGATTTGCAAGTGCGGTATAAAATGAAGAGATTTTTGAAGTGTCTACCATTTTCCTATACACAAAACTTGCGATATAGACAAATGAATTGTCGGGCAAAATAATAACATTTGTTTTTGGGGAATGCACGAGGGGAGAGATAATTATTTATGGGTAATTTGTGCGTTAAGGTGGGAGAATAAAGTTAATCTATAAGGCTTACTTTTTCTTTAAGACTAATTTTTCAATTAAAAAAATGAAAGCTATGCTAATAAGCATCGTAAGCCCACCTGAAATGATAGCTAATAAACAAATTATCCAAGCAGACTTGTCTATATTAAGGAAGGCAAAGAAATAGAAACCAAATAGCAGGGAAAATGCGCACCATAATCCCCAACCTAATTTGGGATATTTATTAAATAGAAATTCAAATAATCCTTCAAAAAATAAACGGAAAAAACATTCAAAGATAATATTACCCATAGGTTGTTTCAATGGTAAGTCATCATAATGATTCGTCTAGATAAACTTTCTGCCAGCCCAAATGTTAAGAGAAAAGTTAAACGGTCAATTTCATTTCTCGGATACGCATGGTTAATCCATCGATCAACAACAAGCGTCCACATAAATTTAAACCGATTTTTAACCGCACTTTGATAGCCTCTAAGGCTTGAATGGAGCCAACAACACCCACAATTGGAGCTAGTACGCCCGCCTCTACACAACTTAAAACATTTTGCCCAAAGAGCTGGCTAAGCTGGCGATAGGTTGGGGTATTGGGTTCATAAGTAAAGACGGATACTTGTCCTTCTAAACGGATCGCCGCACCTGAAACTAGCGGGATCTTCGCTTTCTCACAACCACGATCGAGCGCATTACGAATATCCACGTTATCGGTACAATCTAATATCACATCAAAGTGCGGTATGATTTCCGCGAGTTTTTCTTCGGAAAGTTGTGCATTGATGGTTTCAATTTCTACGTGAGGATTAATCTGTTGTAACGCAATTTTTGCTGATTCCACTTTAGGCATATTTAATCGGCTATCAGTATGTAACACCTGACGTTGCAAATTAGAAAGCGATACAGTGTCAAAATCCAATAAGGTTAAATGACCCACGCCAGCGGCTGCAAGATATTGACTTGCAGCACAACCTAAACCGCCCAAGCCGATAATTAACATGCGGCTGTCTTTGAGTTTTTCTTGTCCGTCAAAATCGACCGCTTTTAAAATAATTTGGCGGTTATAACGCAGTTCTTCTTCGTAGCTTAATTCAGCCATTATTGCCCCAATAGGTGATTAAAGGGTTCAATGGTGACAATTTCGCCTGCAGCGACATTGCCAAGATCTTTTTCAAGGCGAATAAAACAGTTACTTTTCACAAAAGAACTGAATAAATGCGAGCCTTGGAAACCCACTGGATGCACTTCAAGTTGACCATTTTCATTAATTTGATAGAAACCACGTTGGAAATCTAAACGGCCAGGCGCTTTTTTCAAATTAGTTTGGGCAATCGCTTGAAAGTGCGGTTGTTTTTTCGGGTGTTTTTTACCGCTTAATTTAGCGATAGCCGGTTGAACCAATTGATAGAATGTCACTAATGCAGAGACCGGATTGCCGGGTAAACCGCAGAACCAAGCATTTTCTAATTTACCAAATGCAAATGGTTTGCCGGGTTTCATCGCAATTTTCCAGAAATTCACCTGACCGACTTTTTCTAACACAGTTTTCGTGAAGTCAGCTTCACCCACTGAAACGCCACCGCTTGTGATAACCAGATCTGCTTGCGCTTGTGCTTTCACAAAAGCCGCTTCAAATTCCGCTTGGTTATCCGGCAGAATACCGAAATCAAGCACATCACAATTTAATTTTTCTAGCATTAACTTCACGGTGAAACGATTAGTGTCGTAAATTTGTCCTGCTTGTAACGGTTGACCGACTGGGACTAATTCATCACCGGTTGAAAGCACGGCCACTTTTAAACGTGGGTAAGCTTTGACTTCAGCGATACCTAATGAGGCGAGCAAAGGTAAAGAAACGGTATTTAACTCATCGCCTTGATGTAAGACCACATCACCTTTTTTCACATCTTCACCAATGCGACGAATATTCTGATTGGCTTTAGGTAATGCCGCAAAGGTAACTGTACCATCTTCATTGACGGTGACCTCTTCTTGCATGACCACCGCATCGGCACCTTCAGGAATCATCGCACCCGTCATAATTCTGACCGCACTTTGTGCTACCCATTCCCCTTGAAATGGATTACCCGCAAAAGATTTTCCTGCGACAGAAAGTGTCATAGATTGCTGTAAATCGGCTAAACGAACTGCATAGCCATCCATCGCGGAGTTATCAAAAGAAGGCACATTAATCGGAGAAATCACATCTTCCGCACAGACACGATCCGCCGCTTCAGTTAAAGCTAGCGTTTCAGTTTTTGTTGGGAAGGGAAGTTGGTGGAGCATTTGCGCCAAGGCATCTTCAAGTGGCAACATAATTAATCCTTTGGGTTAATCAGAATAAAAGTGGATATATTGTAGCCCGAAATACAATATGAAGGAAATTAATAAATTAGGGTGATTTTTCGCATTTTACGAATAATTCATCTTTTGCTAAAATGCCGCATTATTTTTTTATAAATGGAAAGTGAATGAACTCGATTTCACCTGATGCGGAAAATGTCCGCCGAGCCTTGGTAGCCAAAGGCATCGAAACACCAATGATTGATCCGACTCAATGTAAAGATGAGCGCCGTGAGGCGATTGCTTCGCATATGCGTGAAGTGATGAAATTGATAGGGTTAGATCTGCGTGATGATAGCCTAGAAGAAACACCAAATCGCTTAGCTAAAATGTTTATTGATGAAATTTTCAGTGGAATGGATTATGCCAATTTCCCGAAAATGACAAAAATCAAAAACCAAATGAAAGTGAGCGAAATGGTGCAAGTGAATGACATCACGTTGACCAGTACTTGCGAACACCATTTTGTGACAATTGATGGCAATGTTGCTATGGCATATTATCCGAAAGATTGGGTAATTGGCTTGTCTAAAATCAATCGCATTGTGGCATTTTTTGCGCAACGTCCACAAGTACAAGAGCGTTTAACCGAACAGCTTTTAACGGCATTTCAAACCATTTTAGAAACGGATGATGTGGCCGTTTATGTGAAAGCGACACATTTCTGTGTGAAAGCGCGTGGGGTAAAAGATACCCACAGTTATACTGTGACATCAGCCTATGGTGGAGTCTTTTTAGAAGATCGCGAAACCCGCAAAGAATTTTTATCTTCTATTCAGAAGTAATGAGCAAAAGCACCGAATACTCGGTGCTTTTTTGTTTATTAATTGTACGGATATAAGTTAAAATCAGCCTCTTTATTTTTCTTGAGGATTTTATGGCGAAAGCAAATTCAAAACTTTTTCTTGTGTTATTACTCGGTGTCCTTTCTGCCTTTGGACCATTTGTGGTGGATCTTTATTTACCTTCACTGCCACAACTCGCGAGCTTTTTTGAAACAAGTGCCTCAATGACACAACTTACTCTCACCACTGCGATGATTGGTCTGGCGGTGGGGCAGTTACTTCTCGGGCCTCTCAGTGACAAATTTGGGCGGAAGATTCCGCTTATTATTTCATTGGTGATTTATATTATCAGCACGGTCTTAATCGTTTATGCACCAAATATTGAAGCGATGATTGTTTTGCGTGTGATTCAAGGGCTTTCTTCGGCAGGAAGCGTGGTTATTTCTCGTGCTGTCGCAACGGATCTTTATCGTGGCCGTGAAATGACACGTTTCTTTGGTTTATTAATGACAATTAACGGACTCGCGCCAATTATTTCACCAATACTCGGTAGCTTATTATTGGAATACATCAGTTGGAAAGGCGTATTTGTTTTTCTAGCATTGATTGGTGTGATTGTTTTGCTTTTCTGTTTCCGTTTAAAAGAAAGTTTGAATGTTGAGAATCGCTTACAAGGCTCAATATTTTCCACCTTTTTGACTTTTGATGTGATTATCAAAAATCGCTTATTTATGAGCTATGTAGGAATTCAAAGTTTTTTGCTTGGTTCCATGTTTGCCTATATTGCGGCTTCGCCATTTATTTTTCAAAGCTTCTATGGATTGAGTGCATTTATCTTTAGTTTATGTTTTGGTGCGAATGGAGCGGCATTAGTCATCGGGGCAAATATTGGTGGTAAATTGCCAAATCGTAAGGCTTTAGCGATTGGCGTATTTGCTTTTGTGGTTGCTGCACTTTATACCATTGCCGTATTAATCATCCAGCCGAACTGGTTATTTGTCGAAATCGGTTTCTTTGCGATGTTGTTATTAATGGGCATTACTTTCCCCGCTATTTCTTCTTTAGCCATGGAAAGTGAACGTCAATATGCAGGTAGTGCATCAGCTTTATTAGGTTTTGCTCCATTCTTTTTAGGCGGCGTGGTTTCACCATTAGTCGGGATAGGCAATATTTTCTATTCAACGGCTTTGGTCATTTTGGCTTGTAGTGTATTAGCTTTAGTTATTTATTGGATGGTTCGTCATAAAATCCCAATTTCAGCAGAGTAGTGAAAAGTGCGGTCATTTTTGACGGTATTTTTGGAAAGAAAAAGGCGAACACCAATTTGTTCGCCTTTTGTTATTTTAGCAATTAGTTTCGAATACTTAGTTTCTCAAATTCATCGAAGAATGTTGGGAACGTTTTAGCCGTACATTTTGGATCTAAAATCGTGACAGGAGTATCCGACAATGCAACTAAAGCAAAGCACATTGCCATACGGTGATCGTTATAGGTCTCAATTTCAGCATGCTTAAATTGAGAAAGAGCAAGCGGTTGAATACGAATAAAATCTTCACCCTCTTCAACATCTGCACCGACTTTTCGTAATTCAGTCGCCATTGCTGCAAGACGATCAGTTTCTTTTACTCGCCAGTTATAAATATTGCGAATAACGGTTTCACCCTTGGCAAATAAGGCAGTTGTTGCGATAGTCATAGCCGCATCAGGAATGTGGTTCATATCCATATCAATGCCGTGGAGCTCTGCTTGTTCTGCCTGAATAAAATCTTCACCCCAAGTGATTTTGGCACCCATTTTTTCTAGCACATCGGCAAATAGGCGGTCGCCTTGAATGGAATGTTTACCGATTCCTGTCACTTTTACGTTGCCTTTAATTGCGGCAGCGGCAAGGAAATAAGAGGCAGAAGAGGCATCACCTTCTACCATATATTTGCCAGGTGACACATAGGATTGGTTACCTTTCACCTTAAACACTTGATAATGTTGATTTTCAACCGAAACACCAAAATCTTTCATCATGGCGAGAGTAATATCGATATAAGGTTTTGAGACTAAATCACCCACAATCTGGATATCTAAATCGCCCTCCGCAAGAGGTGCAGCCATTAAAAGTGCGGTCAAAAATTGAGAAGAAATTGAACCATCAATTTTAACTACGCCACCTTTAATCCCTTGATTGCGAATCGCAACTGGTGGGTAACCGTCATTTTCTAAATAACGAACATTAGCGCCCGCTTGAAGAAGTGCATCTACCAAATGTTTGATTGGACGCTCTTTCATACGAGGCTCACCGGTCAAAATAATTTCGCCTTCAGTTTTGCCTTTTAAACAAAGTGCAGCCGTTAAAGGACGCATGGCTGTACCGGCATTACCGAGAAACAGCGACAAGCCATTTTCAACCTGAAATGCACCACCTAAGCCTTCAACTTCACAGCAAGTTTTGTCTTCAGAAAGCTGGTAATTCACCCCTAAAGCTTTAAGGGCATTTAGCATATGACGAATGTCATCACTGTCTAATAAGTTAGTAACCGTTGTGGTGCCTTTAGCTAATGCCGCTAATAATAATGCACGGTTCGATAAACTTTTCGAACCCGGTAAGTTGATTTCACCTTCAATACGGGAAATCGGCTCTAAGGTGATAGCTTTCATTACAAGACCACCGTTTTGTTTTTATACACAAAAATACGATCGTGTAAGGCAAGATCGAGTGCACGGCTTAATACGGTTTTTTCCACGTCACGGCCTGCACGCATCATTGCATCGGCAGAGTAGGTGTGGTCTACGTTAATCACGTTTTGCATAATGATCGGACCTTGATCCAATTCATTGTTAATAAAATGAGCCGTTGCACCGATAATTTTCACGCCGCGCTCATAGGCTTGTTGATAAGGTTTTGCCCCAATAAATGCGGGTAAGAATGAATGGTGAATATTAATCACACGATTTGGATAACGCGCCACGAATTCAGGATTTAATACACGCATATATTTAGCTAAAACAATATAATCAGGTGCATATTCATCAATTTTTTCAGCGAGCAATTTATCGTGTTCCACGCGCGTGAGTCCTTTATGGCTGACACAATGGAATGGAATATCAAAGCGTTCAACTAATTCGCGTAAATTATCGTGATTTCCAATTACTGCCGCAATTTCTACATCTAATGCACCGTAGTAATTTTTCATTAAAATATCACCTAAGCAGTGCGCTTCTTTGGTGACTAAAATCACGATTCGTTTACGTTTTGCGCTGATTAGGTGGCAATTTGTCCCAGCCGGCAAACTATAATTTAAGTCAGCTAACAAGGTTTCTTCATTAAAAATGCCTTCCAATTCAGTACGCATAAAGAAATGTTTCGTTTCAAAATCAACGAACTCATTATTGTGGAGGATATTTAATTGATGTTTGTAACAAATGTTGGTGATTTTAGCGATTAAGCCTTTATCATCAGGACAGTCGGTCAGTAATATTTTCTTTTCTAACATAATGAATGTCTTGCCAGGTAAATAAAAAAAGAGAACCCATAAAAATGGGTTCTACATAGTCGATAATAAAATTAGATTTCAAAAGAAGCTAAAGAAACACCTTTATCTAAGGCCTTTTGAATCACACGAGGTGTACGACCTTGGCCAGTCCATGTTCTCTCTTGACCAGTTTCATCAGTATATTTGTATTTTGCTGGACGAGGTTCACGTTTTTTACGAATTGAAGAAGGTGCAGCACCAATAATTGCAGTTAATTCTTCAGCAGTGATGCCTTCTTGTTTAATTAATTCTTTATATTTTGCAATACGTGCTCGACGTTCTTGTTCTGCTTGTTCAATTTCCGCGGCTTGAGCACGCTTTTCTTCAATTGCAGTTTGTAATTTTAAAAGTGAGCTCTCTGCTTGCTCTAATGTTAAATCACGTACCGCAGCACGTAAACTTCGAAGATTTGTTAAACCTTTTGTCAATTCATTCATAAATAACCCCTATATGATGTGTGAATATTTAATTTATCTCTGCTAGCTATAATAACGAAAAGTAGAAGTTAGGTAAATATTAAACCTTGCAATTAAAACTCAAAATTAATTGGTCAGACTTCATTATGACAATAACGATAAATATTCCCTACTTTGTAATTGAGTATTTATTGTAATAATAGTTCATAAAATGTTAACAATACATGTAACTTTTTTGAAAAAAAGAAAATTTTATCTAAGATGATAAGATTTTATTGGTAATGTTATTCGTTTTAATGTAATCTTTCCACATCCTATACAACAGTAGAGGTGCGGTCATTATAAGTATTTTCCTGGAGTGGATAGCGTTGAAGGGAAAGGAAAGGAATGATTGCCGAAATCGAATAGGCGTCATCTTATTCGGTTGGTCACGTCTTCGAAAGGAACGTGACTGTCATAGTTTTTGTGTATTAACTATGGAGCGCTACGGTTCGGTCTGGTCATCATTGTGTCTTTTCTTGCCGTTGTCTCCATTAAATTATTAGGTATAACTTAATGGAACTAGTCGATTATTCTTCATCTATTTATTCAATTATACCCGCATTACTAGCGATTATTTTAGCGATTGTAACGCGTCGGGTTTTAGTTTCGCTGAGTGCTGGGATTATTGTCGGTGCGTTAATGTTGGTTGATTTCAACCCATTGAATGCGCTCATTTATTTAAAAGATAATGTTATTGCATTAGTTTATAGTAGCGAAGAAGGCATGAATTCAAATATGAATATCGTGTTTTTCTTAGTTTTACTTGGCGTATTGACCGCACTTTTAACCGTATCAGGCAGCAACCGTGCATTTGCTGAATGGGCGCAAAATAAAATTAAAGGTCGTCGTGGTGCGAAATTATTAGCGGCATCTTTAGTGTTTGTAACCTTTATTGATGATTATTTCCACAGTCTTGCAGTGGGTGCCATTGCACGTCCAGTAACCGATCGTTTTAAAGTTTCTCGTGCTAAATTAGCGTATATCCTTGACTCCACTGCTGCACCAATGTGTGTCATGATGCCGGTATCAAGCTGGGGGGCATACATTATTACACTCGTGGCAGGTCTATTGGCGACGTATTCTATTACCTCTTATACACCAATGGGTGCATTTGTCGCCATGAGTTCAATGAACTACTATGCAATTTTCTCATTATTGATGGTGTTCTTTGTTGCTTATTTCTCATTTGATATTGCATCAATGGCACGTCATGAAAAATTAGCCATGGAGCGCGATTATAAAGAAGAAGTCATTGAAGGTGTGAAAGGTAAAGTTCGCAACTTAATTTTACCGATTTTAGTCTTAATTACCGTCACTGTTTTCATGATGATTCATACGGGTAGCGAAGCCTTAGCGGCAGATGGAAAACCATTTAGCCTCTTAGGTGCATTTGAAAATACAACCGTCGGTATTTCGCTTGTGGTTGGTGGTTCAAGTGCAGTTGCGATGTCAACATTATTGATTATTCTTGAGCGTCAAGTTTCTTTACAAGAATACGGAAAAGCGTGGGTTGCCGGTATTAAATCTATGTTAGGTGCAATTGCAATCCTATTCTTTGCTTGGACAATTAATAAAGTGGTGGGTGATGCACAAACCGGTAAATACTTATCTTCTTTAGTGAGTGGCAGTATTCCTGTTCAATTTTTACCTGTGATTTTATTTATCCTTGGTTCAGCAATGGCATTCTCAACCGGAACAAGCTGGGGTACATTTGGCATTATGTTACCAATCGCAGCTGCAATGGCGACCAACTCTGCTCCAGAGTTATTACTTCCTTGCCTATCTGCCGTCATGGCTGGCGCGGTATGTGGCGACCACTGTTCACCAGTTTCGGATACAACGATTCTGTCATCAACTGGGGCAAAATGTAACCACATGGATCACGTCACGACACAATTACCTTATGCGGCAACTGTTGCAACAGCAAGTGCTGTGGGCTACATTGTGGTTGGCTTTACAGAATCTGGTTTAGCTGGATTTGTGACAACTGCGGTTGTTTTAGTGGCTTTAGTGTTTATCGTGAAAAAACGTTAATCATAAAAGATAAAAAGAAAGGGCGTACTTATGTACGTCCTTTTTGTATTTATTGTGAAAATTAGAGTAATGGACTAAACAAGAAAAATAACCGCTCGATGATTCGATGATAGAAAGGACGATTGATCCATTCTTGCATATTGAGTGCAGAAGAATTCGCTAAATAATTTTCATGAAGTGTGGCGACTTCATTGGCAAAATTACGATCTTCTACAGCAACAGTGATTTCAAAGTTAAGCAAGAAGCTACGTAAATCCATATTTACTGTACCAACGAGTGCAAGTTTATTATCAATTAGCACGCTTTTAGTATGGAGAAGCCCAGCTTCAAAATGATAAATTTTGACACCGGCTTCGAGTAAATCATCAAAGAATGTTCGACTCGCCCAACGAACCATTAAGGAATCATTGTTTTTAGGTAAAATGAGCGTGATATCCACTCCGCGGAATGCGGCAATACGTAATGCTTCAGCAATATTGTGGCTAGGCACAAAATAAGGTGAAGTGATAACAATACTTTCTCTTGCTGCGTAAATCACTGTTGCAAGAGACTGTGCAATTAAATCATCTGGGAACGCTGGACCACTCGCAATGACTTGTACAGAATGGGTATCATTGTCATCAATTTTCACGAGCGGACAATTTGGTAATAAAAGTGGTAATTCTTCAGTAGTTTCAATTTCCCAGTCCCAAGCATGTAGACTATTTAAAATTGGCGAAACAGGACCGTTGATTCGCACCATCACATCTATCCAATTACCAACATTGCTTTTTTGTTTAAAGAAATTCGGATCGACCATATTCATACTGCCAGTATAGGCAATTTGATTATCAATGACGATAATTTTACGGTGTTGGCGTAAATCAATTCGGTTGAAGAACATACGGAATAAATTTACGTGTAGCGCCTCTGTAATTTTGATGCCTTTAGCCCTCATTTCCTTACAAACAGGGCTTTTCAGAAAAGTATTACTGCCAACAGAATCGAGTAAAAGACAAACTTTAACTCCACGTTGCACAGCTTCCTCTAAGGCTTGTTTAACTTCATTAATTAGACCATCATTGCTCCAAATATAGAACACCATATTAATAGAGTGATGTGCTTGTTGAATATCACTAATGATGCTTCGAATAATGGTTTCCGGTGTATCGAGAATATGTAATTCATTTCCTCGGATATTTGGAATACCTAAGCGTTGGTGGACTAATTTAAATAGGGCTCGATAACGAGGATCCTGGGAATGCGTAACTAGATCTTTTTGTTCTGAGAGTTGCTGAAGCCATTGCATATATTTAGGTTTTAATAATTGAAATACTTTGGCTCGTCGAGCTCCGAGTTTAATCTCTCCAAAAATTAAATAAGCAATGACGCCAATTAATGGTACAAGGTAGATAATCATCAGCCATGACAACGTAGCTGAAACCGCTTGTTTTTTTACTAGCAAACGCAATGTGACAGAAATAACAGCTACCCAAATTAACACGGGAATAATATAAACCAGTATAATATGTTCAAAACTCATTAATTTTTAACCGCACTTATGAAATTAGACATTGTTTATCAGACCGGTGATTTTATCATTATTTATAAGCCTTGTGGGCTAAGTGTGCATAAAGATCAAAGTAAAATTGGTTTAACCACTTTGCTTGCTAAGCAGCTTAATGTGCCACAAGTATGGCTTGTACATCGGTTAGATAAAGTGACATCAGGTTTGCTCATTTTGGCATTGAATGCTGAAAGTGCGGCTGAATTTTATCGACTTTTTTCTGAACATTGTATCCAAAAGACTTATTTTGCTCTCAGTACTCAAAAGCCGAAAAAGAAACAGGGATTGATTATCGGAGATATGCAAAAGGCACGTAATGGAGCTTGGAAACTTTGCCAATCAAAAGAGAATCCCGCAATTACGCGTTTTGAAAGTGTAAGTTGTGAGCCTAATTTACGATTATTTATCTTAAAGCCACAAACCGGTAAAACCCATCAATTGCGTGTTGCGATGAAAAGCTTAGGGAGCCCAATTTTAGGGGATCTGCTTTATGGTAAAAACACTGAAAATATTAACCGCACTTATTTGCACGCTGCAAGATTGCAATTTGAATTTAAAGGTCAGGCATTTGATGTGTTTACTCTTCCTAAAGAAGGGGAGTGGTGGCATCTTGACTGTGTCATGTCTCAGATTCAAAAATTTGGCTCAGTAAACACTGAGCCAAAGAAATAAACTTTATTGATTATTTTGCTAATCCGATACCTGTATAGCCTCGTTCACGCATGGTAGCTTCTTTTGATTTACGAATTAGGGTCTCAATTGTCATGCCTTGTACGAGAATTGAGAATGCCACAACCGCATATGTCATACCTAAAATAAGATCACGAACATCCATTTCTAATCCTTCAATATAAAATTGACCACTTGGAATAGAAAGCGCCATAGCCAGTGCTAATCCGCCTCGTAATGCACCCCAAGTGAGCACTTTCATGGTGTAAGGATTGTATTTACGGTAACGTTTCATGACTTGGAATGGCAACCAAACACTTGCATAGCGACAGATTAAGCAAACCGGAATAGCGAGGAAAATTAAGATTAAACCTTGCCAAGACACATGAATCAATAAAATCGCTAAACCTATCAATATGAAGAGTAAGGAGTTGAGGAAGTGATCAATCATTTCCCAAAAGTGATCTAAATAGCGTTGGCTTTGTTGAGAAAAGCCTGTGTATCTTGTCCAGTTCCCAATTAAAATCCCCGCGACAACCATAGCTAATGCACCTGAGACGTGTAAGAGATTAGCAAGCATAAAGCCCGCAGTTGGTACGATTAAGGTTAAGAGAATTTCTAGCGAACCATCATCTGTAGCTGAAATCAAATAATGGGCAAATAGGCCTAAAACCAATCCAAATGCAATCCCGCCTAAAGCTTCTTTAAAAAATAAATGGAGAATACTGCTTGCTGTGGGTTCATGTCCGCCAAATGCGACGGCAAAAACCGTGGTGAAAATGACCAAACCAATCCCATCATTAAAAAGTGATTCACCTTCTACTTGCATAGATAGGCGTTTTGGTGCTTTTAAGTTTTTGATAATAGCGAGTACGGCAATCGGGTCATCAGGCGATATGAGTGCGCCAAATAAGATGCAGTAAATTAAATCAATATGCCATCCGAAAAGTAAGGCAATGCCATAAAGTAGAAAACCAATAAAGAAAGTAGAGGCAAGTGTTGAGAACAGGGCGAAAGTGGTAATTTCCCATTTTTGATTATTTAATACAGGAAGTTTAATCCCTAAGGCTCCAGCAAAGAGTAAAAAACCTAAAATTCCATTTAATAAGAAATCTTTAAAATCAATACGTTCGATAACACGTGTTGCAATATCATCTAAATTAAACCAGTTGAAATAACCCAACAAAACCAGAAAAAGCGATCCAGCCATAGAAGTGGCTGTGATAGCAATCGTATATTGGATATTATCATTCAGTTTGCGTGTGATAAAACTGATAAGAATGGCTATTGTGGTGAGAAAACACAAGTAAGTATAAATATTCATAAAATGATCCGAGTAAAGTAATAAAAGCGTCGCCAGTATAAGCAACTTAGTTTTATTTATAAAGTGCGTTTTTAGGAAAAATTTTAATGAGAAAGAAGGAGAAAAATTCATTTGATTAAAACTGAAGCGTAATCACATTAATAGGCGTCACTTCTTCTGTTACAAGATGAAAAGTGCGGTTAAGATTTCAATTATTTTGTATAATAGATTTAAATTTTTACATTAGGAACAAAAATGAAATTTATCTCTTTTAATATTAATGGGTTACGTGCGCGCCCTCATCAACTTGAAGCAATTATCGAAAAATACCAACCGGATGTGATTGGTTTACAAGAAATCAAAGTCGCGGATGAAGATTTTCCTTATGGAATTACTGATAATTTGGGTTACCACGTTTTTCACCATGGGCAAAAAGGTCATTATGGTGTCGCCCTGTTAACGAAACAAGAACCGAAAGTCGTGCGTCTAGGTTTCCCAACAGATAATGAAGATGCGCAAAAGCGCATTATTATGGCGGATTTAGAAACGCCATTTGGTTTATTAACGGTAATTAATGGCTATTTCCCACAAGGCGAAAGCCGTTCACATGAAACTAAGTTTCCGGCAAAAGAAAAATTTTATGCGGATCTTCAACGCTATTTAGAGCAAGATCACGATAAGGCCAATCCAGTTTTAATTATGGGTGATATGAATATCAGTCCAAGCGATTTAGATATTGGTATTGGCGATGAAAACCGTAAACGTTGGTTGCGTACTGGCAAATGCTCATTCTTACCTGAAGAGCGTGAGTGGTATCAACGCTTATATGATTATGGCTTGGAAGATACATTCCGCAAATTAAACCCAACAGTCAATGACAAGTTCTCGTGGTTTGATTATCGCTCAAAAGGTTTTGATGACAACCGTGGATTACGTATCGATCATATTTTAGTTAATCATCAATTAGCAGAGCGTTGCGTTGATGTCGGTATTGCATTAGATATTCGTGCGATGGAAAAAACGTCAGATCACGCACCAATCTGGGCAGAGTTTAAATAGGAAAGCAGCATGGATATGGCAAATTGGCAGAATTACCGTTCACAAGTAAATGGTATGCCTGCCGTGTTTACCGCAAATATTGAAGATTTAGATGTTTATCATGGTAAACATCTCAGTAAGGTTGTGCAATTTACCGTGCCTTATCAGGGAGATGAGGATGGTTTACCGAATGAAGACGAATATGAAAAATTGATTAATCGTCTTTTTAAAATCCTTGCACAATTGACCGCACTTCCAAATGTTTTCTTTGCTGGGCACTTTATTTGCAACCATCAGGCAAAAATGCATTTTTATTGTGAACATGATGCTTTGCTTAAAGAAACCCTTCAACAACTCGATTTTGTCTCAGAAATCAATGTGCAGGATGATCCCAATTGGGATACCTATTTCGATTTCTTATTGGCTTCTCCATTGGAAATGAAATTAAATGCGACAGAAGAGATTTTGAGTATGCTGAATAGCAAAGGGCGCAATTTAAGCGATACTTATTTGATTGAGCATACTTTTCATTTTGATGAAGAAGAAAAAATGTTCCCTTTCATGGATGAATTAACGCTTGGAAAAGTGTCTTTTAACACTCTTAAATATTCTAGCCAAGCTATTCAAACAGAAGAAGATGAACAACCTTATTTCATGGTGAAATTGGAGCAAGAGCTTTCATTAGATAGTAATGAGATCTTCGATTGGGTAGAGCGTTTTGAAAAATTAGCTATGGAGTTTTCAGGCGACTATATTGGCTGGGAATGCGATAATTTAATGGATGATCGGTCATCATTAAATTAGCCTAATAATTCATTAAATCAGTATAGATTAGATAAAAATAAAGCCCATCAACACGATGGGCTTAAATTCTTTTGGCTACAAATTTAGGATTCGTAAAAGGAGACAAACGAAAGCTAAACCAAAAGAGAAATTTGGCTCCTCCTGCGGGACTCGAACCTGCGACATATGGATTAACAGTCCACCGTTCTACCGACTGAACTAAGGAGGAATAAATTTGGTATCACAAAGAATAGGCGCGCATTTTAATGAGCGACCTGTCGCTTGTCAATACTCAAAATGAAAAAAATCATAAAAAAATTTACCGTTTTTGCTATCCACAAAGCCTGTGGATAACTTTGTGGATTGTTTTTGTTTAAAATGGTCAACCACTGGTGCAGACTGGCTTTGTCTCAAATTGTTCATCTATTAGTCATTCGATAATATTTATTTAAATATCAATGTGTTATATAAAGTCCAGTAAAAAAAATAAAATATTTTTCAATTTTGAAGTGTTTAAGACTTGACACGCCTAAGTGTGTGTAAAACTTGGATTTTTATCGCTCAATTTGGAGTAATAAATGTGCTAAAATAGCCACACTTCTAAAACAGTAAAAAATTGACCGCACTTATGGCAGAGAAAATTAATACTAAGCCTTTTATTCTTCATTCCGATTTTAAACCTTCCGGTGATCAACCCCAAGCAATCGAAAAATTAGTCGAAAATTTAGAGGATGGTTTGGCGCATCAAACCCTTCTCGGGGTAACGGGCTCTGGTAAAACCTTTACTATTGCAAATGTTATCGCGACGTTAAATCGCCCAGCAATGTTACTTGCCCCAAATAAAACCCTTGCTGCTCAGCTTTATGCAGAAATGAAAGCATTCTTTCCTGAAAACGCGGTGGAGTATTTCGTCTCATACTATGATTACTATCAGCCGGAAGCTTATGTACCGAGTAGTGATACCTTTATTGAGAAAGATGCTTCTATTAATGATCAGATTGAACAGATGCGTCTTTCAGCTACGAAGTCATTTTTGGAGCGTCGAGATACTATCGTAGTCGCATCTGTTTCAGCGATTTATGGTTTGGGGGACCCAGATAGCTATTTACAAATGATGTTGCATTTACAGCAAGGTGCAATTATCAATCAACGTCAGATTTTAGCGAAGTTGGCGGAATTACAATACACAAGAAACGATCAAGCCTTTCAGCGTGGTACATTCCGTGTGCGCGGCGAAGTGATTGATATTTTCCCTGCGGAATCGGACGATCGTGCGATACGAATTGAATTATTTGATGATGAAATTGAACGTTTAAGTTTATTTGATCCTTTAACGGGCACAAGTTTTGGCGCTGTTCCTCGTTTTACGGTATATCCGAAAACGCACTATGTGACACCGAGAGAACGTATTTTAGATGCTATTGAAAAAATCAAAGCGGAACTTGTGCAACGCCGTGAGTATTTCATCAAAGAGCATAAATTGTTGGAAGAGCAGCGCATTACCCAACGCACGCAGTTTGATATTGAGATGATGAACGAGCTCGGTTATTGCTCAGGCATCGAAAACTATTCACGCTATCTTTCTGGCCGAAATGAAGGCGAACCGCCTCCGACATTATTTGATTATATGCCGTCTGATGCGATTTTGATTATTGATGAATCACACGTGACAGTACCACAAATTGGTGGGATGTATCGTGGAGACCGCTCACGTAAAGAAACTTTGGTGGAATATGGTTTCCGTTTGCCTTCTGCATTAGATAACCGTCCATTGCATTTTGAAGAGTTTGAACGTTTAGCGCCACAGACGATTTACGTTTCAGCGACACCTGGTCCTTATGAATTGGAAAAATCGGGTACTGAAATTGTCGATCAGGTTGTGCGTCCAACAGGCTTACTCGATCCGCAAATTGAAATTCGTCCAGTGTCCATTCAAGTGGATGATTTGCTGTCTGAAGCGCGTCAAAGAGCGGACAAAAATGAGCGTGTTTTAGTGACAACACTGACGAAGAAAATGGCAGAAGATTTAACGGATTACCTAGACGAGCACGGAATTCGTGTGCGTTATTTGCATTCAGATATTGATACCGTTGAGCGTGTAGAGATTATTCGTGATTTGCGTTTAGGGGAATTCGATGTGTTGGTCGGCATCAACTTGTTACGTGAGGGGCTGGATATTCCAGAGGTTTCTCTTGTTGCGATTTTAGATGCGGATAAAGAAGGTTTCTTGCGTTCTGAGCGTTCCTTAATCCAAACCATCGGTCGTGCTGCTCGAAACTTGAATGGTAAAGCGATTTTGTATGCTGATAGCATGACTAAATCTATGGAAAAAGCCATTACCGAAACGAATCGCCGTCGTGAAAAACAAATGAAATACAATGAAGAGCACGGTATTGTTCCACAGGCATTGAATAAGAAAGTCGGCGAGTTGTTAGATATTGGTCAAGGTGCAAATCAAAAAGCGAAATCGAAACAGCGTGGAAAAACGGCAGCTGAACCGACCGCACTTTACAATGCACCTAAATCAGCCAAAGAATTCCAACAACAAATTAAGAAATTGGAACAACAAATGTATAAATTTGCTCAAGATCTCGAATTTGAAAAAGCCGCTGCAGTACGCGATCAGCTTCATCAATTGAGAGAGCAGTTTATGATATCTGAATAAGAAAAGAGCGGTCAAATTGACCGCTCTTTTTTCATTTTATTGCACCAATAAGTAGAAGTTGTTTTTACCGCGTAAGATATTGAGTGCAACAGCAGATGGTTTTTCATCTAGCGCTTTACGTAAATCTTGCGTGCTTTCAATTGGCTGACGGTTGATGCCGATGATGATATCACCCGATTTTAAACCGCGTTGTGCCGCCATTGAATTTGGCTGTACTTTGCTAATTTCCACACCTTTTACGCCTTTTGCATCATAGTTGTTTAAGGTTGCACCGTCTAATGCTGGAAGTTCTGTTTTGCTCGCAGTTTGAGAACCATCATCTGCTTGTAAAGTCACTTTTACGTTGTCAGTTTTGCCATCACGTAAGTAAGTGAGTTCAATTTCTTTACCCGCACCAGAGGTCGCGATTTTTGCACGCATTTCGGCGAAACTTGAGATTTTTTGACCATTCATTGCGGTAATTACATCACCCGCTTTTAAGCCTGCTTTTTCGGCGGCAGAATTTGGAATGACTTCACTCACAAAAGCACCTTGTTGCGCACTGACATTAAAGGCTTTCGCTAAATCTGCATTTAATTCACCGCCCTTAATACCGAGTAAACCACGGCGTACTTCACCAAATTCTAAGATTTGTTGCACAAGATTGTTTGCTTGGTTGCTTGGAATTGCAAAGGCAATCCCTGCGTTACCACCACTTGGAGAAATAATCGCGGTATTGATACCAATTAATTCACCTTGTAAATTCAATAATGCACCACCAGAGTTACCACGGTTTACCGCAGCATCGGTTTGAATATAGTTTTCATATGCACCGCTATCTGAACCAGTGGAGCGACCTAGTGCTGAAACAATACCAGAGGTTACGGTTTGACCTAAACCAAATGGGTTACCGATAGCAACGGTAAAATCACCTACACGTAATTTATCGGAATCAGCCATTTTGATTGCGGTGAGGTTAGTTGGTTTTTCGATTTGTACTAAAGCGATATCAGATTGTTCGTCTTTTCCAACGAGTTTGGCTTTGAATTCACGTCCGTCTTGTAATTTTACGGTAATTTTATCTGCGCCATCTACGACGTGATTGTTCGTTAAAACATAGCCTTTATCTGCATTGATGATCACGCCAGAACCTAAACCGCGGAAGTTGCGTGATGCACCACGATCTCCGCCGAATTGTTCGCCGAATTGATCACCAAAGAAAAATTTAAATTCTTCTGGAATATCATCAGGTAATGCTGAACGGCTGTTAGCTTTTGCTTTGCCTTCAACAGAAAGGGTCACAACTGCTGCTTGTGCTTTTTCTAACATTGGTGCAAGGCTGCCTTGTTCGACAATCTCATTTGGAATAGCCGCTTGAACGGATAAAGAGGTTGCAAACACGCTTAAACCTAATGCTATACCGGTTAATACAAAATTTCTTTTCTTCATAGAGTTCTCCAAGTAAAAATAAATGACTGAATAAGTGTTCAATCAGACAAAAAAATGAGGGGGATGTTCAGTAAAAACAAGGGCATTGAAAAAATATTTTTAAAAAGTACGGTAGATGTTGAAATTGTTCTTTTTGCCCGCATTTATCTAAACCTCTTTGTTAATTTGAAGAATAAAAGAATCATTCTGTTTAAATAGGGCTGGTACAACCTATTTTTACGTCAAAAACCTTGCCAGACAAGGCGGAAATATAGTTTAATAACGCCCTGTTTTACTGCCTAGGTAGTATAAATTTTACGCAATCACATAATAATTGTGTAAGAATTCAAATGAACTAGTTTACTAGTACAAAAAATAGGTGTAGAGTAACGCCATTAGATTTAAGCACAACATTTAAGATTTAGAGAGTGACATATGGCGACGAAGAAAGAAGAAATCGAAGTAAAAGTTGCAAATGATGATACCCGAATTGAAAAAGTCGATCAGGTATTACCCCCAATTGCCTTATTAGAAAAATTTCCTGCAAGTCAAGAAGCGGCTGATTTAGTTCATGAAACCCGCTTGCACGCACACAATATTATTCATGGAAAAGATGACCGTTTACTTGTAGTAATTGGTCCTTGTTCTATTCATGATCCTAAAGCCGCATTAGATTATGCCAAACGTTTAAAAGTATTACGTGATGAATATAAAGATACACTTGAAGTGGTGATGCGTGTTTACTTTGAAAAACCGCGTACAACAGTAGGTTGGAAAGGCTTAATTAACGATCCTTATTTAAATGATACATATCGTTTAAATGATGGTTTACGTATTGCACGTAAATTATTATCTGACATCAATAATTTAGGCGTCCCGTCAGCAGGTGAGTTCTTAGATATGATCACACCACAATATGTGGCTGATTTCATGAGCTGGGGCGCAATTGGTGCGAGAACAACTGAATCTCAAGTACACCGAGAATTAGCTTCAGGCTTATCTTGTGCGGTAGGCTTTAAAAATGGCACAAATGGTGGCGTGAAAGTCGCCTTAGATGCAATGGGCGCGGCAGAAGCTTCGCATTATTTCTTGTCTGTGACAAAATTTGGTCATTCTGCCATTGTTTCAACAAAAGGAAATGAAGACTGTCACATCATTTTACGTGGTGGGGATAAAGGTCCTAACTATAAAGCAGAAGATGTTGCAAAAGTTTGTGCAGAGATCGAAAAATCAGGTCGTATTCCACATGTAATGGTTGATTTCAGTCATGCAAATAGTAGCAAACAATTTAAAAAACAAATGGAAGTTTGTGAAGATGTTTGCCAGCAAATTGCAGGTGGTTCAAAGCAGATCTTCGGTGTTATGGTGGAAAGTCATATCGTTGAAGGTCGTCAAGACTTAGTCGATGGTAAAGCTCAGACTTACGGGCAAAGTATCACTGATGCTTGTATCGGTTGGGAAGATACAGAAATCGTGTTAAAACAGTTATCCGATGCTGTATTAGCACGTCGCCAAGTAAATGGCTAATAAATTTAATTTTTTAGATGATTAAAAGTGCGGTCAATTTTGACCGCACTTTTTTTATGCGCTTTGAAAAAATGGGATAAAAAGGGTATGCTAGCTCTAATGGAATAAGAAAGGAAATGTATGATGCAGGATATGATAAATGGCTTATTAATTGTCTTAATACCAATGGTGTTAGGTTATTTATTAAAGGTCAATAATAAATCCTATATTGCAAAAATAAATCATATCGTGATGTTTTTGCTTTATATTATTCTTTTCTTAATGGGCTATTTACTTGGTCAGTTAGATGATTTAGAGCATAAACTGCCGATTATTGGCACAACTGCGGTGACACTGTCTGCGATCATTTTGGGATCTAATATGGTTGGTTTGATGCTTTATGACCGCTTTAACCCCGCTGAGCCACTTAAATCACAAGGTAAAATTGATTCTCGTTGGCACTCCTTAATTGACTCACTCAAACTTTCCGGCACGGTAGTGATCGGCACCCTTTGTGGTTTCTTATTCAAATCCTATCTCATGTTGCCTACCGGAATTAATCTGTATGTATTGATCGTACTGATTTTCTTTGTGGGGATTCAGCTAAGAAATAACGGTATTTCCTTAAAAGAGGCCCTTTTCAATAAACGAGGTTTTCAAACGGGGATGGTGTTTACGTTTACTTCATTACTAGGCGGTATCATTGCTGCTTTCGTTTTGGCTATGCCAATTACGCAAGGACTGGCGTTTGCCTCTGGAATGGGGTGGTATTCGTTATCCAGTGTAGTATTGACCAATGCATGGGGACCGGTGCAGGGCAGTATTGCCTTTTTTAATGATTTATCCCGAGAAATTGTCAGTTTATTTGTCATCCCATTATTTATGCGCCATTTTCGTTCGACTGCAATTGGGATTACGGGGGCTACTGCAATAGATTGCACTTTGCCAATTATCCAAAAAGCGGGAGGCATTGAAGTCACGCCAATTGCGATTTCATTCGGTTTTGTGACGAATATTCTGCCACCATTGTTATTGGTTTTCTTTTCCAGTATTCCGCTATAAAAAAGAAATACAAAAAACAAAAGAGTTAATCGTTATTTTTCGATTAACTCTTTTTTTATTCTAATCGCGCTACACGATTTCTTATATTTTAATGTTAGGGATTATCAGCTTGTCTATGCATGGCAATAACCGCCTGACCTAAACTGAGTCCGCCATCACCCATTGGCAATTTATGTGCACTCAGTACATGGAATTCGCTCAAATTTTCTTTTAATAAGCGGCGTAGCAGTTGGTTATGCATCACACCACCAGATAACACGATAGTACGGCATTGGTGTTTGTGTGCTTGGTTGGTTGCAAGTTCAGCAAAACCTTGGGCGAGAGCATAATGAAAGGCAAAGGCTTTATCTTCAACAGAAGCATGATAATTCAACCAACTTTGCCAAAAGTAAGCCAAATCCAGTTTATTATCAATAAGCAGCATTTTTACTGGAATATTGACCGCACTTTTGGGTTGTGTAGCAAAGGATGAGTTATTTGCCAGAGCTTCGAGATGGCAAGCGGCTTCGCCTTCCCAAGAAACAATACTTGGTGCAATACCGAGATCATAAGCTACGGCATCAAATAAACGCCCCGCAGATGATATAGGTGGACAATTGAGTCCACGTTTAATGGCATTGATTAATATTGGCCAATTCGGTTCTGTACAGGTTTGGGTGAGAATGTCTTGCCATTGTGGCACAAATTGGTGCAGGTGGGCGAGCCAGTTGCGCCAAGGTTGTTTGGCTGCAAGATCGCCACCTGGTAGAGCAACAGCCGGCAGACCACCTAAATATTGACTATGTTGATAATCAACAAGTAGGCATTCGCCCCCCCAAAGTTGTCCGTTTTCGCCCATGCCAATACCGTCTAGAGCAAGACCAATTACAGGTTCATTACAATTGTGTTCGGCCATTACGCTGACAATATGAGCATGATGATGCAGTACTTCTATTGGTGTGATTTGTTGCTGTTCGGCAAGTTGTTTACCAATGGAAGATGAAAAATAGCCAGGGTGAGCATCGACAGCGATAATGTCTGGTTTAAATTGATAAATATTTTGAAATAATTGAAGATTTTCACTTAATTGTGACCGCACTTGTTCATTTGCTGTGTCGCCAATATGCTGGCTCAGTACGGCTTTATTGTGACGTAGTAAGCAGAATGTATTTTTCAGATCAGAACCTAACGCCAACACATTTTTTGTGCTTTGTGTTTCAAGTGGTATTTCATCGGGCACGTAGCCACGAGCACGACGTAGCGTTTCTAATCCATCGAAGGTAACACGAACAAGGCTATCATCGGCACGTTGTAAAATATCGCGATTGTGGCAAAGATAAAAATCAGCTAAATCATTTAATTGTTCTACCGCATATTCATTCTTCAGTACGGGAGGTTGTCCGCTTGCGTTAGCAGAGGTCATGACTAGCGGATGATTAACTGCGCGTAACAACAAATGCTGCAGTGGGTTACTTGGAAGCATGACGCCGATTTCTTGCAAGTGAGGTGCGATGTTATCAGCAATATTGGGTACTTTATGTTTTGCTAGTAGTACAATCGGTGCAGCACTGCTTGTCAGCAATTCTGTTTCTTGAGGCGCTAAATCCTGTAAAAACTGCAAGTCAGGCACCATGATGGCTAATGGTTTTGTTGGACGATGTTTCCGTTGACGTAATAAATCAACAGTCTTTGGGTTATTCGCATCACAGGCTAGATGAAAACCACCTAAGCCTTTAACTGCGACGATATGACCTTGTTGCAATAAAAGTGCGGTCTGTTTTAGCGCAGTTTCATGAGTAGTAAGTGTTTGTTCTCGATCTTGTAACCAGATATGGGGGCCGCAAACAGAACAAGCATTGGGTTGAGCATGAAAACGGCGATCAGCGGGATCTTTGTATTCTTTTTCGCATTGTGGACAAAGTGGAAAAGAAGCCATTGCCGTGTTTTTTCGGTCGTAAGGAATCGCCTTGATGATGGTAAAACGTGGACCGCAATGGGTGCAGTTAGTAAAAGGATAATGATAGCGTCGGTTGTTTGGATCGAATAAGTCAGCTAAACAATGTGGGCAGGTTGCTGCATCAGGAATAATTTGCGTGTCCATTTGATTGTTTTCACTTTCCCGAATAGTAAAGCCCGTTACAGCGGTTGCTTCTGGCCAATTTATGGCGCGCTGAGTAATATCGGTAATTTGCGCTAGCGGTGGGAGTTTGTTTTGTAGGTCGGACAAAAATTGTTCAAGAGAGTCGGATGGTGGAGAGATAAAACGAATTAACACGCCTTGTCCATCATTATTTACATCTCCGTTTAACTTATATTGATTTGCTAGAAGCCAGACAAAGGGGCGAAACCCCACACCCTGAACTTTTCCTTTTATGCGTAATTCGATCCCTTGCATAACGCAATCCTGTTTATTTTTGATTTAAGCCAAGAAAATCGCCGACTTCGTGTTCTAGTTGGCTCATGGCAATTAAGGCTTCTTGAGTCTGTTTGGCTTCTTCTTCATCAATAATCGTCATGGCGAAACCCACATGTACGAGAACCCATTTGCCAACCAGAGGTTTTGGGTCATCCTGACAAATTAATGAAATATTAACTTCTCTTTTTACTCCGCAGACATCGACTACAGCAAGCTGTAATGCGCTGTCAGCTACTTGAATGATCTGTCCCGGAATACCTAAACACATAATCTGTCCTTAGTTAGAATGTTTATGAGATGAATCGTTTATTGTGTTTCAATAAACATACTGCGAGTGTGAAATTTTATCATGTAAGCACCTAAATTTGTATAGCCATATTTTAAATAAGGTTACTGCATTTTTGTTTAAAATCTGTTCACATTTTTAACATAAAATTATTATGTTTCACTGTTATTTAACAGGTGTATCACAGTAATAGAAAAACAATGGAAATCTTTTGATCTTAATCACAAATTTTCGAATTAGTTCTTGAGCTTTACTTTTTTACAGGAGTATCCTTACTCCCAGAGTGGTTATTGTAAAAAACGTTATTTACATACAAGGAGGGGAATGTATGAATCGTTTTGTAATCGGTGATCCGAAGGATTGCATTGGATGCAACACCTGTATGGCCGCTTGTAGCGAAGTGCATAAAGCTTTCGGATTACAATCTTTTCCACGATTACAAGTCATGCGTAATGATGATGTAACCGTGCCAATTCTCTGTCGTCATTGTGATGATTCACCATGTGCTACCGTGTGCCCGGTGCACGCAATCACACATATTAATGACACCATTCAACTTAACGAAAGTCTCTGTATCGGTTGTAAACTTTGTGGTATTGCTTGCCCATTCGGTGCAATTACCCAACATGGTTCTGCACCGATTGACGCACCAACCTATTATGAAGGATTCTCCTTCACTGATGCGGTAAAACGAGATATTCGTACTGCACCAGATAATACGGATTTACACAATATGCTGGCATGGCAACCAGGTGTGAAAGCCATTGCGGTGAAATGCGATCTTTGCTATTTCCGTGAAGATGGTCCGGCTTGTGTTCAAACCTGTCCAACTAAAACGTTATTTATTATTAGTGATGAGAGTATCAAGCAGGCTAACGAAAGAAAACGTGAAATGGCAATGGTTTCTTCGCCTGCTATTCCAAGATAATTAGTGTGTTTTAACTTATAATCAATGGAGTGATATTATGAGTTTACCTATCAATTTACTCATCACGACCCTGTTGATTTATGTCGTAGGTGCGTTTATTTCGCTCGCAGTGAGACGAAACGAACAACTTTCAATCAATATATCCGGCGTGACCGGTGTACTTGCTGGAGTGTTAGGTATTGTTGCCTGCATCCCCGTTCTGATCAGCAGCGACACAGTCGTTGATGTTTTCAAAACCCCATTTGAATTTGCCACGTTCTCCATCCGTATTGACGGATTGGCAGCGTTTATGGTGTGTGTCATTTCTTTATTAGTTATTGTGACCGCACTTTATTCTTTCTCTTATGTAAAAGAATACAAAGGTAAAGGCGCAGGTTCCATGGGCTTCTTTATGAATTTATTTATTGCTTCCATGGTTGCGTTAGTTACCAGCGATAATGCGTTCTACTTCCTTGTATTCTTTGAAATGATGTCATTGGCATCTTATTTCTTAGTCCTTACCGAACAAGATGACAATGCCGTAAATGCAGGCTTGCTTTATTTCTTTATTGCGCATGCCGGTTCGGTATTAATTATGATCGCCTTCTTCATTTTCTACTGCTATGCCGGTAGTTTTGAATTTAGTGCATTCCGTCAAACCACTTTGCCGGCACCGCTTGCCTTTACTGCCTTTATTTTGGCATTTTTAGGTTTTGGCGCAAAAGCAGGTATGATTCCATTACACAGTTGGTTACCGAAAGCTCACCCGGCTGCACCTTCTCATGCATCAGCGATGATGTCTGGTGTGATGGTTAAAATCGGTATCTTCGGGATCATCAAAGTCGGTGTGGATCTTCTCGGTTCTACTAATGTTTGGTATGGCGTTATTGTACTTGCCTTTGGTGCGGTGTCTTCCGTACTTGGCGTTCTTTATGCCTTGGCAGAACATGACATCAAAAAACTCTTGGCTTATCACACAGTAGAAAATATCGGTATCATTATGATGGGTGTGGGCGTCGGTATGATTGGTATCGCGACACATCATCCCGTATTGGCTACTGTGGGCTTGCTTGGTGGTTTATACCACTTACTTAACCATGCTGTATTCAAAGGCTTGTTATTCTTAGGTGCGGGTTCAGTCATGTATCGCTTGCATACTAAAGACATGGACTTAATGGGCGGCTTAGGCAAACTTATGCCTTACACTGCATTCTGTTTCTTAATCGGTACCATGGCAATTTCTGCATTGCCACCGTTTAACGGTTTTGTCAGTGAATGGTTTACTTATCAATCTTTATTCACCTTAAGCCAAAGTGATGATTTCGTATTAAAACTTGCCGGTCCAATTGCCATCATTATGTTGGCATTGACAGGTGCGTTAGCGGCACTTTGTTTCGTGAAAGTGTACGGTATCAGTTTCGGAGGTGCACCGCGTAGTGAAAAAGCAGCTAATGCACGAGAAGTACCAAAACCAATGGTGATTGCCATGGCAGTGTTGGCGTTATGTTGTGTGTTATTAGGTGTGGGCGCATCTGTTGTGACCCCAATAATTGCGAAAATTTCGACCGCACTTGCTCATAGCGAGTCGTTAATGTTGGCTCAAAATGGCGTAGTGGTTGCACAAGCTGAACCACATACTGCACTTTCAACACCGATGGTGACTATCATGTTATTGGCATTTTTCTTCTTGCCATTTAGTTTCTATGCATTCACCAAAAATCAACGTTTATCCGATCGTGCAAAAGGTAATCCATGGGCTTGTGGTTATGCTTATGAACAAGATATGGCTGCCTCAGCAGGTAGTTTCACTCGTCCGTTACGTACGATTTTCAAATCGCTTTATACCTTGCGTGAAGTGTTGGATCCTGCACCTTTAGGTGATAAAGGCATCCAAGCGGTAATTAAAGGCGCAACAAAAGCTGAACCTTTCTGGGAAGAAAAAATGACGATGCCTATCGCTCGTTTTATTCCGTGGTTAGGAACAAAAATCCAATGGTTGCAACAAGGTGACTTCCGTGTGTACTGCGTGTACTTCGTGATTGCCTTGGTGGCAATACTACTTTCCATTGCGTTGATGTAGGAGGTTGAAGATGATTACGTTACCTTCAGAAATTGCAACATCTGCCGGAATGTTTGTTTTTGCCATTGTGCAAGCCTTGATTTTGCTTGCTCTTGCACCGTTATTTTCCGGTATTTCACGTATGATCCGCGCTCGTATTCAATCTCGCCGCGGTCCGGGTCTGTTACAAGATTATCGCGACATTGCGAAATTAATGAAACGTCAAAACATTTGGCCTGACAATGCGGGTTGGGTTTCTAAAGTGATGCCTTATGTGCTAATTAGCACTGTGATGGTAGTCGCCATGAGCTTGCCTTTGTTTACTCGTGTCGCACCGTTTGGCGCAGGCAGTGATTTAATCACTGTGATTTATTTATTCGCCTTGTTCCGTTTCTTCTTTTCAATTGCGGGTTTGGATTCAAACAGCACATTCTCAAGTTTAGGGGCAAGTCGTGAAGTCACATTAGGAGTCTTGGTAGAGCCAATTCTCATGTTGGCATTCCTTGTCATTGCGTTAATTGCCGGTTCAACCAATTTTGCGGTTATCGGTAATGCGCTTTCCGAAAATACTTGGCAATATCCAATTGCGACAGTGATTGCTATCGCTGCAGCATTCTTCGCCGTATTTATTGAAATGGGTAAAATCCCATTCGATTTGGCGGAAGCGGAACAAGAGTTACAAGAAGGTCCATTGACTGAATACTCTGGTCCGGCACTTGCCTTATTAAAAGTCGGCTTAAGTTTAAAATCAATGGTTGTAGCATCTATCTTTGTGAGCGTGTTGCTTCCGTTTGGTATCCCGACAGAGATGAGCTTAAGTGCGGTCATTTTAGGTGGTGTTTTATTCTTCGTGAAATTATTAGTGGTGTTCGTATTGGCTTGTGTCTTTGAAAACACACTTTCTCGTACCCGCTTTATGTTAACAGGACGTTTAACCGTGGTCGGCTTCGGCATTTCTGTGTTGGCGTTTGTATTTTACTTCACTGGGTTGTAAGGAGGACAAATATGGAACGTTTAGCTCTGATTACAATCATTTTACCTTTCGTAGGGGCGTTTATTGTCGGTTTGAACAAAAAACATTTTGCTCAAATTGCCACCGTATTTGCTGCGCTTGCTACGCTGGGAACCTTGTTAGTCGCAGGACAATGGTTTGCCGATGGTCATCAAAGCGTCACTTATGACATTGTCGCTTTTGATAAAACCGCGATCTTTGGTGTAACGCTTGATGCAGTCAGTACATTAATTGCCTTTGCCGTTGTGGCCTTAGGTTTCTTAATCTGCTTATATTCTTGTGGTTACTTAACCGATAAAAACCGTGAACACCCACATAATGGGTTACCACGTTTTTATGCATTCTTGCTCATCTTTATCGGTGCCATGGCGGGCTTGGTGTATTCCTCAACTTTAGCAGGACAATTATTGTTCTTCGAAATTACTGGGGGATGTTCTTGGGCATTAATTAGTTATTACCAAACACCAAAAGCTCAAGCAGCCGCAATGAAAGCCTTGATTATCACCCACGTGGGGGCAATTGGGTTATATATTGCCGCAGCCTATTTATTCAGCCAATCAGGTACTTTCTCTATCACTGCGTTAGAACATTTAGATCCGAGTGCGAAAACCATCGTGTTATTCGGTGTGATGTTTGCTGCGTGGGGTAAATCAGCACAATTACCAATGCAAATTTGGTTGCCGAATGCGATGGAAGCACCAACACCGGTGAGTGCGTATTTGCACGCTGCATCAATGGTTAAAGTTGGGGTGTATATCTTCGCTCGTTCTGTAATGTCTGCTGGTGAGATTCCACATATTGTGGGTGAAGTCGGCATCATCATGGCGATGATTACCTTAATTTACGGCTTCTTAATGTACTTGCCACAAACAGACTTAAAACGTTTATTGGCGTATTCAACTATTACCCAACTGTCTTATATTTTCATTGGGATTTCTCTTGCTGCATTAGGTTCTAAATTGGCCTTTGTGGCAGCGATTAGCTACATCTTCAACCATGCTTTCGCGAAAAGCTTATTCTTCTTAGTTGCTGGTTCATTAAGTTATGCGACAGGAACTCGTTCTATGCCATTACTACAAGGCATTATGCGTACAATGCCAGTGGTCGGTGCAGGATTTGGCGTAGCCGCGTTAGCGATTGCCGGGGTACCACCATTTAACGGATTCTTCAGTAAATATCCTTTATTCGCAGCTGGATTTGAATTAGGCCAAGAATACGGTTGGATTACTTGGTTAATGGTACTTGCTTTAGTTGAATCTACCGCGACATTCGTGTGGTTGTTGTATAAATTCGGACAATGTGTCATCGGTAAACCGTCAGAAGCTGTCGCAGAAGCACAACCAATTACATTTTCAATGAGTATCGTATTAGTGGTTCTCATGGTGATGTCTGTATGCTCTAGCTTCATTGCTGCATATTGGCTAGGTTTGGCCGGTTAGGTTAAGGAGGACTCTATGTTAATGATAAATGGACTAGCGTGTTTACTCATTATTACCTCTCTTTGCGTAATTATGGTCCGAACCGCCAAAAAAGCTGCATTGTTTTACAGTTTGCAATCATTAGTGTTGGTATTACTGTTCGTATATCTCGCTAATGAAATGCAAGCCCATGAACTTTATATGTGGTCAATCAGCGCATTTATTACCAAAGTGGTTTTGGTACCCGCGATTTTAATCTATGCGATGAAAAAAGTTGATGAAAGTCAAACTCCAGCTGGAATAAATGTCGCTTGGTTGATCCCGATCACATCAGTGATAGTGACATTGTGCTACTTTGTCGTTGTCCCAATCGATTTACCGTTGGTTGCCCATCTTAAACCGGCATTATCAGTGTCATTAAGTCACTTCTTATTAGGTTTAGTGTGCATTGTTAGCCAACGTAATATCGTAAAACAAGTGTTCGGTTATTGTTTGATGGAAAACGGTTCTCATCTCACATTAGCCTTATTGGCAAATAAAGCACCTGAGTTAGTGGAAATCGGAATTGCCACAGATGCTATCTTTGCCGTCATCATAATGGTGGTGTTGGTAAACAAAATTTACCGTACATTCCAATCATTAGATGCAAAACAACTTATGAGTTTGAAGGGGTAACGCTATGTATGAACAATGGATAATCGCGTTATTAATCGCACCTTTAGCAATATCACTTGCCAGTTTCGCTTGTGGCGTGACAAAAACACGGACAATTTGTACCGCACTTCATGTTACAGGTTTGATTTTGATGTTAGCATTTGCCTTACAAATTATTAATGGCGTGCTAACTCAGGGGGAAATCAGTGCATTAAATAACTGGGTTTACATCGACAGTCTATCTGCTATTTTCTTAGGGCTCATCGCTATTGTTGGAACATTAGCCGGTATTTATTCTATCGGTTATATTGGTACTGAATATCGCGAAGGGCATCTTGATTTGAAAACATACTGCAATTATTACGGCTTTTTGCATCTGTTTTTCTTCACCATGATTATTTCTGTGATCACCAATAATGTGATTTTGATGTGGGCAGCCATTGAAGCAACCACATTAAGTTCTGCATTCTTGGTTGGCACATATAAACAAAAAACTTCTCTTGAAGCCGCATGGAAATACATCATTATTTGTTCAGTGGGGGTAGCGTTTGGATTGTATGGCACAATTTTAACGTTCTCTAATGGAACAAATCTTTTAGCTGATCCAAGCCAAGCTATTTTCTGGACAGAAATCAATCAACAGGCAGCAGGTTTAAATCCAATGCTCATGTATCTTGCTTTTGCCTTTATTTTGGTCGGGTTTGGTACTAAATGTGGTTTATTTCCAATGCATACTTGGTTATCAGATGCACACAGTGAGGCGCCAAGTCCTGTCAGTGCGGTACTTTCTGCCGTGTTATTGAACTGTGCCATGTTAGTGGTATTGCGTTATTACATCTTAGTTTCTAAAGCAGTAGGAGCTGATTATCCGCAAACCTTAATGTTGGTATTTGGCTTGCTTTCTACTGGTATCGCGTCCTTCTTTATTATCATGCAACATGATATTAAACGTAAATTAGCGTATCACAGTATTGAAAACATGGGCTTGATTAGCTTTGCCTTTGGCTTAGGCGGTCCAGTTGGCGCCTTTGCTGGATTATTGCATACCATCACTCACAGTTTGGCAAAAGCCTTATTATTCTGTGCTTCCGGTAACATTTTATTGAAATACCGTAGCCGTGATATTCATGAGGTAAGTGGTTTATGGCGTGCTATGCCGTTCACAGCGGTGTTATTTGCAGGTGGTGCATTAGCACTGGGCGGTATGCCTCCATTTGGTATGTTTACGAGTGAATTTGCCATTGCTGTTGCCGGTATTTATGCAGGTAAAACATGGTTAATCGTTTTATGTTTGATTTTCCTAACTATCGCGTTAGCAGGGTTAACAACCATGTTGTTAAAAACGGTATTAGGTAAACCAAAAGAAGGTATTGAAGTTGGTGAGTTGAATAAATCTTCAGTTGTTGTTTTAGCAATATATTTGCTACTTCTTCTATTCATGGGGATTTATATTTTCGAACCAATTTTACAACTTTTGACAAATGCAGTGGGCATTGTGTTAGGACAACCTAATGTGTCTTTTGGTGATATGTTAGTTTTACCTTGGCAAAATTTAGCACAATGATCGACAGGAGGGATAAATATATGGAATTAACTAAAAATACGTCAGTCGATCTAGCCAAAATGATTGGCAA
Organism: Parahaemophilus parainfluenzae; assembly: GCA_018366115.1. GTDB lineage: Bacteria > Pseudomonadota > Gammaproteobacteria > Enterobacterales > Pasteurellaceae > Haemophilus_D > Haemophilus_D parainfluenzae_AB. The sequence goes on along the minus strand of JAGZIS010000004.1, from coordinate 48,937 downwards.
AAATTACATTGAAGCAGTCAATGCGAAATTTCCAAATACCATTTTGGATGAGGAGTGGTCAACACCAAATCAGGTTACCCTTACCATTAAAACCAATATGTTACCTGATGTGGTTGAATACCTCTATTATCAACATGAAGGTTGGTTACCTTTAGTATTCGGGAATGATGAGCGTTCAATTCATGGCAACTATGCAGTGTACTACGTGCTTTCCATGGAAGGGGAAGTGAAAACTTTTATCACTATTAAAGCCTTAGTTGATCCTGTGAGCTTAGAATTTCCGTCTGTGACACCAAAAGTCAAAGCGGCTGTTTGGGGTGAACGTGAATTATTCGATATGTATGGTTTGAAAGCCGTTGGTTTACCTGACCAACGCCGCTTAGTGTTGCCAGATGATTGGCCGGACGATCTTTATCCATTACGTAAAGACTCCATGGACTATCGTTTACGTCCAGATCCGACAACTGCGACAGAAACATACGAATTTATTAACGAAAAAGGCGAGGCACGTATCGTTCCACTTGGCCCGTTACATATCACTTCGGATGAACCTGGACACTTCCGCTTGTTCGTGGATGGGGAAGACATCATTGATGCGGATTATCGTTTGTTCTATGTACACCGTGGTATGGAAAAATTGGCAGAAACTCGCATGGATTACGACCAAGTCAACTTCCTTGCCGACCGTGTGTGCGGGATTTGCGGTTTCACTCACAGTGTGGCCTATGCTAATTCCGTAGAAAGCGCTTTGGGGATTCAAATTCCAAAACGCGCTGAATGGATCCGTGCGATTTTGTTAGAAGTAGAACGTTTACACAGCCACTTATTAAACTTAGGTCTATCTAGCCACTTTACCGGCTTTGATACCGGCTTTATGCAATTCTTCCGTGTTCGTGAGAAATCCATGACCTTGGCTGAAGTGCTAACCGGTGCACGTAAAACCTATGGTATTAACCTTATCGGTGGTGTGCGTCGCGATATGTTGAAACATCAACGTGAGCAATGTATCAAACTTATCGGTGAAATGCGTGAAGAACTCAAAACTTTAACCGATATTTTATTAAATACACCGAATATGGAACAACGTACGGTAGGCGTTGGTGTCTTGGCAAAAGATATCGCTCGTGATTTCAGTCCGGTAGGACCAATGATCCGTGGTTCTGGCTTTGCGCGTGATGTGCGTAAAGTACATCCATTCTCTGGTTATGGCGATATCCCTTTCAATCTCTTCACTGAAGCAAATGGCGACGTGTTATCCCGTGTGAAAGTGCGGATTAATGAAGTGTTTGAATCCATGAATATTATTGATTACATGGTGGACAATTTGCCAAGTGGTGAAATCTTAAAAGAAGGTTTCAATTATACGCCTGGACGTTTTGCTTTAGGGATTACCGAAGCTCCACGTGGCGAAGATATTCACTGGTCAATGCTAGGCGACAACCAAAAACTTTTCCGTTGGCGTTGTCGTGCTGCCACTTATGCTAACTGGCCAACCTTACGCTACATGTTGCGTGGCAATACAGTGTCTGATGCACCACTTATTATTGGTAGTCTTGACCCTTGCTATTCTTGTACCGACCGTGTCACTGTGGTGGATGTGCGTAAACGCAAAGCGAAAACCGTGGATTATAAAGAAATTGAACGCTACGGTATTGAACGTAAAAATTCACCATTGAAATAGGGGAGGCGGAAAATGTTTAAATTACTAAAAACGGTATTTAAAGCAGGTGATGTTACCACCAAATATCCGTTCAAACCTTATGAAGTCGATGAGGATTTTAGAGGAAAACCAGAACTTAATTCTGATCAATGTATTGTCTGCGCGGCTTGTACCATTGCCTGTCCAGCCAATGCATTAACGATGAGAACGGATCCCGTTACAGGCGAACGTACATGGTCATTATTCCTTGGTCGTTGTATTTTCTGTGGTCGTTGCGAGGAGGTTTGTCCAACTAAGGCGATTCGATTATCGCAAGATTTTGAATTATCAGTGACGAATAAACAGGATCTTTTCCAAGAAACGACCTTTGCGACAGTCGCCTGTCAGGAATGTGGTAAACCGTTTATTTCTTATAAAGAACTAAATTACACCATCGATTTATTCAAACAAACTTTGGATAATCCAGAGTTAGTGAAACGAAAATTGGCGGAATTACATACCTGTCCGGTTTGCAAACGTCAACATAGTTTAGAAAAAACCGCAAATATGGAATCCAATATGCGGATGAAATTGATCGACTTTAAGGAGCCAGTTCGCTTGAATTTCAAAAAAGCGCTCGAGCAACGAGAACAAAGTGCGGTTGATTTACCTAACGTTTTAGCAGGAGGCGAAAGACGATGAACACACAAATTCCAATGCCGGTCAATGGCATATCAACACCGTTTAGTATTGATGAAAATATTGCCAAAATGAAACAAACGTTGCTGAAAGATATTCAACGTTCAGCTTACGTTTATCGTGTGGACTGCGGCGGTTGTAATGGGTGTGAAATCGAAATTTTCAGTACCATTACACCAACATTCGATGCGGAACGTTTTGGTATTAAAGTGGTAGCCTCACCTCGTCATGCGGACATTTTATTGTTCACCGGTGCAGTTACCCGTGCAATGCGTACGCCAGCAATGCGTGCTTACCAAGCTGCTCCCGATCCTAAAATCTGTATTTCTTACGGTGCTTGCGGTTGTGGTGGCGGTATTTTCCATGATCTTTATTGTGTTTGGGGTGGTAGTGATCAAATCGTACCGATCGATGTGTACATCCCTGGCTGTCCTCCGACCCCAGCAGCGACAATTTATGGATTCGCGGTAGCACTAGGCTTGCTTGATCAAAAGCTCAAAGGTAAACAAGAAAAAGCTGATCCTAACGCAGAAGCTAAATTACGTTTCCCAACTATTCCGTTGGATTTGCGTATTAGTCTTGAACGTGAAGCACGTCGTCTTGCTGGTTATCGTCAAGGTGGCAACATCGCTAACCAATTTATGGCAATGATGACAGAAAATGACAAAGTGCCATTTGGTGTACGTTTAGGTGAATACCTAGAACGTGAAGCCGATCCGCGTTTAAGCGAAATCGTCAATCGTTTGCATGCGATTAGTCTGCCGTTTTCGGGATAATTAATGATGGGGCAAGTGATTGCCCCTATAAAAATGGGAATGTTATGACAACGAAAGTCTTTTTCTATTTATTAAACGAACGTTTCGTCGAAAACGATGAACAAGTGCCAGAGCAAGCAAAACAGGTGATGTATTACTCTTTGGCGATTGGTCACCATGTTGGCGTAATTGATTGTTTTAAAAAATTACTGGTTTGTGACTACGATGCTTATCAACGTTTTGTAGATAGCTTTCCAGAAGGGGATGCTAAACGTAAATTTGCCGGCTTAATGCGATTCGGTGAAATAGTGATTGATTCTAGCCATGTCAATTTATTGGCGAAAGCGATGGATGAAAATAAAGCAAATTTCACCCCAGAACATCAAGAGTGGGTCGAAATTCTGATGGATACGTTAGCATCGATTCAGCGTGAACCTGTGATGTATATTATGGTGAAACGTCGTGACGAATAATGTGATCTTAACTGTTGGCAACAGCATGATGGGGGATGACGGTGCGGGCCCTTATCTCTATCAGCTATTGAATGAAAATCCATTACCAAATTGGACCGCACTTGACGGCGGCTCAGCGCCGGAAAATGTTGCACATATTGTGCGAGACATGAAACCCGATTTGCTTTTAATTTTCGATGCGGCTGATATGGAATTAGCACCGGGCAAAATCCGAATCATTGAAAAAGAGAGCATTGCTGAAATGTTTTTCATGAGTACGCATAATATGCCGCTCAATTACCTCATCGAGCAACTGGAACAAGATATTAAACAAATTGTTTTTGTTGGGCTCCAACCCGATCTGGTTTCCTTTGGTTTTCCGATGACAGAAAGCGTAAAAGAGTCTGTGCAATTTATGTATGATTTTTTAAAAGAGGGAAGATCGCTTGAAGAGATTCCTGTTTTGTAAAAAAGTGAGGGTGATTTTCTAAACATATTTTAAAAATATTACGAAAACCTGTTTTATATCAATAAATCCATGTTTTTTGTAATACTATAAACTGATTTTGGGTGTAATATATACCCAGAATTAATTATTCTAATTCTATCTCTAACCTCGTGTTGTACTAAAATAAGGACGTTACTATGGCTATTAAAAAAGTAATTACCGTATGTCCGTATTGTGCCTCAGGTTGTAAAATCCATCTTTTGGTGGAAAACAACAAAATTGTGGGAGCTGAAGGTGCAAACGGCAAGACAAACGAAGGGGAGTTATGCCTAAAAGGATATTATGGCTGGGATTTTGTGCATGATACAAAAATCCTGACTCCTCGCCTAACTCAACCGATGATCCGCTACAAACGTGGCGAACCATTCACACCAGTGAGCTGGGAAGAAGCGATTTCTTACACAGCAAGACGTCTCAGTGAAATCAAAGAAAAGTACGGTAACGAATCGATTATGGTAACGGGTTCTTCCCGTGGACCAGGTAACGAAGTGAACTTCGTTATGCAAAAATTCGCCCGTGCGGTATTAGGAAATAACAACATTGACTGTTGTGCGCGCGTGTGACACGGCCCTTCTGTAACAGGTCTGCTCAAATCGGTCGGTAACGGCGCAATGTCCAACTCAATTGTTGAGATTGAAGATACCAAATGCGTATTCATTTTTGGCTATAATGCCTCCACTTCACACCCTATTGTGGCGCGTCGGATTAACCACGCCAAAGCAAAAGGGGCGAAAATCATTGTTTGTGACCCTCGTAAAATCGAAACAGCCCGTATCGCGGATATTTATGCACCGCTTGCTAACGGGTCTAACGTCGCATTCTTGAATGCGATGATGAATGTGATTTTAGAAGAAGGATTACAAGATCAAAAATTTATTGATGAACACACCGAAAACTTCGATGCGTTCTATGAAACCGTGAAAGCTTATACACCGGAATCCACTCAACACATCACAGGTATTGAGCCTGAAATGTTGCGTGAAATTGCCCGCACTTATGCAAAAGCGGAAACGGCTACTATCTTATGGGGAATGGGCGTTTGCCAATTCCGTCAAGGTGTAGAAACCGTACGTGCATTAGCAAGCTTAGCAATGCTTACCGGTAACTTAGGTAAACCAAATGTTGGGGTTAACCCGGTACGTGGTCAAAACAACGTACAGGGTGCGTGCGATATGGGCGCATTATTCAACACATTACCAGGCTATCAAAGTTTTGCAGACCCAGAAACTAACGCAAAATTTGCGAAAGCTTGGGGCGTGCCATCTATTCCAACCAAACCAGGTGTGCCATTGAGTGAAGTGCCTGAAGCAATCATGGAAGATAAAATTAAAGCATTCTATATCATGGGTGAGGATACATTACAAACTGAGCCTGATATTAATGCGGTTAAAAAAGCCTTCGAGAAAGTTGAGCTTCTTATCGTTCAAGATATCTTCATGACTCAAACCGCAGCTGAAGCAGATATTTTATTACCTGCGACTTCTTGTGCTGAACATGAAGGTGTGTATAGTGCCGCTGACCGTGGTTTCCAACGTTTCTATAAAGCCGTTGAACCAACTGGCGATGTCAAGGATGACTGGGTGATCATTAGCGAACTTGCTACAGCAATGGGCTACCCAATGCACTATAACAATACCAAAGAAATTTGGGATGAACTTCGTTCACTTTGCCCAATTTACAAAGGGGCAACCTACGAAAAAATGGAAGGCATGGGCTATATCCAATGGCCATGTACTGACGAAGGCCCTGAAGATCAAGGTACAACATACTTGTATAAAGGCCAAATCTTCGACCGTCCGAATGGCAAAGCTGAGTTCTTTGCTTGCGACTGGGAACCACCGATGGAAGATCTCTCTGAAGAATTCCCATTGATACTTTCTACAGTACGTGAAGTGGGTCACTATTCTTGTCGTTCAATGACAGGTAACTGCCGTGCACTTGCGGCACTTGCGGATGAACCAGGATTCGTACAAATGAACGATCAAGATGCCAAAGAATTAGGCATTAAAAACAACGACTTGGTTTGGATTGCATCATCACGCGGTAAAGTGATTTCTCGCGCGGATGTCAGCACTCGTACCAACAAAGGTGCTTGTTATATGACCTATCAATGGTGGATCGGTAAATGTAACGAATTAACCGCTGAACATTTGAATCCGGGTTCTAGAACGCCGGAATACAAATATAGCGCGGTTCGTATTGATAAAATCGAAGACCAAGCCTGGGCTGAACGCTATGTGGTAACTGAATACGCGAAATTAAAAAATCGCTTAAAAGAAACCGCACTTGTGGCTTGATTCGCGTCATAAATGAATGACGGGCGAACTTAAATGGTTCGCCCGTTTTTTATTGAATTATTTCCTTACGCATTATGAGCGCATTTAGCTATCGTTATCCGTAGCTAAAGATAAACAGGAATCCGCGAGCGTTTCACTAAAGTGTAAATCATGTGAAGCAATAAGCATTGGCAACTGTAATTCGCGTAAAAGTGCGGTCAGTTTGGCGATATTTTTTACATCGAGTCCATTCGTTGGTTCATCAAGTAATAATACTTTTGGTTGCATCGCTAGCACGCCAGCCAGTGCAGTAAAATTCTGTTCACCACCAGATAAGGTATTCACAGAGCGATCTTTTAATCCAACAATATTCAGACGTTCCAATTGCTGTAATGCAATTTGATAGGCTTCATCTCTGTTCAATCCTTGATTGAGAGGACCAAACGCCACATCATCAAGTACGGTTGGACCAAAAAGTTGATCGCCCGCGTGTTGGAAACAGATGCCGACCTTTCCACGTAGTGGTACAAAATCTTTTTCTTGGCGGCAGGTGTTGTCGAACCAGCTAATCTCTCCTTGTTGGTATGGGATAAAGCCTAATAGACAGTGTAATAGGGTTGATTTCCCACAACCAATATCACCTTGTAAAAAAAGGCGATGACCTTCAGGGAGTTCAAAAGAAAGGTTATCAATAATCATGCGTTGGTCGCGCATGATCTGTAATTGTTTGACTTCGAGGACGTTCATCAAGATTTATCCTGTGTTTTTTTAATATCATTCAGTTGAAAGCCACGTGCTTTTAGCGCCATTTCTGTTTTTTCTGCTTTAACGAGTGCATGAATTAATAATAATGCCACACGTTGTGAGGCAATGAATAAGGTTCTACCGTTAAGTTTTGGCTGATATCCGCGTGCGCGCATCGCCATATCCATTTTTTTATGTACATCACCAAGTACAGAAATATAACGCACGGTCAGAACGAATAGGTGAAGTAGTTTTTCAGGCAATGGCAAACGACACAATGCTTGCAATAAAAGGCTCTCGTTCATATCAATTAACAAGAGGCGAGTTAAGCTTAAAATTAAATTGAAACGTAGCGTGATGAGTAGCGCGAGCTGAATACCCATTGGATTCAATGCTAAGCCTTGTTCAGTGATTTTCCAACTTAAGGTCAACCAAACAAGCAAAGTAAAGAAATTCAGTTTCAACCAATATTTAAAATAATCGGCGAGGGATTTTTGATATCGAATTAGCGTAATAAGTAACCCGCTGAATACGATCAGATTAAGGATAATAAGCATTGAAATATGTGTCATTGTGCTGACGATAAGTCCACACAAAAACACATAAATTAATCGCAAGTGCGGTTGAAAAATAGCAAGAAAATTCATTTCACCACACTGAGCGCTGTTGGATACATTTTGTTTAACAATAAGACCACCCCGACGCTGACGATACTGTCGATAATAAACACAGGAATATGTGATATTACCAGCAGCATGATCAGATCGCTGTAAGCTTTACCACCATCTAGAGCCAAGACTAAAGAGGCGAGCAAGGCTGAACCGCCAACGCCGATCACGCCAGCACCAATACCTGCAGTAATTTGAGTTCGACGGGAATTGTCATTTTCAAGTCTTTTTGCAAATAACCAATGTACAAGAAGAGCAGGTAATGCCATTACGCATAAATTGACGCCTAATACAGCAAATCCACCGAAGGAAAAGAGCAGGGCTTGTAGGACTAATGCGATTAAAAAGGCAGGGAAAACGGCCCAGCCAAGAAACAGACCAGCCATGCCGTTTAAGATAAGATGCACGCTACCAATGCCTACCGGTACATGAATGGTTCCAGCAACAAAAAAAGCAGCAGCAAACAATGCTGTTAGCGGCAATTGCTGCGAATTGAGTCGTTTAAGACCAATCATTACGCAGACTAATGCGACAGCTGCACCACTAAGCAATACGGGTGTATGCAACACACCTTCCGATAAATGCATATTATCTTTCCTTAGATTGCGACGCACGCGTCATCTTTGAGGCTCTAATCAATGCCCATAAGCCGAAAATGCCAACAATATAACCGATACCACCAATAATATCGTGTAGGTAAATTTTGTCTTTTAATTTAGAAATATCTTCGCGGACCAACATCAATGCATTGTCATTGTTATTAGTGGCTTGCGCAGATACTCTGTTGGCAACAATTGAGGCTCGATGTCCTTCTTCACCTTCTATCACTACTTTAATGGCACCTTCGGTAGTGGTATTGATCGGATAGGCAAATTGCCCATTGCGATCCGTTTTACCTTCCAATAGAGGGGAGTCCTGGCCAGCTTGCAAAATCTCCATATAGGTTTCTGCTGCTGGGGTCATATCGGAATAATAGGCTTTGCCAGAAACTGTGCGTCCATCATATTGTGCAAATACATGCAAACTATGAGCCAATGCTGATGGTGCGCACAGCCAGGTGAAAAGTGCGGTTAAAAATACAACTCTTTTCATTATTTCGCGTCAAAAGTTAGCATATATTCAACACTACGTTTGTTATAGTCAGGATTGTCTTTAACCGGTTCATCAAATTCAGCCCAGACTTTGTTATAGCCCACTTTAGGGGTGAATTGTGCAATACCTTTTTCATTGGTTAAGTTGAATGGGTGATCTTCGCCTAAACCCACTTTGATGCCTTGCACTGGTTTACCTTTTACTAACACGAGAATATCGAGTGGTTGTCCCGCTTTCGGTTCACTTTGTGGGATCAATTCATAATCCATGTTGTGTGATTTATTTGCTTGCGCATCCCAGTGTAAAATCGCTTTGCCAAATTTGACTGGATTAACACTAAGCACAGCATCTGGGGCCTGCTGTTTGGTTTTTTCGACATATTTACCGCTTGGCAATTTTGACCAAACGCCATTATCAAAGCGAATAAATGCGATGGCTGCATCAGGGGCAGCAAAGTGTGCTTCGCCTTCTTTAAAGTTTACTGTGGCATTTTGCAATTGGCCTTTAGCATCAAGTAGGCGTACCGCTTTTAATTTGCTTTGAGGATAGGTTTCAGTCTCCTCATGACCAAATTTAACCACATATTGCCCTTTTACATCCTTAACGGGCTCCAACCAAACATTATGTGCATTAGCGAGTGAAGCACCGAATAGTGCAGTGATAAGTAATGCTGTTTTTTTCATGGAAGTTCTCCTTTTCTAACATGTGAATACTGTGATAAAGTATAAAATATGAAGTAACTTCAGAGTCAAGTGTAATTTTTAAAAAATGAAAATTGGTCAGCTAGCCAACATTGTTGGCTGTACGGTGGAAGCTGTACGTTTCTATGAAAAACAAGGATTGATCGAACCAGCCAAGCGAACAAGTGGTAATTTTCGCGTTTATACGGAAGAGCATTTGAAACAACTTTCTTTTATTTGCTATTGCCGCAGTTTGGATATTTCACTGAAAGAAATCAAAATGTTGCTCAATCCTCAATGTGCCACTCAAGAGCAGGAAAGGGAAATTAATGAGTTGCTAGATCGACATATTCGAGAAGTATCAAAACGGATCCATGAATTGGCTCACTTGAGAATTCGCTTAATTCAGCTCAAAGGCAAATGTAGCCAGTTTGAACAAAATAATGATTTTATGAATACTTTATTGCAACATAGCGGCATTAATTTTGTGCCACTAAAATGATTTCTTGTACGAGTACCAGTAAAATTTTTCAAACAACGTTTAAATATCGAACAACGAAACACAGAAATGCTGAAAATAAACATCAAAAAAGAGTAAAATTGGAACAGACTGCTTTTTTATTTTAAGGAGAAAATCATGCATGAGATGTCTCTCTGTCAGAATATTATGGAAATTATTGATCAACAACAGAAAAAGCATGAAATCCATGAAGTGACAGATATTTGGCTAGAAATTGGGGCACTGTCTTGTGTCGAGCAAAGTGCGGTAGAATTTTGCTTTGAAATTATGCGCAAAGATACCGTTGCTGAAAACTGTCAGTTACATTTTATTCATTTACCTGCGATTGCATGGTGCTGGCAATGTCAAAAGGAAGTTGAGATTGAAGCCTATCAAGATTGCTGTCCACATTGTCACAGTGCATGTTTACAACGTCGAAGTGGCACCGAATTTAGAGTGAAAGAAATTGCCGTAAAATAGCAAGACGTCTAAATTGGCAAATTTAACCTGATCTTTTGAATATAAAATACGCTAACTACTTGATAGTATGTATTTATCTCTCTTCAAAGAATATATTTAAGATAGAGAATATGGTATTCTAACGCATGTGAATTACCATAGATTCTAAGTATTTACAGAATAAACGAAACATTATTGAGGTGACTTATGTGTACAACCTGTGGCTGTGGCCATCCAGACCAAGTCAGAATCGGAGAATTACCGCATGTTCATAATGATTCCAATGCGCAACATGCAACAAAACTACCTAATTTTTCTCACTCCGCCTTCCGCATGCCAGACTCTCCACAACAAGATGAAACTCAGCAACGATTACTGAAAGTAGAACAAGATATTCTCGGCGCAAACAATCAATTAGCCGATATGAATCGTCGCTTTTTCGCGAATCAGCATATTTTGGCGCTTAATCTTGTTTCAAGTCCTGGTTCAGGTAAAACAACTTTGTTAACGACCACATTAAATGCATTAAAAAATGACTATCCTTGTTATGTGATCGAAGGGGATCAACAAACAGAAAATGATGCAGATCGTATTCGTCAAACGGGTGTGCCAGCGATTCAAGTTAATACGGGCAAAGGTTGTCACTTAGATGCACAAATGATTGGTAATGCATTGGTGAAATTGCAGCCTCAGGAAAATAGTCTGATGTTTATTGAAAATGTCGGAAACCTAGTCTGCCCATCAGAGTTTGATTTAGGCGAACACGCCAAAGTGGTGATCTTATCTGTGACAGAAGGCGAAGATAAACCACTCAAATATCCACATATGTTTGCGGCCTCGAAGTTAATGATTTTAAACAAAGTCGATTTACTGCCGTACTTAAATTTCGATGTGGAAAAATGTATTGCTTATGCGAAACAAGTGAATCCAACAATTGAGGTTATCCAGTTGTCTTCTCTAAGTGGAGAAGGATTACAGCAATGGCTAGACTGGTTAAAAGCGCAAGAAAGATAGGAGCATCAAATGCAGTTTGTTGATGAATTTCGTGATCCTGAACTGGCTAAAAGTCTGTTACAGCGACTACAAAAAATAATAGAAAACCAACCGCACTTTACACCAGAAAATCCGTTATATTTGATGGAGGTCTGTGGCGGACATACTCATACCATTTTTAAATTTGGGCTGGATCGTTTATTACCCAAAAGTATTGAATTTATTCACGGTCCAGGCTGCCCGGTGTGTGTATTACCGATGGGGCGAATTGATGTATGTATTGAGATTGCTCGTCGTCCAGAAGTAATTTTCTGTACTTTCGGTGATGCCATGCGAGTACGAGGACGTTTAGGTTCATTATTAGAAGCCAAAGCACAGGGGGCTGATGTTCGAATCGTTTATTCACCGCTCGATGCATTGAATATCGCATCAAATAATCCTGATAAAAAAGTGGTATTCTTTTCACTTGGTTTTGAAACAACCATGCCAAGTGCCGCAATTACCTTACAACAAGCAAAAAAACAGCAGGTAAAAAACTTTTTTGTGGTATGTCAAAATATCACTATCATCCCAACATTACACAGCTTATTGTCACAAGGACAAGTCAAAATTGACGGCTTTCTTGCACCAGGTCATGTAAGCATGGTGATTGGTTCTGAACCTTATCAGGAATTGTGTGATACCTACCATAAGCCTTTTGTGATCACTGGTTTTGAGCCTTTAGATATCCTACAAGCAATTTTAATGTTGGTGACACAGATTGTTGAAAAACGCTGTGAAGTGGAAAATCAGTATAAACGTATCGTACACCAACATGGCAATGAGTTAGCACAACAGGCAATCAGTGAAGTATTCCGCTTGAAAGCCAGTAGCGAATGGCGTGGATTAGGCGAAATTGCAGAATCTGGCGTAGAACTGACAGATGATTATCAATGCTTTGATGCAGAAGCGTATTTTGCTTGCCAGCCACATCAAGTTGCTGATGATCCGGATTCTCGTTGCGGAGATGTATTAATCGGCAAATGTAAGCCTGCTGATTGCCCATTATTTGCTAAAAAATGTAATCCTGACAATGCCTATGGTGCATTGATGGTATCTTCCGAAGGGGCATGTGCGGCCTATTATCAATATAGACGGGAATAAAACAATGACTGATTTTATTACAATGGCACACGGAAATGGTGGTGCTACCATGCAAGAGTTGATCCGCGATTATTTTGTTGAAGCATTTGATAATCCAATACTTTCACAAGGCGAAGATCAGGCTCGTATTGCTTTACAAGAGTTAAATGCTTTAGGTGGAACATTGTCATTTTCTACCGATAGTTTTGTGATTGATCCGATTTTTTTTCCTGGTGGAGATATTGGTAAACTCGCCGTTTGTGGCACAGCTAACGATGTTGCCGTATGCGGTGCCGTACCAAAATATTTATCCTGTGGCTTTATTTTGGAAGAAGGTTTACCACTAGAAACCTTAAAAAAATTGATCCAATCGATGGCAAAAGCCTGTCAGTCAGCCGGTATTCAAGTGGTAACAGGTGATACTAAAGTAGTACAAAAAGGCGCGATAGATAAAGTATTTATCAATACAGCTGGCATTGGCGTTATTCCAAACGGACTCGACTGGGGTGTGCATCGCATTCAGCCAGGTGATCAGATTATTGTCAGTGGTACTTTAGGTGATCATGGTGCAACCATTTTGAATTTACGCGAAAATCTCGGTATTCAAACGGATTTATGCAGTGATTGCGCCGTGCTTGCACCGCTTATTGATTGCATTCGTCCGATTGCTGGGGTGAAAGCTGTACGCGATGCGACCCGTGGTGGTGTGAATGCGGTACTTCACGAATTCGCACAGGCTCAGAAAGTGGGGATTCAAATTGATGAAACGGTATTACCAATTCGTCAGGAAGTACGCGGTATATGCGAATTACTCGGTTTGGATGCATTAAATTTTGCTAATGAAGGTAAATTGGTGATTGTGGTGGATAAAGAAAAAACAGCTGAAATTCTGACCGCACTTCGTCGCCATCCATTAGGTGAAAATGCGGCCGTAATCGGCGAGGTAACGACTGATGGCAAAGTTCGAGCAGCTGGTCTTTTCGGTCAAAGTCGTTTATTAGACTTACCACGCAACGAACCCTTACCACGAATCTGTTAAGCAAAAACCGGTTTAATTTAAAATTAAACCGGTTTTAGTTTGTAAATTGATATGTGTGAGAAGGGTGCTATTTTTTCCAAATAACGTGGAATTCACGATCTTCTTCTCGGTGTGAAATTAAGAATTTTGCAAACACATCATCCATTTCATCTTTCTCATTCACTAAACCCACCCAAACTTCAGCAAAAGCGTCAGGATCGATTAACACCCCAATTTCTTGTTCCCAATCATCAGCAGTTTCGACAAACTCAACTGCACCACGATCTTCAAATTGCAGATTGAATAGCATAATATCAGCGGGATCGAGATTTTCGCCTGCCATCTCTAAGAAAATATCATAAGCAAGATCAATCGCTGCATCTGGATCGAGTTTTTGAATATCAGTTGTCATTGGTTTTTCCTTAATCAAGTCAATTGAGAGTATAATACCGCAAGAAACAGAAAACAAAAAGTGCGGTAAAATTCATCTATATTTTGCTTATAGTAGTTAAACCTCAACTCGTTTTCCTATATCTTTCAAATTAGAAAATTGCTCGAGTAATCGAGGTGCATCATCAAGGCTAATCGCAAATGTCCAAAGATAAGTAATTACTGCATAAATATGCCCAGCTTGCACACCTTTAGTTGTGGCTAAATTAACTACAGTGACACCAAATAAAATAGCTGATGCAATGCCAATCCATAAATAACCCGTTGCTTCACGATTAGATAAACGAATACGTAAATAAGCAAGCCAGTCATAATGTTTATTTAAGTGATAATTGCTTTTTTGTTCAATTACGTTGACTTCTTTTTCTAACCGATCGTTAAGCTTTAAATAAAGCAAATCATTTGTTTTTGAGTATTTAGGTAATAAAAGACCAAAAAATACTAATATTAAACAAGCCGTTATACCTGACCAAAATTCTAGCCACAATAGCATTATAGCCGCACCAATGATGGAAAAACTCGACACAATTAATGTTGGTAGATGTTGTTCAAAAAAGTCTACAAATTGACGTGATAATGCTACACGAGCAGTAATTGCTGAGATGTTTAATCCTTTTTCTCGTTGGTTAATGATAACCGGCACAGCAAGCTCTGCGTAAATACGAGCAAAGCTACGAGTATCTACTGCACGGCGAGCTGCACCAATTCCCCAAATGATAAGCACTAAAAGGGAATAGCTAAGTGAAAGCAAGACATCTCCATTCATTATTGCATTAACAGCAAAGCCCCCAAAAACGGGATAAGTAATAAAGAGAATGTTCTCTAATGTGACTAAGCTGAAAGTAAAGAAAAGACGTTTTTTGTTGTTTTTGGCGATTGATTTAATATTTTCTATCGCATTTGAAGTCATTTTAGTCATAAAAATATAGTCTAATAATTGCTAAATTCTACAAATTATAGTCTTAAAATTTACTAAAATAAAGTAAATTTTAAGACTATATTTTTATGATTGAAATGATAGAATAAGACAAACAGAGAAAGTTGAGGGATAGAAATGAATAATTTTGAGTTGCTTGGTAAGCACATTTCAGAAATTGATGAGGTGCTGGATACATGGAGCGATCTTAAGTTTGCACTTAATTACAATCATTTTGCAGTGCTTTATTGTTTAGCGGGAGCTGAAAATGGGCAATGCACACAAAAGAAAATTTGTGATGAATGGTATATACCTAAACAAACCGTGTTTAATATTTGCAAAGAATTTCGAGAAAAAGGATGGATTGAATTTTATCCGAGTTCAACAGATAAACGTGAAAGGATTATGCAATTAACAAATGCAGGTAAATTGCAAGCAGAACCGGTTTATAGCGCGACGACAGAAATGTTTGAGAACGCATTTAATGTATTTGGAAAGCAGAAATCTTCTCAACTTTTTGCATTAATGTCTGAATTTTCCCAAATCTGTCGAAATGTAATGAATAAATAAAAAGTGCGGTCAAATTTATCATTATTTTTGACCGCACTTATTTATATTTGCTGTAACTAGCCCGTATTTCGCATACCTGCGGCAATACCTGTGATGGTAATCATCAGGGCTTGTTCGACATCAGGGCTTGGGTTTTCAGGCAATTCACGGAAACGACGGAGCAATTCCACTTGAAGGAGATTGAGTGGATCCGTATAAACATTACGTAATGCAATAGAATCGGCGATCCATGGCAAGTCCGCCATTAATTCATCTTTGTGAGAAAGCGAAAGCACAGTTTTAATATCTGCATTCAGCTGGTTACGCAGATTTTCACCTAAGTACCAAAGCTCTTTTTTCACTAAGTTATGGTCATATTGCTCAGAAAGCCAAGTATCGGTTTTACTGAACACCATTTCTAACATGCCCACACGAGTCGAGAAGAATGGCCAAGCTTTACACATTTCTTCAATAATATGACCTTTGCCTTCATCCATAATTTTTTGAATAGCCGCACCCGCACCCAGCCATGCCGGTAACATTAAGCGGTTTTGCATCCAAGCAAAAATCCATGGAATGGCACGTAAGCTTTCTACGCCACCATTTGGATTACGTTTTGCAGGACGAGAGCCGAGTGGCAGTTTAGACAGTTCTTGTTCTGGTGTGGCACTGCGGAAATAAGGCACGAAGTCTTTATCACCACGAACAACACTACGATAAATATCACATGAAGTGCTAGAAAGCTCATCCATGACGGTACGCCATTCTGCTTTAGGTTCTGGCGGTGGAAGTAAGTTTGCTTCTAAAATCGCACTCGCGTAAAGATCAAAGGTTTCAACCGTAACTTCGGGTAAACCAAGTTTAAAGCGGATCATTTCCCCTTGTTCAGTCACACGTAAACCATTTTTGAGTGAGCGTGGAGGTTGAGAAAGCAATGCCGCATGTGCAGGCGCACCACCGCGACCGATTGTACCACCACGGCCATGGAATAACGTGAGTTCAATGCCCAGTTCTTCGGTTAAATTAACTAATGCTTCTTGTGCACGATATTGTGCCCACGAAGCTGCCATCATACCTGCATCTTTAGCAGAGTCAGAATAACCAATCATCACCATTTGATGATTATTAATCACGCCACGATACCAACCAATATTAAACAATTGACGCATAACCCCTTCAGAGGCATCTAAGTCATCTAAGGTTTCAAAGAGTGGCACGACAGGAATGTGATAAGGCACGCCCGCTTCTTTTAATAATAAATGCACGGCGAGCACGTCAGAGGCACTTCTTGCCATGGAAATAATATAGCAATCAATTACGCCTTGTTTTTGTTGTGCAATGACTTTACACGTATCTAAAATCTCTTGGGTTTCAGCAGAGGGTTTCCAATTGGTTGGGATTAATGGGCGACGAGAATTCAATTCACGCACCAAGAAAGATTGTTTTTCAGCTTCGCTCCATTGTGCATAATCGCCTATGCCAAGATAACGGGTAATTTCAGCAATCGCATCTGTATGGCGCGTACTTTCTTGGCGAATATCCATTTGTGAAAGAGTGACACCAAAACAGCGAATGCGGTGCAGAATATCCAATAAAGATCCATTGGCAATAATCCGCATACCGCATACCATCAATGATTGATAGCAGTCATAGAGTGGTTCCCAAAGCTGATTATCTTCCATGATAATATCCGCTTGGCTTACGCGTGGCGGACGATTTGCCAGGCAATCATCAAAGTAATCAAGGGTCGCGATAAGTTTTGCGCGAAGTTCTTTGACCACAAAACGATAAGGCTCTAAATGCTCACCATATTTTGCGGTAAATTCTGGCGTGCATTTGACCATTGATAATTCATCAGCAAGGGATTTGATGTCATTTAAGAATAAATCAGCCGCTTTCCAACGAGCAAGATAGAGGACTTGTTGGGTGATTTTTGAGGTAACGAATGGATTTCCATCACGGTCACCGCCCATCCAAGAAGAAATTCTGACAGGACGTAAGCCCACGGGTAAGTCGTAGCCTAAGAATTCACGAGCATGTTCATTTAATTGACGTAAGAATTCCGGCACGCCTTGCCATAGGCTGTTTTCAATCATCGCATAGCCCCATTTTGCTTCATCGAATGGGGTAGGGCGAACTGTACGGATCTCATTGGTATGCCACGCTTCAGCAATTAAACGAAGCAATAAGCGTTCAATAATACCTCGTTCTTTAGGTGTTAAATCATCATGCTCTAATTTGCTTAAGCATTTATTAATCTCAACGTGTTTATGCACTAAAGAACGACGTGTAGTTTCGGTTGGATGTGCCGTTAATACCAGTTCAATAAGCAAGTTTTCAACGGTTTTGTAAACCTCTTCTTTTGAGGCATTTTGTGATTTTAAACGTTGAAATAACGCACTCAATGAACGGTTAGAGGATTGTAAATCTTTATGTTGACGAGAGACGGTTTGATATTGTTCAGCGATATTCGTTAAGTTAAGAAAATGGCTGAATGCACGCGCAACAGGAATAATATTTTCATTTGAAATGGTGGAAAGGGTATCCAACAATGTTTTACGTGCCAGGCTATCGCCCGCTCGAGATTGTTTGGACAATTGACGAACATTTTCAATTAAGGTGAGAATGTCTTCGCCTTGTGCATCATTAATGGTTTCACCAAGAAAACGCCCTAACATATTAATGTTATGGCGGAGAGTGCGATACTCATTAGTCATATGAACTCCGATAAAGAAAAAATAAAACTAGGAGAGATATAACCAAAAATATGTATCGGGATCAAATGCTATACGTCAAAAACTTGCATTAAATCAAAAAAGGTTAAAATAACTAAAAAAATAACCGCACTTTTTAGATAAAATTCAAAGTGCGGTCAAAAAGTTTAATGTTTATTTAAGATTGCGAACTGATTTTCGAATGACAAGTTCAGGATGGATCGCAATGCGGTGTTTTTCGTGATTATCGTTATCTTTATTGGCAATACGCTCAAACAAAAGATTAACCGCTTGCGCACCTAGACGAGACTTCGATTGGTGAATCGTTGTGAGTGGCGGTGCATAGAAACGTGATGAGTGAATATTATCATAGCCGATAATTGAGATATCATCAGGCACGCGTAAACCTTTTTCCGTAATCGCAGAGATTGCACCTAATGCCATCACATCATTACAACAGAATACGGCAGTAGGTAGGTTGTCTTGTGCGAGAATTTTATTCATACACTCGTAACCGTCTTCAGGCTCGAAGAAACCTTCCATAATCCAATTTTCATGTATTGGTAGATTGGCTTCATTCATCGCTTTTACAAAGCCCTCGTAACGGGTTCTTGCAGTCGTTTTATCTAATTCACCCGCAATAAGACCGATCGCTTTATGACCACAATCAATTAAATGTTTCGTGGCAAGGTAACCGCCCGTAAAGCTGTTATCTTCAATGATATCGGTATCTGTATTTGGACCCCAATCCATCACCACCATCGGCACAGACGAGAAACTAGAAAGTACATCGAGTGAATGTTGTGTATATTCAGAACACATTACCAATAAACCATCTACGCGTTTTTTAGCAAGCATTTCGACGTGGTTTTTAATTTTTTCAGGATCATTTTGTGTATTACACAAAAAAAGTGAATAACCTTGACGATAACAATGATCTTCAACGGCATGAATGATTTCAGCAAAATAAGGAGATTCACTGGTGGTAACAATCATCCCAATGGATTTTGTTGTATTGACTTTCAAACTCCGCGCAACAGCACTTGGTGAGTATTTCAAGCTTTTAATGGCTTGCATCACCGCTTCTTCGGTTTCTTTTGCTACAAAACGGGTTTTATTAATTACGTGTGAAACAGTGGTGGTGGAAACACCAGCCATTTTTGCGACATCTTTAATTGTTGCCATAATTTTGCCTCTAGAGAATTTTTCCTATTATAAAGACTGTCACCAAATAGGTTAAGTAAATTATAAAAAATTTTTGAAAAAACGTGCTTTATTGTTAGAATGGGTTATCTTTAACTAAACAAGTGGGAAATTAAAATGAGTGATTTTGGTTACGCAATGTTAGCTGTAGTGCTTTCTTTAAGTGTTGTAGTCGGTTTAGCGACTGCAATTTTCTAATTGAAAGAAATAACATATTAATCCATTTAAAATAGACCGCGCTTTAAGCATTTAAAGTGCGGTTATTTTTTTAAGGCTTTTTAAAGTTGTGTTAAAAGCCATGCCATAGGACTATTTCTTTAGTATAATTTGCAACTATTTCCGTTTGTTGTAATCAAAATACTGCAAAAACCAAATTTGAGATAATTATGAATAAATATTTGATTTCACTAGATAAAGATATTCAGCGTCGTGAGCTGTTTTTTGCTCAACCGGATACAGCAGATTTCGTTGTATTTTCAGCGATTAATACCATGCAAAAAGAGTGGGATGAATTGGCAGAAGTATTCAATCCAACGAAGTTTGAACAGCATTATGGACGCAACGTCACAAAAGGCGAAATTGGTTGTACATTAAGTCATTTAGCGGTTTATCGTCAGATTGTAGAAGATCAAAATGTGACGGAAAATGACTATGCGTTAGTCTGTGAAGATGATGCGTTATTCAATTCAAATTTATCGCCAAAAACGATCGCACTTTTAACCGAAAAATGTGATGCGGATATTGTATTAATCGGGCAGTCAAAAATTGCGGAATTTGATGATGTGGAATTAGAAATTAATTATCCAACCACTTTTTCATTTTTACGCCAAACTATTGGTGATGTCACCGTGGCTTATCCGTATAAAAGTTATTTTGCGGGGACGGTGGCATACTTAATTAAAAAATCAGCGGCACGTACATTTTTAAAACAACTCGAACAGGAAAAAACGTTTTGGCTTGCTGATGATTTCTTATTATTTGAAACCCAATTCCAGATTAATAACAATGTGGTTCGTCCGCTTGTAGCAATTGAAAATCCACAATTAGTGAGTAATTTGGAAGCGATTCGTGGTTCAAAATCTAATAACTTAGTGAAGAAATTAATTAAATATCCACTCAAAAAAATCTTAGCAGTGAAAAAGAATTTAGGAAAATAATGTAAAAATGACCGCACTTTTTAACCTTTTTTATCTTTACGATCCTTGGCTGTTTCATGTTGTACGAATGTCATTCGTCGCAGGCTTAGCGGCATTGGTTATATTGGCTTATCAGTATTTTAAAAAGCAGAAACCACAAGGTATTACCGTGCCCGTGGATAGTTTAGTCGTTATCATTGGGCTGATTGCATTTAGCGTGATTCCACTTTTAGTTAACGGTACGCGAGATTTTTCTGTCATCACCATGTATGTGAAAGAGCTGATTTTATTTATCTTTGGTGTAGGACTTTATAATGCCTTCTATGTCAATGTAAATGGTCAACAGAGCGTGGTGCGTGATTTACAACTTGGTGTGGTTGTACAGTTTGCTGTGGGCGTGATTGGCTTGCTCGGCGCATCATTTATGATCGATTTCTTGCTTTCGACCAATGCGGTGTTACCTGCACGTTTTTATGGTTCAGAGCAGGAATATCGCTTATATAACATCACCGCAACCGCCTTTTTCCAGCTGAGTTTATTCTATTTAATGCTGTTGCATTTCTTACTGGCTTACAATGCTAAACATAATACACTTCCAAGTATTTTAGTGTTTTTTATGCTATGTATCGGATTAATTTCAGGACGTACATTCCTTCTGTTATCGGTTGTGAGCATTTTAGTGTATTTCAAATGGCGTTATGTGCCATCACTCATTGCATTCGCCGTTTTAGTCTTATTATTGGCGTATTTCTTACCTGAAAACCCTTATGTGGCACATGCTTTAGAACCGGTGATCAATTTATTACACGGAGCAGGATTTGTCAGTTCGTCAACCGATACGTTGATGAAAAACCATCTCTTCATGCCAACACTTAAACAGTTTATTTATGGCGATGGTATGTATATGACCGGTGAGTTAGAAGTTGGCCGTTACTATGGGCATACGGATTCTGGTTTCTTACGCCAAATTCTTTATGGTGGCATGTCTTATGCTTTAGTGTGTTTTGCCGTGACATTCTATTTTGTACGCAAAGTCGCCTTAAATTGGTTTGATGGCAGTTGGAAATTTATTCTTTCTGCTTTCGTGATTTTAGCTTTCTGTAACATCAAAGCGGACACCTTTGCTTTCCCTGGTATTATGTTCGTGATGTTGATGTTCTTATCGCTTTTTGGTACTCACGGTAAACAGCTTATTTTATTTAAACAAAAGGAGCCGAAAGATGTTTAGTATCATCGTGCCTTCTTATAATCGGAAAGAAGAAATTCCTGCCTTATTGGAAAGTTTAACTAAGCAAACCACCTATAATTTTGATGTGGTGATTGTGGATGATTGCTCGAAAGAACCCGTTGAAGTGACACAATCGTATCCATTTGCAGTTAAAGTGATTCGTAACGAAACCAATCAAGGGGCGGCAGAAAGCCGTAATATTGGGGCACGAAATGCGGATAATGAATGGTTGTTATTTCTTGATGACGATGATCGTTTTGCAAATGATAAATGTCAGAAATTAGCCGATGTGATTGCCGAGCATCCCGATGTTAACTTTGTGTATCATCCAGCCAAATGTGAAATGGTGAATGAAGGTTTTAGCTATGTGACCAACCCGATTGAGCCACAAGAGATTAGCGTAGAGCGAATTTTACTGGCGAATAAAATCGGTGGTATGCCGATGATTGGGGTGAAAAAAGATCTGTTTTTAAAAATCGGTGGATTATCGACCGCACTTCGTTCATTGGAAGACTATGATTTCTTGCTGAAACTTGTGCAAGATCCAACGTTTAAAGCGTGCAAAGTAGCAGAACCATTAACTTATTGTACGTTCCATACTAAGCGTTCTAGCGTATCAACGGATACGACTAATACGCAAAAAGCGATTGATTATATCCGTGAAAATTATGTGAAAACGGCAGAGCAAGAAAAGAATTTTGCCATCAATGCACAGTATATGTTGGCCTACCCACATATTATGAATTTATCCCGTAAAGCCGCTTTTTACTATTTTGAGATTTTTAAATTAACGAAAAGTATTAAGCAGCTAGTCATTGCCTTTGTGGTTTTAATTTCACCTAAATTGGCAATTAATTTGAAACGGTTTATGTAGATAACTTATTAGATAGAGAAGTATGAAATTTTCAGTTTTAATGTCCTTATACATTAAGGAAAATCCACAATATTTAAGAGAATGTTTTGAAAGTTTAGTGGCTCAAACCCATCCAGCAGATGAGATCGTATTGGTGTTTGACGGTGCGGTAACGCCAGAATTGGAAGCTGTGGTTGCTGAATTCGAAACCAAATTACCCTTAAACTTAGTGAAGTTGCCAAAGAACTTAGGCTTAGGCAAAGCGCTCAATGAAGGATTAAAACATTGTTCACACGATTGGGTTTTCCGTATGGACACCGATGATATTTGTGTGCCAGAACGTTTTGCGAAACAAGTGGCATTTATTGAGCAACATCCGGATACGATTATTTTTGGTGGGCAGATTGCTGAGTTTGGCGAAAATATTCAAGACATTGTGGCATATCGTCATGTACCGACTGAAGCACAAGATATCGTTAAATTTACGCAAAAACGTTGTCCGTTCAATCACATGACAGTCGCGTATCAAAAAAGTGCGGTCATTAATTGTGGTGGATATGAAGATTTACAGGAAGATTATTATCTGTGGATTAAGCTTGTAGCACAAGGTCAGAAAGTGGCAAACTTGCCGGATATTTTAGTTTATGCCCGCGTAGGCAATGGTATGGTAGGGCGTCGTCGTGGTTTAAACCAAGCGAAAGCAGAATGGCGTTTATTTAAATTGAAGCACCGCTTAGGTATTCAAGGCTTATTTTCTGGCCTATTCACCTTTGCCTTGCGTTCAGGTTCTCGCTTGCTACCAACCTCATTATTGAAAGCTGTTTATAACCAATTTTTACGCAAATAATGCGATATTTTGATAATTAAAAAAGGAAAAGAAATGAATTTAATCTCAATGTTAAAAATGACTGCATTATCGACCGCACTTTTATTAGTCGGTTGTTCAAGCAGTACGACGACAACATCATCAACAAAAAGTATTCCATCAGTAAGCAGTAATGCTGTTTATAGCAAGCCAAGAACTTTAGATAACTTTAATGATTATGTACAGTTCTTAAAAGGTAAAGCGGCTGCTGAAGGCGTCTCGTTGTCAGTATTGAATGCACAAAATAATATTCAGTATATGCAAAAGGCCGTGGATTTAGATCGTGCACAAGCGGGTAGAAGTCAGCGTAATGCGGATCAACCACAGTTACCGAATCCAAATGGTACAACCAATTATCTGAATAAAGTACTGACTCAAAACAAAGTGGATATTGCCGAAGAGCGTTATTGGGAAGTCCAAGCACCATTACAACAAGTAAGCCAACGCTATGGTGTTCAACAAGAATATATCCTTGCTTTATGGGGTATGGAAAGTAGCTTTGGCTATTATCAAGGTAGCTATGATGTGCTTTCAGCTTTAGCCACATTAGCCTTTGATGGCAGACGTGAAGCCTTATTCAGTAAAGAATTTGTGAATGCGATGAAAATGTTAGAACGTGATCATATTCAACGCCACAGAATGTTAGGCTCTTGGGCGGGCGCAATGGGACAAACTCAATTTATGCCAAGTGCATTCTTAAACTATGCGGCAGATGGTAATAATGATGGCGTGAAGGATATTTGGACAAACCAATTTGATGCGTTTGCTTCAATTGCAAATTATCTTCACACTGTAGGTTGGGATAACAAATTGCCTTGGGGCGTTGAAGTCACATTAAATCAACCATTAGATTTATCGCTTTCAGGCATTGAGAAAAACAAAGCACGTTCATTAAGTGACTGGCAGTCTAAAGGTATCACCTTAGCGAGCTTCAGCCAACAAGAACAAGATAAACTTGCCGCGCTTTCTCAAGCTGATCTTTGGCTAGTTCGCCCTGATAAAGAAGTTGGTCGTGCATTCTTGGTTTCCAATAACTACCGCACGATTTTAGATTGGAACAAATCAAATTACTTCGGCGTGAGCATCGGTATGTTTGCTGATCGCATTAAGATGGCCACCGGCTTGTAGAAAATTATTTTCCTTTTATAATCCAACAAAGCTTTGTTGGATTATTTTTTATCTATAATTTGAATGTTTGGAGAAAACGATGCAAAAAAAATGGCTTTCTATTTTATTGTTTGCCCCCCTGATGCAAAGTAATTATGTATTGGCTGATCAAGCAGCGAAAAAAGAATTGGATTATAAAGCACTCGGTGAAGTGTTGTTTTTTGATAAATCGATTTCTTTTAATAAAACACAAAGCTGTTCAACCTGTCATAGTCCAGATACCGCTTTTGTGGATCAACGTAAAAACTCTGCAAACCAAATGGTCTCAGAAGGGGATAATCCTCATCTTCATGGTAATCGCAACGCCAATACAGCACTTTATGCAATGTTCTCACCAGATTTTCATTTTGATAAAAAAATTCAAGATTATGTTGGCGGACAGTTCTGGGATGGTCGTGCGAAAGATTTGGCTGAGCAAGCAGGTGGGCCACCAGTAAACCCAGTAGAAATGGGCATGCCGGATAAGAAAGCTATTGTTGAACGTTTAAAAGCGGATCCGACTTATTACAAACCTATTACAGATCTTTATGGCGAAAGCATTTGGGCAGATACCGACAAGATTTATGCTATCATGGAAAAAGCCATTGGCGAGTTCGAAAAACAGGAATTATTTGCGCCATTCTCTTCAAAATATGATCGTGCTTTAAAAGGTGAAGCAGAATTGACCGCACTTGAATCTGAAGGTAAGGCATTATTTTTCGATAAAACACGCACAAATTGTAGTAACTGCCACCAATCAAGTGAAGCGAATTCAGCAAAAGAAACTTTTACGAATTACCGATATTTCAACATTGGTGTGCCAAGTAACCAAGAATTAATCAAGCACAATAAATTAGCCGCCAATTTTGTAGATAATGGGCTATTGGATAATCCGATGGTGAAAGGCGATGAAAAGCAAAAAGGCAAATTTAAAGTGCCAACTTTGCGTAACATTGGTGTTACTGCGCCTTATATGCATAACGGTGTTTTCCGCGATTTAAAAACCGTTTTACTATTTAAAGACAGTTTCAATAATCCTAATCGTAAAATTAACCCTGAAACAGGGAAAGCGTGGGAGAAAGCCGAATATGCTCAAACCATTAATCCTGATGTTTTAAAAGCAAAACCGCTTACAGATGAAGAGATTAACGCATTAGAAGCATTCTTAAAAACATTAACTGACGAAGCTTACGAAGAATAAGTAATCGCCTGAGTTGAGTTTAGCAATCGTTTTCGGTATTATTCTCACTGATAATTATTATCATTTATTTTTTAATTTTACTCAGGAGATTTTTCTTATGAAAAAACGTTTTTCAACTTTAGCGATTGCGACCATTCTTGGTTTAACTGCAGGTTTTGCCAATGCTGACCCCGTGAAAGTAAAAGATATACTTGATCGTGAAGTCACTGTTGATTTACCGGCAAAACGCGTGGTACTTGGTTTCTATTATCAAGATTATATGGCAGTTGGTGGTGACAAAGCGTTAGATAACGTTGTCGGTTTTTCTAAGAAAGTATGGTCATCTTGGACACCAGCAAGCTGGGAGTTATTCAGCAAAGCGGTGCCAAAATTGAATCAATTAGATGATGTGGGCGAAGTAGAAGAAGGCACATTCTCTGTGGAAAAAGTGCTTTCATTAAAACCTGATCTTTTAGTCTTAGCAGATTGGCAGTACGAAATGCTAGGATCTGATTTAGATGCCATCAATGAAGCGGGCATTCCAATTGTGGTATTAGATTACAACGCTCAAACCTTAGATAAGCACATTAAATCTACTGAAATTATTGGAGAATTAACAGGTCAGAAAGATCGCGCAGCAAAAATGGCGAAAGAATACAAAGACATTGTTGAACATATCCAGACTACGGTTAAAAATGCAAAATTAACAAAACAACCGAAAGTGTATGTGGAGTTTGGCCGTGGTGGCCCAGCTGAACAAGGGATGACGTTCTTCTCTAGCATGTGGGGCTCAATGATTAGCCTTGTTGGTGCAGAAAACGTGGCGCCTGCAGAAATTGGCAAATGGGGTACGTTGGCTGCAGAGAAAGTGTTAGCCGCGAAACCTGATGCAATTATTATTACAGGCCGTGAAACTGAATTGAAGAAAAATCAAGACGGTATGGTCATGGGCTTTGGTATTGAAAAAGCAGAAGCAGAACGTCGTTTAAACGCATTCAAACATCGTGCGGGTTGGGCTGAATTACCGGCAGTGAAAAACAACCGTGTTTATGCAGCATATCATGCGAACTCTCGTACTTTATCAGATAGCGCATCTGTTCAGTTTGTAGCTAAAGCGGCTTATCCTGATCTGTTTAAAGATTTAGATCCGCAACAAACTTACTTAAACTTCTATAAAAACTACTTACCGGTTACGCCGGAAGGTACGATTTATCTTTTCCCTGAAACTAAATAAGGGAAACGTTAATCAATGAAAAACAATTCTGTTGTAGCAGATATTGTGGCTAACCAGCGTAAGCTTGAACGCAAACGCTGGTTTGTTATTTTATCTTTTCTTGTGATTGGCGTGGTCAGTCTTATTCTCGATGTGATGACCGGCCCCGCGATGCTATCGGTATCGGAAGTCGTGAATGCGTTATTCGGTATCGGTGAAGTGGATAAAATGACAGACAATATTGTGCATAATTTACGTTTACCGATGGCCTTGATGGCGCTTGTAGTCGGGGCAACCTTAGCTGTAGGTGGGGCAGAGATCCAAACCTTATTAAATAACCCCATGGCAAGTCCTTATACATTGGGGCTTGCTGCTGCGGCAGGTTTTGGGGCTTCTGTTGTGATTGCTTTCGGAAGTTTTGGTTTACCGGTACAAGTTGCAGTGCCAATTGGCGCGTTTGTCATGACCATGCTCGCGTCTGGGATTCTTTTCTTGTTCGCGTCTAAACGTCGTTTTAATTCTGAAATGCTCGTGTTGGTAGGGATTGCATTACTCTTTATTTTCCAATCCTTACTTTCATTGGTGCAATTTATTTCGGCTCCTGAAGTCTCGCAACAAATTCTGTTTTGGCTATTTGGTAGCTTAAATAAAGCGACATGGCAAAGCTTAATCATCATTATTGTCGTAACCACAATTTGTGTCGCATTACTTTCAAAAGAGCTTTGGAAATTGACCGCACTTCGTTTAGGTGAAGATCGTGCGGCGAGTCTTGGTATCAATTTGCAAGTATTACGTATTAAGGTTTTAGTTCTTGTCGCCATGATGACGGCGACAGCAATTAGTTTCGTTGGCGTGATTGGCTTTATCGGCTTAGTTGCACCACATGTTGCTCGAATGTTACTTGGTGAAGATCAACGTTTCTTCTTACCGGGCGCGATGTTAGTCGGTGCGGCATTCTTATCCCTTTCTTCGGTATTATCCAAAGTTATTATCCCTGGTGCATTGTTCCCGGTGGGGATTGTTACCTCGTTTATTGGGGTGCCTTTCTTCTTTTGGATTATTTTAAATAACAAGCGGGGACAATAATGTTAGAATTAAAGAATCTTACGGTAAAACGAGGTGATCTCACCGTTGCGGATCACATTAATGTCCGTTTTGAAGAAGGTAAAGTTTACACGGTGCTTGGACCAAACGGCACAGGAAAATCCTCCATGCTAAAAACCATTTTTGGTGAATTACCACATGAAGGTATGATTACCTATCAAGGTAAACAGCTAGAACGGACAAAGTTAGCGGATTGGCGTAAACCAATTGGCTATATGCCTCAAGATAGCCGAGTAGATGCAAGTTTGACCGCACTTGAAGTGGTTCTTTTGGGACGAATGGATAGTCTAACGATGCGAGTGAGCGATGAGCTTCTCACTGAAGCAGCAAGTATTATGGCACAATTAGGCATTGGTCATTTAGCCCATCGTGATATTCT
This sequence comes from Parahaemophilus parainfluenzae, assembly GCA_018366115.1. Lineage (GTDB taxonomy): Bacteria > Pseudomonadota > Gammaproteobacteria > Enterobacterales > Pasteurellaceae > Haemophilus_D > Haemophilus_D parainfluenzae_AB. The sequence goes on along the minus strand of JAGZIS010000004.1, from coordinate 20,397 downwards.
GAATCTCAGTGGTGGACAACGTCAAATGGTGATGTTTGCTCAGGTTTTATTACGTGAGCCACAGATTTTAATGTTGGACGAGCCGGTGAATGCGTTAGATATGCATCATCAGCTTAATTTATTGGAAGAAGTTTACACCTATACGAAACAGAAAAATCTGATTACTATAATGGTATTACATGATTTAAGTCTTGCCGCTCAATTTTCAGATGAGTTGATTTTACTTGGTGAAGGTAAAGTGCAAGGCGTAGGCGATGCACATCACGTTTTAAAAGTAGAAACGATTAATCGTTTATATCGTGTAAACGTTGAATTATTACAATGTAGTGTCGGTTTGCCGGTGGTTCGTCCACAGCGTAAATCAGCACATTCTTAAGAAGGAAATGAAAATGAAAAAAATTGCACTTGCAGCATTATTAGGATTAAGTTTTGCTACTCAAGCCGCACATTATGACATCAAAATGTTGAATTCAAACAGTGAAGGCTCAATGGTTTTTGAACCGGGTTATTTAAAAGTACAACCAGGTGATACGGTGACATTCCGTCCTGAAAATAAAAGCCATTTTGTGCATAGTAAAGCGATTCCTGAAGGTGCTCAAAAATTCCAATCTGAAGAAGATCAGGAACTCACAATCACTTTAGAGAAAGAAGGTGTTTATGTTTATACCTGCCCAGTACATCGCTCAATGAATATGAATGGTGTGATTCAAGTGGGTGATAATCTACCAAACAAAGAACAAGCTGAGAAAGTGGTGAAAGATCTTGAGAAGAAATCAATGACGAATAAAGGTCGTCTTGAAAAATATTTTGCTCAAGTAAAATAGTCGCTGAAATCGATGCGCCAGTTAAATAATTGGCGCATCTTCTTTATGTTTAAATCCGTTATTATTTACTATGCTTACAATCACCACTTGCAAAACGTATCCTTCAGCCCCTCAAAATCTTATCCCTGTACAAACACAACTTTCTAATCAAGGTATTCCCACTCAATTTTTACCTTGGCAAGAAACATTACGGAGTCAGTTTATTCTGCCTTTAGCGGCATGGGATTACGCAAATTTCTACAATGAATTTACTCAATGGATTAAACTGCATAAGAGTGCATTCATCAATCCTGCGGAATTAATGTTATGGAATAGCCATAAAGGCTATCTATGTGATTTGCAGAATTGGGGCATCAATGTTATTCCAATCCTTATTTGTTCAGCAAAAACATCTGAAATTTTGACCGCACTTGAACGCCAAGATTGGCCTGAATTTGTTATTAAACCCGCTGTAGGGCAAAGCGGTAATTTGGTAACAAAACTAAAACAAGGTGAAGCATTACCCGATCTTTCTACGTATGGTGAGCAAGTTGTGTTACAGCCGTTTATTCCTGAAGTGGCTACAAATGGTGAAACCAGTTTGATTTTTTTCAATGGTGTATTTAGTCATGCTATTCGCCGACAGCCACCTCAAAATGAATGGCGAGCGAATTCACAATATAAAGTTGGAATTATCCCTGTTGAGGTTGATGATCATATTATTGAAACTGCTCGTCATGTTCTGTATAAATTGCCAGAAATGCCTGTCTATGCACGAGTAGATGGAACAATCATTGACAATACATTTTTATTGAATGAATTAGAGTTGATTGAACCTGCGTTATATTTAGATCGTTGGGAAGGAGCAACAGAGAGATTTGTGGATGTGTTAAAAAGCAAAATACTAAAATAAGCGCATAAAAAAACCTTACTTTCTACAGTAAGGTTTTTTTCATCTTAACGATTAATTATTTTGCAGCTGGAGCGGCTGGAGCAGCTGGTGCTGCAGGTGCAAATTTTTGTGCTAAATCAGCACCGTCTTTTTGTAATTTAGCTACTGCAGCTTGTAGTTTTTCAACTTTAGCTTGGTAAGCTTTAGTTTGTTCTTCAGTTGGCGCTTTAGTTGCTAAGTTTAATTGATCAACTAATAATTCGCTTGATAATGAAAGCACTTCTTTATTTTGATCTTTAATGCTTTTCACTGAAGGTGCTGTAATATCTAATTTATCTAAGCTTGCAATTGTATCTTCAACAGTTTTGTTGAACGTTTTGATAGCTTCTTCAATTTTTTTATCATCTTTTGCTTGAACAGCAGCAGTTAAATCAGATTGAAGTTTTTGCTGAGCAGCCATTTGAGCTTGAGCTTGGCTTGCGTTCCATTCAAGTAATTTGTTGTAGTCAGCTTGTTCTTGCGCTGGTGTAGCTTCAGCTGGTTTTGCTGCTTCAGCAGGTTGAGCTGCTTCTTGTTTAGCTTCCGGTGCAGGCTGAGTGGTTTCAGGTTTTGCTGGAGCCGGTTTATCTGCTGGTTTATCACAAGCAGTTAAGAATAATGCAAATAATGCAGTTGCGCTGATTTTAGTGAATTTGTTCATAAAAAATCCTTTATTGATATAATAAAAATTTCTTAGCTTGTAAAACTAAGCCCCTTCTAAGACCGTACATTTTAGAATTAGTTTAAAAAAAATTCAAAAACTATTTTAGTGTTTGAATATATTCACTTAAATTATGAATATCTTGTTCACTTAAACGTTGTTTTGCAGGGCTTCCTGCACTAGGAATATTTCCTGCTTTTCGTTCTGAAAGTGCGGTTGAAATTTCTTCCGGTTTAAGTTGATTAATAATTTTTGATTCACCCATTGCTGGTTTTTCGCCTTGTTTCCCATGACAAGTTGCACAAGAGCGTTTATATACCTTTTCTGCTTTCACTAAGTCAGCTTCGGCAGAAAGGGCTGGAATCGCAAATAAAAAGCCTAAAACGGGTAAAAGTGTAGAGAGTAAGTAAATTCGTTTTTTCATTTTGGCTAGCCTTTAAATAATTTATCTAAATCCTCTGCGGGAATCGCGCCTTCATATTTAGCCTGAATATTACCTTCAGGCGTAATCACAAAACTTGTTGGCGTGCCGATAAGCTGATAGCGTTCAGCAGTAATTTTTAATTGGTCTTTGATAACGGGCAACGTAAGCTGACGTTTGGCGACCACAGCTCTAGTATCCACTTTATCTCCATCTACATTAATGGCGATAAGCTGAACTTTATCTGGATTAGCTTCGGCCAATTTTTCGAACTCTTTTAATTCTGCGACACATCGTCCACAGGTTTCAGACCAGAATGTCAGTAAGCGAGTGCCTTTCCAATCATCAAGTTTCACTTCTTTACCTTGTAAATCATAAGCAGCGATGTCTGGTGCTTTTTGACCAATTGCAGCGACTTCATCTTTACAAGAAACGCTGCCAAAAATGACCGCACTTATGGCAAGTAGTTTGACAAATTTATTTTTCATGGATTTCCTCTTTTACAAATTTTCCGTGATGGAGATAAATAACACGATCGGTTAACTCACCCAATTCTGGATTGTGTGTCACCATCACAATAGTTCTCCCTTGGCGATTTAATTCTTGTAGTAAATCCAGTACAAGGGCTTCATTTCTTTCGTCGAGGTTACCTGTTGGTTCATCGGCAAAAATGACTGGAGGTTGGTTCACCAATGCGCGAGCAATACATACCCGTTGTTGTTCGCCCCCAGAAAGTTGGCTTGGACGGTGATCCATACGATGACCTAATCCCACTTGTTCGAGTACCGCTTTAGCCGCAGCTTCATCAATCACACTATGATAGTGCTGAGCTAGCATTACATTTTCAAGTGCGGTCAAATAAGGAATTAAATGGAATTGTTGGAAGACTAAACCAATTTTTTCTGCACGGAAACGCTGACGACCGATTTCATCCAGTTGTGCCGCATCGACACCATCTAAAATGACTTTACCTTCACTAGCTGTATCTAAGCCAGTCAGAATATTCATCAGCGTTGTTTTACCGGAACCTGATGCCCCCATTATCGCAATAAATTCACCTTGGCGAATTTGAATATTAATATCTTCTAAAGCGGTGACTTGCCCGAATCGTTTATATAAATGTTGCGTTTCAATTACAAATTCACTCATTTTATTCCCCTTTTAACACATTTGCGGTTTGGATATTTAAAGCGCGTTTGGTTGGTACAATCACCGCAATAAAGGCAACCAATAACGATAAGACGATAGTAATTGGAATAACCGGTAGACGCATATCAATGTAAGATTTAAATACGGTTAATCCAAGTAATTGAGCCAAGATGTAGCCGAGAATCAGTCCTGCTACAATTGCACAAAGTGCAATGATCAGAATCTCGGTACTAATCTGTTTAATGATGTCACTTTGTTTAGCACCTAAGGCTTTTTGTAGCGCAAATTCTTTTGCTCGCTCACCAACAATTGCAATCAACGTGGTGTTCACACAAAGGGTGGCGAGTATCAAAATGACCAATGAGATTAAGCCCATTAAGCCTTTGATTTTATCTAAAATCTGTCCTTCAGAAGCAGAGACTTTTCGAATTGGTCGAGCAGTCAGATCGGGTTGATGTTGCATAATGTCTTGGGCAAATTGTGCAACGTTACCTTGTTCATTTTTGACATTGAGCAAGGCATTATTAGCTAATCCCTCTTTATCCAACCAATTTTGGGCAAACTCTAAATTCACGATTAGCATGTTGTCTGTGGCATCACCTGCCTCAACAATACCTTTTATCGTGAATTCATGTTTTTCAACCGCATTTTTAGACAGAGTTAATTTACTTCCAACACCTAAATTAAGGCGTTCTGCTAAGGTTTTCCCAATCATGGCATTGCGATCATCAAAATTCACATTAATGGCTGATCCGGTAATTTGCCAATAAGGTGCAAGCACACGCATATCTTCAAACCACACGCCCATAATCACGATTTTTTCTAAATCACTTCGCGCAACACCATATAAATAAGGACTGGCAGCGGTAATGAAATTATCCGGTGCATTGTGCAGAATTTGCTTTAATTGGCGTTCTTTCATCAATCCACCATTGGCCGCACCAATATAAAAGTTTGCCCCAAAGGTACGGAGCTCTTGGCTCATTTTGGTATTAATATCGAAATAGACTGCTGCCATTGCCGTCACAATGGACGCACCAACAGTCAGGGCAGAGAAGATAATAAATACTCGTTGTAAACGTAGGCGTAATGCTTGGAAAATTAAACGCCAAAACATACTTTTATTGGCGGCCATAGAGCACCTCCACAGGGTAAAGTTTGGCAATACGATGAGCAGGGAACCAAGTACCCACTACAGCAATTAAAATAGACAGCATTAATACGCAAGGGATTACAATCCAAGCAAAACTCAGCGGAACACCAAATAGTGCAGATCCAATAAATCTTGCTAAGCCCCAACCTGCAATACAACCAAGCGAGCCACCAATTAAAGCACTGATAATGGCTTCACAATAAAATAATAACGCGATTTGCCATTGATAGGCGCCTAAGGCTTTCATCAAACCAATCTCTTTTGAACGCTCAATGATCCCTGTACTCATTAAGGAGGCAATTCCCATGGCAGCTGCGATTAAGGCTGCAAGAGTCACGACAGCAAGTAATAATTGGATTTTACCAATGACGACACCTTCTGATGCTGCGACCTGCCAAATTGGGCGAACAATAGCGCCTGAGATAGCTTCTTCTAATTGGTGGGAAATAGAAGAGACATAAGCCGTACAATACCAACGATCGTACTCTTCCGCATCCAATGCATCGGTATTAGCACGCGCTTTACGAGAAAGATCATTTTCTGGTACGGTAAGTGCAGAGACTTTAACTGATTGAATTTTCCCTTCTAAACCCAGTAATTTTTGTACAGCATTGAGGGGCATGACTAATTGATTATCTTCAGCTCCACCCGTAGATAAAATACCGGTAATTTCAACCGCACTTTGATTATCTAGCTCATTAGTTTGATAGCGAAGCTGGATTTTATCACCTTGTTTTAAGCCAGTTCGTTGAGCCAATTGCTCACCAATCAATGCAGGGATAAATTCTCCCTCAGGTGTTTCAAGATCGTTGACCCATTCCCCTTGCACATGCCAATAAGGACTAATAATTTTTTGTCCTGTATGGTAATCATCTTCATCTGGTACAGGGATGTTATGATCGAAAAACGTACCCAGCACATTAATTTGTCCAAGTGCGGTTGATTTATCGTGAGTTTTTTCGGAAAGCGTTTCAGCTTTTACATCTGCACTTAATAACGGTGCAAAACCTACGATATTATTTCGCCAGAAAATATCTTTAATATTCGGCAGTTCTTTTTCATCGAGAAAATCTTGGCTGCTTAAATCTGCGTTATTGCTGAGTTCATCAGGCAGGGCCGCATTACTTGCAGGTTCAACTAAAATATTGGCTCCGTAAGACTTGAGCTCTTTTGCCATTTTATCGCCAATATCAATAGATACCGCCAAGAGTGCAGAGACTAAGCCCGCCGCTAAGAAAATAGTAATTACGGCCAACAGTTTACGTTTAATGCTAAAACGCCAAGATTGAAATAACATTCTTGCTAGCATTATTCCCCCTTACCTAAATACTTTTCAGGGTTATCACGGAATAAATCAAGGTTTTTCTCACTTTCAAAGAAGTAAGTTTTACCTTCGTAATTATATTTGTGCTCCGTTTTAGTGTTTTTCATTTGGGTGCCACTAATCGGATCTTTTACATCGATTTCAACAATCGTGCTAAATAAATTTAACCCTTCTTCTAAGCTAGTTCGATTAATGAGAATTTCAGTTTCGTTTTGTTGCCAATCTTCAATCGGCACAGGATTACAGCCACCCGGTTTACCAATAGATGGAATAAACATATGAACGCCGCAGCCCACACAAACCACCTGATTGCCTTCCATTACATAGCCTTGGTCACCACAAAGCAAGCAAGCATCAAATACCGCGGCTAGACTTAATTTATCCGGTTGACGATTAATGACAAAGAAACGCACGGCTTTACCGTCATCAGCAATCCAAACAAAACGATGTAATTTTCCATCTTTTACTTGCTCAATTGGAATATGGACTTGTTGCTTTTCATCTAAGGTCAACGGAATCGCTTCTGAAAGTTGTGGTGGACGAGAAGCAATTTGCTCCCAATAAAGCTGTGTAGCAAAAATAATTGCTAATGCCAAATAGCCCCAACCAAGTAAGCGAGAGGAGGTACGCAATGCGGCTAATTTTTGGCGTTTTTCAATGGGTTCTTGTGTCGCAGTAACTTGTTGCTTGCGGGATAAATGAATTTTGCCGTAAAAGATGGCAAGTACAACGAAGAGTAAAGCTGCACAGATATAATTTAACCAGCGAGTGATTTCGCCCGATTTCGCAACAAAGCTTAAACGTAGTTTGGTGAGTTCAAGCACTTGAAGCTTCATTAAAATTAATAAGAGTTCACCAATAAGTGGAACAAGTAAGCAAATTAAGAGAAGGCTCATCACACCTTTTAAAAGTGCGGTCGATTTTTGTTGTGTTTTTCTCGCTTGTTTTAAAAGTAAATCGATCCACCCTTGTAAACATAAACAAAAAACAAAGGCAAAAATGACTGCACTTATGTGCAGGATAGAGTCTGTATTGATGACATCTGTAGAGACAAGTGCGGTAATGTTAGGATCTTTTGCCCAGAAACTGCCTGCGATGAGCATTAATACCATTTGCCAAAAAGCAGGTAAGCGACCTTTGCCAAAAATTAAACATAAGGCAAAGATAGTCAATAGCGCTGATATTACGCCATTGATGACTAAATTGGTCATTTGTCCCGTAGGTAAACTAAGACGTAGTGCGATACCGGCAATAAAGCCAAATAAGCTAAGCCAAATTATTTTTTTTGCACTCACAGCGGATTGTTTGCTGTGATAAACACCGAGCAATAATGAAAAGGGTAAAAGTGCTTGAAGGAAGAAAGTAAAAAAATAATTCATAGTTTGATCATTTAATGGGATAAAACAGACGATATTTTAAGGTTAAATTAAATGCTATTGCCTTCCCCTGGCAAACAAGGGAAGGCAAGTCGGTAAAATCGATATTTACCTGAGATTATTTGATGCCAGTAAATTTGAATTCATAGCTAACATCAAATGGTTTCCACCAACGACCTACACCGGTTTCAGAGTCAGTATGACGGTGCATACCTGCTTTTGATGGTGGGTCGATGTGGTAAGTTAATTTATAGTTACCCACGCCCATCATTTTCACGTTTGCACCGTAGTGAGGACCATCACCCGCTACCATTGGCATGAAAGTACCTTCTTGTTTTTCACCCGTATCAGCATTTACTAAAGTGTAGTTGATGGTTAAGTAAGGCATCCATTCACCATCACCAAAGCCATTTTTGTTACCTTTTACTGCGTGGATGTCCGCTTCTAAGTGGATATCTGATTTTGCAGCAGGTAAGCCCATGCCACGTGGTTCCATATCGATTGGTTTAAGATAAACCGCTGCAATTTCCATTTCATTCATGGTTACCGCTTCACCGATTGGGTACTCTTGGAATGCGTTAGCAGTAGACGCGGTGAAAATACCCGCAAATAATGCTGTTGCTAAAAGTGCTTTTTTCATTGTTTTTCTCCTAAAGGATTGTTGGGTATTACGCGGCTTTTTTGCTTTGATATTTCATAATAAACAGAGCAAATACGGCTGCGACGAGTAAGATTGCTTGTGGAATTAAGGTTTCCATATAAGGATAAATACCTAACCACGAAATTTCAGGCACACCGCTAATCAGCGTTGGCTCGAAAAGTTTGCCTTCAATGAGTTCTAAAACAGACTTACCGGCGAATACAAAGGCCATTAAGTACATAAATGAGCCTGTAAACATAAAGAATGGTTTAAGCGGTAATTTCACCACGGTATAACGCATCACGAAGTAGCAAATGGTGAGAATAATTGCCCCGACAATGATCCCTGCGAAAAGGTAGATAAAACTGACCGCACTTTTCGCATCACCCACGAGGGCATAGTAGAACAATACGGTTTCCGCCCCTTCACGATATACGGCTAAGAAGCTGGTAAGCCATAAGCCGATGAGTGAGCCAGTAGTGAGGGCAGTTGAGAGTTTACCTTCTAAATAACGTTTCCAGTTTTGTGCTTCGACTTTGGATAACAACCAGTAACTCATCATAAAGAGCATGATTACGGCAAAAATCATCGTAAAGCCTTCGAGCAATTCACGGTTTTGACCGGAATTTTCAAAGATAAGTTGGAAGATAAATGCGGTAATCACACTGGCAATTAATGCCACATAAACAGACTGACGGATAACCGGCAATTTATCTTGGTGGTTATTTTTAATTAAGTAAGTCACGATGGCCGCAACAATCAATAACGCTTCCAAACCTTCACGAAGAATGATTAAAAGGCTATATAAGAACATCGACCAATCGCTTTGTTCTTCGCCCTGTAACATTTCAACCGCTTTAGTTAAATTCTGGTTTAGACCATCAGCTTGAGCTTGTAACTTATCACCTTGGTCAGCTTTCATTAAACTGACGAGACGAGTAAAGTAGCCTTCAAGTTCCGCTTTAAAGTTACTATCACGGGAACCCACTTTGTTTTCCATTCCTGTACTTTCAAACACGTCGAAATAGGTGTCTTGTACGGAAAGAATCGCTTTTTTGCTTTCACCTTGTTGATAGAGCGCAATCGCTTGTTGAATACGTTGGTTGATCTCTTGTTTAATCTTATTCCAATCTTGCTCTTGTTGGTTATCAGTTGCTTGCTGCGCCGTATTGGATTGAACGTTTTGTTCTTCTCGCGTGGTTGGCAAGTTAGGCAAGTTTTCTTCAATATCTTGTAATAATTGTGTGCTTTGGTAACCAAGCTCCGTAATTTGATCCGCTTGTTCACTTAAACGAATGATGTTGTAAAACTGTTGGTTAATCGCGGCGGAGATTTCTGCAGAGCGATTTTGGCGAATGGACATTTCCATTTCTGAGTTTTTATAACCATCATATTGTGCTTGTTGGAACAATTTTTTGGCATTGGCAAGATCACCATTTTGATAAGCATCGATCCCTTGAGCGATTAAATCATCAATGGTTTTAAAACTTTGTTGCCAATAAGGGGCAATCGCTTGATTATCATAAACGCCATGTTGTCCATCGGCATTGAGTTGATGGCCTTCAACCAATGATGGCAATACCTCTTGTAATTCTTTTTTGAGCTGATCGATTTTAGCTTGAATCTCTTTTTGTGAACTGCCTTCACCGATCATTTTACGGATCTCGCCAAAAGTCGCTTCCATTTGGTAACTTTTTTGTGCAGAGAAATTGATACGGATTGGGCCTTCTAGATTTTCAAAGACTTCAAAATAAGCCATTTGCACTTCAGTACGGGCGTCATCTGTATTGCCTTGTTGAATAAGTTGAGACGTTTTGTTTAGGCGAGCCGTAATATCATCAACCCATTGTTGATAGTTATCTTGTGCAAGGAGTGAAGAAGAAAAGGCGAGTGAAAAAATTAAAAAGAAAAATCGAATAGAACGGAATAGCATTGCTATTTACCTCATTACCTCAAATGAAATTAATTCCTATTTATAATTATCCTTTGATATCAGTGAAATGACAATAAATAATTCTAATTTTTGTGATGGAGATCAAAAAATTCACAAGAAGTGGAAATCCTAGTCGGTTATTTTATGCTCAAAAAAATAAAGCGCCCTTGTTAGGCGCTTTATGGAAATATAAAAGTGCGGTCAAAAATAAGCGAGTTTATTGAGCGGGTACCGCTTCTTCAACAGGCGCTTTATTATCTAACACATCCCATACACTTTCTTGTTTTGGTGATTCAGGTTGTTCAGGCTGTGGCGATTGCGTGGTTTGCGCAGCGGTAGCGGTCGCAGTACTCGTTGTTTGCGCAGACGCACAGAAGTTTTGATCTTTATTTGCCCAAACTGGAATTGTTCGATTACTACCACAGCTCCAACTACCGTAAGCATTGATGCCAACCCATTTAATCGTAGAAGGTTGTCCAAGTTTCAGTTTTTCAATAACCACACGGTTTAAGTAATCCTTATAGATTTGTAATGCACCTGATGCACCGGTTAATTTGGTTTCACCGTTATCATCACGACCTAACCAAATGGTGCTGACATTTTTACCATCTATACCCACAAACCAAGTATCACGGGCATCGTTGGTGGTGCCTGTTTTACCCGCAAGACGAAGATCCGCATAATCATTTTGTAAACTACGCGCAGTACCACGTTCTACGGTTTGTTGCATCGCATACAAGGTTTGATAAGCCGCTTCTCTTGGCACGACTTGATCTGGCACCGTATTGTGTTCGTAAATAATATTGCCTTGGCGATCAGTAATGCTTTGTATGGTGCTTAACTCGATTTTGCCACCTTGATTTGCAATGGTTTGATAGAGTTTTGTCACATCATAAGGTGAAATACTGTAAGAACCAAGCAAGGTTGCCGGGACTTTTGGAATCGTCACATTGTCCCATCCCATGGCTTTTTGCGTATCAATCACTTTGCTTAAGCCAACTTTCATCCCAATATTTACCGTTGGAATATTCAGCGAGCGAGCAAGGGCATCCATCAACATCACTGAACCGCTGTATTTGCGATCGTAGTTACGCGGCTGCCAAGGCTGGCTACCTTTAACATAAATAGTGATTGGTTGGTTTTGAATTGGTGTATTTAAACGGAACTGTTCCGGATTCATCAGTGCGGTCAAATAAATGGATGGTTTTACCAAAGAACCAATTTGACGTTTTGACATTAAGGCACGGTTAAATCCAGCATATTCTGTTTGTAATCCACCCACAACCGCACGTATTTCACCCAAGTGATAATCCGCGACAATCATTGCGCCTTCTAAATGTGGATTTTTAGTTTGTACTTGCAATTGATTGACCGTATTCACCACGGCATTTTCAGCTTGTTCCTGTTGTTTTAAATCCATGGTGGAGAAAATGCGTGCACCAAGTAGTGCAGAGGTTTTATTTTCCCCTAATTGACGACGAAGATCCGCTTGCAATGTTTGAATGAAAGCCGGGTATTTACGTGAAATTTGACCTTTAGCTTGCACGCCTAATGGACGTTTACTCAACATCTCATACAACTCATCCCCTATCATTTGGTGATCAAGCATCAGTTTTAACACCACATTTCGGCGATCGAGCGCATATTGTGGATTTCGCCATGGATTATAAAGGGATGGGCCTTTCACCATGCCGACTAAAAGGGCAATTTGGTCAAGGCTAATTTCACGGATGGAACGACCAAAATAGAATTGGCTCGCCAATGCAAAACCGTGAATTTGGATATCACCATTTTGACCAAGGTAAATCTCGTTAAGATAGGTTTCTAAAATACGGTTTTTATCATATCGCCAATCTAATACTAATGACATCAATGCTTCATTGGCTTTACGGGTAATAGAACGTTCACTGGATAAGAATAAGTTTTTCACTAATTGCTGAGTGAGCGTACTACCGCCTTGAACCGTTTGACCTGCTCTGATATTGGCAATCATTGCACGCATAATACCGATTGGGTTGATCCCGTTATGATCGTAAAAACGGCGATCCTCTGTCAGTAATAAGGCATCAATGAGTAAGCGAGGGTAGTGCTGTAATGGAATCGCTAAACGATCTTCATTATCCGATTCCAACATGGCAATTAATTTAGGCGCAAGACGGAATTCATCAACCGCTTTGACGTTGACTAAATCTTCAATACGAGAAAGTTTGTTATCGGTAAAATGTAAACGTAATACCCGTTGTGGCTCAGGCTTATCAGGATAAGGGAATGCACGACGAAGTAACACGATAGTATCGTCTTCGAGTTTAAAATCGCCCGGTGCTGCAATCATGGTGGTTTGGCGGTATTCGTTATCCAATAAGATTTGAATCACTTCGTCAAAAGAAAGATTGTCAGACAGTTTTACACTTTCTAAACGGCTATACACTTCAGCCGGTAAACGCCAAATTTGACCATCCATTTTTGAGCGAATTTGCCAATCTAAATAGCCACCATAAAATACGGCGAGCGTCCCTAAAGTAAAGGCCGTTTTGGCTAAAAAGATTTTACAAGAACGACGTTTATTTGGCGCTTGTGTTTCTTGTTGTTCTGATGAGGTGTTTTCCGTTTCCGACATAATAGTTAGCTTCAGAGAATGAGGTTAAGCAATAAATTTAAAATAGGCATTAAGAAAGTGGATGAAGTCTGTTGTACCGCAGAAGGCAATACTTTCTTCATCATAATAATGGAAGTCGTCTTCTAAAATTTCGTCTGTTTCAATTGCAAGGTTATTGGCGCGAATCATCACTTCATCGGTATTGATAAAAAGCGTGTATTCGTAACCAATCAGCGTGACTTCATCATTATTTTTAATCTGCTCACAGGCAGAAAGTGCGGTCAAAAACGCTTGAGGATTTGACCGCACTTCTGAATTAAACCAATTGGCTAGAGCAATGTGTTCCATCGAACATTTGGCGTGCACATTGCCTAGATAATGGGTAAATTGAAAATCCATATTAGATGCTGAATGATGAACCGCAACCACAGGTGCTAGTTGCATTTGGATTGTTCACTACAAAGCGAGAACCTTCCAAGCCTTCAGTGTAATCAACCGTGCCACCAATTAAGTATTGTAAACTCATTGGGTCAATCACTAATTGCACACCGGCTTTTTCTATGGTTAGGTCACCTTCATTAACTTTATCGTCAAAGGTGAAACCGTATTGGAAACCACTGCAACCGCCACCGGTGATATAAACGCGTAATTTTAATTCGTTGTTTTCTTCTTCGCTAATTAAACTTTTTACTTTATTGGCTGCCGCATCAGTAAAAGTTAGCGGTACGGCCATATCTAAATCTGACATATCTCTATCCCCACTTTCCTAAAAATAATCCTTGTATTATCTAATAACCTGTTAATTCATTCAAGATTTTTCACGGAATTAGTGCTATTATATGCGAATAAATCTGAATTAAATAAGGAGAAATAATGGGCATTCCATTAAGAACTGAAGAAGAAATTGTTAAGTTACGTGAGGCGTGTAAATTAGCGTCTGATGTTTTGGTTATGATCGAACCTTATGTAAAAGAAGGTGTGACCACAGGTGAATTGGATCGCATTTGTCATAATTATATGGTGAATGTACAAAAAGTGATTCCTGCGTGCTTAAATTATCATGGTTTCCCAAAAGCAACCTGTATTTCTATAAATGAAGTGGTTTGCCATGGTATTCCAAGCGACGATAAAAAATTAAAACGTGGTGATATTGTTAATATTGATGTGACTGTAATAAAAGACGGTTATTTCGGTGATAATTCGAAGATGTATGTCGTGGGTGAAACCAATATTCGTAGCCAAAAATTGGTTGAAGCGGCACAAGAAGCGCTTTATGTAGGATTACGTACGGTTAAGCCGGGTATTCGTTTAAATGAAATTGGTAAAGCGGTACAAAAATATACTGAAAGCCAAGGATTTAGCGTGGTTCGTGAGTATTGTGGTCACGGCGTGGGAACTGAATTCCACTGTGAACCGCAAGTCTTACACTATTATGCGGATGACGGCGGTGTGATTTTAAAACCGGGTATGGTATTCACCATTGAGCCAATGATTAATGCGGGTAAAAAAGAAGTGCGCATTATGGGCGATGGTTGGACGGTAAAAACTAAAGACCGTAGTCATTCTGCACAATATGAACACCAAATTGTCGTAATAGAAACCGGTTGTGAAGTGATGACTATTCGTGATGAGGAAATTGCGGAAGGTCGAATTCAACGTATAATGAATAATCTTTAAGTTCAGCTAAAAGCCTACGATAGTGGGCTTTTTTATAATTGTTTTGTTTTTGGAATACCTATGCTTTTTCCTTACCATTTCGACTCTCCACTCACACCAAGTGCGGTCAAAATTCAGCGTGAAAATTTGAAGGAGTTTGAACGTCAGAACTTTACTGATTATTCCGTTTTTGAGCTGATTGCTAACCGTACACAGTTTTGTGATGATTTGTTAAAACAGCTTTGGCAGCAATTTGGATTAGATAAAGCTCATCTCACCTTAATTGCAGTAGGCGGTTATGGCCGACAAGAAATCTTTCCTTTATCTGACTTAGATGTTCTTATTCTCTCAAAAGAAGAAAGAGAGTCTGAAACGGAAGAAAAAATTGCTCAATTTGTGCAGTTCTTATGGGATTGTGGATTTGACGTAGGGCATAGTGTTCGTTCTTTAGAAGAATGTGAAAAGGAAGGTAAACAAGACATTACCATTGCAACCAATTTGCTCGAGTCTCGTTATTTATCGGGAGATGTATCCCTTTTCAATGCCTTAGGGGAAATATTGAAAAAGCCAGATTTTTGGGCGGTAAAACCATTCTTTGAAGCAAAAGTACAAGAACAAATTGAACGTTATCAGCGTTATCACAACACCAGTTACAATTTAGAACCCGACTTAAAATACAGTCCTGGTGGTTTACGGGATCTTCACCTTTTATATTGGATCGCATTACGCCATACCGGAGAAATGACCCTTGATGGCATTTTGGAAAGCGGCTTTATTTACCCGTCGGAATACCAACAATTATTAGAGAGCCAAGAATTTTTATTCAAAGTGCGGTTCGCTTTACACTTGATTTTAAAACGTTATGACAACCGCTTGTTGTTTGATCGTCAAATCAAAGTGAGCGAGATGCTTGGTTTTGAAGACGAGGGAAATCGTGGTGTTGAAAAAATGATGAAATGTTTTTTCCAAGCGTTACGCACGATTTCTCGTTTAACCGATATCCTGATTAAGCATTATAAAGCGCATTTTTTATCAACAGATGGTGAGGTTTCTATTCATCCTTTGGATGATAATTTTGAGCTAGTAAATCAAAGTTTGTGTTTACGTAAAGACGATCTGTTTTTACGTTCACCAGATCGTATTTTAGATCTTTTTTTCTACCTTACACAGCATGAACAAGCCGAAATTCATTCTTCAACATTACGCCAACTTCAGATTGCGTTGGAAAGTTTGACGCAGAAATTATGTGATATCCCTGAAGCAAGAGAGAAATTTATTCGGTTATTTAATCAACCAAAAGCCATTCAGCGCGCCTTTCTTCCTATGCACCAATACGGTGTATTAACCGCTTATTTGCCACAATGGCAGGGAATTGAAGGTTTAATGCAATTTGATCTTTTCCACATTTACACCGTGGATGAGCATACCTTGCGAGTGATGTTGAAATTGGAAAGTTTCTTAGCTGAAGAGGACGCAGAATCCCATCCAATTTGTCATCAAATATTTAGTCAAATGTCTGACCGCACTTTGCTTTATGTTGCCGCACTTTTCCATGATATTGCGAAAGGTCGTGGAGGGGATCATGCAGAGTTAGGGGCTGAGGATATTATTGAATTTGCCCGTTTGCATGGTTTTGATCGTCGAGAAATTGAAACGATGGCTTGGCTAGTGAAAGAGCATTTGCTCATGTCAATTACTGCACAGCGTCGAGATATTCATGATCCTGAAGTCGTGATGAGCTTTGCGGAAAGTGTACAAAATCATGTGCGCTTAGATTATCTCACTTGTTTAACGGTCGCGGATATTTGTGCAACAAACGGTACCTTGTGGAATAGCTGGAAACGTTCTTTGTTTGCATCACTTTATGATTATACGTCGCAACAATTCCGACAAGGGATGAATTTATTATTAGATAATAACGAAAAGATCCTTGAAAATCGCCAATTGGCACTAGCAATTTTATCTGAAGATCAACCAGAATTATCGGAAGAAAAAATCTTAGCACTATGGCAACGTTGTCCAGATGATTATTTTTTACGAAATAGCCCAAAACAAATTGCATGGCATACAGAGTTGTTAACTGAATTTGATGGTGAAGTACTGGTTAAAATTAGTAATCGTTTTTCTAGCGGTGGGACTGAAATTTTCGTTTATTGCCCTGATCAAGCTAACTTATTTAATAAAGTGGTTTCAACCATTGGTGCGAAAAAATTCAGTATTCATGATGCTCAAATTTTAACATCGGATGATGGATATGTATTCGACAGCTTTATCATCACAGAATTAAATGGTGAATTGGTTCGTTCAGAACGTCGCCGAGAATTAGAAGCAGTATTAACCTCTGTGTTATTAGGTGAAAAATTGCCATCCATGTCTTTTGCAAATAATCGACAGTTGCAACATTTCACCGTGAAAACAGATGTACGTTTTTTGAAAGAAAGTAAAAAAGAGCATACGGAGTTAGAAATCGTTGCTTTAGACAAACCCGGTTTATTGGCTCAAATCAGTCAAATTTTTACTGAGTTAAAACTTAATCTTTGTAATGCAAAAATCACGACAGTGGGAGAAAAAGCAGAAGACTTTTTTATTTTAACAAACGAGAAAGGCACAGCATTAACGGAAGAGGAAAGGGGATTATTAGAAAACGTGCTCTATGAACGTTTGTAATATGAAATAAAAAAGTGCGGTTAAATTTAACCGCACTTTTTATGTTTTAAGCAACGGCTGCAAATGCTATATCTGCGGCAGCAAGTGTTTTTTCAATGTCTTCATTTGTATGAGCTAAAGACATAAAGCCCGCTTCAAAAGCAGAAGGCGCAAGGTAAACGCCTTGATCGAGCATTTTGTGGAAGAACACTTTGAATTTTTCGGTATCACATTTCATGACTTCTGCATAAGAGGTAACTTGTTTTTGGTCAGTGAAGAAAATACCAAACATTCCGCCTACATGATTTATCACGAATGGCACATTGTGTTTTTGGGCTAATGTTTTTAAGCCATCACAAAGTTTAGTGGTTAATTCTGCAAGATGTTGTTCGTTACCAGCTTTTTTCAATTCAGTTAAACAAGCTAAACCTGCAGCCATTGCAATCGGGTTACCTGAAAGGGTACCTGCTTGATAAACAGGGCCGGTTGGTGCGAGGTGTTGCATAATCACTTTTTTACCGCCAACAGCACCCACTGGCATACCGCCGCCAATGACTTTACCTAATGTGGTGAGATCAGGTGTTACACCATAGTAAGCTTGTGCACCAGCAAGTGAAACACGGAAACCTGTCATGACTTCATCAATAATGAAAAGTGCACCATATTGGTCACAGATTTCGCGAATGCCTTGTAAGAAATCTTCTTTTGGCGGAATACAGTTCATGTTGCCTGCGACAGGTTCAATAATCACACAAGCAATATCGTTAGGAAATTCTTCAAATAATTTTTTAACAGAATCAAGATTGTTATATTCTGCAGTTAAAGTGTGTTTTGCAAAATCTTCAGGCACACCTGGCGAGCTTGGTTGACCAAGTGTTAACGCCCCCGATCCTGCCTTTACTAGAAGTGAATCAGAATGGCCGTGGTAACAACCTTCAAATTTTAAGATTTTGCTTCTATTTGTATAACCACGCGCAAGACGAATAGCTGTCATGGTTGCTTCAGTACCTGAACTCACCATACGAACCATTTCAATTGATGGCACAATTTCACAGACCAATTCTGCTAAATCAATTTCAGAGGGAGTTGGCGCACCAAAGCTTAAACCATTCTCCGCTGCTTTTAATACAGCATCTAAAATAGCAGGGTGATTGTGACCTAAAATCATTGGCCCCCAAGAACCCACATAATCGATATATTGTTTGCCTTCGGTATCGTAAATGTAAGCGCCTTTGGCTTTTTGAATAAATACGGGTGTGCCACCTACGCCTTTAAAAGCACGAACAGGGGAGTTTACACCACCAGGAATAACTTCTTGTGCACGAGAGAAAAGTGCGGTTGATTTTGTCATGATTTTTAATCCTTATATTAAAAGTGGGCATATTGTACTAAAAAACTGAATTTGAGAAAAATCTTTGTGTGCTGATTTTTCTTTATGTTATCCTTTGCAAAAAATTTTTAGGATACAAACTATGCTAAGTCTTATTGTAACTTTCTTAGGAGCATTTTTAACCTTGCTTGTGATGCGACCAATTGCGAATAAAATTGGCTTGGTTGATAAACCAAATTATCGTAAGCGTCACCAAGGTGCGATTCCACTTATTGGCGGTGTTTCTCTTTTTATGGGAAACCTTTGCTATTATTTAATGGAGTGGGATCAACTTCGTTTACCTTATCTTTATATATTCAGTATCTTTGTTCTGCTCGCAATCGGTATCTTAGATGACCGCTTTGATATTAGCCCTTTCTTGCGTGCAGGAATTCAAGCGGTGCTTGCGATTTTAATGATCGACTTAGGTAATGTTTATTTAGATCATTTAGGCCAAATTCTCGGGCCATTCCAATTAACACTTGGTTCTATCGGATTGATTATTACCGTATTTGCCACAATCGCGATTATTAATGCCTTTAATATGATTGATGGTATTGATGGATTGCTAGGAGGGTTGTCAATTGTTTCATTTGCTGCCATCGGTATCTTGATGTTCCGTGATGGACAGATGGATATGGCATATTGGAGTTTTGGCTTAATTGTAGCGATTTTACCTTATCTATTATTAAACTTAGGGATTCCGTTCGGGCCAAAATATAAAGTGTTCATGGGCGATGCAGGAAGTACTTTAATCGGCTTTACTATTATTTGGATTCTACTTTTAAGTACGCAAGGAAAAGGACATCCGATGAATCCAGTGACCGCACTTTGGATTATTGCTGTTCCTTTAATTGATATGGTGGCCATCATTTATCGCCGTTTACGCAAAGGGAAAAGTCCATTCCGTCCGGATCGCTTACACGTACACCACTTAATGGTTCGTGCTGGATTAACCTCTCGCCAAGCCTTTTTATTAATTACTTTCTTTGCGGCCATTTGTGCCACAATTGGGATCTTAGGCGAAGTCTTCTATATTAATGAATGGGCAATGTTTATTGCGTTTATTGTATTATTCTTCCTTTATGCTTATTCAATTACAAAAGCATGGAAAATCACCCGATGGGTACGAAGAATGAAACGTCGCGCACGTCGTAACAAGCAATAAATGAAATAAAGAGGATAGCAATTTGCTATCCTTTTTTATGTTTTAGCACTAAAAATAAACGAATACATAATAAATTCTATACAAATTGAACAAAAATTTATCTTTTGATATTTTTTTTCAAAAAAGTGCTAGACAAGATATTTGGAAATCATTAATATACGCCCCTGCAACAACGCAGTAACGCGTTCGTAGCTCAGTTGGATAGAGCGTTGGCCTCCGGAGCCAAAGGTCGCAAGTTCGAATCTTGTCGAGCGCGCCAGAAGTCAATGCGATGAACAACTAATCAATGGTGGCTATAGCTCAGTTGGTAGAGCCCTGGATTGTGATTCCAGTTGTCGTGGGTTCGAATCCCATTAGCCACCCCATCTTCTCATTGTTGAGAAATCTGACGGCGAGTAGCGCAGCTTGGTAGCGCAACTGGTTTGGGACCAGTGGGTCGTAGGTTCAAATCCTATCTCGCCGACCAATTTATTTTTTTGCTCTTTAACAATATATCAGACAATCTGTGTGGGCACTTGTTGATTGACTTGTTTTAAAAATATTTTTTAATTTTGAAGTCTTAATAGGTGCT
>JAGZIS010000016.1:0-23975 GCA_018366115.1 Parahaemophilus parainfluenzae | reverse complement strand
ATGCGCCGATGGTAGTGTGGGGCTTCCCCATGTGAGAGTAGGACACCGCCAGGTACTGAATGTGAACCCCGAGCTGAATAGCTTGGGGTTTTTGTTTATAGATTTTTATTAAAAATTATATAGAATGATCTCAATTTTTATTTCTCAATATAAACCATGAAAAACTTTAGATATTTTGCGCAACGTTATGTTGATTGGGTTATTCGATTAGGTCGAGTTCGTTTCTCTTTACTTGGTATCGCTATTCTTGCGATTTTAGCTATCTGTATACAAATCTTATTAAGCACGCTCCTTAGTGATGGTATTCACTGGAGTGACATAGCTCGGTCGATCACTTTTGGTTTATTTACTGCTCCTTTTGTTATCTATTTCTTTACGCTACTTGTTGAACGACTAGAACGTTCCCGTTTAGAACTCTCTAAAACGCTTGCTAGATTAGAAAAAAATAGCCGTGATAAAAGTACCTTACTTGCAACGATTAGCCATGAATTACGTACGCCTTTAAATGGAATCATTGGTCTAAGCCGAATTTTATTGGATGATAAATTAACAGAACAACAACAAAATTACCTCAATACAATTAATCTAAGTGCTGTCAGTTTAGGCCATATTTTTAGTGATATTATTGATTTAGATAAGATCGACTCTAAGCGTATTGAATTAAATATCCAGCCTTGCTATTTCCATTCACTACTTAATGATTTCTATAATTTTGGTACCTTGATGGCGGAACAAAAGGGGCTAAAATTCTCTTTAAAGCTGGATGATAATTTACCTAATTGGCTTTATCTCGATCGTGCTCGCCTTAGCCAAATTCTTTGGAATTTAATTAGTAATGCCGTCAAATTCACTGATAAGGGTGAAGTGATTCTAAGGGTGCAGAAAATGCAAGATAATCAGTATCAATTTAGTGTTACTGATACGGGAGCAGGTATTGCACCTTGTGAATTAGATAAGATTTTTACCATGTATTATCAGGTTAAAGATAATATCCATCGTTCTGCGGGAAGTGGCATCGGTCTTGCGATTTCTAAGAATCTTGCGCAGTTAATGCAAGGGGATTTAACGGTTGAAAGTGAATTGGACGAAGGTTCAACCTTTTACTTAACGATCATTGCAGAAAAAGCGCAAGCTCATGATGGAAACGCTGAAAAAGCCATGCAGCATCTTTCCATTTTATTAGTAGAAGACGTTGAATTAAATGTGGTTGTAGCCAAAAGTATTCTTGAAAAGCAAGGTCATTATGTTGATGTTGCGATGAATGGTGAACAGGCTATCCAATTATTTGAGAAAAATACTTATGATATTGTTTTTCTTGATATTAAATTGCCAGATATGTCAGGTTTTGATATTGCATACTATCTACGTAAAAACTACGAAGAAGGAATTTACGATTTTCTTCCACCTTTAATTGCTTTTACGGCAAACGTTATGCACAGCGAAGAGGAATATCAAAATCAGGGGATGGATGGCGTGTTGCGTAAGCCTCTTTCTCTGATGGAATTACGTCAGTGTTTTAAAACATTCTTAGGAGATGATATCGAGACTACCTCTGATGAGGAAGAGCTCCCTCAAGTTCAAGAAGGTATTAATATTTCACTTATTGAGTTAATTGGAAAATCACAAGCTAAAGCTAATGTGGAGTTATTCAAACAGTGGATGCCAATTTATTTAGATGAATTAGAAACGGCGTATGAAGATTATCTTACAAACGCAGATATGCAACAAATGGTGTCAGATGTGGCACATAAAATAAAAGGCGCAGCAGCATCAGTGGGGCTTGTTAATATTCAAAATATCGCAAAACAGGCTCAAGACACGTCATTACCTAATTGGGCATCTGATATTGCTTTATGGATAAAGCAACTCAGTAATGAATGGTCTCAAAATGTAGCTGAATTAGAAGCATATTTAGAAAAATAATTCATGACACGTTATTTTCAAATTTTGGTCAGTGAGAATATGCCGTCTAATTTGCCGGCAAATACCTTGATTATTAATGAGTTTTCTAAAATTCAAAATCTTCTTGGGCAAGAGTTTGAGACGATCTTGTTTGATGCACGAAAAGGTATCCATTTAGAGGCGCTCGCCATTGCGGCCGGTACATTGAAAATGAATGGTGCCTTAATTGTCTTGCTATCAAATTGGGAGAAACTTCATTTCCAAATAGACGAAGATAGTCTTCGTTGGTCAGGTTCGCTTGAGACAATTACGACGCCAAGATTTATTGCATATTTTAAGCATTGTATTCATAAATATGGCTTCCCCGTCCTTTATCATCAAAATGATTTAAAATTTGACTGCACTTTTCAACGAGAATTTGTAAATCACAACGCGACCTTAGATCAGCAGAAAATTATTGAGCGAATCTTACAAAAAGAATCTGAACTTTACTTTCTTACTGCCAAACGAGGAAGAGGGAAATCAGCTCTAGCAGGCTTATTAGCGAATCAACTGGATACTAAAATTTACCTCACAGCTCCAAATAAAAGTGCGGTCAATATTTTGGGTGAATTTTCACAAAAAAAGATTATCTTTATTGCACCAGATGCGCTTTTCCTTGCTTTGCAAAATGATCCTTCTTTTTCTGAAAATGCTTGGCTTTTTGTTGATGAGGCGGCAATGTTGCCGATTGCTCAACTTACTGCTTTTTCCCATCATTTTAAGCATATTTTATTTACGACAACTATTCATAGTTATGAGGGAACCGGGCGAGGC
Organism: Parahaemophilus parainfluenzae; assembly: GCA_018366115.1. GTDB lineage: Bacteria > Pseudomonadota > Gammaproteobacteria > Enterobacterales > Pasteurellaceae > Haemophilus_D > Haemophilus_D parainfluenzae_AB. The sequence continues at coordinate 21,257 of JAGZIS010000016.1, read as the reverse complement.
TTTGAGCTTAAATTTAAGCAAAAAATTAACCGCACTTTCTCTGACTTTGAGCTTATTGAACCGCTACGTTGGTCGAAAGATGATGCTTTAGAGGCATTTATCGATGAGCTTTTATTATTGAATGTAGAGGATGAGTTTAAACAAACGGTATACGATAAAAGCAAGTTCTGTCAAATTACTGAACGCTCACAAGAGGAAATACTTTCTTCATTGTCTCAATTCTATGGGTTGATGACATTAGCTCATTATCGTACATCACCATTAGATCTACGGCGATTATTTGATGTCAATTCACAGTGTTTTTTTACCGCTGAAAGTGAGCAAAATTTACTAGGCGCTGTTTGGGCATTAAAAGAAGGCGGGATTGAAGATTCAGCCCTCATTGAAGCAATTCAACAAGGGATTAGACGCCCGAAAGGCAATCTCGTGCCTCAAGCACTTTGTTTTCATGCTCAACAACAAAAGGCTTGTGAATTGCATTCTTTACGTATTTCGAGAATTGCGGTCCAGCCTATGTGGCAGCAGCATGGTATTGGTACACAACTTATTGAATACATCACACCAAATGCCGATCTGGATTATTTATCAGTGAGTTTTGGTTATACCAAAGAACTGGCTCAATTTTGGCAGAAATGTGGTTTTTCTCTTGTTTATTTAGGCGAGCATTTAGAGGCAAGTAGTGGCTGTTATTCAACTATCGCTCTAAAAGGACTTTCTGCACAAGGGATTGAATTAGAAAAAGAAGCAATGCAATCTTTTCAACGGAATATGCCTTTGTCTTTCCATCCGCTCGTTCAGGAATTTAATAGCACATCAGTAGATTGGGAATTGATTGACGAAGATTGGTTAAGCTTAAAAAATTTTGCTTATTTTCACCGCACTTTAGCTTCCGCTTTGCCGGCAATTCGTCGATTTTTAATGAATTTAGATGAAAAAGATTGCCCTTTAATAAGAGATTATTTCATCACAAAACAGATACCCTATAATAAGAAAAATGGGTTAAAATTATTACGTTCGGAAATTGCACAAAAATTAAAAAAGGAGGCAAAATGAGCGAACAAGAAAAAAAAGGTTGGTTCCGTAAAGCAGTAGATGAATATAATAAATTTTGTAGTGAGCTTGGTTTAGATAAAGGTAGCTGTCGAGGTTGTATGCCACGCATTGAATTTGATGATGATGGTAAGGTAAAAAAAGAGAAACCACTAGAACCACTCAAAAAATAAAAGAAAACAGGGTTAATTTAACCCTGTTTTTTTATACAGATAATTATTGAAAAGTAGAGTAAATTTGCTAAACTAACAAGCTGTTTAGGCAAAAATGAGATAAAAATTGACCGCACTTATGAAAACAACCTATTTTAATTTTGATATTCCAACTCAGCCCAATGACCATAAAATTCTTGGCAATGTATTGGCGAGTGCAGATGCACTTGCGGTTAGTGAAATTGCAGAGCAACATGATGGATTGACGGTGGTTGTGACACCGGATACCAAAAGCGCGGTTCGTTTATCACAAGTTTTACCGGATTTAACTTCTCAGCCCATTCAGTTTTTTCCTGATTGGGAAACGTTGCCTTATGATTCTTTTTCTCCTCATCAAGAAATAATTTCTTCTCGTTTAAGTGCGCTGTTTCATTTACAAAATACTAAAAAAGGCATCTTTGTTTTGCCGATTAGCACATTAATGCAACGTGTGTGCCCGCCGAAATATCTACAGCATAATGTCCTTTTGATTAAAAAAGGTGATCGTCTAGTCATTGAAAAATTGCGATTACAATTAGAGTCAGCAGGATATCGTTCTGTAGAACAAGTGCTAGAACATGGCGAATATGCCGTACGCGGATCACTTTTAGATCTTTTCCCAATGGGAAGTGTGGTTCCATTTCGCTTAGATTTTTTTGATGATGAAATTGATTCGATTCGTACTTTTGATGTTGATACGCAGAGAACGTTAGATGAAATTCAATCTATTAATTTATTACCTGCACACGAATTTCCAACAGATGAGAAAGGTATTGAGTTTTTCCGTACACAATTTAGAGAAACTTTTGGAGAAATTCGTCGTGATCCAGAACATATTTATCAGCAAATCAGTAAAGGCACACTAATCTCAGGGATTGAATATTGGCAGCCGTTATTCTTTGATGAAATGGCAACGTTGTTTGATTACTTGCCAGAAAAAACATTGTTTGTGGATATGGAGACAAATCAAGCACAAGGTGAACGTTTTTATCTTGATGCCAAACAGCGTTATGAACATCGAAAAGTTGATCCGATGCGTCCTCTTTTGCCGCCAGAGCGTTTGTGGCTAAGTATTGATGCGGTAAATCATGCATTAAAAAATTATCCTAAAATTAATTTTAAAGCAGAAAAAGTGCGGTCATCTGCTCGTCAGAAAAATTTAGCGGTATCCGCATTACCAGCAATAACCATTCAATCACAGCAAAAAGAACCGTTATCGCAACTTCGTCAATTTATTGAGCATTTTAAAGGAAATATTTTATTTTCAGTTGAAACCGAAGGTCGACGTGAAACCTTACTGGATTTACTTTCACCATTAAAAATTAAACCAAAACAAATTAAAATCTTATCTGAAGCCAATCAAGACAAGTTTAATCTGTGGGTAAGTCATTTTGAACAAGGTTTTATTCTTGATGAAGCTAAGTTCGCTGTCATTACAGAGCATGAAATTTTAGGTGAGCGAGTACAACAACGTCAGCGAGATAAACGTAAGACTGTTAATCCAGATACCTTAGTGCGTAATCTGGCCGAATTAAAAATTGGACAGCCTGTGGTACATTTAGATCATGGTGTGGGGCGTTATGGTGGTTTGGTTACACTTGATACGGGCGGCTTAAAAGCAGAGTATTTGCTAATTAACTATGCGAATGAATCTAAACTTTATGTGCCGGTTGGTTCGCTTCATTTGATTAGTCGCTATGTCGGTGGCTCAGATGAAACCGCACCATTACATAAATTAGGTAATGAATCATGGTCGAAAACGCGTCAAAAAGCCGCAGAAAAAATTCGTGATGTGGCTGCGGAATTACTTGATGTGTATGCTCAAAGAGAAGTGAAAAAAGGCTTTGAATTTAAATATGATCGTGAGGAATTCCAGCAATTCGCTGCAACCTTCCCTTTTGAAGAAACGCACGATCAAGCCATGGCGATTAACGCAGTCATTTCGGATATGTGCCAACCTAAAGCGATGGATCGTTTGGTTTGTGGTGATGTGGGCTTTGGGAAAACTGAAGTGGCGATGCGAGCCGCATTTTTGGCGGTCATGAACCATAAACAAGTGGCTGTATTAGTCCCTACAACCTTGTTAGCTCAACAGCATTACGAGAATTTTAAAGATCGTTTTGCTAATCTTCCGGTTAATGTGGAAGTGCTTTCTCGTTTTAAAACAGCCAAAGAGCAAAAACAAATCTTAGAAAATTTAGCCGAAGGAAAAGTCGATATTCTGATTGGAACCCATAAATTAATTCAATCCGATGTGAAGTTTTCTGATCTTGGCTTACTCATCATTGATGAAGAACATCGCTTTGGTGTGGGTCAAAAAGAGAAAATTAAACAACTTCGAGCGAATATTGATATTTTAACACTTACTGCAACACCAATTCCTCGTACTTTGAATATGGCGATGAATGGCATTCGTGATCTTTCTATTATTGCGACACCACCGGCTCGTCGAGTGAGTATCAAAACGTTTGTTCGCCAGAAAGATGATTTAATTATTCGTGAAGCGATTCTGCGTGAGATTTTGCGTGGCGGGCAAGTTTATTATTTACATAATGATGTGGCGAGTATTGAAAATACGGCTGAAAAACTGACCGCACTTGTGCCAGAGGCACGAGTTGTGATTGGACATGGTCAAATGCGAGAACGAGAACTTGAACGCGTGATGAGTGATTTTTATCATCAACGTTATAACGTATTAGTCTGTTCTACCATTATTGAAACAGGGATTGATGTACCAACGGCAAATACGATCATTATTGAACGCGCAGATAATTTTGGTTTGGCTCAGCTTCACCAGTTGCGTGGTCGAGTAGGGCGTTCTCACCATCAAGCTTATGCCTATTTGCTTACACCACCGCCTAAATTAATGACGAAAGATGCGAAACGTCGTTTAGAGGCATTAGAAAGTTTAGATAATTTAGGTGCAGGGTTCATTCTTGCAACACATGACTTAGAAATCCGTGGTGCGGGTGAATTATTAGGGAATGAACAAAGCGGGCAAATTGAAAGCATCGGTTTTTCACTTTATATGGAATTACTTGATGCGGCAGTGAAAGCCTTAAAAGAGGGCAGGGAACCTTCGTTAGAAGAGATTACACATCAACAAGCTGAAATTGAGCTACGTGTTCCAGCCCTATTGCCTGAGGATTATCTGGGAGATGTGAATATGCGTTTGTCGTTCTATAAACGCATTGCAGCAGCAGAAAGCAAACAAGAGTTAGACGAATTAAAAGTTGAATTAATCGACCGTTTTGGTTTATTACCTGAAGCAACGAAAAATCTTTTACAAATTGCTGAAATGCGTTTAATGGTGAAACCATTAAAAGTACTGAAGATTGATGCGGGAGCTCAAGGAGGCTTTATTGAATTTTCACCTTCCGCAAAAGTTGATCCAGAAAAATTCATCAAATTAATTCAACAAAATCCAATTGTTTATCGTTTTGATGGCCCATTAAAATTTAAGTTTGTAAAAGCCCTTCCAGAAAACAAAGCGCGGTTAGAATTTGTGATGGATTTAGTCAAGATGCTGACTGAGTAGCAAGTAAATAAAAAGGCTGACAAAATGTCAGCCTTTCTTTTTATATTTTATTAGTGAAGGTATTTAACAAGGCTTAAGAACATTTTTAAAATACCATTATTTAATAAGTCGATAAAGAATGCCCCTACCATTGGTACGATTAAGAACGCTTTGTGAGAAGGTCCGAAACGACTAGTAATCGCTTGCATGTTAGCAACGGCTGTTGGTGTTGCACCGAGACCGAAACCACAGTGACCCGCACTTAATACAATCGCATCATAATCTTTACCCATCATACGGTATGTGACGTAGACGGCGAAGAAAGCCATGAAGGCAACTTGAACCGCTAAAATAATGAGTACATCTGCTGCAAGACCTACCAATTCCCAAAGCTTGAGAGACATTAGGGCAATAGCTAAGAAGATAGATAAACCTACACTACCTAATACGTCAATCGCTGAATCAGCGACTTGGAATTTGAATAAATTGGTTAAGCTGTTACGAATAATTACCCCAGTAAATAAACACCATACGAATGTTGGTAATTGCATTTGTGTACCTTTTGTTAAGCCATCTAAATATTGACCGATGAGTAAACATAAAGAAAGCATTGCAATGGTCTCAATGATTGAGCGCGCATTTATTTTACGTTTATAAGTTGGGTGCTCAAATGCTTCTTGTACGTCATCTACTTCATCATTCTCTGGGTTCTCACCTTGTTTTTGATGATTTAATAAATAACGAGATACTGGACCACCTAAGATACCACCAAAGACTAAACCGAATGTGGCACATGCCATGGCGATTTCTGTCGCAGCCGGTAGATTAAATTCTTTAGTGAATGTTTCTGCCCATGCCGCACCGGTACCATGACCACCTGTTAGGGTAACTGAACCAGCAAGTAAACCGTAAGCAGGATCAATGCCTAATAATTCAGTACCTAAGATACCGATAACATTTTGGCAAACAATGAGTATTCCAGCAGCGAATAAGAAGATAACTAATGGTTTTCCGCCTTTAATTAAGCGAGAAAAGTTTGCACTTAAGCCGATAGAGGAGAAGAATACCAACATCATAGATGTTTGTAAGCTTTTCTCAAAAGTAAATGAGGTACCGTTTACTTTATATAAAATCGTTAATGCAATAGCCACAATAAAGCCGCCAACAACAGGCTCAGGGATATTGAATGTTTGTAAAACTCGAATGCGTTTTACTAGAAAATAACCGAGTAATAATACAAAGCTTGCTAAAGCAAGTGTTTGATAAGTATCAAAAACAATATTCACGAAATATCCTCCTATTTAGTTTGGTTCCGAGAATTCTTATGAGTTGTGTTCAGGTTCAATCACCACAATGTTAACATTACTATGTAATCCACGTGGTAATTGGGAGCCTTTTCTGCCGCGTTCCGCACGGAATTTTTGCAGATCTTCCGGTTTTAATGTGATTTTTCGTTTACCGGAATGGAACTCAAGGCTGGCTTGCTCTGAAATTAAGAACAATTTCACCAATAATTCTGACCGAGCTTTTGCATTCGCTGCTGGAATACTGATGATTTTGTTGCCTTTCCCTTTTGATAATGCCGGTAAATCCCGTACCGGAAAAATTAGCATTCGACCCGCTGAAGTGAGGGACACAAGAAGTGAGGCCGACTCGGAAAGTGTCTCAGGCTTCAAGACTTTCGCATTTTCTGACAAAGAAATCAAGGCTTTTCCTGCTTTATTACGTGCAATTAAGTCTTCAAATTTGCAAATAAAACCATATCCTGCATCTGATGCCATCAATAACTCTTGTTTTTCAGGCTCCATAATAACCTGTTCAATAGTCGCACCTGCCGGTAATGTGAGTTTACCGGTGAGTGGCTCACCTTGTGAACGAGCAGAAGGTAAGCTTAATGGATCTAAAGCGTAGCTACGACCGGTACTATCAATAAAGATCACTGGTTGATTGCTTTTACCGCAAGCATGGGCGAGATATTTATCGCCTGCTTTGTAGCTTAATCCTGCCGGATCAATGTCATGACCTTTTGCACAACGAACCCAACCCATTTCAGATAAGATAACGGTAACAGGTTCAGCAGGCGTCATTTCACTTTCAGAAATGGCTTTCGCTTCTTTACGCTCAACTAATTGAGACATTCTAGGGCTGGCGTATTTTTTCGCATCTTCTTGAATTTCTTTTTTAATCAAGGTATTTAATCGACGTTCAGATCCTAAAATTAACTCTAAATTTGACCGCTCTTCTTCAAGTTTATCTTTTTCAGTTTGTAATTGATGTTCTTCTAATTTGGCTAAATGGCGCAAACGTAAGTTTAAAATGGCTTCTGCCTGTTCATCACTTAAGTTAAAACGAGTCATTAAAACTTGTTTAGGTTCATCCTCAGTACGAATGATCTCAATGACTTCATCAATATTGAGGAAGGCAATCATCAAACCATCTAAAATATGTAAACGAGCGAGTACTTTATCTAAACGATGTTGTAAACGACGTGTCACGGTAGTACGGCGGAATGTCAGCCATTCAGTAAGGACTTGAAGTAAGCCTTTCACGGCAGGTTTATGATCAAGCCCGATCATATTCATATTCACACGATAGCTTTTTTCAAGATCGGTCGTCGCAAATAAATGCGCCATCAAGGCATCCGTGTCTACGCGATTTGAACGCGGAACAAGCACGATACGCACAGGATTTTCATAATCTGCTTCATCACGAATATCTTCCACCATTGGCAATTTTTTCGCCGTCATTTGCTCAGCAATTTGAGCAATGATTTTTGATGGAGAAGATTGATGAGGAAGTGCGCTAATAATGATTTCACCATCTTCTTTATGCCACGTTGCACGCATTTTGATAGAACCACGGCCTGTTTCGTACATTTTGCGAATATCATCTTTGGGCGAAATAATTTCTGCTTCAGTTGGGAAATCAGGGCCTTGAATGATATTGAGTACATCATCTAATCCTGCTTTGGGATTATCTAATAGTAGGACAGCCGCATTTGCCACTTCATTAATATTGTGTGGTGGAATATCGGTTGCCATCCCGACAGCAATCCCGGTGGTGCCGTTCAAGAGAATATGAGGCAAACGTGCAGGTAAATATTGTGGTTCTTCTAAAGTACCATCAAAGTTTGGTTGGAAATCAACAGTACCTTGACCTAATTCAGATAATAGAATTTCAGAGATTTTGGATAAGCGAGATTCTGTATAACGCATCGCTGCGAATGATTTAGGATCATCTGGTGCCCCCCAGTTTCCTTGTCCATCAACCAAAGGATAGCGGTAAGAAAAGGGTTGAGCCATTAATACCATGGCTTCATAACAAGCGGAGTCACCATGTGGATGGAATTTACCTAACACATCACCGACGGTACGCGCAGATTTTTTAAATTTCGCCGCAGCATTTAAACCTAATTCAGACATTGCATAGACAATACGACGTTGAACGGGCTTTAATCCATCGCCAATAAAAGGCAAAGCACGATCCATGATGACGTACATTGAATAGTTAAGATAAGCCTTTTCTGTAAAGGTGCGAAGTGGCATCTGCTCGATGCCTTCGTAGTTAATATTGCTCATATTCTTCTAATTTATTTTCTTGTTGCACCGGAATTCGCATCAGAATGTTCGTGATGAGAATGTCCCATATCCATTCCTTTGTGACTGTCTATTTCGTAAGGAACGGGTTGTGGTTTTTGTGGGTTAGCTTCTTTAAAGGCTTCGTCTTTTAGTTTTCCGGAATAAATAGTCGGATTTTTTTCACCTTCAACCACAATATGTCCCATTGTGCCTTTATTTACTGCGCGGAAAATGGAGTGATCCATAAAGACATAAGTGCCAGGTACATCAATTCGAGTTTCCACCATGGTGGCGCTACCGGATGGAATCAATGTAGTTTGAACATTGTGATTAACAAGCGTACCACCTTCCACATACACATTGTCAAATACTGCACCGATTAAGTGGAAAGAAGAGCATAAATTCGGCCCCGCATTTCCTACAAATAGACGAATGGTTTCACCGGTTTTCGCTTTTAAGGCATTTTCATCCATGGTTGAACCAACTTTGCCGTTGAAGAGGACATATTCAGGGCGCTCATCAATGGCTTTTTTCATACTGAACGGTTGCAAGCCAGGATCGCCAAATTCACCTTTGGTATAGAATTCACTTTGCATAATGTAAAACTCACGATCCACTTTTGGTAAGCCTTCTTTTGGCTCAACTAAAACTAAACCATACATTCCTTTAGCAAGGTGAATATCCACAGGCTGGCTACCGCAGTGGTATAAATAAATACCCGAACGTAGTGCTCTAAATTGGAAGGTGGATGTCCGAGTTGGTGGGGTTTCACTTGCCATTGCCCCTCCCATTGGTACAGGTGCTGCATGGAAATCAAGACTATGTGGCATCATGGAACTTGCTGAGTTGGAAAGTTGCACTTCTACCATATCACCTTCGCGTACACGAATAAATGGTGCAGGCACGCTGCCGTTTAATGTCCAAAATTTAAATTGCACGCCATCCATTAAATCCATAATTTGTTCAAGTGCGGTCAGTTTTACCACGACTTTTGCAGGATAGTTACGTTCAATCGGTTTTGGCACATTGGGCTCGAGCGTCAATTCTGCTTCAATCTCAGGTAAATTTTCAACTGCAGTAGCTGCCACATTTGAGGCTTTTTCTTCCGCTTGAGCAGAAGGAATGAGGCTAAAACCTGCACCTAATGTAATCGTTGCTAAGCTTAATGCGCTGTTTCTAAAAAAATCTCGACGTTGTTCATTCATGATTGACCTCGAATACTTAAACTGTTAAATCCACTTGATCGCCATTAGTTTGCAACCAATTTTTGCGATCTTCTGCCCGTTTTTTAGCGAGTAACATATCCATTAATTCTAATGTCGCTGCGCCTTGATCTTCCTCAAGATCGTAAGTTAATTGAACTAAGCGGCGAGTATTCGGATCCATGGTGGTTTCACGTAATTGTGATGGATCCATTTCACCCAAACCTTTGAATCGTTGTACGTTTAAGGTGCCTTTTTTACCTTTTAAACGTTCTAAAATGGCTTCTTTCTCATTTTCATCGAGGGCATAAAACACTTCTTTGCCTAAGTCGATACGATAGAGTGGTGGCATCGCCACATAGACATGCCTATCTTGCACTAATTTCGGGAAATGACGTAAAAAGAGGGCGCAGAGTAGGGTAGCAATATGTAAACCATCGGAGTCCGCATCGGCTAAAATACAGACTTTCCCGTAACGAAGTTGAGATAAGTCTTCATTATCAGGATCGATACCGAGTGCCACTGCAATATCATGAATTTCCGTTGAGCCAAGTACTTGATCGCTAGCCACTTCCCAAGTGTTTAAGATTTTTCCGCGTAAGGGCAGGATCGCTTGATATTCACGGTCTCGAGCCTGTTTGGCTGAGCCGCCCGCAGAGTCACCTTCGACTAAGAATAATTCGGTTTTTTCTAAATTTTGTGATGCGCAATCTGCCAATTTACCCGGTAGAGCAGGACCGCTGACTAATTTTTTACGGATGACTTTTTTCGCAGCATTTAAACGACGTTGTGCAGAACTGATCGCCATTTCAGCTAAGCGATCCGCATCTTGTACGTTTTGGTTTAGCCATAAACTGAAGGCATCTTTTAAAACACCCGCAACAAAGACCGCACTTTGACGAGAAGATAAACGTTCTTTCGTTTGGCCTGCAAATTGGGCATCCTGCATTTTGAGCGAAAGAATGTAAGCACAGCGATCCCAAATGTCGTCTGCGGTTAATTTCACACCGCGTGGTAATTTATTGCGGAATTCGCAATATTCAGTCATGGCATTAAGCAAGCCTTGGCGAAGACCATTTACGTGTGTTCCGCCTTGTACTGTTGGAATCAAGTTTACATAGCTTTCTGCAATAAGCTCACCACCTTCTGGTAACCAAAGTAACGCCCAGCTTACGGCTTCGGTGGAGCCTTTAAATTCACCAACAAAAGGTTTTTCAGGCAAGGTTTCAAAACCATTCACCGCTTCGGTTAAATAATCGGATAAACCATCTTGATAGCACCACACATCTTCGGTGTTATTCACTTTATCGACAAATTTAATTTCTAAGCCTGAACAAAGCACGGCTTTAGCACGCAATAAGTGGCGTAAACGGCTGACAGAAAAATTCTTGCTATCAAAATATTTTGGATTCGGTTTGAAGTGAACGGTAGTGCCGGTTGTACGTCTTCCACAAGTACCAATAACTTCTAATTCTTCTACTTTTGCGCCATTTTCAAAGGCAATTTTATACACTTCGCCGTTACGTTTAACTTGAATATCAACGCGTTCAGAAAGGGCATTGACGACAGAAATCCCTACCCCGTGTAAACCACCGGCGAATTCATAGTTTTTATTCGAGAATTTACCGCCAGCGTGAAGTTTGGTTAAGATTACTTCAACACCTGAAACCCCTTCAGTTGGGTGAATATCCACTGGCATTCCACGGCCATTATCAATGACTTCAAGCGATTGATCCGCGTGTAAAATCACTTCAACTTTGGTGGCAAAACCTGCAAGGGCTTCATCCACACTGTTATCAATAACTTCTTGTGCAAGGTGATTGGGACGGGTAGTGTCCGTGTACATACCAGGGCGAATTTGCACAGGTTCGAGATCTTTCAGAACCGTAATTTCTTGAGCAGAATAATTTGTAGTCATTTTTAAAATTAGTTACTTATTTATAAAAAAATTAGCATGATTTTATCAAAAAATGACGCGTTGATAAAATCAAAGATGAGAAAAGGGAAGGATATTACATTAACTAAAAGTGCGGTCAAAATTTGACGTGAATTTTGACCGCACTTTGGATTCATTTGGACATATTTAATCTGCTATAGATTGAGTTATCTCAATACTAAGCTTTTGCTTTTGTGGATAAATATTCCTGCAAGCCTTTATCTCTTAATTTACAGCTTGGACATTCACCACAGCCCCCTTCAACACCTTCATAGCAAGTGTGGCTGTGTTGACGAATATAATCTAAAGTATCTAGTTCATCGGCAAGAGCCCAAGTTTGTGCTTTGGTAAGATACATTAATGGTGTTTTTAAATTGAATGGATAATCCATGGCTAAATTAAGGGTGACATTCATGGATTTAACAAAAACATCACGACAATCCGGATAGCCACTGAAATCCGTTTCACATACACCTGTGATAATATCGTGGATTCCTTGCCCTTTTGCATAAATTGCCGCATATAATAAGAAGAGTGCATTTCGTCCATCCACAAAGGTATTAGGTAATTCACCGTCTTTTTGTTCGATAGCTGCGTTTCCATCTATTAAAGCGTTATGAGTGATAGATTTAATAACGGATGTATCAATCAACGTTTGTTTTACGCCGAGATCTTTCGCTATCCAACGGGCTTTTTCTAATTCAATTGCGTGGCGCTGGCCGTATTGAAAGGTGACGGCTTCGACATTTTCTACGCCATATTCAGCAATAGCTTGAATTAAACAGGTCGTGGAGTCTTGTCCACCAGAGAAGATCACAAGGGCTTTACGATTGTGATTAGGATTTGAAATATTCATAGGGTACCTAGTTTTTTTATGTAGGAGGTTTGCGAACTACAAGTTAAAAATGAGGCGCTATTGTAGAAGCTAGGCATGAATTTTGCAAGAAATCAGCTAATTTAAGCAGGAAAAGTTAATAAAAGTTATGATACAATTTGGGCAAGTCAGTTTAAAAAGGTAAACATAATGAAAAAATTACTTCTTCTTATTATTGGGGCATTAGTGATTTCAGCTTGTGCAAATAAAGACGTTTATTTTAATGGTTCGGAAGGATCTCATTCAGGCATGAAATTTGATAAAGACACTCGTCATTGGGGTGTAAATCAATAATTGTTTTGATAAAAGAAAAGCCATACAGTTGTATGGCTTTTTTGTTAAATCACTTCTTCTTGGCAATGTGGGCAAGTCATTAAATGCTCTTCATTATTATGCACAATATAATGGCCCATTTTTTTCGCTTTGGTATCAAGATATTTGGTGTTGTAACGATTTTCACCCACATTCAACGGTACACGTTCTACGACATTAATGCCCGCTTTTTTCATGGTTTCTACTTTTTGTGGGTTGTTTGTCATCAAGCGAACTTGCTTCACACCTAATAATTCAAACATATCGGCACACACATTAAAGTTACGTTCATCAGCTTTAAAACCTAATGCAAGGTTGGCTTCAATAGTATCCATCCCTTGATCTTGTAATGAATAAGCTCGAATTTTATTAATTAAACCAATGCCACGGCCTTCTTCACGATGATAGATTAAAACACCACGACCCGCTTCGCTAATTTGACGTAATGCGGCTGCTAGTTGGAAACCACAATCGCATTTTAAACTGTGTAATGCATCGCCTGTTAGACATTCAGAATGAATGCGGGCGAGCACAGGCTCATCTTGGTTTGAAATATCACCCATCACTAACGCGACATGTTCTTTTTTTGTATCGGGAAATTCAAATCCGACCATTTTAAATATGCCATATTCGGTAGGCAAATTGGCTTGAGCAACCAGTTGGATTTTTGACATAACTTATCCTTTTTCAACTTTATTCTGCTAAAATGTGCACTTTATTTTTATTATCAAGAGGCAACAATGTTTAAAAGGCTGTCATTATATACGTTATTCCTTTGTCTTGTACCATTTTTTGTTTGGGGTTTTGCTTATCATTGGCATGGAAATAACCAATTAATGGAATGGGATTATTGGCTTTATCTTTTAACCGAAACCGGTAGTGTGCCTTATGCTTTAATTACCTGTGGTGTGTTTGCTTTACTTTTCCGTTTTCTTTTTGAAAATCGTAAACAGTGGATTATGGGCGTGATTGTAATGGGCTTGTCGGTATTATCTACACAAGTGATTAAAACGGGCTTAAAAACGGTTTTTGCTGAGCCGCGTCCTTTCACTGTCTATTTAGCGGAAAAAACAGAAAGCACTACAGATGCTTTTTATCATCAAGATCGTTCAGAGCGTGCAAAATTAGTGGATAAATTTTATTCTACACAAGCAGATACGCCAGCCTGGTTAAAAGCGCATTATGAAGATGAAACGGGTTATTCTTTTCCATCAGGGCATTCTATTTTCGCAGCGACTTGGCTTATGTTAGCCGTAGGGTTTAGCCAATTATTGGGCAATCGTTCTTTTAAAGCAGAATTGCTTATTGGAGCGATGACAATTTGGGGCGTATTAATGTTGATTAGTCGAGTGCGTTTAGGGATGCATTACCCCATTGATCTGTTGATTGCAATCATTTCAGCATGGGTTGTACATGTGATTATTTTCAGTTTTTTACAAAGAAAAAATATCTTTTCTACACAAACAAAAAAGGAGGTGAAAAGTTAAATCGGCAAACTTTTTCCCTTTGCTAGTTAACTGGTTAATAGTTATTGTAATTAAATATTTAATTTGGAAATGTATTTTTAGTTTTTTTTCTTTGAATGTTATGTCAATAAATGTAAATTTTGGTAAATTCTGTTTTATTGGCTGAAGATTGAGCTATAATATTTTATGCGAATAATGATCAGTTATTTGTAATGTAACAAATTCTAGCAGTATTTTTATGATTCTAATTTTATAAGGATGAATTAAATGAACAAAATTTTTAAGGTAATTTGGTGTAGTTCTAGCCAAGTATGGGTCGCTGTATCTGAATTATCAAAAGTAAAACCGGTGTCTTCAGTTTCTAGCGTGAAGAAAACCTCTTCAGCCGTTTCAACGTTATTAAAAACAACCGCACTTGCGATACCATTTGCGTTATCGCCACTTGCTGCGCATGCATATGTAGCAATTGGTAGTATGAATGGTGGGTATGCATCTGAATATGGCGCAAATGCAAATCCTGCTGGAACTTATTCTGCAGCAGGGACAAGACCATTAAACTACTATAATCCAGGTAATAAATCTTATGATGACAAAGATAGTACATCAAGTGGCGTAGATCCATGGGGTGAATCACTAATTATTGAAGCAAATAGATTAGCCTCCCCAATTGCAATTGGTAATCACAGTAATGCTATGAGTTCTGATGGTCGAGCGAGTGTTGCCGTGGGTGATTACGCTAATGCAAGTGATGGATTAGGGGTAGCGATCGGTTCATATGCTCGTTCAGATAGAGTGGGTGCAACGGCGATTGGTACAGCTTCTCGTGCAGGTGGTATTAACTCTTTAGCTATGATGAGACAAGCCGCTGCAAATGGTAATTATTCTGTTGCAATTGGTTCTGTGTCTTGGGCTCAAGGTGAATCTAGCTTTGCGATGGGGGCTTCTGCAACGGCAAAAGGGGATCAATCTATTGCGATTGGTAACGTTTTACAACAGAGTGCGTCAGCTTCCGGTACGGTAAAAACTAAATACAATGGGTTAGAGAATACTCAAAGTAATGGTGTTCGTTCTGTAGCTATTGGTTCAGGTGCAAAAACAAATGGTGATGATTCATTTGCGTTTGGTTCTGCTGCATCTACAGGTAAATTTAAAGTTGAAAGAGATGCTTATCTAAAAGATAGAGTAGCGAATCCTGATGCGGCGGGTGCTGCAGATAAAGCAATTGCTTTTGGTTCACAAGCTGGTGCTAGGGGTGAATCTTCAATTGCATTTGGTTATCTTGCTCAAGCAGATAAAAAGAACTCTATTGCTTTTGGGGTTGAATCTCAATCCTTAGATAAAGATGCCATTGCATTCGGTTCTGGGGCTAAAGCGAATAAAGTAAATTCTACAGCTTTTGGTTCTAATGCTAATGCAAGTGAAGCAAATGCAATTGCTTTCGGTAGTAATGCTCAAGCTTTACATGAAAATGTAATTACTATTGGTAAAGATTCTAAAGCAACTAAAAAAGGTGCAATGACTATCGGTGAAAGTGCACAATCTAATGCGAATAACTCATTAGCTTTAGGTAATGGCACAATTATCAATCAAGAAGATATTAAAAATCCTAACGCAAAATACACGAATGATAGCTTTGATATCGAAAATGGTGTGGTAGCGATTGCTAATAAAGGTAAAGAACGTCGTTTAGTTAACCTTGCAGCTGGTCGTGAAGATACCGATGCGGTGAATGTTAAACAGTTAACAGAAGTGAATAATAACCTTGCGAAATCTATCGCTGGACCAAATTACAATGGTTATACCGTTGATGGTAATGGTCGATACACCTATAAAGCACCTGATTTTGAAATTAAGAATCAAACACTTCACACGGTAAAAGAAGCAGTTGAATTGGCACAAACAAACTATGTAAGTGTTAACTCAACAATTGCTCCAAAAACTGCAGGTAGTAACTACGATAATAAAGGTGCACAAGGTGCAGGTTCTATTGCATTAGGTGAATCAACAGGAACAAACGCTGCTGCTGTAGATTCAGTTGCTATCGGTCATAATACGAAAGTAAATGGCAACAATACCGTTGCAATTGGTGCAAATATTACCGCTGCGACAAATGGTTCAGTGATCTTGGGTGATAGCTCTAAAGCTGATGGTTCGCATGCAACTGAAACAGTAGAAAATAAAGATATTGATGGTCACACCTATAATTTTGCTGGTAAAGCAACAGACGCAGGTCGTTTTGTAAGCGTTGGTGAAAATGGCAACGAGCGTCAAATTAAAAATGTAGCTGCAGGTCATGTAGAAGCTAATTCAACAGATGCGATTAATGGTTCTCAATTATATGCCGTAGCATCACGTGTTGAGCAAGGCTGGAAAATTACAGCAGCGAAAACAGGTACCGGTGAAGTAAGCGGTAATGCTGAGAAAAAAGTTGCAATGGGTGATACCGTTACATTTACAGCTGGAGATAACATTAAGATTACTCAAAATGAGAAAAACTTAACCGTTGCGACAAAAGAAAATGTCACTTTCACTAATGTCACTACTGGCAATACTTCTTTAGATGATAAAGGCTTAACTATTAAAAATGGTCCAAGCGTAACTAAAGATGGCGTTAATGCTGGCAATAAGAAAATTACTAATGTAGAAGATGGTAAAATTTCTGCAGACAGTAAAGATGCCGTAAATGGTTCACAGCTTCACGCAACTAACCAAAATGTGACTAACAATGCGAATAATATCGCAAATAATGCACAAAACATTACTAAAAATGCGCAAAATATCACCAAGAATGCAGAGAATATTGCTAAAGGTTTAAACTTTAAAGGTGATAATGCAGATGTAACAGTAAATCGTCAATTAGGCGAAACATTGAATGTCACTGGTGGTGCTGATAAAGAGCAATTAACTGATAATAACATTGGTGTTATTGGTGAGAAAAATTCAAGTGCTGCTACAGGTGGTTTAGCAATTAAATTAGCAAAAGATCTTAAAGGTTTAAACAGTGTTGAAACCAAACAGATTAAACTTGGCGATAACACTAGTAATACCACAATTAAATACGAGGGAGATCGTATTAAATATGGTGATAAAACTGTTGCTAATTTAGATGATGAAAAACATATTACTAACACTACTTATGCAGTAGGTAACGATGGTAATGTAAGTTTAACTTACACAGATGGTAAAGGTAATGTTGTTAATGGTATGACAGCAACGATTACTGGTGTGGCTAAAAATGATCTTTCTAACATCAATAATGATGGCAAAAAAGTGATTACTGGTTTAGGAACCATCGTTGAAGCCGCTGATAGTTCTGTTACTGTAACGAATACAACTGATGCTGTAGGTCGTACTACATATAAAGTAAAAGCGAATGTACCGGGAGCTGATGCATTTAATATTAAATACAAAGCAAATGGTGCAAATGAGCAAACTGTCACATTAAATAAAGGTTTAGATTTCACTGATGGTAACTTCACCACTGCATCAGTAGCTGAAAATGGTGTGGTCAAGTATGATGTGAAGACTGGTAATATCACAAATGGTGTAGATGGTAAAACTGGTGTCAATGGTAATGATGGCTTAGCAACTGTGAAAACTGTTGTTGAAGCAATCAATAACAGTGGTTGGTTAGCAAATGCAACTAAATCAACAGGTGAACTTGATGGCACATCAACCGCAACTAAAGTGAAACCGGGTGCAGTTGTAAACTTTGATGCTGGTAAAAACTTAACCGTTAAACAACAAATTAATGGTGATAACCATACTTATACTTATTCATTAAGCAAAGACATTGAAGTTGAAAATGTTGTTGTTACCGGTAAAGATGGTAAAGACGGCAAAATCGGCTTAAATGGTAAAGATGGTACTAATGGTAAAAATGGTACAAACCGCGTAGATATCCAAGTCGAGAAAGGTGTCGATGGTGTTGATGGTAAAAATGGTGCAGATGGCATCTCTCGTGTTGTTTACGAAGATGGCAAAGGCAAACATACTGTTGCAACCATGGAAGACGGCTTGAAATTTAAAGGTGATGACAGCACAGTTATCGCTAAGAAATTAAATGAGCAGTTAGATATCATTGGTGGTGCAACTAAAACTGACTTAACTGACAACAATATCGGTGTAAATCACGACAATGGTAAGTTAAAAGTTCAATTAGCGAAAAACTTGAATTTAACTGATACTGGTTCTATCAAGTTCGGTGATAACAACCTAAACATCAACAAAGATGGTTTAACAATCAATAATGGTCCAAGCGTGACTAAAGACGGTATCAATGCAGGTAATAAAGCAATCACAAACGTGAAAGCGGGTACAAATGATACCGATGCTGTGAATGTTAGCCAATTAAATGCAGTGAAAGCAGCTGAACGTCATATTAAACCAGGTGAGTATGCAGTAGATAATAGCGGCAACGTAACCATGACTTATTTAGATGGTAATGGCCAAGATGTTACAAATGAAAAAGCTGTTATCACAGGTGTTGCGAAAAATGACTTAAGCAATATTACTGATGCTGGTAAAAAGGTCATTACTGGTTTAGGTTCAGTTGTTAAAGCTGGACAAAATGTAACTGTTGATACAGATACTGATGCAACAACGGGGCAAAAAACATATACCGTTAATGCTATTGCACAAAACTTAGGTGATGCAGAATTAGCATATAAATCTAATGGTGATGCTACAACTAAGAAAAAAGTTAAAGTATCAGAAGGTTTAGATTTCACAAACGGTAACTTTACGACAGCATCAGTAGATGAAAATGGTGTAGTTAAATATGATGTAAACGTTGGTGAGATCGAAAACGGTGCAAACGGTAAAGATGGCAAACCTGGCGTTAAAGGTGATAATGGCTTAGCAACCGTGAAAACTGTCGTTGAAGCAATCAATAACAGTGGTTGGTTAGCGAATGCAACTAAATCAACGGGTGAACTTGATGGCACATCAACCGCAACTAAAGTGAAACCGGGTGCAGTTGTAAACTTTGATGCGGGTAAAAACTTAAAAGTTAAACAAACGCTTAATGGTGATGATCATACTTATACCTATTCCTTAGATAGCAACTTAACTAACTTAGATAAAGTTGTGGTTAATGGTAAAGATGGCGCTAATGGTAAAGATGGTGTAACTATCACTGGTCCAAATGGTGCTAAAGGTGAAGATGGTAAAGTCGGAATCACTGGCAAAGATGGTAAAGATGCGGTATCTATCGCAGGTAAAGATGGCGTTGGTCACATCGGTTTAACTGGTCCTAAAGGCGCAGATGGTAGCGACGGTAAATCTGTTGATATCTCAACAAATGATGGCACACAAACTTTAGTGAACCAAGAGCCAGGTACCGATAAATCACAACGTATTGTTTACACACCGAAAGATAAAGACGGTAATCCAATTAAAGGCAAAGACGGCAAAGATATTGTTCGTGAAGTTGCAACAATGGATGATGGTCTGAAATTTAAAGGTGATGACAGCACAGTTATTGCTAAGAAATTAAATGAGCAGTTAGATATCATTGGTGGTGCAGATAAAGATAAATTAACTGATAACAACATCGGCGTGAATAGCAAAGATGGTAAGTTAAATGTTCAATTGTCTAAAGATATCGACTTAACTAACGATGGTTCAATTAAGTTTGGTGATAACACTCTAAACATTAACAAAGATGGTTTAACAATCAATAACGGTCCAAGCATTACTAAAGACGGTATTGATGGTGGCAACAAGCAAATCAAAAATGTCCAAGAGGGTACAGATGATAATGATGTTGTAACCGTTAAACAGTTAAAAGGCTCTAAAACCATTATTGAAAATGGTAAGAACACAACTGTAACAGGTGTTGGTACAAGCGCAGATCCATACAAAGTGAATGTTGAAGGTGCATTGAAAGACATCACTTCAATCACGAACAAAGATGGTAACGGTAAAGTTGAATTTGCTGGAGATCAAGTTGTTAATGTTGCAGGTGACAATTCAATCAAATTGGATGCGAAAACTGGTGATATTACTGGCTTAACTAACAAAACTATTGATGGTTCTGAT
Source organism: Parahaemophilus parainfluenzae (assembly GCA_018366115.1). Classification (GTDB taxonomy): domain Bacteria; phylum Pseudomonadota; class Gammaproteobacteria; order Enterobacterales; family Pasteurellaceae; genus Haemophilus_D; species Haemophilus_D parainfluenzae_AB. The sequence continues at coordinate 1,089 of JAGZIS010000016.1, read as the reverse complement.
TTTGCCACTAAAGGACGTGCGGCAACGGAAGAACAATTAAAAGCTACTGGCGATCAGGTTACCAATAATTTAACTAAAAAAGGTTTAAATTTTGGTACACAATCGACTGAAGTTATCCACAAAAACTTGGGTGAAAAACTTGAGATTGTAGGTGAGGGAACTGAAGCTGATGATCGCTATGATGCAACTAACATCAAAACCATGACTAAAGATGGCAAAGTTGTTGTTGGTCTAGCAAAAGATATTACTGCAGATAAAGTAACGGTTGGTCAAAAAGGCGAACCTGGTAAAGATGGCGTTGATGGACAAATTGGTGTGAACGGTAAAGACGGTTCTGCAGTTGTGCTCAACGGTAAAGATGGTTCTATTGGCTTAAATGGTAAAGACGGTGCAAACGGCGTTTCTATCAAAGGTGATCAAGGCCCTGCAGGTGTTGATGGCGCAGCTGGTGAAACTAAAAACCGTATCGTTTACGAATATAAAGATCCAAAAGATCCAAATAAAACCATCAAAGAAGATGTTGCAACACTTAATGATGGTCTGAAATTCGCAGGTGATGATGGTCAAACAGATTCGTCTAAAGTTATCGCGAAAAAACTTAACCAACAGGTTGATATCGTTGGTGGCGCGGATAAAGACCAATTGACTGAAAACAACATTGGTGTGAATAACGACAATGGCAAGTTGAAAGTTCAATTAGCTAAAGATGTAAACTTAACTCAAGATGGTTCTGTAACTATTGGCGATACAGCATTGAACAATGGTGGTTTAACTATCACTGGAGGCCCAAGCGTTACTAAAGGTGGTATCAATGCAGGTGATAAACAGATCACAAATGTTGATAGTGGCTTGAAAAAAGATGGAACTAAAGTTGCGTTAAAAGATGCTGAAGGCGACACATTAAACAATGCAGTTAATGTAGGTGACTTAAAAGAAAGCATCAGCAATATCACTGATAGTGGTTTTGGTTTAACCGACGAAAATGGTAACGATGTTAAAGCTAAACTTGGTGAAACTGTAACAGTTAAAGGTGACGGTAGTGTAACCACTAAAGTTATCGAAGAAGACGGTAAAGCGAAATTACAAGTT
>JAGZIS010000003.1:0-125133 GCA_018366115.1 Parahaemophilus parainfluenzae | reverse complement strand
TGTTAAACGTAAAGGTGCAGTACGTAAAGCTAAACTTTACTACTTACGTGAACGTTCAGGTAAATCTGCTCGTATTAAAGAGCGTTTGGGCGAATAATTTCGCAAAGAAAAAGGCTTGGGATCCCAAGCCTTTTTTGTTAGGTTATTTAATCCGTTCTTCGATAATCCCACCGCCCAAACAAATTTCACCAAGGTAAAATACGGCAGATTGTCCTGGTGTGACGGCTGATTGAGGTTCATCGAAAATCACTCGAATAGTTTCATCATCAATCGGTTCAATCACACAAGGAATATCTTGTTGGCGATAACGTGTTTTAACCGTGCAACGTACTAATTCACGAATTGGCTCGCGATCAACCCAATGTAATTGGCTAGCAATCAAACCTTTTGAAAATAAACGAGGATGGTCATGCCCCTGAGCGACAATAAGCTCATTATTTTCAACATCCTTATCTACCACATACCAAGCCTCATCACCCGCATTTTTTAAACCACCAATGCCTAACCCTTTACGCTGTCCCAACGTGTGATACATCAAACCATCATGGCGACCAATAATTTCACCATCAACAGTACGAATATCACCAGGTTGAGCCGGTAAGTAACGAGCTAAGAAATCCTTAAATTTACGCTCACCAATAAAACAAATACCGGTAGAGTCTTTTTTCTTCGCCGTAATTAAGCCAAGCTCTTCAGCAATAGCGCGAACAATGGGCTTCTCAATTTCACCAACGGGGAATAAACTTTGTCCCACTTGTTTATGGCTTAAGGTATAAAGAAAATAACTTTGATCTTTATTAGCATCTAAACCACGTAATAATTTTGCATTTTCATCATCACCAGCCCTACGTACATAATGCCCTGTTGCAATGTAATGAGCACCAAGATCTTCAGCTGCATATTCTAAAAATGCTTTAAATTTAATTTCTTTATTGCACAAAATATCTGGGTTTGGCGTACGACCAGCTTTATATTCTGTTAAGAAATGTTCAAACACGTTATCCCAATATTCCGCCGCAAAATTGATTTTATGTAGCTTAATACCTAGCTTGTCGCATACTGCCTGTGCATCAGCAAGATCCGCTGCGGCTGTACAATAATCGGTATCGTCATCTTCTTCCCAGTTTTTCATAAACAGGCCTTCCACTTGGTAGCCTTGTTGTTGAAGAATAAAGGCAGACGCCGAAGAATCTACCCCGCCGGACATACCGCAAATCACTTTTTTAGTGGAATTTTCGGCAAGTTGTTCTGCAGAGAGTTTCGGAAAATGTTTTTCGTAGGTTTGTGATTTCATAGTTTAGTAATAAATGTTCCACTAAATAAATAATTGGGCATTCTACCGCAAATCAAGTAAGAGTAAAAATGCCCGACAATTTCGGGCACTTTCATACAGGTTACGGCATGATCACTTCATTGGAACGTCGAGAAGTTACCGTTTTCCCTCCAATCCCCCAGTTATCCATATCGACTTCGTCAATAACCACCACTGTTGTTTCGGGATTTTTGTTTAACACTTTCTGTAATAAATGGGTGACACCTTCAATTAACTCTGCTTTTTGTTTAGCTGTCGGCGCCTCTGCTCCACCGGTCACTTTAATATTGACATAGGGCATACTGTTCTCTCATCACAACGTTAAATGGAACTACTTCACTTCATAAAATTGCGAATCATCGTCTTTCTTCGCAAATTTTTGTTCATATTCGGCTTTTGCTTGTTTATCGCCCGCATCTAATTTTGATTGAAGCGTGTCGCAAGGTTTATCACAATCACAAGCTTTGGCAATACCAAGGGTAGATAAACCACCGCAGCTGCCTTTTAAACTTTGTTTTTTGATAATAAATCCGATAGACATCAACAATATAATTGCGACGAAAGCGATTAAAGTAAAAAATAAAGTTTGCATAACTATTCTTTTGTTTCTGTTAATTTTTTGAAAGCAGAGGATGATTTTGTCACAAAACCATTATCTGTTTTAATGATTAAATAAACGGCAAGATTATTTTTCTCAGCCACTTCTAACGCCTTGTCTTCACCAAGCACAAATAACCCTGTTGATAAGCCATCTGCAGTCATTGAAGTTGGTGCAAGTACCGTAATTGAGGCTAAATGATGCTGAATTGGATAACCTGTTTTCGGATCAATTTCATGAGCAAAGCGTTTACCATTTTCTTCAAAGTAAATTCGATAATCGCCAGAACTTGCCATTCCCATATTGTCTAATCCAATGACAGCTTCAACCGCTCTTTCACCTGTTGTAGTTGGTTTTTCAATTGCGATCTGCCAAGGTTTGCCTTCAATATTTTTTCCTTTCGCACGAATTTCTCCGCCGATTTCAACCATGTAATTCTGAGCATTTAATTGTTCTAACTTTTCAGCGACCAGATCAACGCCAAAGCCTTTAGCAATCGAGGACAAATCGACATAAACTTGAGGAAGTGCTTTGCTTAATGTCGGTTTGGCAGCACTCATATCGAGGGCAATTTTATCAATACCAACCCAAGCTTGGCGTTCAGCTAATTGTTCTGGTGTAGGTTGTTTTTCTGGACGTTTTTCCGGGCCAAATCCCCATAAATTAACGACAGGGCCAACAGTTACATCCAATGCACCTTCAGTCACTTTATTTAAACGAATCGCTTCGGCCAATACTTTGGCAAAATCTGCTGAAATCTCAATCGGTGTATTCACTTGGGTATTTTGATTGAAACGACTCAATTCCGAATCTTTTTTGTAAGTGGACATTTTCGCGTTCACATCTTTTAAGATAGCTTCAATTTCTTCATGCGTCTTTTCAGATGTTGCTTTCATTGAGCCTTCATCAAGGTATTTAACATGATAAGTTGTTCCCATTGTTTTACCACTTAATGAGATAACTTTTGTTTCTTTTTCACAGGCTGCAAGACTTAATGCCATTGCCACCGCCACGATACCGCTTATTAATTTTTTCATCTGGATTTCCTAAATCTGTGAACTACTAGCAAACTAAACAAAATTTACCTGTAATCATAGAAAATTTTCTAAAAACACCTTAAATTTTGACCGCACTTCATCACAAAGTGCGGTCAGTTTTCATGATGTTTTGATTAACTAAAATCAACCACCGAAGTCATCTAATAAGATGTTTTCATCTTCAACACCGAGGTCTTTCAACATTTTGATTACCGCAGCGTTCATCACTGGAGGTCCACACATGTAGTATTCACAATCTTCTGGTGCTTCATGATTTTTCAAGTAGTTTTCATAAAGTACGTTGTGAATAAAGCCGGTGTAACCTGTCCAGTTATCTTCTGGCAATGCATCAGAAAGTGCTACATGCCATACGAAGTTTGGATTTTCGGCTTGTAATTGGTCAAAGTCTTCTTGATAGAAGATTTCGCGTTTAGAACGTGCACCATACCAGAATGACATTTTGCGTTTAGAGTGTAAACGTTTTAATTGGTCAAAGATATGAGAACGCATTGGTGCCATACCCGCACCACCACCGATGAAGACCATCTCGTTATCGGTTTCTTTCGCAAAGAATTCACCGAATGGACCTGAAATTGTCACTTTATCACCGGCTTTTAATGACCAAATGTATGAAGACATTTGACCTGGAGGTGCATCAGGTTGACGTGGTGGAGGCGTTGCAATACGCACGTTAAGCATAATGATGCCTTTCTCTTCTGGGTATGAAGCCATAGAGTAAGCACGGATAATATGCTCGTCCACTTTAGACACATAACGCCATAAATCGTATTTGTCCCAATCTTCATGGTATTCTTCTGGAATATCGAAATCTTTATAGTAAACCGTATGTGGATCAGCTTCGATTTGGATATAACCACCCGCACGGAAAGGAACTTCTTCACCTTCAGGAATCGCTAATTTAAGCTCTTTAATAAAGGTTGCTTTGTTATCATTAGAAATAACAGTACATTCCCATTTTTTCACACCAAAGATTTCTTCTGGAAGTTCAACGTCCATGTTGCCTTTTACATTCACTTGGCAAGCTAAACGATAACCTTCTTTTGCTTCACGTTTATTAATATGAGAAAGTTCAGTTGGGAGAATTTCACCACCACCACTTTTCACTTTCACAATACATTGGCCACAAGAGCCACCGCCACCACAAGCAGAAGAAACGAAAATACCTTTACTTGCTAATGCACCAAGTAATTTGCCACCAGCTGGTAAAGTGATCGCTTTTTCAGGATCGTCATTAATAGAAATGGTGATATCACCAGAATCCACTAATTTTGATTTAGCGAATAAAATAATCGCAACGAGCACTAAAAGGATAACCGTAAATGCCGCAACACCTAATAATAAAATTGAAGATTCGCTCATTTATGCCTCCTTATAACTGAATTCCAGAGAATGACATAAAGCCAAGCGCCATCAAGCCTGCAGTAATAAAGGTAATCCCTAATCCTTTTAAGCCTGCCGGTACATCGGCATATTTCATTTTTTCGGTTAAGCCTGCAAGCGCAACGATTGCTAACATCCAACCTAACCCTGCACCCACACCATAAACTGCAGATTCTGCAAAAGTGTATTCACGTTGTACAGCAAAAGATACACCACCAAAGATCGCACAGTTTACGGCGATAAGTGGAAGGAAGATACCTAATGCGTTGTAAAGTGCTGGGAAGAATTTATCTAAAGTCATTTCAAGTAATTGAACAAGACCCGCAATAATCCCGATAAAGGTAATGAAGTTTAAAAACTCAAGGCTTACACCTTCTACCAATGCGCCATCTTTTAATACATGTTCATACACAAATTGGTTCGCTGGTACCGCAATGCCAAGTACTACTGTTACCGCAACACCTAGGCCAAATGCCGTAGAAACTTTCTTAGAAACCGCAAGGAAAGTACACATCCCTAAGAAGAAAGAGAGCGCCATGTTTTCAATGAAGATCGCCTTCACGAATAGGCTAATATAATGTTCCATTGATTATTTCTCCTGTTGCTCAGGTTTCCACGTTCTTAAGCCCCAAATAACGAAGCCAATAATAAAGAACGCACTTGGTGCAAGAAGGAATAAACCGTTTGGTTGATACCAACCACCGTCTTGAATTGTTTGGAATACAGGGAAACCAAATAAACGACCAGAACCGATTAGTTCACGTAATGTTGCAACAATTAATAAGATCGCACCATAACCTAAACCATTACCGATACCATCAACAAAGCTTTCTAGCGGAGGTGATTTCATCGCGAACGCTTCTGCACGGCCCATTACGATACAGTTTGTAATGATAAGACCAACGAATACAGAAAGTTGTTTAGATAAACCATAAGCATAAGCTTTTAATACTTGGTCAACCAAGATTACCAAAGATGCGATGATCGCCAGTTGCACAATGATACGGATACTATTTGGAATATAGTTACGAATCAATGAAATGAACAAACTGGAGAACCCGGTTACCAAACTTACCGCAATCGCCATAACGATCGCTGTTTGTAATTGGGTCGTTACCGCTAATGCAGAACAGATACCCAAAATTTGCAAGGCAATCGGGTTATTTTTAACAATAGGATCGAATAAAAGACCTTTTAAGTTTACTTTTGCATCAGCCATTATTTGATTTCTCCTGCTTTAAATTTCGCTAAGAATGGACCAAAGCCATTTTGGCTGAACCAATAATCAAATGAACCTTGAACACCGTTACTGGTTAAAGTTGCACCTGATAAACCATCTACACCGTGCTCTTTATCTGCAGCAGAACTACCTTTGTAGATTTTGAATTTTTGGTTACCTTGTTCATCGAATAATTTTTTATCGACAAACTGTGCTTGCCAACGAGGGTTCGCAATTTCGCCCCCAAGACCGGCTGTTTCACCTTGATCATAGTAAGTAATACCTTTGATAGTATTCGCATCTGGTGCAACAGAAACAAAACCATACATGGTTGACCATAAACCACGACCATACATTGGTAATACAACTTGGGTTACATTGCCTTGCTCATCTTTTACAAGATAAACACGTGCTTGATTTGCACGAACTTTAATTCCTGCTTTATCAGCCTCAGCTGGGATAGCTTGGCTTTTAGCTGGATCTTTAACGGCATCTTTAGGTTCAAATTTATTAATTTCTTCTGCTGAAGCTTGAACGTAATCACCACTTTGCAAATCCACTAAACGTGGTTCAATAAATTTGCTGTAAGTGTCTTTAATTACTGATGCATTATCTTCTTTCATTAAGCCAGCAACAGTTAAAATGTTACGTTGAACGTCGAGTGCTTTTTGTTCATCTTGTTTGGATTTTAATGCTACTGCAGCACCAGAAACCACGATAGAACACACTAAACTTAGCAACACAACAACGGTAACTGTACCGCTAACGCTATCTTTATTAAATTTAGCCATTTGTTCTTGCTCTCCGACGTTTGATATTTGCTTGAACCACGATGTAGTCGAAAATTGGTGCAAATAAGTTTGCAAATAAAATCGCTAACATCATCCCTTCTGGATAAGCTGGGTTCACTGTACGAATTAATACCGCCATCACGCCAATTAACGCACCGTACCACCATTTACCCGTGTTGGTAAATGAAGCTGATACAGGGTCTGTAGCCATGAATATCATACCAAGTGCAAAACCACCTAATACAAAGTGCCAATGCCAAGGCATTGAGAACATTTGGTTAGAATCAGAACCGATTAAGTTGAATAAAGTTGCTGTACCAATCATACCGATCATGACACCAGCCATAATGCGCCAAGAAGCAATACGGGTGAATACAATTAACGCACCACCGATTAATAACGCAAGCGTTGAAACCTCACCCATTGAACCAGGAATATTACCGATGAATGCATCCATCCAAGTAATAGGTTGACCGGTTACAGTGTGTTGTAATGCTGCTTGACCACCTTGAGACCATTGTGAAAGTGCGGTTGCACCAGAGAAACCATCTGCCGCAGTCCATACTAAGTCACCGGAAATTTGAGCCGGATAAGCGAAGAATAAGAATGCACGACCAGCAAGCGCAGGGTTCATAAAGTTACGACCTACACCACCGAAGATTTCTTTCGCTACTACGATACCAAAGCTGATACCAAGTGCCGCTTGCCATAATGGCAATGTTGGTGGAACGATTAACGCAAATAAAATGGTTGAAACGAACATCCCTTCATTTACTTCATGACCACGCACCACTGAGAACAATAATTCCCAAATTGTACAAACGGTGAATACCACTAAGTAAATTGGTAAGAAGAAGATCGCCCCTAACGCCATTTTTGAGCCCCAAGTTGCATTATTGGTTAAGTCTAAACCTAATGAACTTGCAAGCGCATAGTGCCAATCGTTAGCAATTAATTGATCTAAATTGCCTAATTGATTTAAAGCGGGGATCGCTTGGTTACCCACGTTATACATCCCGTAAAAAATCGCAGGGAACAACGCAAGGAAAACCGTAATCATCATACGTTTTGAGTCTAACGCATCACGAACGTGAGTGTTTTTGTGCGTTACCGTACCTGGTGTATAAAGCAAGGTATAAATCGATTCAAAGATCGGATAAAGCTTGCTGTATTTACCGCCTGGTAAAAACGCGGGTTCCATTTTTTCAAAAAGATTTTTTAAACCCATTTTTAACCTTCCTTCTCAATCTTATCTAATACTTGACGCAAGATTGAACCGTATTCATATTTGCCCGGGCAAACAAAAGAACATAATGCTAAGTCTTCTTCGTCTAATTCAAGACAACCTAACGCTTGTGAACCATCGGTATCACCCACGATTAAATCACGTAATAATAATGTCGGTAAAATATCCAACGGCATCACACGCTCATAGCTACCGATTGGTACCATTGCACGCTCACCACCATTTTCTGCGGTAGTGAAGTTGAATAATTTTTTACCAAAGTGACCTAATACGGTACGGGTAATCGAATATTTGTTCGATTGTGGTGTGATCCAACCTAAGAACTCTTTCTCATTACCTTCAGCAATCACAGAAACTTGTAATGCATAACGACCTAAATAGTCGTGAGCATCTTTTGCTGTTTGACCACAAAGCACAGAACCAGAAATCACACGGTTATTACCGTCTTTTAACTCACCTGCCGTTAATTGAGAAAGGTTAGCACCGATTACTGTACGAACTAGACGAGGCTCTTTCACTTGCGGACCCGCAAGAGAAACAACACGTTCTACATAAAGTTCGCCCGTAGTGAATAATTTACCTACAGCAATCACATCTTGGTAATTGATGTGCCATACGGTTTTATGAACACCAACCGGATCGATAAAGTGAATATGTGTACCCACTAAACCAGCAGGATGAACACCGCCAAAATCATGTACTTTTAGGTTAGCCAAATCCACGGTTGGGATATTGCTATTGCCCGCTTTACATAGATTTAATGGTTTATTTGGGAATAGACGACTTAATACTGTTAAACCGTCAATAAAATCTTGCCAATGCTCTTTTAACACCACCTCTGGATTTGCTGCCAAAGGATTGGTATCCATCGCATTTACAAACAGAGAAGAAGGTTCTGCATCTAAGGCAGGCACTTTGCTGAACGGACGGGTGCGGAACGCTGTCCACAAACCGGATTCAACGAGGTTTTGTTTAACTTGCTCAGAAGAAAGCGTATTGAGCTCACCTGCGTTATATTTAGCGAAAGTAACTTGATCGTTACCTTGCACATCAATGACCACAGATTGTAATACACGTTTTTCGCCACGATTAATTACAGTGATAGTACCACTTGCAGGGGCTGTGAAAACCACTCCAGGGTTTTTCTTGTCTTCAAAAAGCACTTGGCCTTTTTTCACAACATCGCCTTCACGTACCTTCATAGAAGGACGCATACCCACATACTCTTCACCAAGAATCGCAACCTGATTCACAGCGTTACCGCTATGGATTACTTGTGCTGGTTTTCCTGCAATAGGAAGATCCAAGCCTTTTTTGATTGTAATCATACTGTTTGCACTACTTTTCTAGGTTAAAAACACGATTGCGATTAAAGCATACACTCTAAAAGCAATCTCACGATTGAGCGTGACCAGAAAACGCTTTTAAGATCAAAGCGTTATTAACTGACACATAAATTTAAAAACTCAAACCTGTTTAATTCCTCGATGAGTAAGGAAGGACTTACACATCCAGAAATTGAAATTCGAAAATTAAAAGCACCTTATTTTATCGAAAAATGGGCTTTTATTCCACTTTACGCCCTTACTTTTTGTGAAATATTTGTGAACCTTTTAGACTCATACTTATTAGGAGTTAGAAATAAATAGGAATTAAAAATAAAAAAGAGAGAATGTCTCTTACCTTCTCTCTTCTTATGAAAATCGAATATAGGGAACGTAAGGGAATACTTACTGTCCAACACCAAGACAATTTGGTGATTTTGGAAATGCTTTACCCAGACTTTCCCATTCGCTTTTTGTATAAAGATGAAGCGCTAATGCATGAATGCCATTTTTTAAATCATCGGCAAAAAGTTGGTAAAGTTTTTGGTGACGTTGCACTTTTCGCATGCCTTCAAAAGCATCGCTAACAATCACTAATTTAAAATGAGAATCGGCTCCTCGACCTGAACTGTGCATATGGCTTTCATTTTCTACAGTAACAAAGTGCGGTTGAAATTCGGTTTGAATTCTCTCTAATAATTCTTGTTGTTTTGACATAAATAAACTCCCTAACTTTTTGCTATACATTCAGCGTTAAGTTTGTAAGAATAACACAAATTAACCTAATTCAATGAGGAAATTATGAAAGTAACAAACAAAATCAAAGCATTATCAACAATGACGTTGGCGACTGCGACATTATTTTTAGCAGGTTGCCAAGCGCAATCTAATACCTTAACTTTTGCGCCTCAATCACCGACTGCATCAATGAATATTAACCAATCAGCAGTGGTAACAGTTAATACTCGCGATTCTCGTCCACAACAAGAAATTGCAACTTATACTAAATCAGGCGAACTAATTAAATTAAACGCCTCACCAAGCGTTACTCAACTTTTCCAACAGGTGATGCAACAAAATTTGGTTAGTAAAGGTTTCCGTATTGGACAAGCGAATAATGCGAATGCTGGCGTAACTGTTGATGTAAAAGAATTTAACGCTAAAGTAGAGCAAGGTAATTTACGTTATACCTTGAACAGCAAAATTCAAGCGGTTGTTTATGTACAAGGTCCACGCGGACAATACAACAAAACCTTCAATGCAACTCGTTCACAGTCTGGCGCATTTAATGCGAGCAATGATGAAATTCAAAAAGTGTTAGGCGAAACCTTCAAAGATATTGTTAATAATATTTATCAAGATCAAGAAGTTACTAACGCAATTAATCAATATACCAATTAATTAAAAAGTGCCGTGTCCTTTTCAATAATCACTTGACGAATACGCCTTTCAAGCGTAACATTCGACCGATTTTTTAACGAGAAGGACACACACTTTGGACAGTCATAGTCGATACCGAATATCGCTTTAGACTCTCGCCTCTTATCAGCGAGAGCTCGCTGGTAATCAATTTACCTTTCTTCGGCATCTTTTATCGAACGAAACCCATTTTTAAAACATACAAAAATTTGACCGCACTTTTCTCTAGTGCCAATTTCGTTTGATCTTTTTTTGTTCACAGTTGGATCTTCATAATCCCAAAAGGAGTATGACCAATGATTAACGCTTTTGCCATTAACGATTCCCGCTTGCTTCGTATTGATGACGAACCAGCCGATCTCAGCTCTGCCATTTGGTTAGATTTGCTGGAGCCGACAGGGGAAGAACGTGAAATGTTGCAAGAAGGCTTAGGACAAAGTCTCGCCTCATTCCTCGAATTGGAAGATATCGAAGCGTCCGCACGTTTCTTCGAAGACGAAGATGGCTTGCACTTGCACTCATTCTTCTATTGTGAAGACGAAGAAAACTACGCTGACCTCGCAAGCGTAGCATTTACTATTCGTGATGGTCGTTTATTCACCCTGCGTGATCGTGAATTACCGGCATTCCGTTTATATCGTATGCGTTCCCGTAGCCAACGCTTATTGGAATGCAATGCGTATGAAGTCTTACTCGACTTATTTGAGACCAAAATTGAGCAATTAGCCGATGTTATCGAAAACGTTTATGCGGATTTAGAAAAATTAAGTCGCGTGATTTTAAACGGTACGCAAGATGAAGCTTTCAATGAAGCCTTAAATACCCTAACAGAACAAGAAGATACCAGTTCTAAAGTGCGTTTGTGTTTGATGGATACACAACGTGCATTGGGTTTCTTGGTGCGTAAAACTCGCTTACCGCCAAATCAGTTAGAACAAGCACGAGAAATCTTACGAGATATCGAATCATTGCAACCGCATAATGAATCATTGTTCCAAAAAGTAAACTTTTTAATGCAGGCGGCAATGGGTTATATTAATATCGAGCAGAATAAAATCATGAAATTCTTCTCGGTGGTGTCGGTGATGTTCCTACCGGCAACACTTGTGGCATCTACTTACGGGATGAACTTTGAATTTATGCCAGAGATCCATTTTAAATATGGTTACCCAATGGCTATTGGATTAATGATTGGTGCGGCGCTTACGCCTTATATCTATTTTAAACGGAAAGGTTGGTTATAATGGAAATTTCCCAAACTGCATTATTTTTAGGATCGATTATCGATCTGTATTGTTTAGTGTTAATTTTACGCGTATGGCTCCCCTTAGCGAACGTGGATTATTACAATCCTATTTCTCAATTTACGCTGAAATTAACCCAGCCAGTTATTGCCCCATTGCGTAAAGTTTTTCCTGTGGTGAAAAAAGTGGAAACTACTGCACTGGTTTTAGTCTTCTTGCTTTGCGGATTGAAATCGGTTCTGTTTGGCGGGTTAAATCTCAACTACTTCCTACTATTGGGCATATTAGGGCTGATTAAAAATATCGGTATAGCCATTTTCTATGTGTTAATCGCTGGCGCAATTTTAAGTTGGTTTAATCGTGGCAATAACCCTGCATTCTATGCGTTATATCAACTTACTGAGCCATTATTAAAACCAATTAAACGTATTTTACCAACTGTGGGCGCGATTGATTTTTCACCGATGGTTATCGCCATTATTCTGTTATTTTTGAATAATCTCTTTTACGACTACTTCCAGGTTTTATGGGCTATCGCCGCTTAAAGTGCGGTCAAAAATAACATTATTTTTTCGGGCTGGATCTTCCAGCCCTTATTGTAAATGTGGTGAGTAAATTTAGTTATGTCAGCAATCGAACAAACACCTGAAGGACTACGTCTTAAAATCATTCTGCAACCCAAAGCCAGTAAAGATCAAATTGTGGGATTGCATGATGATGAACTCAAAATCACGATTAGCGCACCACCTGTTGATGGTCAAGCAAATACTCACTTGCTGAAATTTTTGAGTAAAGCATTCAAAGTACCTAAAAGCTCGATAGTTCTTGAAAAAGGTGAATTAAACCGACATAAACAAGTTTGGATTCCTTCGCCCAAATTAATTCCATCTGAAATTCAAAATCTCTTATAAAATCAGTAAAAAAATCACCGCACTTTCTACCAATTTTCCCCGTTTTACGCTATCCTATACCACATTTTATAAAGCAAAATATGCCGCAAAGTGCGGTCAAAATTTAAGGTGATTTTCTATGCAACAACATTACCGTCCTGATTTGATTGAACCCGCTGTTCAACAATATTGGGCTGAAAATAAAGTCTTCAAAGCCATCAAAGATACATCTAAAGAAAAATATTACTGTCTTTCAATGTTCCCTTACCCATCTGGTCGTTTACATATGGGTCATGTACGTAACTACACCATCGGTGATGTAGTTTCTCGTTATCAACGTATGAATGGCAAAAACGTCTTACAGCCAATTGGTTGGGATGCATTCGGTTTGCCAGCAGAAGGTGCTGCGATTAAAAATAAAACCGCACCGGCAAAATGGACTTACGAAAACATCAAATACATGAAAAACCAGCTCAAAATGTTGGGCTTTGGTTATGACTGGGATCGCGAAATTGCGACTTGCCGTCCGGAATACTATAAATGGGAACAATGGTTCTTCACCGAGCTTTACAAAAAAGGCTTAGTATACAAAAAAACCTCCACTGTAAACTGGTGTCCGAACGATGAAACCGTATTGGCTAACGAACAGGTGCACGAAGGTTGCTGCTGGCGTTGTGATACTCCGGTAGAACAAAAAGAAATCCCACAATGGTTTATTAAAATCACCGACTATGCAGAACAATTATTAGGTGGATTAGACCAACTACCACAATGGCCAGACATGGTTAAAACCATGCAACGTAACTGGATCGGCCGTTCTGAAGGGGTGGAAATTACGTTTGATGTAGCGGATACCACAGAAAAAGTTGCGGTTTATACCACCCGCCCAGATACTTTCTATGGTGTGAGCTATTTAGGTATCGCGGCAGCGCACCCATTAGCAGAATTAGCGGCAGAAAAAAATCCTCAATTGGCTGAATTCATCCGTGAAGCGAAAAATGCCAAAGTGGCCGAAGCAGACCTTGCCACTATGGAGAAAAAAGGGATGGCAACTGGCTTATTCGCGATTCATCCATTAACCAGTGAAAAATTACCAATTTGGGTCGCTAACTTCGTGTTAATGCACTACGGCACTGGCGCAGTAATGGCTGTTCCGGCGCACGACCAACGCGACTTTGAATTTGCTCAAAAATACGGTTTGCCAATTAAACAAGTGATCGCACCGCTTGCTGATGAAGAAATTGATTTAACCAAACAAGCTTTCGTTGAGCACGGTAAATTAGTGAACTCTGCTGAGTTTGATGGTTTGGATTTTGATGCTGCATTCAACGGTATTGCGGACAAATTAGAAAAATTAGGCGTGGGTAAACGCCAAGTTAATTATCGTTTACGTGACTGGGGCGTTTCTCGTCAACGTTATTGGGGTGCACCAATTCCAATGCTCACCTTACCAAACGGTGAAACCGTACCGGCACCAATCGAAGATTTACCGATTATTCTGCCGGAAGATGTAGTCATGGATGGCGTGAAAAGCCCAATTAAAGCAGATCCAAACTGGGCGAAAACCACCTTCAATGGTGAGCCTGCGTTAAAAGAAACTGATACCTTTGATACCTTTATGGAATCGTCTTGGTACTACGCGCGTTACACCTCACCAAGCTATGCTGAAGGCATGTTGGATAAAGATGAAGCTAACTACTGGTTGCCGGTGGATCAATATATCGGCGGTATCGAGCACGCGACAATGCACTTGCTCTACTTCCGTTTCTTCCACAAATTATTGCGTGATGCAGGTTTCGTAACGAGCGATGAGCCGACACAAAAATTATTATGCCAAGGCATGGTATTAGCCGATGCGTTCTATTACACCAGTCCGACCAACGAGCGTATTTGGGTAAGCCCAACGCAAGTGACCCTTGAGCGTGATGAAAAAGGCCGTATCATCAAAGCGACTGATCCAGAAGGCCGTGAATTGGTGCATACCGGTATGACCAAAATGTCGAAATCCAAAAACAATGGTATCGACCCACAAGAGATGGTGGAAAAATACGGTGCAGATACTGTGCGTCTATTCATGATGTTCGCTTCTCCTGCAGAAATGACGCTTGAATGGCAAGAATCCGGCGTAGAAGGGGCAAAACGTTTCTTAGGTCGTGTATGGAATTTGGTGTATGAATACAGTCAAAATCCTGCAAAAACCGCTTTAGATGTGACCACACTTTCTGCAGACCAAAAAGCACTTCGCCGTGATGTGCATAAAACAATCGCGAAAGTGAGCGATGATATTGGTCGTCGTCAGACTTTCAATACCGCGATTGCAGCAGTAATGGAGTTAATGAATAAATTAACCCGTGCACCATTAGAAAGCGAACAAGATCGCGCTGTTATGGCAGAAGCATTAAGCGCAGTCGTGCGTATGCTTTACCCAATCACTCCGCACATCTGCTTTGAATTATGGAAAGCTTTAGGCAACGAAAGCAACATTGACCATGCAGAATGGGTGAAAGCTGATAAAGCAGCGATGGTAGAAGATGAAAAACTTATCGTGGTGCAAGTCAACGGTAAAGTACGCGGTAAAGTGACTGTTGCAGCTGATGCGGATGAAGAAACAGTGAAAACTGTTGCATTTGCAGATGAAAATGTGAAGAAATTTACTGACAATACACAAATCGTGAAAGTGATTTATGTACCAGGTAAATTGTTAAATGTGGTGGTTAAACCGCAATAATCCATAAAATAACCGCATTTTATTCTAAGCGTTACAAAACTACTCTTAAACAAAATAAAGTGCGGTGAATTTTACAGGTAATTTTTATGATGAAATCAATCAAAACGATCTGCTTTGTTGGGGCAACAGCCTTTTTAACTGCTTGTGGTTGGCACTTCGATAATGGTGCGGCTGTTCCTGCAGAATTAAAAACAATGGCTCTTGAAAGTAGCGACCCATACAGTGAAATGTCTATGGCAATGCGTAAGCAACTGCTTACCAACAACGTAAACCTTGTTCCTGCAACACAAGGTGTACCAGTGTTACGTTTAAATAAACAGACTTCAAGCGACAAAGTCGCATCAGTCTTTAAACAAGGCCGAGAAGCAGAAAAAGTATTAACCCTTGATGTTGAAGCAAGTGTACGCTTGGCTAACGGAGAAACCTATCCAATCTCTGCAAAAATCAACCGCACTTTCTTTGATAACTCACGTGCTGCATTAGCAAAATCAGCTGAACGTGATGTGATTTGGAATGATATGCGTGAACAAGCGGCTCGCCAATTAATTAATAAAATGGCCGCCTTG
Source organism: Parahaemophilus parainfluenzae (assembly GCA_018366115.1). Classification (GTDB taxonomy): domain Bacteria; phylum Pseudomonadota; class Gammaproteobacteria; order Enterobacterales; family Pasteurellaceae; genus Haemophilus_D; species Haemophilus_D parainfluenzae_AB. Next base: position 109,357 of record JAGZIS010000003.1, on the reverse strand, counting down.
CAACACCAAGTTCAAGGAAAATAATGAACCGCATTTTTCCTGAGCAACTGGCCTCTAACCTGAACAGCCATTTAGCGAAAGTCTATTTTTTGGTTGGGACAGACCCTCTGTTACTCGGTGAAAGTGAAGATCTCATTCATCAAGCCGCCCTTCTTCAAGGTTTTGATGAAAAAAATCAAATCACCATAGATACTAATACTGACTGGTCTGCATTAATTGAGGCCAGCCAATCTATGGGGCTCTTCTTTAATAAGCAAATTTTCATTCTCAATTTACCTGAAAATTTGACCGCACTTTTGCAGAAAAACCTTCAGCAATTTATCAGTGGATTAAATGAAGATAGCTTACTTATCCTCACCTTGCCTAAATTGTCTAAATCAGCCGAAAAACAAGAGTGGTTTATTCAGGCAAATCAACTTGAGCCACAAGCCGTTATTGTTAACTGCCAAACACCGAGTTCAGAACAGCTTTCTCGTTGGGTGAAGCATCGTACAAAAAACATGGGGTTATCAGCGGATGAGGAAGCCGTTCAACTACTTTGCTACAGCTATGAAAATAATCTACTGGCATTAAAACAAACATTACAGCTTTTAGATTTGCTTTATCCTGATCACAAACTCACGTATAACCGCGTTAAATCAGTCGTAGAGCAATCTTCTGTCTTTACCCCTTTCCAATGGATTGATGCATTGTTATCAGGCAAAGCAAACCGCTCAAAACGGATTTTGCGTGGTTTACAAGCTGAAGATGTGCAACCTGTCATTTTATTGCGTACTTTACAGCGTGAACTGCTCACGTTGCTAGAATTAACCAAACCACAGCTGCGTAATCCATCTCTTAACACGAGTTTGCCTACACAGGCACTCAAAGCGGATTTTGACCGTCTCAAAATTTGGCAGAGTCGTCGTCATCTTTATACGGCAGCGATACAACGACTCACCTATCAAAAGCTCTTTGAAATATTGCAAGAATTGGCCGATATTGAGCGCATCACCAAACAAGAATATGGTCAAGACGTGTGGGTAAAATTGGCAGACCTATCGGTTAAAATTTGTTTATAAAAAATCTCGGCGTTAACCGAGATTTTTTATTATTGCGCAATTTTTAAATCTTGATACAGATAATTTCGATAGCTATTCACTAAATCCATATCCTCTGCATCTTCAAGCTTCCCTTGGCTTAACTGACGCATAGCGATATTCGCTCGCATAAAGTCATCTTTCGGTGATAAACCTGCCACATCAAGTAATACGCCACCAACAAAGGCTAAATCTAAGAAATCTTGCTGTTGAACAAAGTCAGTCTTACGATTAGTTCTAACTACAAATTGAGTCACATAATCTGGATTTGCAAAATTACCTTTTTTCGGTGGAAGCTGATTATCAAAAGCGACTTGATGATCACCAAAATAACCGAATACATAAGGTGTTTCTCGTGATTTTAAATAATCATTTAAACCTTCGATTGCCTCATTGAGGCTAGCAATGCGATCAATATAATCGTTCAAGCAAGAAATCGCTTTTCCCCCTAAACGTTTACTCGCCAAATTAAAATGGTTTGGCATATTCGTGTTGTAAGGGCCGTGCTCTTTCATGGTTAGCACATAAACAAACATCGGCTGTTTCACATTTTCCAATGATGGATGCTGTTTCTGCAGAATCAGCTTGGTGTAATACATCATCTCTTCACTGGTAATGTGCCAGAGATTTTTGCTGATTGATGCCGGATAGCCTAAATCTTGTGGTTGTAACATCAAGTCAAAACCAAAGTGGTCATAGGCAGGTTTTGCGTTGTAGTTACCTTTCGTAAAAGGCGATAATGCCACACAAAAATAGCCTTGCTCACGAAGATTTTTAATAAAACCCGTCTGTAAGTGTGGCACAACCGAATAAAACACCCCACTTGCTAAAGCACCAAAATCGGTTGAAGGCACCCCTGCAAGGAAAGCAAATTCAGATTTCCACGTTGCGCCACCCAGCGTATGTACGCGCAATGGACTTACAAATGCGGTATCTTCCTGCTTATTAAACATTGAAAATGGCGGAATGGTTTCTGCATCAAAATCAAATTGATGGGGATTCAAGGTTGATTCTTGTAAACACACCACAATGTCAGGCTTTTCTGCACTTTCAGTTTTGCTCTCTGCCTTTTCACTTAAAAGTGCGGTCAGTTTTTCTTTAAATTTTTGGCTATCGCCTTCAAATTCTGGCACTTTAAAGAATACGCCACGACAAGACATTGGCAGGTTTAAGAAAACATCTCGACCATCATCTGGCAATGAATCTAGCCAGACTTTTGTCGCATCCGGATCTTTAGAATAATACCACATTAAACCAAAGCTTGTTGCTGCGAGTATTGCTGCAAATACGCGAAATCCAACAGATGCAGTTTCAACATCTGACCAGCCAAAGATAGCATACCCCAACAGACCTAATAGCCCCAACACGCCGAAAATGGCCCCTTTATAATGTAAGAGGGTTTCCCAATTTCGCCAGTCTGTTACAAGCCAAAAATCTGAAATGAGTAAAGGTTGTTTGTAGTAATGAATTTTCATTCGATGGAATAGCATCAACACCACAAAAAGTACGGACGCAAAATTCAATCCGCGTTGCCATTGACCGGTTATCGCAAACATTGAACTAAACAATAAGACGAATAATGCAATCGCAAAAAAATATGTCCAACGATAATGCGAATTGACGATAAAAATCACCGTCGCAATAAAAAATAAACTCAGAAAAATACTTGGAATCATAATAAATAAATTTGATTAAATGTTATTTGACACTTTCAGCCACTAAACGCTGAATCAGCTTTAAATTGGCTGGTGGGAATTGCCCTGCATCAAGCTCACTTTGTTCAAGCCAAAAACCTTCCTGACCTTCTCGACCAAACGGCTCGCCAATCCATTCAGTGACCAGATAAAAACTAAAATCTAAAATTTTGGTTGGATATTCAAATTGAAAACGTTCGTACAGCTCAGCATTTAAAATGTGAATGCCAATCTCTTCTTCCAATTCTCTTTTTAAAGCTTCTTCAGGTGTTTCACCTGCATCAACTTTGCCACCTGGAAATTCTAATGCTTGCGCAAAATCTTGCCCTTCTAAACGCTGGGTCAAATATAGCTGCCCAAATTCATTACGAATAATCCCTGCCGCAACTTGAATGATAGGCTTACTCATCGTTTTTCCTTATCTCGAAAGTAGAAAGAGCGGTCATTTTTAGCGGTGTTTTAAACACGCAAAAATTTAACCGCTCTTTACCTTAACTAAGCATATCGGGCTTTACTGCCGTGACAATGCTTGTATTTTTTACCTGACCCACAAGGACAAGGTTCATTACGTCCAATATGACGATCAGAATAGTCCTCGCTTTGAGCTTGCTCTGTATTTTCATCTACAGGTTGATGAGTTAATGCTTCACGTTCAGCCATTTCTTGACGTGCACGTTCCGCTTCTTCAATCTCTTCCTGTGTACGGACTTTCACGCGAGTAAGTGTCGTAATCACATGATGTTTTAAAGAATCCAACATTTCAGTAAACATACGGAAAGATTCTTTTTTGTACTCTTGTTTTGGATCTTTTTGCGCATAACCACGTAAATGGATACCTTGACGTAAATAATCCATTGCCGCCAAGTGCTCCTTCCAAAGCTCATCAAGAGTTTGTAACATCACACCTTTTTCGAAATGACGCATGGTTTCTTCACCCGCAAGCGCTTCTTTCGCTTTGTATTCATCTTCGGCTTCTTGAATAATGCGCTCACGCAAGTTTTCTTCATGAAGATTGTTATTTTCTTCTAACCAATGTTCAATTGGTAACTCAAGACCAAACTCTTGCGCTAAACGCTCTTCTAAGCCTTTAATATCCCATTGTTCTTCCAATGATTGTGGCGGAATATATTGGTCAATCACATCATTAAATACATCGCTGCGAATTGCTTTGATAGTCTCTGAAATATCATCGTTATCGAGCAAGTAATTACGTTGTTCGTAAATTGCATGACGTTGGTCGTTAGCCACATCATCATATTCAAGCAAGTTTTTACGACCATCAAAGTGGAAGGCTTCTACTTTCGCTTGCGCCGATGCAATCACTTTAGCGAGAAGTTTAGACTCCATCGCTTCACCTGGTTGGGTGAAGGCTTTACGCATCATATTTAATTTACCTTCATTCAGATAAATACGCATTAAGCCATCTTCCAAAGAAAGGTAGAAACGTGAAGAACCAGGGTCACCTTGACGACCTGAACGACCACGCAACTGGTTATCAATACGACGGGATTCATGACGTTCTGTCCCGATAATATGTAAACCACCGGCTTGCATCACGATCTCGTGATTTTTCTCCCACTCAGCTTTGATTGCCTCAATTTGCTCTGGTGTTGGATTATCCAATTTTGCCACTTGAGCTTTCCAGTTACCACCCAGGATAATATCGGTACCACGACCTGCCATATTCGTTGCAATGGTTACTGCACCTGGTGCCCCCGCTTCAGCAACGATTTCCGCTTCTTGTGCGTGGAATTTTGCATTCAATACATTGTGTTTGATGCCCGCTTTATCTAACGCTTGAGAAAGCATTTCAGATTTTTCAACTGATACGGTACCCACAAGAACCGGTTGATTGCGAGCAACGCAGTCTTTGATATCTTCAATAATCGCATTAAATTTGTATTCTTCATTCTCAAACATGACGTCCGTACGATCATCACGAATCATTGGACGGTTGGTTGGGATAACGACAGTTTCTAAACCATAGATTTGTTGGAATTCAAAGGCTTCGGTATCAGCTGTACCTGTCATACCCGCTAATTTGTCATAAAGACGGAAGTAGTTTTGGTAAGAAATAGAGGCAACAGTTTGGTTTTCGCTCTTAATTTCTACGCCTTCTTTTGCTTCTATCGCTTGGTGTAAACCATCAGACCAACGACGACCCGCCATAGTACGACCAGTGTGTTCATCGACGATCACGATCTCGCCATCTTTCACGATATAGTCTACATCGCGCTCAAATAAGGTGTTTGCTCGTAATGCCGCCATAACATGGTGTAACAACACAATACGCGCTGGTGAATAAAGGGAATCACCTTCTGGCATTAAACCTTGTGCGATTAACCACTCTTCTACTTTTTCTTGACCGCGTTCAGTTAAATACGCTTGTTTGGTTTTAAGATCTAGAGTGTAATCGCCTTCACCGGTATATTCTTCCGTATCTTCTTTTTCTTGCTTAATTAAATTCGGAATTAATTTATTTACCGCAATATAAAGCTCAGAACTGTCTTCCGCTTGACCAGAAATAATCAACGGCGTACGTGCTTCGTCGATTAAGATAGAGTCCACCTCATCCACTAAGGCATAGCCTAAATGACGTTGGAAACGTTCTTCTTTAGAATGCGCTAAGTTATCACGAAGGTAATCGAAACCTAATTCGCTGTTTGTCGCGTATGTAATATCTGCCGCATAAGCTTCACGTTTTGCTTCAGGCGGTAAACCAGGGATATTCACCCCAACAGTCATCCCTAAGAATTCAAATAATGGGCGGTTAGTTTCCGCATCACGACGTGCCAAGTAATCATTCACAGTCACAACATGTACGCCTTTACCTTCCAACGCCATCAAATAACAAGGCAAGGTTGCGGTTAAGGTTTTACCTTCACCCGTACGCATCTCAGCGATACAACGGTTTGTTAGCACCATACCACCAATTAATTGCACATCAAAATGACGCATACCGAGTACACGTTTACCCGCTTCACGCACGGTAGCAAACGCTTCAGGTAAAAGTTGTTGTAAGGTTTCACCGTTAGCTAAACGGCTACGAAATTCGTCAGTTTTTGCTCTTAATTCATCATCACTCAATGCTTCAAAAGCCGGCTCCATTTTGTTGATTTTCGCAACTTGTTTTCTTAATTTACGTAAAATACGATCGTTACGACTACCAAAAATTTTTGTTAAAAAACTCATAATTTCTCTTTCAAATAAAAAATAAAAAGGCTCATCCGATTAAAAAATCGGCTCGTTCAAAGATAAAAGAAAATTAAATGATGGCTGGGCCGGCACGAATAGGGGCAAAAATAGGGAATTCTGACGCAATAAAGTGCGGTTGAATTTTTTCGTGTTTTTGATTGGAATGGGTTTTGTGATTTGTTGACTGAGGTTGAACCTGCAATGCTTGACGAATTTCACGCACCGCAATCAACATATGTTGTTCAGATGATGTTTGGTAATTTTCGCCACTCATATTTGATGAAGGCGGTGCTTCTAATCCCTGAGCGACAGGTAAAGCAAAAATCGCAATCATGCTTAACAGCAACTGCGACCAGAAATTTGTTTTACCTTTGTTTGATTTCATCATCTTATTGTCTCTGACAAAATTTGTGTGTATTGTATCGGAAATTCAACGTAAAGTCATTATTGGGGTATTTTTGTGGAAAACAAGCATGAGCGTTATCAAAAAGCCATGAATATTATTGATGTGCTAGAAGGATCACAATTTGCCAAAATCATGCAGAAAGGGTTAATGTTGAATGAACTGAACCAAAATATCAGCCGCCTTTTCCCGCAAGAATTTAAAGGACTTTTTCGGTTAGGCTCCATCACAGATGGGAAACTCTTTATCGAAGTCAAAAGTGCGGTCGTCCGCCAAGGAATTTTATTTCGCCAAAGCGAATTACTCACTGCTATTCAACCGACTTATCCCGAAGTAAAAGGCTTTGAGATTAAAATCAATCCAGAATTAACCTGCTAAACTAACCTTTAAAGATGGCAATTAATTCTTTTACTTTGACTCGTTTTTCTGAGGATTGGCTAATCGAGCGCTGTACTTTAACGCGTTTAAATTTTGCCCCTTTATAAATCTCGCGTGTGAATTTTGTATCGTGGTTAGAAATCACGACAGAAATTTGCTTTTCTTTTTGTGCTTTCTTTGCACATTCCGCTAAATTCTTTTGATGTTCAAGACCAAAAGCATTCCCCGCATATCCAGTAAAATTGGTATCTTGCGGAAGCGGTGCATAAGGCGGATCACAATAGATCACGCTGTGTTTATCCGCTAATTCAAATGTCTGTTGAAAATCAGCACATAAAAAGACCGCACTTTGTGCCTTATGAGCAAAATAACGTAATTCATCTTCAGGGAAATAATGGGTTTTATAAGCGCCAAAGGGCACATTAAACTCATTTTTACTGTTATAACGGCACAAGCCATTAAAACCGAAGCGATTCAAATAAAGGAACAACACCGAACGCTCGAAAGGATCGGTGGATTGATTAAAGGCATCTCGCTGTGCGTAATAATGCTCGGCTGTATTCGCATTTTCAGCGAAGAAAATTGGCTTACAAGCCTCAATATAGGCATCCACATTGTCTTTGACGATATTAAACAAGTTAATCAAATCAGGATTAATATCTGCCAAAATATAACGTTCAAAATGGGAATTCAAAAAAACAGCACCCGCACCAACAAAGGGTTCAATCAAACACTGTTTTCTTTTTGGAAAGACTCGGTTGAGATCGTCCGTTAAACGAAATTTACCACCCGCCCATTTCAAAAACGGGCGGTGTTTAATTCGAGGTTTCGTTTTGTTATTTTTCGGACGCAACATGAGAGCAATGACAGTTAGTCATGTTGTGTGCAACGCTCAATCGCGTTTAGCACAAGAGATTCGTCAGTATCAGTCGCCACGTAGGCTTGACCAAGGGCTTTTAGCAACACAAGACGCAACTTGCCTGCCAGTACTTTTTTATCTCGCATCATATGCGGTAAATAATCGTCTGGTTGCATGGTATCAGGCGAAACGGTTGGTAAATTAGCACGCGCTAAAAGTTTTTCTAAACGTGCGACATCTTCAAAAGAAAGATCGCCTAATTGTTCAGATAACACCGCAGCCATCATAGTTCCAGCTGCAACAGCTTCACCATGTAACCAGTTTCCATAGCCTAAATGTGTTTCGATCGCATGGCCAAAAGTATGGCCGAGATTTAATAATGCACGATCACCTTTTTCGGTTTCATCACGCGCAACAACATCCGCTTTGATTTGGCAACAACGCGCAATGCAATATTGAAGTGACTGTTGATTTAATGCGACTAGCTCATCAATATGTGCTTCAAGCCATTCAAAAAAGGCATAATCTAAAATCGCCCCATATTTAATGACTTCCGCAAGTCCCGCATTCACTTCACGTTTTGGCAAGGTATTGAGTGTAAGGGTGTCAATGATCACCGTAGAAGGTTGATAAAACGCCCCAATCATATTTTTGCCCAACTCATGATTAACGGCTGTTTTGCCACCAACAGAAGAATCCACTTGGGCTAATAATGTGGTAGGAATTTGAATAAAACGCACGCCACGTTGATAACTTGCTGCGGCAAAACCTGCCACATCACCAATTACACCACCACCTAATGCAATAATGGTGGTATCTCGCCCATGATTATGCTTTAAAAGTGCGGTAAAAATGAGGTTTAAAGACTCAAGCGTTTTATATTTTTCGCCATCAGGCAATAATACTGATTCTACCTGACAGCCGATTTTTTCTAGCGTTTTTGTAACGGTTTCAAGATAATATTGTGCGACGGTTGGATTAGTCACGATCATCACTTTATCCCCTTTTTTCAGCGGATAACAGGTTTCATCTTTTAATAAACCTTCGCCAATATAAATGGGATAACGACGTTCTTTTAATTCAACATTTACGCACAACATTTTAAATCCTTAGAGTGAACCGTTTAAGCCGTTTAGATTATCAATTAAATCAACGATTTGATTAACCATTACTTTGGCATTTTGCTCATCTGTTGGCAAAGTAATATCTGCAATTTCTTCGTATAACGGATTGCGTACTTTGGCTAAATCTTCCAACACTTGGCGAGGGTTATCTGTTCCTTGTAATAAAGGACGTTTTTTATCACGTTGCGTACGTTGATATTGCTTATCTACTGAGGTTTCTAAATAAATCACAATACCACGAGCAGAAAGATAATTACGATTTTCTTTTGACATCACTGCTCCACCACCTGTAGAAAGCACGACGCCTTGTAATTGGGTTAATTCATTGATAATACGCTCTTCACGCTTACGAAAGCCTTCTTCGCCTTCTAAATCAAAAATCCAGCTAATGTCTGCGCCCGCACGTTCCTCAATTACTGCATCTGAATCGACAAAGTCCATATTCAATTGTTGCGCAAGCTGACGGCCAATGGTGCTTTTACCTGCGCCCATTGGACCGACTAAAAAAATATTACGTTTTTCAGCCATTGTTATTCTTCTAACTTACTTAAATAATGTTCAATTTAATCTTTCCTAATAAAAACTGGCCACCTGAAAAAATGGTAGCCCGAAAGATCACCCAAAAAATAATGGGGATTATCGCAATAAATCCCCCTATGTTTCAACCTTTAGCAGGAATTTATTTTAAGAAACCCAAAAGTGCGGTCAGTTTTGTGGGATTTTAATAAATGATAAAGTCAAATGTAGCATTGAGATAAAACATCCTAAAATTTAACCGTACTTTACAAACAAAAAGGCTATTCAAACGAATAGCCTTTTCTTTTATCTGTTAGTTATTATAGATAACCAAACAAGCTTGTGAAAATGTAACCAAAGATACATGAAGTGATTACACCGATTAAGCCCGGTAAAATAAAGCTGTGGTTAATGACAAACTTACCAATGTGGGTTGTGCCTGAACGGTCGAATTGGATTGCCGCAAGGTCACTTGGGTAAGTAGGTAAAATGTAGTAACCATAGCAAGCTGAAGCAAAGGCTAAGATAACAGCTGGATCAACACCGATACCTAAAGCAAGTGGAACGAATGCAACTAATGCTGCTGCTTGTGAGTTTACGAATTTAGAGATTAATAACAACATCACGGCGTAAGTCCAAGGATGTGCTTTTACCACATCACCAAGTGCTGCTTTCATCATTGGTGTGTGAACAGTAAACATGGTTTCTGCCATCCAAGAAATCCCGAATACAGCCACTAATGCAATCATACCTGAACGGAAAATTTCATTTTTACTGATTTTACCTGCATCAGTTTTCGTAAAGATAACAATTAATGCACCCGCTAATAACATGAAGATTTGAATAACGTGAACCATACTTAAATTCACTTTTTTCTTCGCGGTGTCTTTTAGTACGATTGCAGCGTTATCGATAGTTTCAGTTTTATCACCCGCAGTGATGACAACATTGTTATCTTGAGCGGTAATTGTTTGAGCGACTTCACCTTTATCGTTATAAATTGCAACGTTATTATAGGCTGTTTGTGCTTTCGCTTTGCTGTCTTTAACATCAAGTACTAATGTACCGTCTTTCGCTAATGCAACAATTTTACCGTCTTTTACATTGAAAGATTTCACTGCTTTATCGGCAGAAACAATTTCAACCACTTGAGCTGGTGCTGATTTTTCGAAAGCTGGACGTAAATCTTTAAAGTAACCTAATACCGCTACCACTAAAATTGCACCAAAGAAGATCCACATCGCATTCCAGCTAGATTGTGGTAATTTTTTGTCTAACAATGATGTGCTATCACCATAAACATATTTTTTGAATTCAGGATCTTTTAATTTCTCTTGGAATTCTGGGTCTTTATCTAAATCTTTACCGCGGAACCAGCTGAAAATACCGATAGCCAATACACCGCAAAGGGTTGAAGGCACGGTAATTTTTAATAAATCTAAATAACCATCAAAACCTGCTAATGGGGTTTTAGCATTCACTAAGAATGTGGTTAAAGTTACTACTGCCACAGAAACAGGTGATGCGATGATACCCATTTGAGAAGCAATTGAACTTGCCGCCATTGGACGTTCAGGACGAATATCATTTTTGATCGCGATATCATAGATGATTGGTAACATGGTATAAACCACGTGTCCTGTACCACATAAAATAGTTAAGAAACAAGTGACGAATGGTGCCAAAATACTGACATATTTCGGGTTACGACGAAGCATTTTCTCTGCAATTTGTAACATTACATCTAAACCACCACTGGCTTGTAATGTTGCCGATGTGACCACTACCGCAAGGATGGTTAACATAACATCGATAGCTGGCTTACCTGGTTCAATGCCGAAGCCGAAAACAAGAACAATTAAGCCTACCCCACCGAGCATACCCAGTGCGATACCACCTTTTTTTGCCCCGTAAAACAAACAGATAAGAACGATAACAAGCTGAATAGCAAACTGGCTACCTTCACCGAGGTTCATTAGAAAATCCATAAGATACTCCGAATCATTTTATGGTTAATTAGAAAAAATTTTGATCGAATACTAGCATCAAAATTAACTCATAATAAGTACTTTTAAGGTAAATCTTGTTTTAAATCAAAAAATAAAGGGACTAAATAATAAAAGCAAATCTGAGAAAGATTAAAAAAGGAAAGTGCGGTTAGAAATTTAAAAATTTAGAGATATCTTTTTTATTTGAAAATAAAGAATTTAGAGAAGAAATTTAAAGAAAAAAATTAGGCGACCTAAAAGATCGCCCAACTTAAAAATTACTGATTGTTTTGAACGTAGTCAATCGCAGATTGAACAGTTGTGATTTTTTCAGCTTCTTCATCAGGAATTTCGATATCGAATTCTTCTTCTAAAGCCATTACTAATTCAACTGTATCTAAAGAGTCCGCACCTAAATCTTCAACGAAAGAAGCTTCTGGTTTTACGTCTTCTTCTTTAACACCTAATTGTTCAACGATGATTTTTTTCACGCGTTCTTCAATACTCATTTGTTTTTCCTATTGTTGTTTTAACTCATTTAAGAGCGGTTAGTGTATGCATTTTTGATAAAGTTGCAACTATTTCTTAGGTGGTCGCACCACAAAAAAATAGGCAATGTAAAAACACATACAGAGAAAAAGTTACATTGCGGTTGGGATTTTATCATTAACTAAACTGCTTTGCTATATTTTATAGACAAAATCCCAGATATATATGCCCTAAAGGGTTAGCTCATATATAAGCCGCCATTCACATGTAATGTGGTACCGGTAATATAAGCTGCATCGTCAGAAGCTAAAAACGCTACCGCTTTTGCGATATCTTTTGGTTCACCTAAACGGCCTGCCGGTACATTACCAAGAATACCTGCTTTTTGTTCTTCAGTAAGCACTTCAGTCATATCTGTTGCGATAAAGCCGGGTGCTACAACGTTTACGGTAATGCCACGTGATGCCACTTCTTTCGCTAAACCTTTAGAGAAACCAATCAAGCCTGCTTTTGCTGCACAATAGTTAGATTGACCTGGGTTACCCATTGAGCCCACCACTGAACCGATAGTAATGATACGACCGAAACGTTTTTTCATCATTGAGCGTAACATTGCTTTAGAAAGATGGAATACAGAAGTTAAGTTAGTTTGCATAATATCGAACCATTCTTCATCTTTCATACGCATTAATAAGTTATCGCGTGTGATACCTGCGTTATTCACAAGAATATCAATATCACCAAATTGCTCTTTAATTTGTTCTAATACGGCATCAATGCTTTCTTTGTCTGCCACATTTAATACTAAACCTTTGCCTTTATCGCCAAGGTAATCAGAAATTGTCTCTGCACCTTTTTCAGAGGTTGCGGTACCAATTACAAATGCACCTTTTGATGCTAATTCTTCTGCAATTGCGCGGCCAATACCACGTGTTGCACCTGTCACTAATGCGATTTTATTTTGCATTTTTAATCCCCTTTTATGCTAATAATGCTTCAACAGCATCTAATGATGCCACATCATTTACTGATGTTGCTTGTAATTCTGCTACGATACGTTTTGTTAAACCGTTCAATACTTTACCTGGGCCGATTTCAACTAAAACCTCTACACCATCTTGTGTCATTTTCTCAACGGTTTCAGTCCAACGAACAGGACTATATAATTGGCGAATAAGTGCGGTACGAATTTCTGCACTTTCTGTTTCCGCTTTAACATCTACGTTGTTTAATACTGGTGTTGCTGGCGCATTAAGCGTAATCCCTTCAAGTGTTACAGCTAATTGATCAGCAGCTGGTTTCATTAATGCACAATGTGAAGGAACACTTACCGCTAATGGTAAAGCACGTTTTGCGCCCGCTTCTTTACATAATGCAGCAGCACGTTCAACTGCCTCTTTCGCTCCAGCAATGACTACTTGACCTGGTGAGTTAAAGTTTACTGCAGAAACCACTTCACCTTGCTCTGCTTGTTTACATGCATTGATAATCGCTTCATTGTCTAAACCAATAATCGCATACATTGCACCAGTACCTTCTGGTACTGCTTGTTGCATTAATTTACCGCGTAATTCGACTAATTTAATCGCATCTTTAAAATCAATGACACCTGCGCAGACTAATGCTGAATATTCACCTAAACTGTGACCAGCCATCACACTTGGTTGTAATTGTGGGTATTTTTCTTGCCATACACGGAAGATCGCAACGGATGCCGCTAATAATGCAGGCTGAGTTTGCCAAGTTTTATTTAATTCTTCTGCCGGACCTTGTTGAACCAAGTTCCATAAATCATAGCCAAGCGCTTCTGATGCTTGTTTAAAAGTTTCGGTGACTACCGGATATTCGTTAGCAAGATCAGCTAACATACCAACCGCTTGAGAACCTTGTCCTGGAAAAACCATTGCGAATTTTTTCATGTTTTCTTCCTATTTCTTCATCGTTTAAATGTTGAAAGTGCGGTCAAATTTAACCGCACTTTTAAATTCTGTCGGGATTCTAACAAAATAATTAGAATCGCACCAATGCTGAACCCCAAGTCCAACCACCGCCAAAAGCTTCGAGTAGAAGCAATTGACCGCGTTGAATTCGGCCATCTCGTACCGCTTCATCTAAAGCAGTTGGCACAGTCGCCGCACTGGTATTCGCTGTACGATCAAGCGTTACCACGACTTGCGACATATCCATCTCTAATTTTTTCGCTGTCGCCGTAATAATACGTAAATTTGCTTGATGTGGCACAAGCCAGTCGATATCTGTTTTTTGGAGATTATTAGCAGAAAGGGTTTCTTCCACCACATTAGAAAGCTCACGTACCGCTAATTTAAAGGTTTCGTTACCTTGCATTTCAATATAACCAGATTTCTCCACACCACGCTCAGCTTGTGGAAGTAGTAATGCCGCATTGTTATCTGGCGATGCATGTAAATGCGTTGAAATAATGCCTTCTTGCTCCGATGCCTCTAAGATCACGGCACCCGCACCATCACCAAATAACACGACAGTGCTACGATCGGTTTCATCTAATTTACGCGAGTTAAGATCTGCACCAATCACAAGGGCTTTTTTCACGCTACCTGAACGAATAAATTTATCCGCTACGCCTAAAGCATAAACAAAACCGGTACAAGCCGCTGCTAAATCAAAAGAAATCGCGTCTTCAATACCTAATAAACCTTGAACTTGGCAAGCTGAACTTGGATAAGCGTGAGAACCACTGGTTGTCGCAACGATGATCAACTCAATTTCTTGAGGATCAAGATTGGCCATTTCAAGTGCTTTTTTGGCTGCTTCACATCCCATTGTTGCGACAGTTTCATCTGCTGCTGCAATACGACGTTCACGAATGCCCGAACGCGTCACGATCCATTCATCTGAAGTATCAACCATTTTTTCCAAATCCGCATTGGTACGAATGTGGCTCGGCAAATAGCTACCGGTGGATAAAATTCTACTATTCATCATATCAAAACTTATTAATTAATAACGTTGTAAACCCGCCAAGATTTTTTGTGGAATTTGCAAACGAGCTTGCAAAGCTGCATCCGCAATTGCACGAGCAAATGCATCCACATTTGCGCTGCCATGGCTTTTCACCACAACAGCCGTTAATCCGAGTAAAGACGCCCCATTATATTCATCAGGGTTAATGCGTTTCAAGCGATGATAAGCATCTTTAAAGAAAAAACGCAGAATAAATTTGGCAAGCGATTTAAAAATAGGCTGTTTTTCTTTTCCTTTCAGAAGAGATAACAGATTTTTAGCTGCCCCTTCAAGGGTTTTTAATGCAATATTTCCCGAAAACCCATCAGTCACGATCACATCAGTCACACCATTTAATAAAAGGTTACCTTCAATAAAGCCGGTATAATTAAGTGCGGTCGATTTTTCTAATAAATTCGCAGCTTCACGAATGGATTGATGCCCTTTAATTTCTTCCACACCAATATTGAGTAAGGCAATGCGTGGATAAACTACGTTCAATCGGTTTTCGGCAAAGATCGAGCCCATGACGGCAAATTCATAGAGATTTTGAGCAGAACATTCTATGTTCGCACCTAAATCTAACATCACGGTTTTATCACCCGTCATCGATGGTAATAAGGATACCAACGCTGGGCGTTGAATCCCCTCTAAAGGCTGTAAGAGAACCTTTGACAATCCCATTAATGCGCCCGTATTTCCTGCGCTGACACAACCTTGCGCCTCGCCTTTCTGAACCATTTCAATAGCTAAACGCATCGACGTGCCTTTGCTATGACGCAATGCATGAGAAATACCTTGATTGTTATCAATAGTCTTAGTGCAATGATGAATTTGAATACGTTCTAAAAGGGAAGAAGGTGCATTTTCCAGTAAAGGGGAAATTTGTTGGCTATCGCCAAACAGCACTAAAGAAAGCATTGGATCTGCCTCCAACGCTGAAAGAGATGCGGGGATAGTAATACGGGGACCAATGTCCCCGCCCATCACATCTAACGCTAAGGTTAGACGGTTCAAGTGAATACCTTATAAGTAAAATTACTTATTGATCACTTTGCGACCACGGTAGTAACCATCAGCAGTTACATGGTGGCGTAAGTGAGTTTCACCGCTTGCTTTATCCACTGATACTGCAGCAGTAGTTAATGCATCGTGTGAACGACGCATATCACGACGTGAACGAGATTTTTTGTTTTGTTGAACAGCCATTGGCTATACTCCTAAATTTAATTTACTTTTGCTTTAAATTAGCTAATACAGCGAACGGGTTCGGTTTTTTTGCCAATTCTTCAGGCAATTCGCCAAAAACCTGTTCGTGCGCGGACACTTCACAGTGTTCAGATGAATGCATTGGGACAAGCGGTAGAGCTAAAATAAGTTCGTCTTCCACTGCACCAAGTAAATCTATTTCACCAAAATCATTAAATTCGATTGGCTCATAAATTTCCGGCAAGTCATCAACCTGATCCCAATTAGCCACTGGACTATACATAAAATGACATTCCAATGTTTGTTTGAATGGCCCGCCACAACGTTGACACTCTAATTCGACATCAACTTGTACTTGCCCTTTCATCACCACTAATTTTTGTGGATCAATATAAAACGATAATGTTACCTGTGCATCGCTGAGCACTTTCCCCGTAGATTCAGCTAAACGCACTAACTGACTAGCGGTATAATAACCATCATAATCAATTCTTTGTTGAGCGTCTTTAACCGGATCAACGGTTAGGGGTAGTTTTACCTTTTGCATAGGGTGCGAATATTACCTGTTGTCAATAAAATAGTCAAAGGAAATTCGCACTAATTATGAGAAAAGTTCAATCGCTATCTAAACTTTCTCTAGATTTATGCCTTTGCAAAGTGCTGTCATTTTTTCCTGTGTTTTACTCGGCATGCTCACTCAAGAAGCCACCACTTTGATGTTTCCAAAGGCGAGCATAAAGGCCATTTTGTTCAAGCAACTCTGCGTGAGTCCCTTGCTCAACAATTTGTCCTTTATCTAACACGATTAAACGATCCATTGCCGCAATGGTAGATAAACGGTGAGCGATCGCAATAACCGTTTTATTTTCCATCATCTTATCGAGACTTTCTTGGATCGCCACTTCCACTTCGGAGTCTAGCGCACTGGTCGCTTCATCCAAGAGTAAAATTGGCGCATCTTTTAACATGACACGCGCAATGGCAATACGCTGGCGTTGTCCACCCGAGAGTTTCACCCCACGTTCACCAACATGGGCATCATAGCCTTTTCTGCCTTGAGCATCGCTGAGATAAGGAATGAAATCTGCCGCTTCCGCACGTCTAGCCGCATTGATCATTTCTTCCTCTGTCGCAGTTGGGCGACCATAAATGATGTTATCGCGGACAGAACGGTGTAAAAGTGAAGTATCTTGTGTTACAAGACCAATCTGACTACGAAGGCTTTCTTGGCTTACATCTAAAATATTTTGACCATCAATAGTAATTGAACCTTCTTGCGCTTCATAGAAACGTAGAAGTAAATTCACAATGGTTGATTTACCTGCACCAGAACGACCAATTAAGCCCACTTTTTCACCCGGTTTGATGGTGAGATTAAAATGGTTAAGCAACGGTTTATTCGGATAATAGGCAAACGAAATATCGTTAAATTTGATTTCACCTTGTTTCACTTCTAATGCAACACAATTTGGCTTATCGACAATGGTATGCGGTTTGGTTAGCGTTGCCATACCATCATTCACTGTCCCGATATTTTCAAATAAGCGAGCAGACTCCCACATAATCCAACGAGAAAGAGCATTTACACGTAACGCCATCGCAGTTGCAGTCGCCACCGCCCCCACACCGACTTGACCGTTTTGCCATAACACCACACCTAAAATCGCAGTACTTAACGTTAAGAAGATATTGGTTGCATAAGTTAAGGTATCTAATGAACTCGCCAAACGCATTTGTGCATGCACGATGACCATAAATTCTTCCATGGAACGTTTCGCATAATTCGCTTCTCTCGCATCATGTGAAAATAGTTTTACCGTTGCAATATTTGAGTAAGCATCCGTAATACGTCCTGTCATTAAAGATCGTGCATCGGCTTGTCGTTGTGCTGTTTTCGATAAACGAGGAATAAGCAAACGTAAAATAGTCACAAATGCCACAATCCATAAGAAAAACGGCACTAAAAACCAAGTATCTAAAGCTGCAAGCACCAAACCTGAAGTAATAAAATAGACGGCAACATACACCAACATATCCGCAATGGTCATGACGGTATCACGCACTGCAAGGGCGGTTTGCATCACTTTCGCCGATACACGGCCTGCAAATTCATCTTGGTAGAAACTTAAGCTTTGTCCTAGCATCAAACGGTGGAAATTCCAACGCAAACGCATTGGGAACACCCCTTGTAGCGTTTGTAAGCGCACATTCACGCCCACAAATGACCATACAATACTGAAAATAAGCAAGGCTGCCATACCGGCGAGTAAATGCCCTTTTTCTTGCCAAAGTGTGGTTGGTGAATAAGCGCCGAGCCAATCTACCAATAATCCCATAAATTGGAAAAGTAAGGCTTCCATCACACCAGTACCGACCGTCAATACCGCGAGTAAAAAGATCCAACCTTTCATACCATCAATGCTTGACCAAATAAAACGGAACAAGCCTTTTTCAGGCGTCGTTGGATTGCTTTTCGGATAAGGATTTAAACGGTTTTCAAACCATGAAAATATTTTATTAAACATAACAATACCTTAAAAAATTAAAGGCAACAGAGCCGCCTAAAGTGCGGTCATTATAGCGCAAATTTTAAACGATGGGCTAAGTTTTGCGAAATTGGCTTGGTGAAAGCCCATAAATTGCTTTAAACGCCTTACTAAAATGTGCTTCTGATTGATACCCTACTTCAAGGGCGATTGCCAAAATGGTCTTTTGCGTATTTTTCAATAAAACAGCCGCCATTTCTAACCGCACTTGTGTGAGAAATTTTCCTGGGGGCATCCCTAATTGCTGTTGAAAGATCCGCATAAAGGTCGCACGCGACATGGAGGCCAACTCTGCTAATTGCTCAATATTCCAATCTAATTGAGGTGAAAACAGGATTTTTTCAAGGACTTGATTCAGTCTTTTATCCTGCAACGCGGCTAATAAGCCTTGATTAAGCAAACCTATTTGTTGAGCATGACGCAAAATATAAATAAACAACACATTTGATAGCGCGTCGATCACGGATTTTGTGCCTTGCTCCGGTTTCTCAGCTTCTTGTAAAAAAAGTGAAACCAAAGGCTGCACAGGCGTATTTTGCAGCGAAAGATGTAGATAGTCTGGTAACGAATCAATTAATAATGATGGTTTTTGGTAATAAAACGTCCCACAAAACATCTTCAGATCGGGCGTACCTGCTCCTATTTGATGGACATTAAAAAGTGCATTTGATTGCTCTTTCTGTAGACTATTCTCTCTTTTTTGTTGAGAACTGCCCAAAAAGTGCGGTCGATTTTGAGGGAGAAAAAAGAGATCACCTTTCTTCAAATGAAACTGTTTTCCCGCAAAGGTTACCCAGCACTCACCTTGCTCGATTAAATGAAATAAACCTTGGTATTCCGCCGTATCTGGCTGATGTTCGACTTGCCAATCTCCTTGAAACAAGCAGCGAATATTAATTTCCCCGCGCACTTGCGCCAGCTGTGTTAATTTATCTAAATAATCCATTGTGAGATTTTCCGTCTAAAAGTTAAGACAATTTGACAAGTATCATACGCTAATCTGCTTATAATTCCTCTCGAAATTTGTACTAAATTTAAGGAGAAAAACAATGTTTGCAGATTGGAAAAATGATGTAGCACACGTTAAAAAATCATTCGGTGCATTAGGTAAAAAATACCCTAAAATGTTACAAGCTTACGGCGCATTAGGTGCGGCGGCGGCAGAAGGTAACGTATTAGATGCCAAAACCCGTGAATTAATTGCATTAGCAGTTGCCGTAACAACACGTTGTGAAAGCTGCATTGGCGTACATGCTGATGAAGCAGTGAAAGCAGGTGCAACTGAAGAAGAAGTGGCAGCAGCATTAGCGATGTCTATCGCATTAAATGCAGGTGCAGCTTACACCTACTCTCTTCGTGCATTAGAAGCTTACAATGCACAAAAAGGCGAATAATTCGCAAGGAACTTTATGATTCTTTTAGCCCTCATTTGAGGGCTTTTTTTATCTCTAAAATTGACCGCACTTTAAAATAAATTCAACGCTCTCATCTGAGCCACCACTTGCTCTACCTGAATTTCAGCCATTAAATTTTTGCCTTTTAATTTAGTCGCCCAAGGCAATTCACCTGAAGGTTTTCCTTGTTCTTTTTGCACATTTTCTTCATATACTGACACCACATTATCCAGATTATGATAAGGTGCGGTGCGCAATGGGTTGTGGTAAGCATATAATCCAATCACTGGCGTACCTTGAGTGGTCGCAATATGAGCCGGACCAGAATCGGGCGAAATCACTAAATTTGCTTGATGAATTAATGCGGCAAGTTGTTTCAAACTGGTTTTTCCAGAAGCATCAACTGGTTGAAAATCACAAAGTGCGATAATTTTTTTCACCATTTCTAATTCGCGTTTTGCCGGCGAGCTACAAAAAATCACATTCACATTATGTTGATGAGCAATATTTGCCACTTCCGCATAACGCTCCACCAACCAATCTTTCTCGGCTTTACTAGAGCAAGGAGAAATAATCAGATTTTTACGTGTAGGATCAATAAACTGTTTGGCGTATTCGCGATCTGCATCAGAGATCGCCAATTTCCAAGAAAGCATTTCTGCCGGTGGAACACCAAGATAATCGGCAAAAGCCATGAAGCCGTCTAGCACATGAGGCGTTTTCGGATCTTGAACTCGACGATTCACAAACAACCACTGTCCTTCTCGAGAACGTTTTTTGCCAAACCCAATTTTATATTTCGCTTGAATACCAAGAGAAATAATCGAAGCACGAAATGCTGTCTGCATATTCAAAAGCGCATCAAATTGATTGTTTTTCAAAAACATCCATAAATTCCACACGCCTTTCCAACCGCTCTTTTTATCGTAAGGGACAAGCTCCACGCCTTCAATACCAGAAAGCAAGCCCATTTCTGTTTTACCCACAATCCACGTTAATTTCGTTTGCGGCCAATGACGTTGAATATGCTGCACTACAGCAAGTGCATGACAAACATCGCCCACAGCAGACAAACGCAAAATACAAAGTGATTTAGGGGGAGAGGTAAAAAGTGGAGAATGGGACATTTGAATTCCTCGCGCATTTAATTTCCGTCTATTTTAAAGTAGAATGAAGGCATTTTCTATTATTCGGTTCAACTAAAATGCTTGAATTCCAACAAGATAATCAATTCTTTCTTTTTAATCTCACGGAAAAACCAACAGAGCCCGCTTCGTTTTTTGAATCGGATTTTTGGGAAAAACAACAACGTATTACCGGTTCAGCCAAAGGACGCGGCACAACCTACTTCCTGAATACAAAAGATCTATTTGGTGTAAACACTGCCCTTCGTCATTATTATCGCGGTGGTTTATGGGGAAAGTTCAACAAAGATCGCTATCGTTTTCAATCATTGACTGAAACACGTAGCGTGGCGGAATTTCAGCTTTTAAATCAACTCCATCAAGCAGGTGTAGCCGTACCCAAACCGATTGCTGCACGTGTTAAAAAAGGCAAATTAGGAATTTGCTACCAAGCGGATATCTTGATTGAAAAGATCGAAAATGCCCAAGATCTGACCGCACTTTTGCAAACCCAGCAGCTGCCTAATGATATCTGGCAAGCCATCGGCAAATTAATTCGCCAGTTACATGATTTACAAATTTGCCATACGGATCTCAACGCTCACAATATTCTCGTTCAACAACTCGGAAATGAGCAAAAATGTTGGCTCATTGATTTCGATAAGTGCGGTCAAAAATCAGGAGATTCTTGGAAACAAGGCAACTTGGAAAGATTACACCGCTCTTTTGTCAAAGAAGTCGGCAGAATGAATATTCAATTCAATGAAGAAAATTGGGCTGAATTATTGAAAGGATATAACGCCTAAAACGCGTTATAGAAAGGCAATAAAAAAGACCGCCTAATGCGATCTCTGTAAAATGGTCCCCCCTACCGGACTTGAACCAGTGACCAAGCGATTATGAGTCGCCTGCTCTAACCGACTGAGCTAAGGGGGGAAAGTGCGGTTGATTATAGAGAAATAATCATTTGAAGTCTATATACAAAAGGATGGTCGTTGGAAAATTGACCATCCTTTTTTAGATTCATTATTGCAATACCGAAATATCCGCCACTTGTAAGAACAAGCCTTGCAACGTGCTTAAAATCGCTAAGCGGTTTTGGCGTAATGCTGGGTCTTCAGCATTTACCATCACGTTATCAAAGAAACTGTCTACCGGTGCGCGTAAGTTCGCTAATTTATCTAATACTGCAGTGTAATCGCCTTGTGCGATAAGCGGTTGTACTTCAGTGCGTAATGCAAGTACCGCTTCAGCAAGGACTTTTTCTGCTGGCTCTACACAAGCGGTCAAATTGATCTCGCCAATTGCCGCATCCGCTTTCGCTAAGATGTTACTTACACGTTTATTCGCCGCCGCTAACGCTTCCGCTGAATCTAAAGTACGGAAGTGAGAAACCGCACGTACACGTGCATCAAAATCAGCTGGGCGAGTTGGACGACGGGCTAATACGGCTTGAATTACATCCACTGCAATCCCTTCATCTTGATACCACGCACGGAAACGACCAAGCATGAAATCTACTACATCGGCAACCACATTTTTATTCGTGAGTTTATCACCGAAAAGTGCGGCTGATTTTTTCACTAAATCTTCTAAATCTAGCGGTAAGTTTTTCTCTACGATAATTCGTAACGCACCTAATGCCGCACGACGCAATGCAAATGGGTCAGCGCTACCTTTTGGTGCTTGGCCGATGCCGAAGATCCCCGTTAAAGTGTCAAATTTATCTGCTAAAGCGACCGCACTTGCAACGAGTGATTTTGGTAATTCATCACCCGCAAAGCGTGGCATATATTGTTCGTTTAATGCTACTGCGACTTCTTCATCTTCACCGTCATGACGAGCATAGTGCATACCCATTACGCCTTGTGTATCGGTGAATTCGAATACCATGTTGGTCATCAAGTCACATTTTGACAGTAAGCCGGCACGTTTTGCTTTCGCTTCGTCTGCACCAATTTGTTTTGCAATTTCGCCTGCAAGTTGTTCAATACGGTCAGTTTTGTCTTTCAATGTACCCAGTTGTTGTTGGAATAACACGGTTTCTAAACGTGGTAAACGATCAACCAGTTTTTGTTTTAAGTCAGTTTTAAAGAAAAATTCCGCATCAGTTAAACGTGGGCGAACCACTTTTTCGTTCCCTTCGATAATCGCGGTTGGATCTTCTGGGTTGATGTTCGAGACAAAAATAAAGTGCGGTAATAATTTGCCGTCTTTGTCATAAATCGGGAAATATTTTTGGTCGCCTTTCATGGTGTAAACCAAGGCTTCCGCAGGCACCGCTAAGAAGCGTTCTTCGAATTTCGCCGCTAAGACGTTTGGATATTCCACCAACGAGGTTACTTCTTCAAGCAGGCTTTCTTCAATATCAGCCACGCCGCCAAGTGCGGTCGCTTTTGCTTGAGATTTTGCAAGAATTTCTGCTTTACGCTCGTTGAAATCGGCTACTACAGAACCTTTTTCACGTAATAATTTTGGATATTGATCGGCATGTTGAATTTCAAATTCTTTCTCGCCTAAGAAACGGTGACCGCGAATAGTGCGCGCACTTGCCACACCTAAAATTTCGCCTTCAATTAACTCATCACCTAACAACATAGTCACAGTATGAACCGGACGGATAAACTGCACGGTTTTGTCAGCCCAACGCATTGGTTTTGGAATTGGCAATTTCGCCAACGCATTTGCGACAATATCGTTAAGTAAGTTTTTGGTCGGTTGACCTTCAATTTTTGCACGATGAACTAACCATTCGCCTTTATCAGTTGCAATGCGTTCTGCTTGCTCAACAGTAATGCCACAACCTCGAGCCCAGCCTTCTGCCGCTTTAGTTGGTTTACCTTCCGCATCAAAAGCTGCTGATACTGCAGGTCCGCGTTTTTCAATTTCTTTACTCGGTTGTTGTGTGGCTAAGTTCAACACTTTCACCGCTAAACGGCGCGGTGCCGCAAACCATTCGATTTTGTCGAAGGTTAAACCTGCTTGGTTTAATTCCGCCTCAACGTTATCCGCAAAAGAGGTTGCTAATGTTTTGAGAGCTTTTGGCGGCAGCTCTTCTGTGCCGATTTCTACTAGGAAGTTTTGGGTTGTCATTTTGTTTCTCTTATAAACAATTAAACTATGGGCTTTGTTCTATATTTGTGATAAATCCATTTAATTTATCCTCTGATAAGATTATTTCAAATTTAATATTTATATTTATTTTAGATAATGGTAAAAAGCATTTTTCTAAAGTCTCTCTAATAGATTTTGTTCTCAAATTATCTATATCAGATGAACTTTCTCTAGCAACTATATCTTGTATCACACTGTGTACAGGGTTATTAATTATATTTAATTTAGGGTTGCAAACTAAATACCACTCTATATTAATACTTTCTACTGGATCATCTAATAAATATGATAGTAAAGATATTCCTTCATATATTTTTCCTTTTACACCTTTCTGTATTTTATTTCTGCTGCACTTATCATTAACTTTCACGCATGAAATCTTTCTATCTTTAAACTCAATGAAAACAATATTATTTTTTTTAAACCAAAGGGCATCTGGAGATCTAAAAACGTCCCCAAATTGCTTGGCAACTTTGTCAAAGTTAATGAGCTTAAAATCAGATTCAATAAATTTTGGTTTATCATCTGCTTTAGATATTTCTGATATTGGTTCTAAAAAAGAAGAACACTTATTAATAATTCCATCAAACATAATCTAATCTATTTCATTAAATGCATCCGCAAATTTTTGCACTATATTTTCCATAATAGAAGATGTCTCATCTTCAAAAATCACTGATTCACTATAGTCTTTTCTAGCCCAATAAAAATTTTTATTTTCTATATCCTTAGAATAGTGTTCTAAAGCAGAGATCATATATGGACTATGTGTGGCAATAATTATTTTTATATTAGACTTGACAAGATTGCACAATAATTTTGCGTATTCATTTTGCCACTTAGGATGCAGATTAGTTTCAGGTTCATCTAGAATAAGGAGGCTTCTTTCATTAACAAATCCACCCTTTAGAAGAGAATTAAAAAGTCCTAGAGCCTTTATCCCAGATGCTATATTCATTGATGAAAAAACATGTCCATTCCTATTCAAAATAAAATCATCTTGTTCTTCATCATAATAAAAACTCCCATCGATAAGTTCAGAAATATTATTTGATAATTTCTGAAGCTTATTTTCTGAAAACTCTATTGTTTTAGGGTCAAGAACACTTAGTTTTCTAGCCAAGTCTTTTAAATGTAAAGATACTTTTTCTCTGACCCAACTTCTAGTTGTATTACTTTCATCAAGCAAAGTAATTGCATTTAAAAACATTCTTCTAAACTGTAGAATAAATGGATTCTCAATATATGTTACATCATCTAGTAGCATTGGCTTATCAAAAACAATATTTGAAACACCTTTTTTATCAGAATTAAACTTTATAATAGTATCGTTATTTAAATCATTTAATTTAATTTCTGATGATTTATGACTGAAATTTTTGAATTCAGAATATAATGCTTTTTTTAAAGCATTCTCTTTAGCTTTTTTCTCATTCGGAGTATTTTGAATTAATATATCTATCTTTGAAATATATTCATAAATTTTATTTTTTAAAGATAAATCTGAAACATTATCATCTATTATAGAATATAGAGACGATAAGTCTTTTGTTAACAATATTTCATCTGGGTCTAACCGTCTAAAATAAATGCTAATGTTCCTTAAAGATTCATCTCTATCTCCCTGCAATAATAAGACACTAATTCTTGATAAATTCAAAAATATTTGCGATATTACTCCTTCACCAAGTTCCTCTTCATACTTTTGGCTAGCTTTAATCATTGCAAATAATAGTTTTCCGATAGTGCTTTTACCAGAATCATTTTCACCACATATAACAGTTAGTCCGTTTATATTTACTGATGCTGATTCAATTATTCCAAAATTTTGGATATTTAGTCTCATTTAACTTCTCCTATTAGAATTCTCATTCTATTAGATAACATGGCTAGTTCATTAAAATTTTTTATACTATAAATTATTGTTCAGATGTTTAGGCATACTTTACTTTTTAAAAATTAATATGCTTTTAAAAGCTAATAATCCTAGATTTCCCACTACAACCATTTACTATTTGGTGCGTTAAACTAATACAATAATTTCATTAGTAAAAGCATTTTCTACATTTGCCATGCATTATTTATTTTATAATCGTTTTCCATTCTCAACGCTCTCCCTCAACACCTGTTGAAAACGTTCGTAATCACAGAAGCCCTTTTCATCTTTTTCACAGCCTTTGAGAGTTAAGGCGGTTTGGTTTGGTGGTGTTGATAAACTTAATGGCGTGATATTAATCAGCTGTTCAGTGGTTTGATAAACATAATCCAACTTAAATTTGAGCTTACCACTGGGTTTGTGTTTCCACACTTCAAATAGCAACTTGCCACCGATTGGGATATTTTCCAACGAATCATCCAACTCATAAGGCTCAACACCCAGTGCGGCAAGCAGAGCGACGATATTAGAATCGTGTCCAACCAACAAGTTAATTTTGTTTTCACTATTTAGCTGTTGCTGAATAAATGCCAATAGCGGGTATGATGCATTTTGTGCTAACGCTTCGTTATTTTTAAATAACGTGCGGTAATATTCATTTTTAATTTCGTTAATTGCACGCCATTTTTCTTGGCTATCCACACGACCATTTGCAATTTCTGAATCAGGCTTACCCACATAATGCGCGAGCAATAATGCACTGACAATTTTCTTCCCGGTGCTGATAGAGCCAGTAATCTTGACCGACTTACCGTCTTTAATACTGTATTCGCCAACTTTTCCACCTAAATCACACTCGCCTTTTTGCAAGCAGTTTGGTGAGTTTTTGTAATCGATGATTTCACTTAATAGCGCATAATTTGGTGCTAATTTTTGCTGTAAAGCGGTTAAATCAACATTATTTTTTGCAGATTCAATCAAGGCTTGACTTGGATTATGCGCCTGCGTATTAAAAATTGGATCTTTTTCTGAACCAATTTTACCGTGATGTTGCAGTTGAACATTACAGCCCGCAAATGCACCAGAAACAATCGCTTGCCCTGTTGCAATGGTGCGTTGCACACCATTTGCATAAGCAAAAATGCCTTCGCCCGATGCACAACGTTCTGTTGTTAGTAACCCTTTATCTGCAAGCCATTGACCTAAATACTGTCCGAAATAGGTTTCTAGCACCGTCCCTTTTGCAGTGAGATAGCCAGATGGTACATTCCATTTTGCCCATTCATAAGGGGAATATTTCGCCATTTCTTGCGGATCTTTTTCCACTGGTGAACGCAATCCGTGTCGGCTGAAAATCAATACTTTCTCTAATTCATAATCAGAACTTGAGGAAGTTTGACCATTTTCTGTTGCAAACGCACTACTTGCTAAAGCTGAGCCAAGCAAAAGTGCGGTGAATTTTAGGGTTATTTTTTTCATATTCGATACCTAATCATTTAATGTTGAAATTGAGCTATAAAAATTCAAGGCATATTTGGTGCCGTAAACTAACACCATAAATACTGCAACAATATTGACTACCGCAAAAAAGATTAGTTGTTTACTGTTGCTCTCCACCCAGAGCATTTTAAATAATGCGAGCGTACCAATATTTTCATCAAGTTCGCTCTCTCCACTCAGTGTTCTTAAGGTTTTGAGCATTTTTCGTACAAAAGCGACGGTATTGATTGCCATGACGCTGAGTGCAATAAATCCTGAAGCCAAACTTAAAAACAGCACTAGCACATTACTCCACGCCCAATGTGCCCAATTCAGCTCAGAATACATAAATAATGTGAGTGATAAAAACAACACAGCGGGTGTTAAATTTCGCAAAAACATTAAATAGTCATCACCAATTCTAAATAAAAATTGCAAAAAACTGACTTTCTTCATTACTTTAAAAAATCTCTTTTAATTTGGATTCATCTAAAATAACACGGTCGTCATCTAACAATAATGCTGGAAAGCCTGCATAGCCTTGCGCTTTGGCATCATCAAATGCGGCGTGACGATCACGTAAGCGTAACCATTGTTTCAAATTTGGAATGGAAGATAAGACCTCCACGGCCTCATAATCCACACCCAAGCGTTTTAACTCTGCCACAAATGGCGCTGTATCAGGGCAATCTGCCGCATAATAAAGAATAGGTTTCATTATTCACCTTCTTGTTCTTGTTCGGCTGCCGCAGTTGGGTTCAATTTCGGTTCGCCAATTTTAGTTAAGCGGTTACGATCGCGATGTTCAAATGGTGCATCATAATTTGGAATAATCAAGATTGTGGTTTGATCGTATGACCAAGTGCCATCATCATGAAATTTCACCGTCATTTCAAAACTTTCCGTGGTAAATGAACGCTCTAAAAACGGATTCGAAATGATGCCATTTGTTAGTGAACCACGTACTGCTTTTACGGTGAATTCTTTCGCATCAGCTGGTGCATTACCAACCGCAATAAACGTTTGGCCGCGTGGAATGCTGCCCGTTAATAAAATATTGCCTGTTTCAGGTTCCCATAACCAGTAACCAACTTGATCATGGAAGGTTTCTACCTCGCCCGGTTGTACAATATGAGCGTGATAACGCAATCCATAATAGAGTTGCGGACCATTAGTTTGACCATCTGTCGGATGGGCTTCATAACGCTCGATATAAGGATCTTTTTCTGGTCCCTCTGCTTTCGGATTGATATCCACACCACGCTTACCTTCCCAAACACCGGCTAATCTAGCCAATGGGCCTAAATTCGCGAGCGTATTCGGATCAGTTTCTGCTTCCGTGTAGATATCGTCTGGGTATTGAAAATCTTTCATCATTTTCTCCTTATATCGTTGGGTTTATGCTTAAAGTGCGGTCGTTTTTTCGCCTTATTTTTTACAACCTGGGAAACCTAAGGCTTCACGGCTAGCATAGTACGCTTCTGCCACACCTTTGGTTAATGCTCGAATGCGTAAAATATAACGTTGACGCTCTGTAACCGAAATCGCTTTACGTGCATCTAACAAGTTGAAGCTGTGTGCGGCTTTTAAAATGCGTTCGTAAGCCGGTAATGGTAACGGACGCTCTAATTCTAATAAGCTTTTCGCTTCTTTTTCGTATTGATCAAAGCAGTAGAATAAGAAATCGGTATCCGCATATTCAAAGTTGTAAGTTGATTGCTCCACTTCGTTTTGATGGAATACATCACCGTAAGTGGTTTTGCCAAGTGGACCATCAGACCAAACTAAGTCATACACAGAATCTACGCCTTGAATGTACATGGCTAAACGCTCTAAACCGTAGGTTACTTCACCTGTTACGGGTTTACATTCTAAGCCACCCACTTGTTGGAAATAGGTAAATTGGGTCACTTCCATACCGTTTAACCACACTTCCCAGCCTAAACCCCACGCACCTAAAGTTGGGTTTTCCCAGTTATCTTCCACGAAACGAATATCGTTTTGTGTTGGATCAAAACCGAGCATTTCAAGGGAACCTAAATAGAGTTCTTGAATATTATCTGGGGACGGTTTAATCACCACTTGGAATTGGTAGTAATGTTGCAAACGGTTTGGGTTTTCGCCATAACGACCATCGGTCGGACGACGTGAAGGTTGCACATAAGCAAATGCCATCGGCTCTGGGCCTAATGCGCGTAATGCAGTCATTGGGTGAGAAGTACCTGCGCCCACTTCCATATCAAAAGGTTGAACAACGGTACAGCCTTGATTTGCCCAATATTCTTGCAAGGCCAAAATCATACCTTGGAATGTTTTTACGTTGAATTTTGTACTCATAATTTTTTTAATAACAATGTGATGAAAAATACAGGCATTATACTTGAAACTATAAGGCGGATAAAGGCGAAAAAGTGCGGTCAGAAAAATCCTTAAATTTTTTATTTCTCTTAAATTTCATTCATTTTGATGATGAGTTATTTTCATCATGATAGGTTTGCTTGCCAAGCCTCAAATGTGTAAACTGCTGGCGCTTTTATACAGACTTTTATCCTAGGGATTTTAAAATGAAAAAAAATGTGATTACTTCAGCGATTTTATTAGCGATTCCAGCATTAGCGGCGGCTGAAGACGTGGCAAAATTAGATGTAATTAACGTCTATTCTGCTTCAGCTACCCCAATGAGCCTTCATCAAACAGCTTCATCTGTTACTGTTTTAACCGAAAAAGATTTCGCACAACGTGGCGCGACTTATGTCGGTGATGTGTTGAAAACTGTACCAAGTTTAGCCGTGAGCACTTCAGGCGGTCGTGGCACATTAACTAATGTATTCTTACGTGGTGCGGATGCAAACCACACTGCCGTGATTATTGATGGCGTGAAAGTAAACCCAGTTTCTGGCTATGGCTTTGATTTTGGTGGCTTAGCATTAAGCAACATTGACCGCATCGAAGTACTACGTGGCGAGCAATCCGCTCTTTGGGGAAGTGATGCGATGGGTGGTGTGATTTATATCACCACGAAGAAAGGCTTAGAAAAAGGTAAAACCTTCAACGTTGATTACGATTTCGGCACAGGCTCTAACCGCACAGTAGATGGTTCATTAACCCTTTCAGGCTCAAATAACGGTTTCTATTACGCTTTACACGGTGATAGCCACCACACCAAAGGCATTTCGGCACTCAGCAAAAACCGCTTTAACTACACCGCACAAGATGGCACAGCGGTAAGTACTGGTGGTTCAAGCGAACGCGATAAATTCCACCGTGATAACGCTTCTCTTCGTTTCGGTTATGACGATAACCAAAAAGGTTTCGACTTCTTAACCTCTCACAGCAGCCAAACTGCTAACTTTGATAACAGCGCAACGGATGAAAAAGGCCACTACACTCGCACACGTGACACCTTATTCAAATTAAGTGGTTTCTTAGGTAACGATGATGAATTGCTTAAACACAAAGTTGGGGTAAGCCATCTCAAAACTGACAGCGATACCGTTGGCTACACATCGGCTTACGATGCGAAAAAACTCAATGCAAACTATCAATTAGATGTCAATTTCGATCGTGAAGGTACTCTCACGCAAGGTTTAAGCTTCTTAACTGACTATCAAAAAACCGATTTCAATTCGTCTTATTTCAACAATGCAGGCAATAAAAAACTTGTTGAGAAAAGCTTAGCAGCAGAATATCGCTTATTGCACGATGCAGATCATAGTTTAAATATTAGTGGCCGTTACACTGACAGCTCTGAATATGAAAACTCATGGACTGGCCGCATCGCGGGCGCTTATCGTTTACATAATAACGTGAAAGCACACGCAAGTTTTGGTTCAGCGATTCAAAACCCAACGATCACTGAATATTACGGCTACAACGCGCGCTATATCGGCAACCCGAATTTACAACCTGAGAAAAGTTTAGGTGGCGATGTTGGTTTATTATTTGAAACCAATGATGGTCGTCATAGCTTTGATGTGACTTATTTCGCTCGCAACGTGAAAAATGCGATTAGCAGCGAAGTAATCAACTTTACCACTTATGCAAGCCGTGCCGTAAACCTTGAAGGTAAGAGCAAAGTGAAAGGTGTTGAAGTGGCTTACAACGGTAAAATCACCGATGCATTAACCGCTTATGCAAACTACACCTATACTCAAACCCGAGACAGCAAAGGCGCTGAATTAGCACGTCGTCCAAAACATTTAGCGAACGCGGGCTTAGCATACCAAATCACTGAAAAATTGGGTGTGGATGTAAATGTATCTTACACAGGCAAACGCATGGATACCTACTATTCACCGACTTACAGCACGCATAAAGTGAAATTGCCATCTTACACCTTGGCAAACTTAGGCGTGAACTATAAAGTGGCGGATAGCTTGACGATTTATGCAAATCTTAACAACGTATTCAATAAAAAATATGAAAACGTACTTGGCTACGGCCAAGAAGGACGTAATGTTTACGTTGGGTTGAAAGGCTCGTTCTAATTATTACTCACTAACAAGGGCGTGCTTAGCACGCCTTTTTACATTCTTGATGGCGTAGCGTATCATTATCTATATGCAAAAAACTCGCTTAATTTTAACCGCACTTTTCCTTCCGTTTACCGCTCAGGCTTCGGAACAATTTGTCTCGCTTACGCTTTGCAGTGACAGACTGCTTATCGAACTGGCTGAACCTTCGCAAATTGCTGCACAGTCGCCTTATTCGAAAAAACCGTTGATGATGTTAGACAAAATCAATACCGACAAACCTATACTGGAGACGCAATTAACCGAGTTATTGCCCTATTTGGATAAAACTATTCTGATTAATGAAACTTTTTATCCCCAATTAGTCGCAGAGCTGAAAAAGCTCGGTGTGAAGATTATTCCCATTAACGACAGCCCACAAACGCCTGATGAATTATTTACGCTGATTCTAGAATTAGGCAAACAACTGGGTAATGAGCAAAAAGCGGCTGATTTAGTAACAAAACTCAAATCGCAAAACTTTCACTTAAATCGACCGCTTACTGATACACTGATTTTGTCAGAAACTGGTGTGGTAGAAAGTTATTATCCGCAATATCCCGTGCTGTTAAGTTTACTCGGATTAACACCGTTAAAAACACCACTTACAGCACAAAATTTCTCGTTAGAAAAAGTGATTTTAAGCCAACCGAATGTGCTCATTTCACTGACTGATAAACAAGGTTACAATGCACAAGCCGAATTACTGCACCACCCTATGTTGCAAGATTTTTTCAAAAACCAACCGCTTGTCAGCATCCCGATGAAATATACCTATTGCTTCGATCACGGCGTGTGGCAAGGGGCGGAGAAGATTTATCAACAGTTAAAATAATGTAGCTGACAAATCTCCCCTAACCCCTCTTTGCTAAAGAGGGGGATTTCATTATTAAATTAACCTAGGGTGACGTAGTTACAATTTTTATGTATGAATACCAAAATTATAAATTATCACCATAATAATTCCCCTCTTTAGCAAAGAGGGGTTAGGGGAGATTTGACAAACTCAAATTAACAAATGATATTTAGATTACATAGGAAATTGATCATTGACCAAAACACTAAAATTAAATACCGCACTTTTCTTCGCGTTGCTGTTGATTAGCGGATTTGCAGTTTATCATCAGCTCGGCGACTTTGCCCATCTCAAAAATGCGGATGGTGTGCTCACTGATATGCGCTCGATGGTGCTGTGGGATATTCGTTTTCCGCGTATTGGTTTAGCTTTATTGACGGGTGCCAGCCTAGCGATAGCGGGCAATGCGATGCAAGGTATTTTCCAAAATCCATTAGCGAGTCCGGGCTTACTTGGCAGTAGCTCTGGGGCCACAGCTGCTAGCGTATTTATTCTTTATTATTTTGCCGTGCCATGTTCACTGCTCTTAGCAGGCGGAGTAATTGGTGCGCTTTTGAGCTTTTTAATCGTGTATTTGATCGCCAAAAACTACGGCTCCACGATGATGATTCTAAGTGGTTTAGCGGTCAATATGTTGCTTGGGTCAGCAATCGCATTACTGCTTTCCAACGCGGAAAGCCCATGGGCATTAGCTGAACTTTATCGTTGGCTACAAGGCTCATTGATGTGGGCGAAATTAGATACCCTGCTTATTTCACTCCCTATTGTTCTGGCGGGAATTTGCTGTTTATACCACACTCGCCGATACTTAGATTTACTCACCTTTGGTGAAGAAACAGCGAGCACCATGGGTGTGGATCCAAAACGTAGCTTTTTCATCAGCACCTTTGGTGTGGCTTTATTAGTCGGGGCGACCATTCCTCAAACCGGTACCATTGGTTTTATCGGTTTAATCGCACCACACTTCGCCCGTATTTTATTAAAAGCTCGCCCGTCACAGCTTTACCTCACCAGTGCATTAATTGGGGCTTTACTGCTCTTATTGGCTGATTTGGCGATTTTATATATCCCACTGTTTTCACATATTTACATCGGCACATTGACCGCACTTATCGGTGCCCCTTGCTTGATTTGGATGTTATTAACGCAACAGAGAAAAATCTATGATTAGAATTGAAAAACTCACCCAAACCTATTGCTTAAATGACATCAACTGTACGCTTCCATCAGGTAAGTTGATTGGTATTATGGGCGCCAATGGTGCGGGGAAATCTACCTTATTGAAAACCATTGCAGGTATCTTGTCCCTCAAACAAGGAGAGGTTTGGTTTGATGCTCAGCCATTAAGTAAGATGAACGCGATCGAAAAAAGCCAGCACATTGCTTACCTCGCACAAAATACGCAAATTCATTGGGATTTATCCGTTTATGATGTGATTGCATTAGGCTTGGCAGCTCCGTTACCAAAAGAAAAAGAGCGGTCAAAAATTCAAGCGTTTTCAGAAAAATTTGCGGTAACTCATTTGCTCAATAAGCCATTTCAACAACTTTCAGGTGGCGAAAAAGCGCGTGTACAGCTCGCTCGTTGCTGCATTAAGGAATCCCCCGTTTTATTGGTAGATGAGCCGATTGCACCACTCGACCCTTATTATCAAATTGATATGATGGAACAGCTTCAATCACTCACACCGCAACACACATGTGTTGTTGCCATTCATCACCTTTCATTGGCTTATCAATTTTGTGATGAAATTGTTCTATTAGATAAAGGAAAATTGCTGGCAGTCGGTGAAACGAAAGCTGTATTAAATGCGGAGAATTTGGCGAAAGCCTTTCATATTCGAGCTGAAATTGATCCACTGAAAAAGACTATCTCAAAAATTGAAAAGCAATAAAAATAAAAGCACTTAGCGATTCACTAAGTGCTTTTTATAGAAATGAATTATGGTTGGATTTCTGAATCTACGAAGAAATAAGCAATTTCTCGTTTTGCGCTTTCAACTCTATCAGAACCATGGACAGAGTTTTCTCGCTGACTTAACGCGAAGTCTTTGCGGATAGTGCCTTCTGCTGCCTCAGCGGGATTCGTTGCACCAATTAAAGTGCGGTAATCTTTTACGGCATTTTCTTTTTCCAACACAGAAACCACCATCGGACCAGAGAGCATATACTCCACCAACGGTTCAAAAAAGGGTTTACCTTGGTGTTCCGCATAGAAACCTTCCGCTTGCTCTTTGGTTAATTGCACCATTTTAAGCGCAACAACACGGAATCCCTGTGATTCAAAACGTCCTAAAATAGCA
Source organism: Parahaemophilus parainfluenzae (assembly GCA_018366115.1). Taxonomy (GTDB): domain Bacteria; phylum Pseudomonadota; class Gammaproteobacteria; order Enterobacterales; family Pasteurellaceae; genus Haemophilus_D; species Haemophilus_D parainfluenzae_AB. The sequence goes on along the minus strand of JAGZIS010000003.1, from coordinate 74,238 downwards.
CCAATTAAATTACGCTTTACTGCATCGGGTTTGATAATTGAAAAAGTACGTTCTACCATAAAATCCTACTTAACTTGCTTTCGTTACTAATAAATTTGCTAAAGTTTTCACACCAATTCCGGTCGCGCCCACCGCCCATAAATCACTACCTGATTTACGATAAGTAGCCGAACAATCAATATGCAACCAACGTTGTTGATAGTTTTTCACAAAATACGATAAAAATGCCGTTGCAGTACTTGCACCCGCCACAACTGGCGCAGTTCCTGTATTGGCAATATCCGCAAAAGAAGAAGTGATTTGGCTACGATGGAAATCCTCAAAAGGCAAACGCCAGAACGGTTCATTTTCTTCTTTGGCGGCTTGGAATAAGCTATTTACTAACGCATCATCCATAGAAAGTACACTGTGGTAATCATTACCGACTGCTACTTTCGCAGCTCCGGTTAAGGTTGCACAATCAACAATAAATTGTGGATTTTGGCTATCGGCCTCAATTAAACCGTCTGCTAATACTAAACGACCTTCCGCGTCAGTATTTAGAATTTCAGCGGTTACGCCATTTTTATACGTGATGATATCACCCAATTTGAATGCATTACCGCTCACCAAGTTTTCTGCACAGCATAGATAGAGTTTTACGCGTTGATTTAAACCGTGCGCAATCGCAAATCCTAACACACCTGTTAATAACGCAGCGCCGCCCATATCGGTACGCATAGTGCTCATGCCATCACTTGGTTTGATGCTATAACCGCCACTATCAAAAGTAATACCTTTACCGACCAAACACGCTAATACCGGCGCATTAGGATCATTAGTCGGGTTAAAATCTAATTGCAACATAGCGGGCGGATTAATAGAACCACGACCCACAGTAAAAATCCCGTGGTAACCTTGCTCTTTTAACGCTTCGCCAGAAATGATTTGAAAACTGACCGCACTTTTATCGGCATAATTCTCAGCTTGTTTAGAAATAAACTCAGCCGCGCGTTCAGCTAATTTAATCGGCGTAAGGGTTTGTGCCGGCTCATTAATAATGCCACGCACAAAATCACCACATTCAATACGAGCTAATAATTCATCTTGTGGCTCATCATCTAAATGAGGAAATTCAATCGAATAATCTTGCTTCGCTGAGTAAAAACCTTGATAAAATGCCCAGCAATTTTCTAATTCCCATGCATCCCCCACAAGCTCAACATCTTTAATACCTTGCCCACGTAACTTACGTGCGGCTTTTTGAACTAAAACAAGGTTCGATTTTTCATCATCTTTAAGATGAATAACGGCTTGATCTTGATTAAAACTTAAAATGGCATTTTTGCCCCAACTCTCCGAAGCGGGAGTAGTTGATAATGTAATTTGCATGTGGTTCTTCTCCTTTATTTATCTATTCTTCTCTAGGTACCATTTTACCGTCTGACGAAGTCCTTGTTCAAAGGTTATTTGTGGTTGCCAACCTAATTCTGCATGAATTTTAGAACAATCCAATGAATATCGCACATCGTGGCCAGGTCGGTCTTTTACAAAGGTAATTAAATCTTCGTAATGCTTAATGTGATTAGGCTTATTTGGTGCAAGTTCTTCGAGTAGCTTACAAATCATTTTAACTACTTCAAGGTTTGTTTTTTCACAATTTCCACCGATATTATAGTTTTCTCCGACTCGGCCTTTTGTTAAAACTAAATATAAGGCTTGAACATGATCTTCCACAAATAACCAATCACGAATTTGCTGCCCATCACCATAAATTGGCAAAGGCTTCCCCATCAGCGCATTTGAAATCATTAAAGGAATGAGCTTTTCAGCATGCTGATAAACCCCATAGTTATTGGAACTGTTTGTGATAATCACCGGCAAACCATAAGTGCGATGCCAGGAGTGTACCAAATGGTCACTCGCCGCTTTTGAGGCTGAATAAGGGCTACTCGGATGATAAGGGGAATGTTCAGTAAAGGCTGGTTCAGAAAAGGATAAATCCCCATACACTTCATCAGTAGAAATATGGTGAAATCGAAAGGTCGTTTTTTTAGCTTCGTCTAAGGTATACCAATAATTCTTAGCAACTTCTAACAACGTATAAGTGCCAACAATATTGGTTTGAATAAAATCAGCCGCTCCCGTAATAGAACGATCAACATGACTTTCTGCCGCCAAATGCATCACCGCATCAGGCTGATATTTCTCGAAAACGCTTTCTATCGCCTTAAGATCACAGATATCAACTTTTTCAAAAGCATACCGAGGGCTATTTTCTATCTCTTTTAAGGATGATTGATTTGCCGCATAGGTCAGCTTATCAACATTGATAACAGAATCCTGAGTATGATTAATGATATATCGAATGAGGGCGGAACCGATGAAGCCGGAACCGCCGGTGATGAGAATTCGCTTCATCAATAGGCCCCTGTTTTCTTACAAACTACTTTAGCCGTTTTAAGTAAGATCACAATATCATTCCATAAAGACCAGTTTTTAGCATACCAGGTATCGAAATAAACTCGCGTATCATAGCTCACGTTATTCCGCCCACTTACCTGCCATAAACCCGTCATTCCAGGTTTAGCCATAAGGTAATAATCAACGTCCTCTTGATAATAAGACAATTCTTCTTTCACTATAGGACGAGGTCCAACTAAACTCATCTCACCTTTAAGTACATTCCAAAGCTGTGGTAGTTCATCTAAACTTCTCGCTCTTAACCATTTTCCAATTGGTGTAATGCGTGGATCATCTTTAAGTTTGAAGTCTTTTTCCCATTCTAATCTAGCATTTTCATCCGTTGCTAAAATCTTTTCTAACACTTCATCTGAATTATTCACCATTGTTCGAAACTTCAAACATTTAAATTTCTTTTTGTACTGACCAATTCTAGTATGCTCGTATATGAGATTACCACCATCTCTTGTGATTATAAAATAGAGAGGGATACAGAATGGTAACAATAAAAGCAAGAGAAAAGATGAGCCTAAGATATCAAAGGTTCTTTTAACAATCTTAGATGAACGTTTTGCTAAATTATTATTTACTCTAAAAAGCACCATTTCCTGGCTAAATAAAAAAGACATATCCGTGCCATAAAGTGGAATACCTCGAAAATCAGGAATTACTGAAATCGAACGGCATCCTTTACGAATTAAATAACGTAACCAAAAATCTTGCTTCACTTTATTTTCTTCATCAATCGCCAAAATAAACTGAGTAAATTCGGGTGAAACCAATTTCATTAGCAGCTCAGGGTTATGACGCATAACGGGAATACCCTCAATAAACTCTGAATGGTAATCTTCTGTTGTCACAAATAATTTTATGTCAAATCCTAAATACGATTCGTTATTTAAAGCGTTAAATACCTCTTTAGCATTTTTCCCATTGCCAATAATGATGGTTTCTTTTAGATACATTCCGCTTTTTATTAAAAGATTTTTTACAAAAATTCGGGAGAAAGGAAGTCCAACAAAGATACAAATCCAAGTTACAGACCAGAAATAACGGGAAACATATAGACGAGAAAAGGCAACAATCGCCAATTCAATAATGAAAAGAATCAATAAGGTACGGATAATTTCTTTTAATTCAAACCAAAACGGTTTACGGTAAGTATAGTGCCGTAATCGTATCCAAAACCACAACACACCAACGAAAGATACACAGGCGTGAATCAATACATAGGTATTAAATTCTTCCAAAGGAAAATAAAAACGGCCGCCACGGGCGATATCTAACACTTCATAAGCAATAAATAATGAACTAAAAAGTGTTAAAAAATCAGTAGCTAACAAAATAAATTTACACCACGTAATTTTATGCATAGTGAAATCCTTATCTTAGAAATTTCCGTTTTAATAAATTAATCGCTTTTTTTAACAAATTCTCGCCTTCCAAATTAACTACCGGAATTTCACAAAACTTTAACTGATGATGAACCAACCAAACATTGAATAGGCGCTCGGCAATAAAACCAAACACTCTTTTTTGATAGTTATCATACTGGGTTATATCTATTCGCTTTTCTAATTCAAACAAAATAGGGAAAAGCCATTGACAGTATTCTGATGTGTTCTCTGATGACATGACAAACATATTATAAATATGAATCTTTCGGCCTTGCATAATTGCATCAAAGCTCGTTATATACTCAGGATACAATTCAGAAATAATTTCCCTTGTACAATTCAGATCCTTAACATAATGGGCATGTTGGTAGTGAGAATAAATTGATTCAATAAAATAATTTCGTTTTTTCGGTAAAATTGCTTCATATTTTTCTAGAAGAGATAGCAACTCGCTTTCTGATGCAATATGCTGTTTCTTCAAACATAACTTTTTACCTGCAAAATAACGGCGATAGTGTACTAACCCAACATATTGATTATTTTTAAATATACCATTTTGCCAAGCCCAATAAAGTCCTGTTAATTCACAAAAACTACTATTTTTTTCAGCTATATTCACACCAACGCTATCTTGGTAAAACCTTTCATTTTTTAGAGCATTTGCACACTTTTCCCCTACAAATATAGGACGATAGCATGCAGAATTTGGAAACTCATAGTCTTTATGCGTAATCACTAATACTGTAAGTTTTTGCATGTTATTTTAAGTAATCCTTATGATGAGTAAAGTCGCCCATTATGCCATGAAAGATTCCTCTGACAGCAATACTTAATTTGGAAAAACTCGGTTTGGTCAATGAATAGAACCATAAGGTTTTAAATATAAATGCCAAAACATGTAAATAACTACTGTATTTTTTATGATTAGAAATGGCATTTCTACACATGCAATAAAGCTTCAACTTCGATGGTGTATCATTAAAATGTAATTTATTGAAAAACATTGGCGTACCTAACGATTCATCCTTAGGATGATAAAAGTAAGCATCCACGATAGAAGCAATTTCTACCCTATACCTTTTCATTCTTGCCGTATATTCCATATCATCCCCCCAAATAAAATACTCTTTTAAAGGGAAACCAACCTTTTCAACCACTTTAGATGAAAGCAGAATACCGTTAAATGGAATAACTATACCGTCTATTTTTTCTTTGATTTCTAATGCTCTCAGATCAGCTAACGTATCTAACCTTTTCAAGGTTGAAGGTAGTCGCATCGGAAAACAAAATTTATTGGGTTGTTTAATATCAAGCACTAATGGGCCTAAATAATTATTTTCTGTCGCAAATGGGAATAATCTCGCTAAACAATCATTCGCAGGAACACCATCATCATCCATTAGCCAAATATAATCAAAGCCATGCTCAAACACATACTTAATCCCTTCATGGAATCCACCTGCCCCTCCCATATTTTCGGGCAAGGTGATCAAAGTAAAAGCATAATTATTTGTCCAACCATGCTCACCTAAAAAATCGGCTGTGCCATCAGTACTGGCATTATCAATCACCACAATATGAGATAAAGGATGTGTTTGGGCTTTCAGAGCACCTAAACAATTTAGTAATAATTTTTTGCGGTTAAACGTCACAACCACCGCACAAATAGATTTTTCAGCGTGCATAATCAACTCAATTTTATTTAAACAAAAGCCATACACGAAATCGTATATGGCTTTATTTCTAGACTCGCTATACTTTAGTCCATATTTACATAAAAAGGTTTAAGTGCGGTCTGTTTTTCTAATGATTCTTTTACAACATCAGCTGTTTCTAAAGCTTCTTTAATCGTCACATCCATATCTAAATAACGATAAGTACCTAAACGCCCGACGAAAGTAACTTGCGTTTCCTTGTTCGCTTTGTCAACATATTGTTGTAAAAGAGCTTTATCTTTCACTAAACGAATCGGGTAATACGGAATATCATTTTCACCACATAGACGGCTAAATTCACGATAACAAATTGTTTTCTCGTGTTGTTCCCATGGCGCAAAGTGTTTATGTTCTGAAATACGAGTATAGGGTACTTCTTCATCGCCATAGTTAATTACCGCATTACCTTGGAAATCACCTTCATCACGGAATGCCTCGAAATCTAAGGTACGATAACCTAAGCGACCTAATTCAAATCCAAAGTATGCATCTAACGGACCAGACCAGAAAATGTGTTCAAATTCTGCTTTCATAGACTCCGCAAACGGTGTATTTAAACGCACTTCAATATTTTCATGATCTAAAATCGCTTCAACAATTTGCGTATAACCATCTTTCGGCATACCTTGGAATTTATGTGCGAAGTAGTTATCGTCATAGTTAAAACGCACAGGTAAACGTTTTAAAATACTTGCTGGCAACTCTTTTGGCTCTACACCCCATTGTTTCTTGGTGTAACCATAGAAAAAGGCTTTATACAAATCCTTACCCACAAAGCGCATCGCTTGCTCTTCAAAGGTTTGCGGATCAGCAATAGACAAATCTGCTTGTGCTTCAATTAACGCTTTTGCTTCTTTCGGTGAGCACGTTTTGCCAAAGAATTGGTTAATCGTATGCAAGTTAATAGGGAGAGAATACACCGCACCTTGGCTAATCGTTTTTACACGATTAACAAACGGCATAAACTCACCGAAATTGTTCACATAAGTCCATACTCGCTCATTATCAGTATGGAAAATATGTGGGCCATAAACATGTACCATCACATTTGTTTCAGCATCACGTTCAGAGTGACAGTTACCTGCCACATGGCTACGAGAATCGATAACAACCGTTTTATAACCTTTCTCTGCTAATTCGCGAGCGATAACGGCGTTGGAGAAACCTGCACCGACTAATAAGAATTTTTTCATAAATACCAATCCTATATTATTCTTTAAAATATTTAGTTCTTAGGCTCATAAAAGGTTTTTCGATAGAGTAAAATGATAAGGTCGCCATCACAATAATAAATGGTAATCTAATCAAATTATTCCCTATACTTTCCACTAAGTTAGTTGGTTCTGACAAACCTAACAAATCCGATACAATCATAGCTACAGGAAGGTGCAAAAGATAAATAGAAAAGCTCAAACCACCTAACCAAGCAAAAAACTTACTTACTCCTGCCCCTAATTTATTTGAAGGAATCTCAATCATTAAATAGGAAACAATTATAATTCCGTAAAAAACAGCCTCCAGAGGAAAATCAATAACTGAAGATAAAAATTTATTCTGCTCCGCAGGAATATTATACTTTAGAATAAATGTCAAACTCACTATAGATAAAATAATTAGAGAAAGAAGGACCAATCTATTTTTGGTAAATGCTTTTTCTATATATAACACACCAAATAATATACCAATAATAAATTGATCAATTCTCCCTACTATTGAATGATACAAATTATAATAAATCCATCTATCATTTAGAAAAACAATCATTCCTCTAAACATCATCATCATTAAAATCAGTAAAAAGAGATATTTCTTTCCATATTTGGCATAAAAACAAATTAAAAATGGAAATAACAAATAAAATTGAAATTCAACAGCTATAGTCCAAATAGGACCTGAAGGAAAATATTCCTGCCCCCATTCTGTATCAGGATTCCCTGTATTCAACTGAAGAGTAAATACTCTTAAAATATCTAAAGGGGATGAGTTAGCTCTATTTACAGTTATCACAGCAAAAATAACCAAAGTAAGTAAAGGAAAAATCCTTAACACTCTATTATAAATAAATTTCCAATAAACTATTTGTTTCTCTCCTGCTGCACAAATTAAGGTAAATAGAAAAGCACTTAAAACTAGAAAAAGACTGACACCAGTATGTCCATGCTCAATCCAAACTCTAGCAAACTTCTCAAACATATTTGAAGAAGTAAAGCTAGAAAAGTTAATTCCTTTGAAATGAAAAAAAACAACTAGTATGGCAGCAAAAAATCTTAGATGGTCCAATCTTGATAGGTATATAAAATTCTTAGATTTCATATTAGTCTCACATCAATAAAAATCTTCTAATAAAACCATATTTATTTGATAACAATTTAGCGCGATAACTAAGCTTAACCCCATCCAATTTATATTTTTTCCATAGCATAATTACTATTTTATCAACTTTAGAGAAACAAGCATCTTTATTACAACGATATAACTCATCAACAAAGGATGAATTAAGGATTTCATTAAGAATGTTATCTCTTAGTTTAATATTTTTCTCATGCCATAGATAATAAAATAGACAACCTCTTATTTTGATATAAAGCCAATGAGATAAAAAAGCCTGCTCAAACTCGTTAAGTGGATAGGTAGAAAACATTTTCAATTGAGTTGATATAACAGACTTTTCATAATCCCAATATTTCTCATCATAGTTATTAGTTGCCGAAGATGCATGAGGAATATAATGATACAATCTTTGTCTAATTGTTCTTATCCGTCTACAATGCTTTAAGTAATCAGAAATAAACAAAGCATCTTCCCCTAATTTTAGGGTCGTATCAAATTTAATATTATTATCAATTAAAATTTCTCTTTTAAAGAGTTTATTTACAGAAAAATTAGTATATTGAACATAATTATACATACTTGGCTTAGATAAAAAGGATCTAATATCCATGTAGCCATCTGATACAGGGAACCACTGTTCATCAATGCTACAAACAACAAGATCTGCGTTTCTTATATTTTCCACCAAAGAATAGAGAAAATTATTTTCAACAAAGTCATCGGCATCGTGAAAAACAATATATTTTCCACAAGCAATCTCAATTCCTTTATTTCTAGCTGCTGACACCCCAAGATTTTCCTGTGTGAAGAACTTTATTCTTTTATCTTGAGAATATTCTTTTTCTAAATGAGAATAATCTTTTTTACTTCCATCATTAATAAGCAGCACTTCAAAATTTATAAAGCTTTGCTCTAGAATAGAATCTAGAGCCTTTCTTAGCATAAGATGAGGTGTATTGTAAAACGGTATTATAATAGATACATCGACTAACATATAATTACACTCCCTCAAAAATATTAATTTTTCTCTTTTTATCTCTAAGCGTTTGGATTTTGCCTACTATACTATATCCAAAGAAACCAACTTTTCTCAAAAACTTAACAGCCCCATTTTCTATACTATTATAATAATCAGGATAATTCTCTTTTAATTCTCTATCAAAGGCAATTAGCGCATCTTTATGCTCTTTAGTACCATTTAAGGCAAAAAAGAATATATATTGCCACTCACATACCCAATGTAATCTTTCTTTAAAAATCTTTTTAGTTCTCTCTGAAGTTATATTTTTCTTTTCATAATCTAACATTACCGATAACATTTTTAGATGATCTCGCCAATTTTTTCGAACGCCCTCTATGCTCATACTTTGACCATTTCTAGCTAATCGATAGTAGTAAATAGGTAATTCGTAATAGGAGAACGTCTTGCAAAACCCCATCACTTTCAACACAAATTCAACATCAGTGTAGAAACATTTCTCCGTGATAGTAACATGATTATTTTTTAAAATATCCAGTTTCACAGTTACAGTATGCATAGCAGGACAAAATAAAGGTATTTCAGATATTAAAATATCTTTTCTCCAAGGGATATCCCACCCTGAGGATAGTGTTCTTAAAATAGCTCCATTCTTATCGGAAAAAGTTGTGAAAGGAGAATGAATCAGATCTGCATTTGTATTTTTGAGATAAAGAACAAAGTCATCCAAATTCTCATGTGAGAAATAATCATCACCGTCTAATTGTTTAAAATACTTACCTGTGCCAATCTCAATTCCTTTGTTTAATGTTGACCCCCAACCACCATTTTCCTTTTTAACTAATTTAAAAGTATTAGGGTATCTTTCTTCATATCGTTTAGCTATCTCAGCAGTATCATCTTTAGAACCATCATCAACTATTAAGACTTCAAGCTCATCCTTATACATAGAATTAGTAAACGGTTCTAATGCCTCATCTAAATATTTAGAAACGTTATATGCAGCAATAGATACAGTTAAAATTTTTTGGTTCATTACGTCCTCACTTTAAATAGTTTTCAATATACCTATATGAAACTTTACAAAAAATAGCCATTATTATAATACTCAATATATTAATTGCCTTAAACTTAGCTAACTAATATTAGCTATTCTGAATATAGCGGAATCACATCTTCTGCCTTCCCCATTGCCTTTACGATACCTTTATCAATCCAAATAACATTCTGACAAAGCTCTTTTACCTGTTCAATAGAATGCGAAACAAATAAAAGTGTTGTTCCATCTGAAAGCATTTTCTCCATACGAAGCTTACATTTTTCTTGGAATGCTGCATCGCCCACAGCCAATACCTCATCTACAATCAAGATTTCTGGTTTCACAATCGTTGCAACAGCAAATCCAAGTCTCGCAGCCATACCTGATGAAAAGTTTTTAAGTGGTACATCTACAAAATCTTGCAGTTCCGCAAACTCAATAATCTCATCAAAATGTTGCGACATAAAAGCCTTTTTATGACCAAGTAATGCTCCATTAAGATAAATATTTTCTCTTGCAGTTAACTCACCATCAAACCCGGCCCCTAGCTCAATCAACGGTGCAATATTACCGTGTACTTCTACCGTACCTTTATAGGGTTTTAAAATACCACAAATTAACTTTAAAAGAGTAGACTTACCAGAACCATTGGTACCAATTAAACCCCAAGACTCACCTTTCTTCACTTCAAGATTAACGTCTTTTAATGCTAAAAACTCTTGGAACATAAGCTCCCCCTTTAGCATCTTAATCACATACTCTTTTAAGCCATTATATTGTTCGGTTGCTTTATTAAAACGCACCGTAGCATTAGTGACTTTAATTACTGTTTCTTTATTCATTAGATATATAAAATAAACTCGTCTTGTTTTTTATTAAAATACCAAGCCCCAAGGACAAGAACCAAAATAGCTGTACCAAAACCGATTAGAATCGAATCAGTCTGTGGAAATTTTGCATGTAAAACAATATCTCTAAATTGCTCGATATAGCCATACATTGGATTTGCATTTTTGTATAACTCTTGGTATTCCTCGGGAATAATAGATACAGGGTAAAATAGTGGAGTAAGGTACATCCACATTGAAATAAATACCCCCCACAAATATTGAACATCTCGGAAAAATACTGTTATCGCTGAAAGCCATAAACCTAGTCCGAGGCTAAAAATAAAAACCTCAAAAATAATTATTGGAAAAAATAAAAGATTCCAAGAAAACTCAGCATTAGTAAAAACCATAACTAGCAATAAAGCACCAAGTGAGAAAAGTAAATTTACTAATGAGCTTCCAACTTTAGAAACTGTGAAAATATACTTTGGCACATACGTTTTTTTAATCAAGGAAGCATTTCCTGTAATTGAAGAAACGGACATATTTGTTGCCTCAGTCATAAAACTAAAAAGAAATTGTCCCGAGATCAGATAAAGTGGAAAATTAGGAATGTCAAAACGAAATAGATTAGAAAAAATAACGACAAGAACCATCATTAACATTAATGGGTTCAAAATACTCCATAGATACCCCAAATAACTGCGGCGGTACTTGAGTTTTACATCTCTTATGATAAGTTGCTTTAAAAGTTCATCGAATGCATAAAATCGGCGAAATTTGCCTACAAATTTATTTAGCATAATCTAATCCTACCTGTAACCGAGTTTCGATTATACACGAATTAAATACAATATACACATACAAAAAGTGCGGTCAAAAATGACCGCACTTTTCTTGTTCAACAACTTGAATTCTGTCGTTTATCATTATGCATAATACATCTCAAACTCCACCGGATGTGGCGCCATATTCAAACGCTCAACTTCTTTGCGTTTAATGCCGATAAAGGCTTCCACAAATTCTTTGCTGAATACGTTGCCGTGGGTTAAGAATTCATAGTCTTTTTCTAATGAATTCAACGCTTCTTCTAATGAGCTTGCGACTGCAGGAATATCTTTTAATTCTTCCGGTGGAAGATCGTAAAGATTTTTATCCATTGCATCACCTGGGTGAATTTTGTTCACTACGCCATCAAGGCCCGCCATTAATAATGCAGCAAATGCAAGATATGGGTTTGCCATTGGATCTGGGAAACGCGCTTCAATACGGATTGCTTTCGGGCTAGTTACTGCCGGAATACGAATTGACGCAGAACGGTTACTTGCAGAGTAAGCCAACAATACTGGTGCTTCAAAACCTGGCACTAAACGTTTGTATGAGTTAGTACTTGGGTTGGTGAAAGCATTTAATGCTTTTGCATGCTTAATGATACCGCCGATGTAATAAAGCGCAGTTTCAGAAAGGCCTGCATATTTATCACCTTGGAAAATGTTTTTGCCATCTTTGCTTAATGACATATTACAGTGCATGCCTGAACCATTATCACCCGTAATTGGTTTTGGCATAAAGCAAGCAGTTTTGCCGTGTTCTAAGGCAACGTTTTGCACCACATATTTATAGATTTGCGTTTCATCCGCTTTTAAGGTTAAGCTGTTGAATTTCGTTGCAATTTCGTTTTGACCTGCTGTTGCCACTTCATGGTGGTGAGCTTCGATGACTAAGCCCATTTCTTCTAAAATCAAACACATTTCAGAACGAATATCATGAGCTGTATCAATTGGTGCCACCGCACAATAACCACCTTTCTTCAATGGACGGTAAGCATTGTTACCACCTTCATATTTTTTATTGGTGTTCCAAGCGGCTTCAATGTCATCAATGGCGAAAGAAGCACGATTCATTGATACATCAAAACGCACATCATCAAATAAGAAGAACTCAGGTTCTGGACCAAAGAATGCCTGATCTGCAACGCCTGTTGAACGCATATAGTTTTCAGCTCGAATAGCGATTGAACGCGGATCACGATCATAGCTTTGCATGGTTGTTGGCTCATAAACGCTACAACGAATTGAAAGTGTTGGGATCTGCGCAAATGGATCGACTACTGCAGTCTCAGCGATTGGCATTAAAAGCATATCGGCTTTGTTAATGGTTTTCCAACCTTCAACAGAAGAGCCATCGAACATTTTGCCATCTTCAAACATATCTTCATCGACAAGGCTAACTGGGATGGAAACACCGTGTTCTTTACCTTTAATGTCGGTGAAACGAAGTAGTGCGAATTTAATATCGTTCTCTTCGATCAGTTTGAATACGTTGGCAATTGCATTTGCATTTGGCATAAGGAGTCCTCTATTTTGCTATGTGTATAATCTTTAATAAAATTAAAAGAGCATTATAACGCAATCGCTTGCTTTTTTCATAAGATTTATTTTATGTCCTGGCATAGCAGAGCAGCGAAATATCGTGTATAATTCTTGCCCTTTCGAGATTCTCGTAGAGTGAGTTTACTCACTAATTCAAACTACTTGGACTATTCGGTGGCATTAAAATTCCACCCTACAAAACTTAAACTTTAAGAACGTAATAAATGAAAAACGACATTGATATTAACAAATTGCGCAATATCGCAATTATCGCTCACGTTGACCATGGTAAAACCACCCTCGTTGACAAACTCCTTCAACAATCTGGTACATTTGAATCAACTCGTGGTGATGTTGATGAACGCGTAATGGACTCAAACGATCTTGAAAAAGAACGTGGTATTACCATTCTGGCAAAAAATACTGCAATTAACTGGAATGGCTATCGCATTAACATCGTAGATACCCCAGGACACGCCGACTTCGGTGGTGAAGTAGAACGTGTACTTTCTATGGTGGATTCTGTACTTTTAGTGGTAGATGCCTTTGACGGCCCAATGCCACAAACGCGTTTCGTGACACAAAAAGCCTTTGCTCATGGTTTAAAACCAATTGTAGTTATCAACAAAGTTGACCGCCCAGGCGCACGTCCTGATTGGGTGGTGGATCAAGTATTCGATTTATTCGTTAATCTTGGTGCAACCGATGAGCAATTAGACTTCCCGATTATCTATGCATCTGCATTAAATGGTGTAGCAGGCCTTGAACATGAAGATTTAGCGGAAGATATGACGCCGTTATTTGAAGCGATTGTTCAACACGTTGAACCGCCAAAAGTGGAACTTGATGCCCCATTCCAAATGCAAATTTCCCAACTAGACTATAACAGCTATGTGGGTGTTATCGGTATCGGCCGTATCAAACGTGGTGCTATCAAACCAAATCAACCTGTGACGATCATTGATGGCGAAGGTAAAACTCGCCAAGGTCGTGTCGGTCAAGTATTAGGCCACCTTGGTTTACAACGTTATGAAGAAGATGTTGCTTACGCAGGCGATATCATCGCGATTACCGGTTTAGGTGAATTAAATATCTCGGATACTATTTGTGATATCAACGCCGTTGAAGCCTTACCTTCATTAACCGTTGATGAACCAACCGTAACCATGTTCTTCTGTGTAAATACTTCACCGTTTGCAGGTCAAGAAGGTAAATATGTGACTTCTCGTCAAATTCTTGAACGTTTAAACAAAGAGTTAGTTCACAACGTCGCATTACGCGTAGAAGAAACACCAAACCCAGATGAATTCCGTGTTTCTGGCCGTGGAGAATTACACCTTTCTGTATTAATTGAAAATATGCGTCGTGAAGGTTATGAGCTTGCGGTTTCTCGTCCTAAAGTAATCTACCGTGAAATCAACGGCAAAAAACAAGAGCCTTACGAGCAAGTTACCATCGACGTAGAAGAACAACACCAAGGTTCTGTCATGGAAGCATTAGGTATCCGTAAAGGTGAAGTTCGCGATATGATGCCAGATGGAAAAGGTCGTGTACGTTTAGAATATATCATCCCTAGCCGTGGCTTGATCGGTTTCCGTGGTGAATTCATGACTATGACGTCTGGTACAGGTTTACTTTACTCTAGTTTCGATCACTACGATGACATCAAACCAGGTGAAATCGGCCAACGTAAAAACGGTGTATTAATTTCTAACGCAACAGGTAAAGCATTAGCTTATGCGCTATTTGGTTTACAAGAGCGTGGTAAATTAATGATCGAAGCTAACGTAGAAGTTTACGAAGGTCAAATCATCGGTATTCACAGCCGTACAAACGACTTAACCGTAAACTGTTTACAAGGTAAAAAACTCACCAATATGCGTGCATCAGGTAAAGATGATGCCATCGTATTAACTACACCGGTGAAATTCTCCCTTGAACAAGCCATCGAATTTATCGATGACGACGAGTTAGTGGAAGTAACACCTGAATCGATCCGTATCCGTAAAAAACTCTTAACGGAAAACGATCGTAAACGTGCAAACCGTACGACAACCAGTACGAGTACTCACTAATTAAAAACGTGCGGAAATTTGACCGCACTTTTAAACAAACAAAAGGCGAACATCATGTTCGCCTTTTTTATTTCATGATTAAAACTAGCCTAATCTGACTTTCTCGCCACCAAATTCATCGAGTAAGTTTTCTGTCAGTTTAGATAAAATACCTGTCATTAATACAAAATCAGCATCAAAGCGTTGTGCATAATCTTCTTTTAAAATATCGGCATTTTTCTCACGCACCGCATCAGCAAATTTTAAACGTTTGAGCGTGCAATCTTCATTAAAGACAAAAGTCAGCGTATCTTCCCACTCCAATGCGAGCTTGCTCACCACTTTTTTGCCATCTTGTAAAAGTGCGAGAATCTCTTCATTTTCTAAAGGCTGTTTTTTGCATCGGATCACGCTGTCTTCTTGGCTTCCACGCAATTCAGCCTCTTCTAACGCCACCAACCAATGCGGGATTTTTTCCTGCACAATCCAATCCGTTAAAATGGTCGAAGGTTCATTGGCAAAAACCAACGGTACAACCGGTAACGAACCAAGTGATTTACGTAATAACGCCAAGGCATCTTCTGCTCGTTTACTGGATGCCGCATCGACATGCACAAGGTTGTTCTCCGTATCAATCCATACAGAAGTTTGCTGATTTTTAGTGAATGCGCGTGGCAATAAATTCATCACCACATCATCTTTTAACGTTTGTTTTTCCGTTTTTTTCAATTTGCGGTTTTCTTTTTGCTCAAGGCTTTCAATGCATTCATCTAATTCACGTTTCACCACATTCGCTGGCAACATTTTCTCTTCTTTTTTAGCAACCAATAAAATGTGTTTACCCACTGAAAAATGCAATAGCTCACTGCCTTTCAAGGGATTCGTCCAACCAAATTTACTTTGATCTTGTGAACCACAAGGGTGGAATTCACAATCTGACAACTGGCGTTGCAATTCATTAAGATCCCAATCTAGGGGCTTAGTGAGCCTATATGACATTAAATTTTTAAACCAAAAATTAACTTTATAACTCATAACATTTCACCATGTACAATTTTATTATCAAATCAATAATTTACTTATTTCAAAACACCATTTATAATTCATAGTATATCATCATATTTCAATTTTTTAGTAACCATAATGGTAACTTATCATAATCAAGCTAGATTTTTTGGTTACTAAAAAACATATTAATACCTATTTTTATATACATAAACAGATGTCTTATGGCTAAAAAAGTAAAACCACTTGTTGACACTGAAATCAAGAAAGCAAAAGCATCAAACAAACCATATACATTGACTGATGGTTATGGACTATTTCTAATCATTTCACCAACAGGTTCAAAATCTTGGAGGTTTAATTACTATCGACCTCTAACAAAGAAACGAGCAAAAATTTCTTTAGGACTATATCCAGCAATTACACTATCAAAAGCAAGGGAATTGAGAGAACAATATCGTCAATTACTAGCTAATAAGATTGATCCGCAAGAATACATAAAACAGCATGAATTACTGCAATTACAACGACAAAACAATACATTTTTTGCCATATCAACTCAATGGAAACAAAAAAAAGTTTCTGAAATCAAGTCTGTAACACTTAAAAGCCGATGGAGAACGCTAGAAAAATATGCATTTCCATATTTAGGCGATAACCCTATTGCTGAAATTACACCACAACAGTTACATGATACAGCTATACCATTATTTGAACGAGGAGTTTCTCACACTGGGAAGCTTGTTATTGCATTAGTTAATGAAATCATGAATTTTGCTGTTAACAAAGGTATTATTGAGTTTAATAAATGCATCAATGTATCAAAGGCTTTTAATGTAAACAGAACAACACATCATCCAACTATTAGACCTGAAAAACTACCTGAATTCATGTCTGCGTTACGTCATTCACATATTGACCTTATGGTGAAATATCTTATTGAATTCTCCCTTTTGACTATCACCCGTCCAAGTGAAGCTGCAAATGCACAATGGAATGAAATTGATTTTGAGAAATCGCTATGGAATATTCCTGCTGAACGCATGAAAATGAAAAAAGCTTTCACCATTCCATTATCACCACAAGTGCTTAAAATACTTAATAAGCTAAAAAACATTTCAGGCCGTAGTCGTTTTATTTTTCAAAGCCAACGTTATCCTGAAAGACCATTACATTCAAGCTCTGCTAATGCAGCAATTAAACGCGTTGGTTATAAAGATCAATTAACATCACATGGGCTACGTTCTATCGCAAGCACCTATCTTAGCGAGACATTTACCGAAATGAATCTGGAAATTCTTGAAGCTTGCCTTTCTCATCAAAGCAAAAATCAAGTTCGTAATGCCTACAATCGCTCAACCTATCTTGAACAACGAAAACCATTAATGAATGCTTGGGGAGATTTTGTTGAAGAATGTATGAAAAAAAGTATCTAAAAATAAAGGGAATCAATACTGATTCCCTTTATTTACCTAACCTTTCTTCAATAACTCTACCATTTCTCTCAGTAGCTTTATTTCATTATCTTTTTGCTCTACTAGCTTGTTCAACAAACCTTCTTTTTCTTCCAATAATTGCTGACAATGTGATAACGATAATTTTAGCTTTTCAATCTCAATCAATAGAGATTTCTCATTGTCTCCCTGAAATGACGAACCAAAATGAGAATTCTCATTGAATTGAACGAAGACATTTCGCTCACCAGAATTAATCAATTCAACAATATCTATATCTAAAATTTGTGCAATTTGCTCTAGCTTATCCAGATGTAATTTCGTTTCACCACGTTCAATTTTTGCATAGCCATTCAACGACATACTCATTTTTTCAGCCATTTCTTCTTGTGACCAATGCTTTGTTTCACGTAGTTTTCTGATCTTTTCATGTACGTTCATTCTTATACCCATAAATAGGTTAATTTTTTACAACAAACTGTGTGCTAACTATACATCGATTGTTGGTAGAACGCAAAATCTCTCTTAGATAAAATTTACAGATACAACTATACTGGGGATATTTATGCTTAAATCTATACTTAAACCAATAGGACATATACTAAAACTTCTAATAAAAACTGCTTTATTCTTACTTTCATTATTATTCATACTAATGCTAATTATCGGATTCGTTGATAATAAAAAAATTCCGACCGAATTTATTGTTTTTGGGATTCTAGGTATTTGTTACATTTGCTACACATTTAATTCTTGGGCAAATAAGCCTGAAGTCTGTCCAGTCTGTAAATCAGGCAAAATTGAATTGGATTCAATTAAAGAAATTGATCGCTGGCTGGGAAAAACTAAAGTGCGCGAAAGAATGGCATCTGGAAAAACACGAGAACGATATCTTCAATGCACGAAAGTAAAAAAACGATATACATATTGTTGCCAAAATCCTAATTGCAAGCATACGTACACTAAAATACGGGAAGAAGAATTATAGGTGTAACTATGTTTTCAACCGCTATAATTGAAAAAATTAATTATTACATCTATTGTCTTGTTGACCCTAGAAATCAAAATATCTTCTATATCGGTAAAGGTATTGGCAATAGAGTTTTTCAACATGCACAAGGTGCATTAACTTGCAAAACTAATGAAAATGATAAAATATCACTAATCAATGATATACATAAAGATGGGCTTGAACCCTTATACTATATTTTAAGACATAATATCAAGGAGGAAAAACAAGCACTTGAATATGAGGCTTTAGCGATCGATTTATTATCCATTGTAAAACCTAATCAACAACCATTAACCAATATTCAAGGTGGCACATATTCTTCTGAAAAAGGTTTAATGTCATTATCAGAACTAAAACGTATATATGACCCACAAGAATTAAAAACAGATTTACCTGTTGTTTTAATCACAATTAATAAAAACTATAAAAAATTAAAACAACAAATAAAATCAGGCGAAATTGATAAATCGCAAATTGAAAAAGAAATTTACGAACGCACTCGCGGCTATTGGAAAACGGGTTTACGCCGTGAAAAAGCCAAATATGCTATTGCAGTTTATCGTGGCTGGACATTAGCAGCCTACGAAATTTCATACTGGATTGAAGCACCTATTGAGCGTCAAGGTCGTTGGGGTTTTATCGGTAAACTTGTGCCGAAAGATTCTCCAATTTATCAAGAACTTGTTAATAAATTAACCTATTCATCAAATAATGATTACAAGGCGCCACAAAATCCAATAACTTATCGTAATTGTTAATATTTACTTTAATGGAATCTTAAAATGAATAAATTTTTAATTACATCTATATTTCTAATAACAAATATTACATATGCAGGAATCCGTACTATTGAATTTCCGCCAGAACAATCCGGTTCAATAGCTATGAAATGTGGAGACTATATTTATTTTGGTGAAAAACGTTCATCTTACGATGTCTGCATGATAACAGGCTTGTTAAAAACATATGAAAAAGGTCAATGTATTACTCATGATGAATACAAACTTTTAAACAAAGCATGTAGCACTAAACCTGACAATGTTCCACAAGCCTACAAAATGAGAGATTCATCTTACTATGTTGAATACTCACCAGAAACTGATGGTTTTGTACCAATGAGTAGTGAAAACTAAAATCGTCATAAAGAGCTCAAAAATGAGCTCTTTTTTCATTTTATGTATTACCTATAGGTTTTATCATTCTAATCAACTAAATGCATCTAGACATCATTTAGAATTATTCTGGCTTACATTAAATACCTATATACATTTATCAAGTACAGTGAACTTAAAATGATGAAAAAATTTCCAAATTTTAAACCGCATTCTGATACGGAAACTGAAGAATTAATTAGCTTACTATTTAGAAAACTCGACATTGATGAACTAATCTTTCTGCTACGTGTTTTACAACGTGATATCCGTGCAAAATATACACTCACAAAAATAATTAAAAAAAATATCAATTTAAAGTTAGATTCATAAATTCCTGTGTTAAGCTCCTAAAAAGTATGTACGAAATAGGAGATAATTATGAAAATACAAGATAACGTCGGCTATTACTTCACAATTCAAGATCTTCAAGATCGTTTACGTGTAAGTCGTTCAACTATTCTACGATTAATTGAATCGAAAAAATTAACATCTATCAAATTTGGACGACAAGTTCGTATTCCTGAATCTTAGATTCTAAGTTACCTTGAAACTTGTAAAGTATAAAAAAATAAGCCACCAAAAACATGGTGGCTTTTATTTATTATCTTTTATATCGTTTAAAACACATCTTAGCACTGCCTTCTGATATTGATAAACAGGTTGCTATTTCTCGCCATTTCAGACCTTGTGTTCTTAACTATACTATTTTCTCATATTTACTTTTTAAGTCATTTTTTGATTTCACCCATCCGAATTCTTCTGCCCAACGATTCAATGAACTTATACTAATACTAAATTGTTCTGCTATTTGCTTTAACGACATATTAGGTTTATTAGCTCCAAATTGATTAAACAACTCTTTCTTGATAATTTGTTGCTTTTCCCATCGTTTTCGAGAACGATTCGACTGAATTTGTTGAAACGATGATTCAGAAAATCTTTCCCAGATCCAACGAGATGAACTTCTAGCAATTCCTTTTAACTCCCTGTATGGTAATGGTGGATTATGATTCTGATTTAATAACTCTAATGAAGATAATAAATACTGATTAAATTGTTCTAATTGTTTACCTGAACATTTAAACTTCAGAATCTCACGATAACCAATTTTTTTGATCTGATTAAATAAAGAACAATTCCGACCTTCAATATCTTCATTATCATTTAGATAAAATACAGGTTTATTTGATAAATCAACAAAATCAGCTAAATAATCCAAAGTATATTTAGGTACATTAAATACAAATGTTCTCCAAAAATTTGAGTTTGGATTTTTAGTGAATACACCAACATAGTGTTGATCTGCTCCTAACTTATCAATATAAGCCCGTTGTATCTTTTTAAAATAACTTATTGGCTTAAATCGAGCATTCTTTGTGTTACAAATAGGTACTTCTAACGCATAGATATAATGACATCGACCGTTTA
This sequence comes from Parahaemophilus parainfluenzae, assembly GCA_018366115.1. Classification (GTDB taxonomy): domain Bacteria; phylum Pseudomonadota; class Gammaproteobacteria; order Enterobacterales; family Pasteurellaceae; genus Haemophilus_D; species Haemophilus_D parainfluenzae_AB. The sequence goes on along the minus strand of JAGZIS010000003.1, from coordinate 53,026 downwards.
ATCTATTTTGTACGACTATATTGGGACTTGGAAGTCCTAACAATTCCCAATCCATTGCAGAATTTTCCCGATCTAGATCTAACACCATAAATTTAATAAACAGATCATTAAACTGAATATACTTATGAGTTAATGCAACATCTTTAGGGTATAACTGCACCCCATTATCAAAATTATCTGTCTATTTTATCCGTTCAGCTAAGCTTTGATTAAAATCATCTAATGTATATGCTGATTCCATATTTACCTCGTGATATATGATTGAAATTATGTGGTAGACATATCTAGCTAATATGTCTTAACTGAGATTAATACAAAAAAAGCATTTTTTAACTTAATCTGATTGTTTTTTAGACACTTGAAACATAAAAAAGAATCGAATGCCTAAATCTTAAGCAAAAAATATAGATTCGTAACAAAATATCATCCCATATCAGATATTAATAATTTAGAAGTAATATAAAATGAAATAATATCTAATTAAATCAGATCGCAACAACTTGATGGTAAAAACATTGTTTAAGACATATTACAAATTGAATAGATAAAAATTAGAGATTTTTTGGATACATCGGATACTTTTTGATGTATTGTATATACTAGAGGTAATATTACATATAATTAGTGAACAAGTAATAAACAGCTACAGTGTACACGTCTAAAAATAGTAACCAATTTGGTAACCAATTATCAAAACATGAAAGAAGATTGATTATATTTGCAATGGTTCAAGACAATCTATTTAATTTTTAAACCACATCGTAACACTTCCTTCATAATAGGGTAAAATACGCGACATTGTAGCCCATAAACTCACGGGAAAAAATGATGCAACAGAAATTAATTGCCTTCATCGGCGGTGGCAATATGGCACAAGCCATTGTGTTAGGCCTATTAAAACAAGGTTATCCAGCTGATAAAATTATCGTTAATGATCCTAATGAAGAGAAACGTGCTTTTTTTGCTCAATATGGCGTCGCGGTTTCTACGGATAACGATCAATCCATCACGCAATCTCAAGTAGTTTTATTTGCCGTTAAACCGCAAGTCCTTGCTGATGTTTGCAAGCCATTAAGTGCGGTTGATTTTTCTGATAAATTAATCATTTCTATTGCTGCGGGTATTTCGACTGCTCGATTAGCCGAACTCATTCCAACAGCAAAATCCATTGTTCGCGTGATGCCAAACACCCCAGCGTTAGTTGGAGAAGGTATGGCAGGCTTATTTGCGGACAAAAACACGCCTGAAATTGACCGCACTTTTGCGGAAGATTTACTTTCATCTGTAGGAAAAACCACTTGGGTGACGAATGAAGATCAAATGCATGCAGTCACTGCCGCATCTGGCAGCAGCCCTGCTTACTTCTTCCAATTTTTAGAGGCTATGCAACAAGGCTTAATAGAAATGGGCTTAGATGAAAAGCAATCTCGTGAGTTGGTACAACAAGCTATGTTAGGCTCGGCGAAGCTAGTGAGTGAAAATCCACAAACGGCGCTTTCCACTTTACGAGAAAATGTCACCTCAAAAGGCGGTACTACGGCAGCTGCGTTAAATGTATTTAATCAACATCAATTTAACGACATCATTAAACAAGCGATGCAAGCCTGCGTGGCACGCTCACAAGAAATGGAAAAATTATTCTAATGCAAGTTCGTCCTTTTACCTGGCTCACCCTGAGCTTTTTTGGTTACTATTGTGCCTACGGTGTGTTTCTTCCCCTTTTCCCTGCGTGGTTGAAAACGCAATCTTATAGTGAAGAAAGCATCGGTTTATTGCTGGCCTGTGGTTATATTTTCCGTTTTAGCGGCAGTATTTTATTTTCTGGCTTGATAAAACGCGTTTCCCTTTTAGTGAATGGCTTACGTTACTTAGCTGTTGCCAGTGCTGTCACCATGGCGTTAATCGGGCTCATGTCGCATAATTTCTGGTTATTATTTATTGGACTTGCCTTGTATTCCATGGTGAATGCGGCGGGCATGCCGATTGGTGATAGCCTCGCCAGCACGTGGCAACAACAAATTCATTTAGATTACGGCAAAGTACGCTTGATTGGTTCCTTTGCATTTGTTGTCGGCGTAATGGTGTTTGGGTATTTAGCGGGGATGGTTGGTGAACAATACATCACATGGATGATTACGAGCATACTTATTTTCTATAGCATTGTGCAATTACTTCATCCTAATCCAATGCCACAAGATGAGCCACAAAGTGCGGTTGAAAATTCCGTTGGATTTTTAGGCTTACTCAAAAATAAAACGACACTTCGTTTATTTATTGCTATTGCACTGATTCAAGGATCGCATGCTGCTTATTACTCATATAGCACTATCTTCTGGACAAGTCATGGTCACTCTGTTTCCGATGCGGGCTTATTTTGGGGAATCAGCGTATTAGTAGAAATTGTCGTCTTTTTCTTCTCCACTCGATTATTCAAAAATTGGAGCATTACTGCCCTTTTCTATCTCACAGGCATCGCTGCTATCGTACGTTGGCTTGCTTTCGGTTATGCCGACACCTTTGTTGAAATCGTTCTATTGCAATGTTTTCACAGCCTTACTTATGTTGCGGGGCATTACGCGACCGTGCGTTACATCACCACGCAACCACAAACCCATATTGCGAAATTACAAGGTTTATATAATGCCTTAGCTGGGTGTGCAGCCATTGCCATTTTCACCGCACTTTCTGGTGTACTTTATCCAATTTCGCCAGTTTATGCATTCAGCTTAATGGCAGCCTTTGCATTCATTGGTTTATTTATCACCCCACGAGGTGTAAAAGCCTTTTTACCTCATAGAGTGTAAACATGAATAATCTCACGCTAGTCGATTTGTTCTTGAATGAATATTGGATCGAAAAAGGATTGTCTGAAAACACCGTGCAGTCTTATCGTCTCGATTTGACCGCACTTTGTGATTGGTTGGATAAACAAAATTTATCCCTCGAAACCCTCGAGCCATTAGATCTACAGCAATTTCTAGGTAGCCGTTTAGAACAAGGCTATAAAGCGACAAGCACGGCTAGAATGCTGAGTGCGATGCGAAAATTGTTTCAATATTTATATCGTGAAAAATATCGTACGGATGACCCGAGTGCTGTACTGAGCTCGCCTAAATTACCAAGCCGTTTGCCTAAGTATTTAACCGAGCAACAAGTCACAGATTTATTAAATACACCAGATGTAGAAATTCCGCTTGAGTTACGCGATAAAGCCATGTTGGAATTGCTGTACGCTACGGGATTGCGTGTGACAGAGTTGGTCACCCTCACCATTGAAAATATGAATTTACAACAAGGTGTCGTGCGTGTGATTGGCAAAGGCAACAAGGAACGTATTGTACCAATGGGAGAAGAGGCCGCGTTTTGGGTGCGACAATTCGTACTTTACGGTCGTCCTATTTTGCTTAATGGACAAAGTTCAGATGTGGTCTTTCCAAGTCAACGAGCTCAGCAAATGACTCGCCAAACCTTTTGGCATCGTATAAAGCATTATGCGGTGTTAGCGGGAATCGATACGGATGCCCTTTCACCGCACGTTCTCCGTCATGCCTTTGCGACACATTTAGTGAACCACGGTGCGGATCTCCGTGTTGTGCAAATGCTCCTCGGACATAGCGATCTCTCCACTACGCAAATCTATACTCATGTGGCTAAAGAACGCTTGAAACACCTTCATGAAAGATTTCATCCGAGAGGATAAGATCAAAAAGTGCGGTCAAATTTATCGTTATTTTTGACCGCACTTTAGTATGAAAAAGCTTATTTCAATGACAGCAATCTTGCCACATTTTGAGCTGTTGAAACTAAATTCTGCTCACCTTGCTTGAGAATTGTCGGTAAATCACCCAGATTACGGATAATTGGGAACACCGCATCAATGCCATGTTTATACACCACTTCATAATCCTCACGTAAACAACCTACGATTGCGATGATTGGCTTATTAAATTGTTTCGCCGTGCGCGCCACACCGATTGGGGTCTTACCTAAGATACTTTGTGCATCCATACGGCCTTCGCCAGTAATCACTAAATCAGCCTCTTTAACTTGATCAGCAAGTTTCAAATTATCCAAGACAATCTGCACTCCGGCTTTGAGCTGCACATTGGGTAAGAGCAATAAACCTCCGCCCATACCACCTGCCGCCCCCGCGCCTGGTTTTTCTTGAATTTGTTTACCACAATCCCGCTCGGCAATTTTAGCAAAATGAGCTAATGCCTCATCCAGTTCTTTCACCATCTCAGGCGTTGCACCTTTTTGTGGACCAAAAATCGCAGAGGCACCTCGTTCACCACAAAGTGGATTATTCACGTCACAAGCCACTTCGATTTGTACGTGTTGCAATCGAGGATCTAAATCATCCATTTGAATTTCAGCAAGATTGGATAACGCTGTACCACCAAAGCCAATGGATTGACCATTTTTATCCAATAAACGTAAGCATAAAGCTTGTAGCATACCCGCGCCACCATCATTTGTAGCACTCCCACCAATTCCTAAAATGATATGTTGTACGCCAAGATCAAGGGCTTGCTTAATCAGCTCACCCGTACCAAAACTAGTGGTTTGACAAGGATCGCGTTTATCCATTGGAACAAGATGTAATCCAGATGCTGCTGCCATTTCAATAATTGCCGTTTTACCATCACCTGATAAGCCGAAAAAGCTTTTTACTTGATTTCCTAGCGGTGCAGTGACTTCCGTTTCAATCAGGCGACCTTGAGTGGCATCCACTAAGGATTGCACGGTTCCCTCTCCCCCATCTGCCATCGGTAATTTCACATATTTGGCATTCGGGAAAATTCGTTTAAAGCCTGTTTCAATTGCATTTGCCACTTCGAGCGCTGTTAAACTTTCTTTAAATGAATCCGGCGCAATCACAATTTTCATACACTCTCCTGACATCAATAAAACACACCGAAAATGAGCGTAGAAACGACTGTCATAAGCAAACCGATCGCACTTTCATAAGGAATCAGTTTTAAGCGTTCTTTCATATTCATATTCACACTGCCGCCAGTCGCATGGAAGAAAGAACCGTGTGGCATATTGTCGAATACGATCGCTCCCGCATGGATCATGGCGGCCGCCGCAAGGCTGCTTACCCCCAGTTCTAATAATGTTGAGCTAAATACATTGGATGCGACTGCCGTGCCTGCCGTCGTTGATGCTGTCGCAAGAGACATCAATACACCAGAAATTGGCGCGAGAATATAAGGAGGCAAACCAGAATGTTTTAAGCCTTCGATTAGCACATCTTTCATACCTGAGTTACCAATAATGCCCGCTAAAGCCCCCGTACCGAGCAACATAATCGCCACCGGTGCCATTTTGCCTAAGCCACTAATTGCATAGCTATTTGCGTGACGAAGTTTTCCCATGCATAACGCACCAATTAAACCACCTAAAGGTAATGCAATGAGAGGATCGACTTTAATGTCCGCCAATGGACGTAGCGCCAGTAATAAGATGGCCACTAATGGCGCAGCAAGTGCGGTAAAAAATGAGGGTAAATTTTGAGTATCAACGGCAACGCTCTCTTGTTCGGATACAAAAGAGCCTTTGTTTTTTAAACGTTTTGCTAAGAAGTAGGTTAAGACTAATCCAAAGATCCCGGGAATAATCCCCGCTACCATTACCGACGTTAAAGGCAGATGAAAGGTATCTGCTGCTGCAATGGCATTGGGGTTAGGTGACATCAAGTTTCCAGCTTTCCCCCCACCAATCATCGCCAATAAAACGGCTGATTTTGATAAATTGGTGCGACGAGCTAACGCGAGCGCAATCGGGGAAACAGTAATAACGGCCACATCAATAAACACACCTACAGCGGTTAAAATCAGTGTTGCTAAAGCTAAGGCCAATAACGCTCTTGCTTCACCGAGTTTGTGTGTAATAGTTTCAGCAATCGTGCTGGCTGCCCCCGATTCAATGAGCACACCTGCTAGTACACCTGCCGCTAAAATTCGCATAACAGCTGTCGTAATACCCTGGGACCCACCGATCATTAAGTTCACCGTTTCGGATAAATCAGCGCCACCAACTAGCCCGCCTATCAAAGCCCCCGTCAACATGCCATAGACTGGCGAGACTTTTTTCAAAATGAGAAAAATGGCCACAATAAGCGCAACTAATGCACCGAAAGACGAAATTGTTGTCATAAATACCTACTTATATCCAATACCGCTGAGATATATAAATGTTTGTGTACATTATACAAAAACGGCTTATGTAAAACACATAAGCCGACATTTTTACTTAAAATTGACCGCACTTTAGAAAAATAAAATACTTCCCCAAACAACGGCAACGATGCAAAGCGCAATGAATACCGCTGCTGAGCCTTGGTCTTTAGCTCGCCCTGAAAGCTCGTGGCGTTCTGTACCGATACGGTCCACCACTGCTTCAACTGCACTATTTAATAGCTCTACTGCCATCACGAGTAAAACTGATGAAATCATCAAGGCAATTTCAATTTTAGTGTCACCTAGCCAAAATGCGAGTGGAATCAGAATGCACGCAAGAAAACATTCGTGGCGAAATGCAGTTTCATTTTTGAATGCACTCTTTAAACCTTGTAAGGAATATTTTGTGGAGTTAATTAAATGGGTTAATCCCGTGGTTTTATACATAAAAGTTCCTATGTTGTAATCTATAAACGTTTTGCTTCGATAACGTCGTCTAACTTCGCTAATCTGGCCAGTATTTTACTTAAACTTTCGACATTTTTCAGTTCAATTTCCATATCCATCGTTGCCACTTGTTTTTTGGTGTCTGCACGGCTTGAAACACCTAGTACACTAACTTTTTCATTCGCCAGCACAGTCGTAATATCGCGTAATAAACCATTACGATCACTCGCCACGATGCGAATATTAATATGGAAGCCTGCCGCGTAATTATCCCCCCAAAGGGCTTCCACCACGCGTTCAGGATGTGCGGCTTGTAATTCAATAAATTGCTCACAATCGCAGCGATGAATTGAGATGCCACGTCCCATAGTAATGTAGCCTGCGATTGCATCGCCTGGAATAGGCTGACAACAACGCGCCATATGATGCAGTAAATTACCAACACCTTCAACAATCACATAGCCTTTTTTCTGCTGCTGGTCTGCTTTTTGTTGTGCCTTCTGTTGCGCGGTATTCGCACTTTTGCTCGCCACATGACGGAGAATTTCTTGATCCGCCTCTTCAGCCGTCACTTTAATCAATCGGCTTTGTAAGAAATTCACCAACTGATTTAAACGAATATCCCCGCTACCAATACCCGCATATAAATCTTCAAGATTTTTTAAGTTATAACGAGGTAATGCAACCTGCTCTACTTGTTTTAAACTGATATTTAAACGCGCAAGCTCATTATCTAACAGCTCTTTACCCGCAGGAACGTTTTTATCACGATCTTGTTTTTTGAACCATGCTTGGATTTTCGCACGCGCTTTTGACGTATGCGTAAACCCTAAATTTGGGTTTACCCAATCTCGGCTTGGGTTCGGATTTTTCTGCGTGATGATATCTACTTGCTCACCCATTTGTAGGTGATAAGTGAATGGCACGATACGTCCCCCGACTTTCGCCCCAATACAACGGTGTCCAATTTCACTATGAATCGCATAAGCAAAATCAAGAGGGGTTGATCCTGCTGGTAAATCAACCACTTCACCTTTCGGTGTAAATACATATACTCGGTCATCAAAGACTTGGCTACGCAATTCCGCCATCACTTCGCCAGAATCCGTAATATCATCTTGCCATGCAAGTAATTTACGCAACCAAGTGATTTTTTCTTCGTAAGCAGAAAGGCTACCTGTCGTCCCTTCTTTGTATTTCCAGTGTGCTGCGACGCCAAGCTCAGCATCATCATGCATTTGTTGAGTACGAATTTGCACTTCAATCGGCTTACCGCCTTTGCCCAACACCACAGTATGAATGGATTGATAGCCATTCGGTTTTGGATTGGCGACATAGTCATCAAATTCTTTTGGTAAGTGTTTGAAATGGGTATGCACGATACCAAGCGCGGTATAACAATCCTGCAATTTTTGCACGATAATTCTGACCGCTCTTACATCATATAAACCACTGAATTCCAAATGTTTCTTTTGCATTTTTCGCCAAATGCTATAGATATGTTTTGGACGACCGTAAACCTCAACCTGATCAATATTTTCTTTTAAATAACCGGTTAATTCTGTCACAAAATCAGTAATATACTGCTCACGATCTAAACGACGCTCATGTAATAATTTGGCGATATTTCGATATTGTTCTGGATGCAAATAACGGAAGCAGTAATCTTCAAGCTCCCATTTCAATTGACCGATACCTAAACGGTTCGCCAACGGGGCATAAATATTGGAACATTCTTTGGCTGCCAACACTTTTTCTTCTTCGCAAAAATGATTTTCCGCATCGCGAAGAAAGGTAATACGTTCGGCAAGTTTGATGATCACACAGCGGAAATCGTCCACCATCGCAAGGAGCATACGGCGTACATTATCCACTTGAGAGGCATTAGCAGAATGACTGGCGTTGAGCTGACGGATGTTATCCATCTCTTCCACGCCTTTGAGTAATTTGGTGATTTTAGGACCAAAATCTTCTTGAATTTGTTCCCAATCTACGAGCTGGTTGGCCACTAATGGGAATAGCATCGCAGTGAGCAAACTCTCACTGTCCATATTCATTTCATGCAGGATTTCCACCATTTCCACACCGGATTGCAATGTGAGCACTGCATTTTCCATTTTATCGGTGTGTTCAGCTATTTTAGCTTGAGCGTAATACCAGGCATCAATCAGGGACTTTTCAGTGGCGGCAGGAAGTTTAAGGCTCGAACACCATTGCTCGATCACAAAATCTTGCGGATTTAATAAGTGAGAACCACGAACTGCAACCATAATACCCCCTTGTTGATGAATATGGCTCGGTGACATCCTGTCAACCGAGTTGTCTTTTTAAGACAACAAAAAAGTCTGACTATTCTATCAGAATTTACACCTTATTTGATAAATAATGTCACCGACTCCAAATGACTGGTATACGGGAACATATCAATCATAGCCGTTTTGATGATACGATAACCGAAAGAGCGAAGTATTTCTGCATCTCGAACTAAGGTTGCAGGGTTGCAAGATACATAAAGAATGCTTTCTGCACCAATCTCACATAAGGCATTCAGTGCAAAAGCCGCACCGCTACGAGGCGGATCGAGAAGAATTTTATTGAAATGTTGTTTTTCCCAAGGTTGTTCTGAAAAAGCTTGGTCTAAATCGGCTTGATAAAACTCAACATTCTCAATGTGGTTAAACTGTGCATTCAATTGGGCTTTTTTCACCATATCAAAAACACCTTCAATTCCAACCGCACTTTTCACGCGTTTGGCTAAAGGCAACGTGAAATTGCCCATGCCACAGAACAAATCTAAAACGTGATCATCCTGATTCAAATCAAGCCAATCTAAAGCAGTCTCAACCATTTGGTGATTTAAGTGGGTATTCACTTGAATAAAATCGCGGATATCAAAAGATAAACAAATATCATCTAATGCATAATAAGGCATTTCACCATGCACAAGTTGAATACCTTGATCATCTTGTAAAAACAAATTTACGGCATTTATACGAGCAAACTCGAGCAACAAAGTGCTGTCAGTTTCGGCTAAATTTCCTTTATAGCGTAACAACATGGCTACGCCATTATCCGCTGAAACCAATTCAATATGCCCTAATTGTTTCGGGGCTGAATATTGCGCCCAAAGTGCGGTCAATTTGGGGATAAGATCATTGATTGCTTGCTCTGCGACTAAGCATTGCTGAATGCTGACTAACTGATTGGAGTTTTTCTGACGAAATCCCATTTCAATAGTTTTGTTTTTAGCATTCCACAGTAAACTTAATCGTACACGACGGCGATAGCCCCATTGTTCGCCACAAATCATTGGCATTAATTGAATAGGCTCTGTTTGCAGTTTACTTAAACGAGAAAAAAGAGCTTTCTCTTTCGCTTTACGCTGCATTTCTACAGGGATATGCTGACCTTGGCATCCACCACAACGTCCATAATAACGACATTGCGGCTCAACACGCTGATTATTCTTTTGTAGCCATTTTTGCGCAGTGGCTAATCCATATTGACGTTTTTCATCAGTCACTACCGCTTCCACTTTTTCCGTTGGCAAAGCATTTTCAATGAACCAGGTTTTACCTTGAATTTTGGCGACACCTAACCCTTGATAATCTAAATCCTGAATTTCAGCGACAACTTTTTGGGCGGTTTTCTGTTTTTTTTGTGGAGCGTAAAGTAAAGCCATGATGGTGTATTAATCTGTTTGTATCAAAGAAAGGATTATTTTAAATAAAGCACGTTTTGCGTAAATAACTCTCGACTTTTCAGCGACTTATCGCCTAAATAAGGTTTGAGCGCGATTCGAGTAAAGCGCTTTGCTGCTTGCAAGACGGACTCATCGGTGAATTCCAAACGGTCAAAAGCAAGCAAATCTCGGCCATAAAAGGTTAAGTTGTCTTTCACTAACGAGGCGATAAAACCCTTTTCCGCACGATATTGGTAAGTCATCGATTCATCTACTGGTAAACCTGATCCTGCACAATGCAAAAAATCGATACCATAACCTAAGATTTTAAGTAAATGAAATTCAAATAGACGCAATGTAGGCTCAACCTGTGGTTGAGTGGCTAAGCCTGTTAAGCATTGAAGATAATGCTGAAAAAGTTGTGGATTGGCCGTTTCGGGCTCGATCACTCGAGTAATCAGCTCATTTACATAAAACCCGCTGTATAAAGCCGTTTGCTGTAAAGGCAGCGTAATTGCCGCGGGCTCTGCTTTCGTGAGTGTTTTTAATGCGCCTTTTCCTGACCAACGAAGAAGTAATGGCGTAAAAGGCTGTAAGACAGATTTCCATGCCGAACGTTTTGCACGTGCACCTTTTGCAATAACCGTCAAACGCCCCGTTTCTTCAGTGAATAAATCCACCAAAAGGCTAGTTTCACTATAAGGACGACGATGTAACACAAAGCCGCGTTGGAGATCCATACAAGAATTATTTGCCTGATTTTAATTCACTTGGTTGTTTCACACAGCGTTCTGCGAGCACTTCACCTACGCTAGTTTGTAATTGACTGAAGTCATCACGCTCCTGCCAATACCAACGAATATTCGCATAATTTCTCCCACGCTCAGAAATCACTCGTGTCAATTTTTCGGTTACATCATTAAAAGTAACGGTCACCTGGCTGAGTGTTTTTTTACTTTTCTGTTTTTGCTTGGTATGAACCACACTCACTTCTTTATTGCCTTTACACAAATAAACCGTCGCCGAACCCTTTTGGGATTTTTTATCAACGGTTTGCACTTTCATTTTCTGTGGTGCTGGTTTGCTTAATTCAACATTTTGTGAACAAGCAGAAAGACAAAGTGCGGTCAAAATTACGCTTAATTTTTTTAACATGAATTCTATTTCCATCAAGGGTTGTTTATGATTGCTCACTTTACGAAATGAGCAAGGATAAACAATCTTATCTAGAAAAATGGGCGATTACTCGCCCACTAAAAATTATTTTTTATACTGATATGAACCATCGGCTTGACGAACGAACTTACCGCCATTTGATAAACGAAGCTCATTCACTCGGCCTTGACTATTCACTGATACCTGTACTTTATCACCAGGTTTGAAACTGCTTAATGCATGACCTGCACCGCTTGCTTTTGTCATGGCATTCACATCTGAAATATTCAATTTATTATCACGGAATACTTGCATCAGTGAAACACCTTGAGGCACAGTTAATGTTTTTGTTGCACCTGTTGAAGCGCTTTGTGTTGCTGGTTCAGCTGCTTTCACCGCATTGTGGGTTGCTGATTTAGCTTCCACAATTTGAACCTTACTGTCTTTAGTTGCAACAGGTTTCGCTTCTTGAATCTTGCTTGACTCTTTTTTCACGGTTTGAGTCGGCTGAACTGTTGCTTTTTCAGCTACAGGTTTAGGTTGTTTTTTCTCTTGAACCACCGATGTTTGTTCACGACGAGGTTCTGCTTTATGCTCAACTGTTGTGGTATGTTTTTCTACAGTTGGTTGCACTGTTTTCACAGGTTCTTTAACTGGTGCAGGAGCAACAGCTGGTTGAACTGGTGCAGATTGAGTTGCTGGTTGTTGAGCAACAGTTTGTTGTGCAGGCTCTGCAGGTTGTGATTTCGCAGCATCTGCTTTATCACCTACGTACTCCATGGCTGGAGGTGTATCTGATTTAGCTTCATTTGCAGCTTGTTCTGTCGTTGCCGGCGCTGCATTGTTATTGTTATCTAATACAGTAGTTTCAACCGGTTGAGACTGATCCAATGATTGGAATTGAACCGGAATTTCATTGCTGTTTTGTTGTTCAAAAGACTCTACCGTATCTGAGTTTGGTTTTAGGGTGAAGAAAATAATCAGCAAGACCACTAACCCCAAGATAGCAATAAATAAACGGCGATGTTTTTCTGGTAACATTTGTAAAACCTTCCATTTTTCTGGTGATTTCAAGCTTGCTGCTGCAGCGGCTGTTGCTGGTGCAACTGTTTCTGCTTGAGTTTTCACTTCTTCCACAATCTCTTCTGCAGGTGAATTTTCAAAAATCACTTTTTCTTCCGCTACGTTTTCTACTTGAACATTTTCAACGGACTCTTGAGCGCCGAAAGCACTTGATTGCACTGATTGTTCAGTATTTTCACTTTGGAATGCTTGAGAAGGTGAAAAAGATTGGCTTGCTGCCGCACCAAAAGTTGGTTCGCGACGAACATGGAATTGTGTATCTGGCTGTTCTTTTTTACCAAATAAACCTTTGGCTTTATCAAAAATTGAGCCACTTTGTTGAACCGGTTTTCTTGGTGTCACAGAGTCAGAGTGATTAAATCCTAAATCTAATTCATTTTGAGATGAATTGTCGTTAGGTTGATTTTTATTATCCACGGGATTACCTCGATTTGCTAAACTAAAGATCGCACAAAAGTGCGGTGAAAAATTGAATCGTATTTTATCGGATCTTAAGCGGTGTATAAAGTCTTATTTGGCTCTCCACCGATTTCTCGTGCTAATTTGGGCACTAAATAGCCAGAAGTGAGCGTCTGCAATTCTTTATAAATTTGTAACGCGCGCTCATCTGAAATAAAGAAATGACTCGCCCCCTGCACTTTATCCAATAAATGCAAGTAATAAGGCAGAATGCCCGCTTGAAACAGCTTATCGCTTAATTCTTTTAATGTATGTGGGTTATCATTCACATCCTTTAAAAGGACCGATTGATTGAGTAATGTGACCTTAGCGCCTACCAGTTTTTGCATATCAAAAGCAAGTTTCTCATCAATTTCATTTGGATGATTGATATGCGTGACAAACACCGCTTGTAATCGGCTTTTTAGCAATAAATCACAAAATTCATCCGTAATGCGATCTGGAATCACGACAGGCAAACGAGAGTGAATACGTAAACGCTGTAAGTGCGGTATTTTTTCAAGGCGTTCTAATAGCCATGCCCATTCACTATCCTTTGCCATCATCGGATCGCCACCCGAAAAAATCACTTCTTCAATTTCTGGATGGGCTGCAATATAGTCTATAGCTTGTTGCCAGCTCGCTTTATTGCCTGGGTTTTGATCATAAGGAAAATGACGACGGAAACAATAACGACAGTTAACGGCACAGCCTCCTTTTGCCATGAACAGCAAGCGATTTTGGTATTTATGCAGAATATTAGGTACGGCATTTTTTTGCTGCTCATCTAAAGGATCTTGGCTAAACCCTTCGGTCTCAATAAATTCTTGTTGAGCTGTCATCACTTGTAAAAAAAGTGGATCTTTAGGATTCCCTTTTTCCATTTTTTCAACAAAAGGTAAAGGCACTCGCATAGCAAAAAGTTTACGGGCAGCGATATCCTCTGCAAAATCGTCAACGGGCAAATTTAAGGTTTTTAATAAGATTTTCGGATCAGAAATCGCATTTTTTAGGGTTTCTAACCAATTTTGTTCTTCTCTAATCGCAATATTTCGGGTTAAAATACGCACTTTCAAACAATCTCTATTTTTTAGGATATTTTTAATATGGCTACATATACTACCAGTGATTTCAAACCAGGTCTAAAATTTATGCAAGACGGTGAGCCTTGTGTGATCGTTGAAAACGAATTCGTTAAACCAGGTAAAGGCCAAGCTTTTACTCGTACTCGTATTCGTAAATTAATTTCAGGCAAAGTATTAGATGTAAACTTCAAATCTGGTACTTCGGTTGAAGCTGCTGATGTTATGGATCTTAACCTGACTTATTCATACAAAGATGATGCATTCTGGTACTTCATGCACCCAGAAACATTTGAACAATACTCTGCTGATGCAAAAGCAGTGGGTGATGCAGAAAAATGGTTATTAGACCAAGCAGATTGTATCGTGACTTTATGGAACGGTGCGCCAATTACTGTCACTCCACCAAACTTTGTAGAATTAGAAATCATCGACACTGACCCTGGTCTTAAAGGTGATACTGCAGGTACAGGCGGTAAACCAGCAACATTAAGTACTGGTGCTGTGGTGAAAGTCCCTCTTTTCGTTCAAATCGGTGAAGTAATTAAAGTCGATACTCGTTCAGGCGAATACGTTTCTCGTGTGAAATAATCTTTCATTGAGAGATAAAAAGAGCGGTCAATATTTGATAAATATTGGCCGTTTTTTATTGCCTGCTCATTAGTTTCATAGAGATAAAAAATGCGGTTATTTCTAACCGCACTTTGATTGATTATTTCGATTTTGAGCCTTCTAACTCTAAAGAAGGTTTTCTATCTGAGTTCACACAAATGATTTGTGCCGCCGCATAGAGCGTTGTGTTAGGTTTTAAGCTAATTGTGTATTTCTCTTGTTTTTTCGGTGCAGCACGCAAACCTTCGCCCCAGAAATCATCATAAAAATCAGTACGAACTTGAGTTAAATGGTAGTTCTTACAGTTTAAGATTTTATATTGGCGAACAGAACGTGCATAACGTCTTTTCTCATTTGGATACACATATAAACCTTTATCCAAATTCACCACCGCATCAAAATGCACTTGGTTTAAATCTTGGTTGTCCACCCAAATTGAATCGGTATCAATGTAGTAATTTTTATCTTTTACTAATCGAACATACCCCACTCTATCTTTTGAAGGGGGCGTTAATGTCACCTCTTCTTGTGTAACTGGCGATTGAACAGCTGAACAGCCTGCTAAAAGGGCTACACCTAAAAACGTTAATGCTAATTTTTTCATTTTTCCTCCTTAAAGCTTTCTAAAGCCTGCTGTTAATCTTTTTATACCTTAGCTTAATATTTTACCGTATGTCCATATCCTTCAAGGATTGTTTTAATATGCTCAAGTGATTCTTTCGTCGGCGGTAAAACATCTGCGAGCTCATACTCAAAGCCAAGAGTTTTCCATTTATGAGCGCCTAATCGATGATAAGGGAGAAGTTCGACTTTTTCAATATTGGTCATACCTTCAATAAACTGTCCGAGCAGATGAACATCATGATCGTTATCGGTATAACCTGGAACCACTACATAACGAATCCAGGTACGCTGATTACGTTTTTGCAGATATTTCGCAAATTCCAGCGTACGTTTGTTTGGCACTCCAATAAGATTTTGGTGCACTTGATCGTTCAGTTCTTTTAAATCAAGCAAAACAAGATCGGTTACATCGATCAGTTCATCAATAATGTGATCATAATGACGTACAAACCCATTAGTATCTAAACAAGTATTAATGCCTTCTGCTTTACAAGCTCGGAACCAATCGCGTACAAACTCAGCTTGAAGAATGGCTTCACCACCTGATGCTGTTACACCACCACCGGTTGCATTCATAAAATGGCGATAGCTCACGACTTCTTTCATGAGTTCTTCCACACTGATTTCGCGACCACCATCAAGATCCCAAGTATCACGGTTGTGGCAATATTTGCAACGCATTAAACAGCCTTGCATAAATAAAATAAAACGAATGCCGGGACCATCCACGGTTCCACAGGATTCAAAGGAGTGAATTCTTCCTAGAACAGACATACATAAATTTCCAAAAAATAAATCTAGCTAAATTTTACCAAAAATATCATCTATAAAAAATGAGCCTGACTTAAATCAGGCTCATAATTTTTATGTTCCCGCTAAAGTGCGGTTAAATTTTATCGTGTTTTAGAACGATTCTGTGAATGTACGAGTTACAACGTCTTGTTGTTGCTCTTTAGTTAAAGAGTTAAAACGCACTGCGTAACCAGATACACGAATAGTTAATTGCGGATATTTATCCGGATTTTCCATCGCATCTAATAACATTTCACGGTTTAATACGTTCACATTTAAGTGTTGACCACCTTCTACTGCAGCTTCGTGGTGGAAGTAACCATCCATTAAGCCTGCAAGGTTGCGACGTTGTGCTTCTGGATCTTTACCTAATGCATTTGGTACGATTGAGAAGGTATAAGAAATACCATCTTTCGCGTAAGCAAATGGAAGTTTAGCCACAGAAGTTAATGATGCTACCGCACCTTTTTGGTCACGACCGTGCATTGGGTTAGCACCTGGGCCGAATGGCGCGCCTGCACGACGACCATCTGGGGTGTTACCTGTTTTCTTACCATAAACCACATTAGAAGTAATGGTTAATACAGACTGTGTAGGCACAGCATTGCGGTAAGTTTTAAGTTTTTGAATTTTCTTCATGAAACGTTCAACTAAATCACAAGCGATATCATCTACACGGTTATCATTATTACCATATTGTGGATATTCACCTTCGATTTCGAAGTCGATCGCTACATTGCTTGCTACAACATTGCCATCTTTATCTTTAATGTCGCCACGAACTGGTTTAACTTTCGCATATTTAATTGCTGAAAGTGAGTCTGCCGCAACAGAAAGACCTGCGATACCACAAGCCATAGTACGGTATACATCACGATCATGTAATGCCATTAATGCGGCTTCGTATGAATATTTATCGTGCATATAGTGGATGATGTTTAAGGCTGTCACATATTGTTTTGCCAACCAATCCATAAAGCTGTCCATACGAGTCATGACTGTGTCGAAATCTAACACTTTATCAGTGATTGGTGCAGTTTTCGGACCAACTTGCATACCTAATTTTTCATCGATACCGCCGTTGATTGCGTATAACAATGTTTTCGCTAAGTTTGCACGCGCACCGAAGAATTGCATTTGTTTACCAACAACCATTGGTGATACACAACATGCGATTGCGTAGTCATCATTGTTGAAGTCTGGACGCATTAAATCATCATTTTCGTATTGAACTGATGATGTATCAATCGATACTTTCGCACAGAAACGTTTGAAGTTTTCAGGTAATTGTTCAGACCAAAGAATTGTTAAGTTTGGTTCTGGAGAAGTACCCATGTTGTAAAGGGTGTGTAAAATACGGAAGGTATTTTTGGTTACTAATGTACGGCCGTCTAACCCCATACCTGCGATGGTTTCAGTTGCCCACATTGGGTCACCAGAGAATAATTGATCGTATTCAGGTGTACGTAAGAAACGAACCATACGAAGTTTCATGACCAAGTGGTCAACTAATTCTTGCGCTTCAGTTTCAGTAAGTTTACCTGCTTTTAAATCACGCTCGATATAGATATCGATGAAGGTTGCAGTACGACCGAATGACATCGCTGCACCATTTTGTGATTTGATTGCTGCTAAGTAAGCAAAGTACATCCATTGAATTGCTTCTTTAGCGTTAGTTGCAGGGTTAGAAATATCGTAACCGTAGCTTGCTGCCATTTGTTTCATTTGGCCTAATGCACGGTGTTGTTCTGCTATTTCTTCACGTAAACGGATAGTTGCTTCTAAATTTACGCCATCTTCTAAGTCTTTTTGTAAAGAAGTGAATTGTGCGTATTTATCTTTCATTAAGAAGTCAACACCATAAAGTGCGACACGACGGTAGTCACCAATGATACGACCACGGCCGTAAGCATCTGGAAGACCAGTTAATACACCCGATTTACGACAACGTAAAATATCTGGCGTATAAACATCGAATACACCTTGGTTGTGGGTTTTACGATATTCAGTGAAGATTTTTTTCACTTCAAGATCTAATTCACGACCGTAAATTTTGCATGATCCTTCCACCATTTTAATACCACCAAATGGCATAATGGCACGTTTTAATGGAGCATCGGTTTGAAGACCTACGATTTTCTCTAAGTCTTTATTGATATAACCTGGTGCATGAGAAGTAATCGTTGAAGGCGTATGTTCGTCAAAGTCTAATGGCGCATGTGTGCGGTTTTCAACTTTAATTCCTTCCATTACGGTTTCCCAAAGTTTTGTTGTCGCTTCGGTTGGACCTGCTAAGAAAGAATCATCACCTTCATACGGGGTGTAGTTCTTTTGAATAAAATCACGCACGTTGACGTTTTCTTGCCAATCACCGGCAACGAATCCTGCCCACGCAACTTTTTGTGCTTCATTAAGTTCTGACATAGTCATTTCCTTTTTTAATTGATAAAAAATAAGTCTTGTTTAGTTCATTAGTACATTAGTGAGCTTTGGTTAAATAACGTTGGAATAAGCCGATACAAACCGCACCGCCCACAATATTTCCTAACGTTACTGGAATCAAATTCTTCACAATGAAATGATAGAGATCTAAATCTGCATATTTCATTGGATCCACCCCAATTTGTTGCCAAAATTCTGGCGTACTAGAATGAGCTGTGATAATGCCTAGTGGAATCATAAACATATTTGCCACACAGTGTTCAAAACCAGATGCGACAAATAAACCAATCGGCATGATCATAATAAACGCTTTGTCTGTAACAGTTTTACCGGAATAAGACATCCATACCGCTACACACACCATAATGTTACATAAAATACCAAGGTTAAATGCTTCAAACCAAGTATGATGAATCTTATGTTGCGCGGTTGCCAAAATAGTTAAACCCCATTGACCATTTGCTACCATGGTTTGTCCCCCAAACCAAATCACTGCAGCAATAAATAAACCGCCCACAAAGTTGCCCAAATATACCACAATCCAATTTCGGATCATTTGAGTTGTGGTTATCTTACCGCCTACACGGGCAACTAAGGTTAAAGTAGAAGAGGTGAATAATTCAGACCCTAAAATTACCACCATAATTACACCTAAAGAGAAAACTAACCCACCGACTAACTTGGTTAATCCCCAAGGCGCTCCTGCGCTTGCTGTTTGTGTCGTCGTATAGAATACAAAGGCTAAAGCAATACAAGCCCCAGCACTAATACCAGACAGAAATGATAAAAATGGGCGTTTTTGCGCTTTATACGCAGCAACGCTTTCAGCATAATCCGTTGCTTCAACTGGTGTGAGAGCAACAGAAGATTGATTTAAATTTTCTGATGCCATATCTTACTCCAAATAATTAATTGATTATTTTTATACTTCAACATAGGTATTTTTACACCTATCGTTATTCTACTCTCTTAAAAAACCTTTGCAAGAAATCCCCCATTTATTTCAAAAAAATTTGATATTTTGCAAGTTTTGGTAAATTTTATCTTCAAATACAAAAAAAGCGAGATATTACTATCCCGCTTTTTATATATAAATAACGCAGATTAAAACGCGATACGATCGCGGTTTTTCTCTAACGTTGCTTTACCAATGCCTTGTACTTCAAGCAATTGTTCTGTCATCGTGAAATTACCGTGCTTTTCACGATACTGCACAATGGCTTCCGCCTTTTTCGCACCAATACCAATTAGTGCTTTTTGAATTTCTGATGCACTGGCGGTATTAATATTTAATTTATCACTCACTGCTTGTTGTGTAGTTTGTGATGCGGTTTGTTGCTGAACTTGCGATTGAGGTTGAGCCTGTTCAGCCACCTTTTCTTCTGCAAACACTTGCGAGCTCAACATTGTGGTCGCAACGAATAATGAACTAAATAAATGTTTCATCAATTTCATAAAAATGCCCTTTATTAACAAAAAGTACCGTTGATTCATATCAACAGCGACATTTTTAAGAAACACCGAAAACACGCAAGAAATTGACCGCACTTTTGCGATCCTGATCGCAAAAATTACATTTAAGTAAATGAAAAAACAACCTTAGCGCACTACCACTGCCGTGCCACTTGCAATCACCATAAACATGCTTTTCGTGCCTACGGTTGTGTAATTAACTTCTACGCCAACAATGGCATTAGCCCCCAAGGCATACGCTTTTTCTTCTAGTTCTTTCAACGCATCTTGACGCGCACGACTAATACGACGTTCATAAACACTCGAACGCCCACCAATCACATCGGTAATAGCCGCAAAAAAATCACGGATGAAGTTTGCCCCAGCAATCACTTCCCCAAAGACGACTTGTTTATATTCTACGATTTGTTTACCTTCAATATTAGGCGTAGTGGTAATAATCATTTTGTATCCTTTAATTCTCGTTAAAAATCAACCGCACTTTAGGCAGTTAATTTTGATTTCAAAACAGCTAATGCCTTCGCACGATGAGAAATTTTCTTTTTCTCTACGGTTTCTAATTCGGCAAAGGTACAGCCTTTTTCAGGGCTAAAAAAGAGCGAGTCGTAACCGAAGCCATTTTCACCTTTTTCTTCATAAATAATGTCTCCGTCACATTCACCTTGAGCAATGATCGGAGAAGGATCGCTTGGGTGTTGTAATAACACAATCGTACTCACAAATTTTGCTTGGCGACGTTCAGATGGAACATCGACTAATTCTGCCAGTAATTTTTCACGATTTTTCGCATCGGCTTCGTCACCATCTACTCCAGCATAACGTGCAGAATACAATCCTGGCGCACCATTTAACGCATCCACCACGAGACCAGAATCATCCGCTATTGCCGGTAAACCTGATTTTTCAGCTGCATAGCGTGCTTTAAGGATCGCATTTTCGACAAACGTTAAGCCCGTTTCCTCTGGACTTTCGATGCCTAAATCCGTTTGAGCAATCACTTCAAAACCGAAATCAGCTAATACATCCGCCATTTCTTTTACTTTGCCTTTATTACCTGTGGCAAGCACAATTTTTTGTTTCATGATTCTGTCCCTCATATCAAATATTGTCTTATTTTAGCACCTCACCAAAAATTTTCGGAATAAATATTGACTTTAACCTCAGGTCAAGGTTTATGATTCGTGCGCATTCAGTTATCACATAGGAGAAAAACATGAAAAAACTTATGACTTTTATCACACTTAGCGCTGCTGCAGTTTCAATTTATGCCCAAGCGAATGAACAACCGCATCAAGCACACATGAATATGCCAATGTCGACAGATTCTGCAATGCAACAAGAATTAATGCAAGGTATGAGTCAAATGCATCAAGACATGATGGCAGCTGCGCAATATAAAGATCCTGATGTTGCTTTTGCAGCAGGTATGTTGCCACACCATATTGGCGCAGTAAAAATGGCGGAAGTTGAATTAAAATACGGAAAAGATCCTGAGATGCGTAAGCTTGCTGAGAATATTATTAACGCTCAACAGGCAGAAATTGAACAAATGCAAAAATGGCTTAAAGTGCACAATAAAAAATAAAATAACACAAAAAAAGTGCGGTAAATTAACCGCACTTTTTTAATAGAATTAGTTTACTTCTTTTATTCGTAGTTCTTTTGGCACTTCAAAGAACATATTTTCTTCTAAACCTTGAAGCTCTTCGATACTATCCGCACCAAATTCTTTTAATCGAGTAATCACGGATTGCACCAACTCTTCTGGTGCTGAAGCACCTGCTGTTACGCCAATTGTTGCAACGCCTTCAAACCAATCTGCTGCCACATCATTTGGATCATCAATCAATTTTGATTTCACGCCCATACGCGATGCTAACTCAGCTAAACGATTAGAATTCGATGAGTTTTTAGAGCCTACAACCACGACTAGCTCACATTGTTTTGCTAATTCACGCACTGCTTCTTGACGGTTGGTTGTGGCATAGCAAATATCGTTTTTATGTGGGCCTTGAATAGCAGGATATTTGTCTTTCAATGCACTGATAGTTTCCGCCGTATCATCAAGAGAAAGTGTGGTTTGCGTCATAAAGGTTAAATCATCATTTTCTTGAACCGGCAAACGAGCAATATCTTCCACGCTTTCAATTAAGAAAATACCACCTTCCTCGTTGTTGTACTGCCCCATTGTGCCTTCCACTTCTGGATGGCCTTTGTGTCCGATCAAAATTGCTTTCGTCCCTTTACGGCTCGCACGTGCCACTTGCATATGTACTTTGGTTACCAACGGACAAGTTGCATCAAATACTTTTAACTGACGATCTTTTGCTTCTTGACGAACAGCTTGTGACACGCCATGGGCGGAGAAAATCACAATGGCGCCATCTGGCACTTCACTTAGTTCTTCTACAAAAATCGCCCCACGCTCACGCAAACCATTCACCACAAAACGGTTATGCACCACTTCATGACGTACATAAATTGGTGCACCATGAATTTCAAGCGCTAATTCAACAATGCTAATGGCACGATCGACACCCGCGCAAAATCCACGAGGGTTAGCTAAAATTATCTTCATTTTTGACCGCTCTTTTTATCACCTTTAAAGGCATCTAATGCTAATAAACCCGCACCAATACAAATTGCAATATCTGCCACATTGAATACCGGATAATGATAAATATCCCAATAAAAATCCAAGAAATCCACCACAAAACCGTTATACGCACGGTCCACCATATTGGCTAAAGCGCCACCAATAATCAGTGCATAAGCTGAATTTTGTAATTTTTGTTCTGCAGAATTCTTTTTCATAAAGTAAGCTAGCATTAAGGAAATACCAATCGCGAGCACGATAAAGAAATACTTCTGCCAACCATCATGTTCAGCAAGGAAGCTAAACGCTGCACCATAGTTACGCACATAGGTTAAATTAAAAACGGGTAATAGATTCACACTTTCATATAAATCAAAGCGTTGCACTACAATATATTTGGTCAATAAATCGAGGATAAATGCGACCGCACTTATCCAAAGGAATGAAAGTCCTGTTTTATTTTTTGTCATAGGAAATTATCTGTCTTTATAAATGGACGATGATTTTAGCAACTCGAACAACCTTTATAAAGTAAAAGGCATCAAATCATAAAAGGCGAACACATTGGTTCGCCTTTCAATGTTAATTACTTTTTCTTCACCGGTCTTTGCCAACCTTGAATATGGCGTTGTGGCACGCGAGTAATCACCAGCTCATCTTTCTCAATATTTTGAGTGATCGTTGAACCAGCTCCAATGGTTGCTCCATCTGCAACGGTAACTGGCGCGACTAACTGCGTATCCGATCCAACAAATACATTGTTACCAATGATTGTTTTAAATTTATTTGCACCGTCATAGTTACAAGTAATGACACCAGCACCAATATTACAGTTCTCTCCGATTTCGGTATCACCCACATAAGTGAGATGATTTACTTTAGAGCCTTTACCCACTGTGGATTTTTTAATTTCTACAAAGTTACCCACATGGGTTTCAGCGGCTAATTCAGCACCTGGACGTAAACGAGAGAATGGGCCAATCGCTGCTTTCTCACCAATTGTTGCATCTTCTAAAACAGAATAAGGTTTGATCTCAACATCATCACCAATAGTCACGTTTTTCAATACACAACCAGCGCCAATTTTCACACGATCGCCCAAGCGCACATTGCCTTCCACAATCACGTTCACATCAATTTCAACATCTTTACCGTGCTCTAATGTGCCGCGTAAATCAAAACGCTCAGGGTCAATCAACATCACGCCTGCAAGTAAAAGTTTTTCTGCTTGTTTACGTTGATAAAAACGCTCTAATGCAGCAAGTTGTAAACGGTTATTGGCACCTTCCACCTCCATAAATTCGGAGGCTTGAACGGCAGTAACCTGACAACCATCTTGATTTGCTAAACCAATCACATCCGTTAAATAAAACTCGCCTTGTGCATTGTTATTTTTCACACGAGAAAGCCAGTTTTTGAAATGTGCACCATCGGCCACTAACACGCCTGTATTCACTTCTTGAATTTTTAATTGCTCTGCGTTGGCATCTTTTTGTTCTACGATCGCCACCACATTGCCATTTTCACGAATAATACGACCATAACCCGTTGGGTTATCTAAATTGACAGTGAGCAATGCAATCCCATTGTCTGGTTTCGCTGCAATGAGTTTTTCCAATGTTTCTTTGGTCACTAATGGCGCATCACCATATAAAATCACAATATTTTCATCATCTTTGAAGAATGGTGCGGCTTGTTGAACCGCATGAGCAGTACCTAATTGTTCTGCTTGAACGACCCAGTTCACGCTTTCATTTGCCAAACGCTCACGCATTAATTCGCCACCATGACCATAAATTAAATGCACGTTTTCTGCACCTAATTGATTTGCCGTATCAATCACATGTTTTACCATCGGTTTACCTGCCACTTTGTGCAAGACTTTAGGTAAATCAGAATACATACGAGTGCCTTTACCGGCCGCTAAAATCACCACGCTTAATGCTTTATTTGTCATAAATTCTTCTCTTCTTGATAAAAAATTAGGCGTATTCTATCGTAGAATGGAGGGAATGATAAGTTGTTTATCTTTTCAAGAAAATTCTATAATAGTGAAAACCTTTCAACCCATAGAGGTACATATGCACAACCGAGATGAAATCATCTTACAACTGCTAAATCACCAAGGTAAAGTTAGCGTTCAAGAAGTCGCTCAGCAATGTGAAATGTCAGTAGAGACAATTCGTAGAGATCTTAATCGATTAGAAAAAAAAGGTTTACTATATCGCACTCATGGTGGCGCTGTTAGCGGAAAAATAAATGATCTTGGATCTTTTTTCCAAATACGACAACATGTCAATGCCGCAGCCAAACGACATATTGCTAAAAACGCTCTTGAATTGCTCTATGAAAATGCCGTGATTGGACTCGATGCTAGCTCTACCAGTTGGTATTTTGCATACCTTATGCCAGATATTCCTTGCACAGTCGTAACAAACTCAATTTTTAACGTCAACGCATTAGTGAACAAACCCAATATCAAAACAATTGTTACTGGAGGTGTCTATTCTCACAAATATGAAGCCTTTTATGGTCCGTTATCAGAATACTTATTACAACGTTTACACATCAATTTTTCTATTTTTTCCTGTTCAGGTATTGATAATGAAGGAAATATCTGGGAATCAAATGAACTCAATGCATCACTAAAACGAAAGATGATGGAAGCGTCAGAAAAATGTTATCTACTAGTAGATCAATCAAAATTTGAGAAAAAAAGCCTAATTCAATTAAGTGGTTTAAATAAAATAGACACTATTTTTACCGATTCTGCCCTTCCCTTCCCCTTACAAAAATACCGTGACAAAGTAGACACAATGACCGTTATATAGATAAAAATGCCCGATTTGACCGTTTAAGGTGTAATAATTATTAAATCGGGCATTAATTTTATTAAAAAATAACACTTTTGTGTGATCTATTTCACAAATCTGAAATCTATTTCGTATCTCACCTATCTTCTCACATTCTTTTTATCAAAAATAATACCAAGTTAAGTTGATAGCAGCTTATCCATATTTCATCATAAATGTTAAACACAAAAGGAGGAGCTTTATGATGACATCGGTCACTCAATCAAATCGAGTAAAAATCGGTATTCGCCCTACTATTGATGGACGTCGCATGGGAGTTCGAGAATCGTTAGAAGAACAAACCATGCAAATGGCAAAATCAGTTGCAGAGTTATTGCAAAATCACATTCGCCACACAGACGGTTCCTTCGTGGAATGTGTAATTGCCGACACCTGTATTGGTGGTGTTGCTGAAGCCGCTGCTTGTGCAGAAAAATTCAAACTCAACAATGTTGGTTTAACAATTACTGTTACTCCTTGTTGGTGCTATGGTTCTGAAACTATTGATATGGATCCGCATATGCCAAAAGCCATTTGGGGTTTCAACGGCACCGAACGTCCGGGAGCAGTTTATCTTGCCGCCGCCCTTGCCGGCCACTCTCAATTAGGCTTACCGGCATTTTCCATCTATGGACATGATGTGCAAGAAGCGGATGACACAAGCATTCCATCTGATGTTAAAGAAAAACTGTTACGCTTTGCGCGTGCCGGCCTTGCAGTTGCGACTATTCGCGGCAAATCCTACTTATCTATCGGTTCCGTTTCCATGGGTATCGCCGGTTCTATCGTCAACCAACAATTCTTCCAAGAATACCTCGGCATGCGTAACGAATATGTGGACATGACCGAAATCAAACGCCGCTTGGATCGCAAAATTTACGATCAAGAAGAAGTGGATTTAGCGCTTTCTTGGGTGAAACAATATTGCAAAGACGGTATTGACGTAAACAGTCCGGAAAATCAACGCTCACCTGAAGAACGCGCCGAACTTTGGGAAAATGTGGTGAAAATGACCATTATCGCCCGTGACTTAATGGTGGGTAATCCGAAATTGGCGAAATTAAACTTCGGAGAAGAAGCACTCGGTCACAATGCCATTGCTGCAGGTTTCCAAGGTCAACGCCATTGGACCGATCATTTACCGAACGGTGACTTCATGGAAGCCATGCTAAATTCGACTTACGACTGGAACGGCGTGCGCCCGCCATACATTCTTGCGACCGAAAACGACAGTTTGAACGCGGTTTGTATGTTGCTTGGTAATCAGCTCACCGGTCAGGCGCAAATCTTTGCCGATGTGCGGACTTACTGGAGCCCGGATTCTGTAGAACGCGTTACCGGTTTCCGTCCGGAACAAGGCTTCCTGCATTTAATTAACTCAGGTTCCGCTGCTCTTGACGGTACAGGTCAACATAAAGATGCCAATGGCAACCCAACCATCAAACCGGCATGGGAAGTCACGGAAGAAGACGGCAAACGTTGTTTGGAGCATACCCGTTGGTGTCCTGCGGTACACGAATACTTCAGAGGGGGCGGTTTATCTTCTCAATTCTTAACCAAAGGTGGCATGCCGTTCACCATGCACCGCATTAACCTCATCAAAGGCTTAGGCCCTGTGCTACAAATTGCCGAAGGTTGGTCTATTGAGTTACCGAAAGAAGTCAATGATGCCCTTGACCATCGTACAAACGAAACCTGGCCGACGACTTGGTTTACGCCTCGTTTGACCGGTAAAGGGGCATTTACTGATGTTTATTCTGTAATGGCGAACTGGGGGGCTAACCACTGTGTAGCCACTTACGGACACATTGGTGCTGATCTCATCACGCTAGCTTCAATGTTGCGCATTCCGGTTTGTATGCACAACGTTGAAGATGCCGACGTGTTCCGCCCAAGTTCTTGGAATGGCTTTGGTCAAGACAAAGAAGGTCAAGACTACCGCGCCTGCCAAAACTTTGGACCACTTTATAAATAACCTATGACTGGCGCAAGCTTCCCTAACTTGCGCCATCATCCCATAAAAATTCAAATACAAGTGCGGTTGAAAAAACAAATGAATTTTAAACCGCACTTAGGAGAGCTTTTATGTCTATCGTACTGATTTTTGATTGCGGTGCGACTAATTTACGCACCATTGCCATGAATGATAAAGGCAAAATCATGGCATCCCATCACCTTGCTAATAATACCCAACAGGGTAGTGAATCACCCGATTATCATATTTGGGATTTTGAAGAAATTTGGCAAAAACTCACCATGTGTGCAGATAATACGATCACTCAATTAAAGCAACAACAGGTTGATTTAAAAGAAATCGTAGGTATTTCCGTCACGACTTTTGGCGTGGATGGTGCACCATTTGATAAAAACGGACAACAACTTTACCCGATTATTTCGTGGAAATGCCCACGCACAGTGCCGGTGATGGAAAACCTCCCTCAGTTGCTAGACATAAAAGCCCTTTATCAACGCAACGGCATTGGTCAATACAGTTTCAACACTTTATTTAAACTACTTTGGTTGAAAGAAAATAAACCGGATATTTTCCAAAAAATGGATAAATTCGTGTTCATTTCCTCCATGCTAACCCAGCGATTAACCAGCAAATTTACCACCGACCGCACTATGGCAGGCACATCTATGATGACCAATCTCGCAACAGGCAATTGGGACGAGGATATTTTAAAACTGCTTGGTTTAAGCCAAAAACACTTTCCACCATTGCATAACGCAGGTGAAAAAGTGGGGGAGTTAACTAGTGCGCTTGCCGACCATTGGGGTTTAAATCGTATTCCAGTTATATCCTGTGGTCACGACACCCAATTTGCCGTATTTGGCTCCGGTGCGGGATTGAATCAACCGGTACTCAGTTCAGGCACGTGGGAAATCTTAATGGCCCGTACAGAACACGCCAAACCGCAATTTGATTTTGTGCCGCAAGGCTTAACCACCGAGTTTGACGCACAACTGAATTGTTTTAACCCTGCCGTACAATGGGTCGGCTCAGGCATTATGGAATGGCTCGGTAAATTGTTGTTCGCCGATGTATATGGCACCGACCAATATTACCCGACCATGATCGCCGAAGGTGCCGCTGCCGGTGAAAAAGGCTCGCAAAGTGCGGTCAATTTTCAGGGTGTATTTAGCCAACTCGGACAAGGCAATATCAGTGGACTTTCCATGTTCTCCACTCGTGGTGAAATCTACCGTGCCGCGCTTTATTACATGGCAAACCAACTCAAACAAGGCTTGGACGTATTACAACAAGTCAGCCACTTCAAAGCGGAAAGCTTGCTTTGCGTCGGTGGCGGCTCGAAAAATCCACTTTGGAACCAAATCCGTGCTGATGTTTTAGGTTTACCGATTGATGTCGTGGATGTCGCAGAAAGCACTGTGCTCGGCGCTGCAATGTTTACCTTCGCAGGCGTTGGGATATACGCAACGCCAGAACAAGCACAGAAAGCAATGCAACCAAATAGAAAGCGAGTTAATCCGGCTAGAAAGAATTAATCCCTCCTCTTTCTAAGAGGCAATAAAACTTGAAAAGAATAAATAGGAGAAATCAATATGTTAAAAGGTATCCACCCGGCAATCTCCCCTGAGTTACTCAAAATTCTTGCCGAAATGGGACATGGCGATGAAATTGTACTGTCCGATGCCCATTTTCCCGCACACTCATTACATTCAAAAGTAATTCGTGCAGATGGCATCACTGTATCTACATTACTCAAAGGCATTGCACCATTATTTGAGTTTGATGCTTATGTCGATGCGCCGTTAATTATGATGCAAGTGGTGCCTGGTGATACTCTCGATCCACAAGTAGAAGAAAATTATCTAACGGCGATTAAAAATGCGATTGGTTTTACACCTAATTTAGAGCGTATTGAACGCTTTGCCTTTTACGAACGTGCCAAACAAGCTTATGCCGTCGTAATCAGTGGCGAAACAGCTAAATACGGCAACATTATCATCAAAAAAGGGGTTACCCCCGTTCTATAACAGCTTAGAGGTACTAAAAAATGAACAGACAAGAACTTTCACAAAAAATTATTGATACTTGCCTTGAAATGACTCGACTAGGGTTAAACCAAGGTACAGCGGGAAATGTCAGTGTACGTTACAAAGACGGCATGCTGATCACCCCGACAGGAATGCCATATCATTTAATGAAACCGGAAAACATTGTGTATGTAGACGGCAAAGGTAAACACGAAGAAAACAAACTGCCGTCTAGTGAATGGCAATTCCATTTAGCCGTCTATCAAGCACGTCCTGAAGCCAATGCGGTGGTGCATAACCATTCTATAAACTGCGCAGGGCTTTCTATTTTGGAAAAACCGATTCCGGCCATTCATTACATGGTCGCGGTTGGTGGCACCGATCATATCCCTTGTGTGCCTTATGCAACGTTCGGTACTCACGAATTAGCGTCCTATGTGGGCGAAGGCATTAAAGAAAGCAAAGCGATTTTACTTTCTCATCACGGTTTGATCGCTTGTGGTGAAAACCTAGACAAAGCCTTATGGTTAGCACAAGAAGTCGAAGTATTAGCATCTTGGTATTTGAAATTGTTATCAACGGGCTTAGAAATTCCATTATTAAGCAAAGAACAAATGAACGTGGTTTTAGGAAAATTCCACACTTATGGGCTGCGCATTGAAGAATAGTCCACAAATAGATTCATCACTTATTTAAACAAGGAAAAGATTATGAGCGCTAAAGTTTTAGAAAAAAAATATCTTGTGCCCTTCATTCTTATTACAAGCTTATTTGCATTGTGGGGCTTTGCGAATGATATTACAAATCCTATGGTTGCCGTATTCCAAACAGTCATGGAAATTCCGGCATCTGAAGCCGCTTTAGTACAATTTGCTTTTTATGGTGGTTATGGAACCATGGCAATTCCGGCTGCATTATTTGCCAGTCGCTATAGTTATAAAGCAGGTATCCTTCTAGGTTTAGCGCTCTATGCGGTCGGCGCATTCTTATTCTGGCCGGCCGCTAAATATGAAGTGTTCAATTTCTTCTTAATTTCTCTTTATATTTTGACTTTTGGCTTGGCATTTCTTGAAACAACAGCAAATCCTTACATTTTAGCCATGGGTGATCCGCAAACGGCTACCCGTCGCTTAAACTTTGCCCAATCCTTTAACCCGCTTGGCTCTATTACCGGGATGTTCGTCGCATCTCAATTAGTCTTAACCAATTTGGAATCCGATAAACGGGATGCTGCTGGAAACTTGATTTACCATACTTTATCCGAAACAGAAAAAATGGGCATTCGCACCCACGACTTAGCCGAAATCCGTGACCCTTACGTTGCACTTGGTTTTGTCGTTGTTGCAGTGTTAGTCATCATCGCCTTATATAAAATGCCTTCAGTGAAGGTAGAGGAGAGTGATACCCGCCTTTCTTTTAAAGAGGCCGTAGCTCGCTTAATTAAGAAGCCGAAATATCGCGAAGGTGTAATTGCTCAAGTATTCTACGTTGGCGTACAAATTATGTGCTGGACCTTTATCGTGCAATATGCGGAACGTTTAGGCTTCACCAAAGCGGAAGGGCAAAACTTCAACATCATCGCTATGGGGATTTTTATTACCAGCCGTTTCATCAGCACAAGCTTAATGAAATATCTTAAAGCTGAATTCATGCTCATGTTGTTCGCTATCGGCGGTTTCTTCAGCATCCTCGGTGTGATTTTCATTGATGGTGTGTGGGGCTTGTACTGTTTAATTTTAACTTCAGGCTTTATGTCACTCATGTTCCCAACCATTTACGGCATTGCACTCTACGGCTTAAAAGAAGAATCTACCTTAGGTGCCGCCGGTTTAGTGATGGCTATTGTGGGCGGTGCATTAATGCCTCCATTGCAAGGTATGATCATCGACCAAGGTCAAGTAATGGGATTACCGGCTGTCAACTTCTCATTTATCCTACCGTTAATCTGCTTCGTCGTTATCGCAATTTATGGTTTCAGAAGTTGGAAAGTTCTAAAATAACGTAAAACATGACCGCACTCCACTTAAAAGTGCGGTCGTTTTTTTAAGTATTTTTATCATCTTAAGTAAAGGAGTATATTTTATGGCTAATCGAATGATTCTTAATGAAACCAGCTATCACGGTGCTGGCGCCATTCAACATATTGTAGATGAGGTCATAAGTCGTAGCTTTAAAAAAGCTTTAGTAGTCACAGACAAAGATTTGATTAAATTTAATGTAGTGGAAAAAGTCACCGCACTTTTGGATAAGGCGGGGCTTGCTTACGAGATTTTTGACGAAGTGAAAGCCAACCCAAGCGTCGATGTCATCAAAAAAGGTGTGGCAAAATTCAAACAAAGTGATGCAGATTACCTAATTGCCATCGGAGGAGGTTCTCCTACAGACACGTCAAAAGCTATCGGCATTATTATCAATAACCCTGAATTTGAAGATGTTCTATCTCTTGAAGGTGTTGCGCCGACCAAGAACAAATGTGTACCCATTATCGCTGTTCCGACTACAGCAGGCACTGCCGCTGAAGTCACTATCAACTATGTGATTACCGATGAAGCGAATAAACGCAAATTTGTTTGCGTAGATGTACACGACATACCAGTAGTCGCTGTAGTCGATCCTGACATGATGTCCAGCATGCCTAAAGGTTTGACCGCTGCCACCGGCATGGATGCACTAACCCATGCTATTGAAGGTTACACCACCAAAGCAGCTTGGGCACTTACCGATGCTTTGCATTTGGAAGCGATTCGTTTAATTGCCAAACATTTACGTGGTGCGGTAGAAAACACCAAAGAAGGACGTGAAGGTATGGCGCTTGGTCAATATGTTGCCGGTATGGGCTTTTCGAACGTAGGCTTAGGTATCGTACACAGCATGGCGCACCCGCTTTCTGCCTATTATGACACCCCGCATGGTATCGCCAATGCTGTCTTATTGCCTTATGTTATGGAATTCAATGCGCCTGAAACGGGTGAAAAATTCCGTGAAATTGCCCGAGCAATGGGTGTAAAAGGCGTAGATGACATGAGCCAAGATGAATATCGCAAAGCGGCAATTAATGCTGTAAGACAGCTGTCTAAAGATGTCGGAATTCCAGAGAAATTACACTCTATAGGTGTTCAAGAGAAAGATCTCGTTTCTCTTTCTCAAGATGCTCTTAAAGATGTTTGTACTGGAGGCAATCCACGTAATTGTACAGCAGAGGATATTTTAGAAATCTATAGATTGGCATTTAAATAATTCATCTATGAAAATTAACCCTGATCGATTATTCAATCGTTGAGTTAATTCAACAAATAAGGTAGACTATCCTCCCGTCTTGATAGCTAATCATCTTTTATTTTTGACCGCACTTTTCAGCATTCTGCACAAATTTGCATAAAAGATGATTGGCTATAATCATTTTTATCCCAACATATTTAGGTCTCTCACTATGGCTACAAATTATATTTTCGTCACAGGCGGTGTGGTTTCATCGTTAGGTAAAGGTATTGCTGCAGCATCATTAGCAGCAATTTTAGAAGCACGTGGCTTAAACGTGACTATTATGAAATTAGACCCTTACATCAACGTGGACCCGGGTACAATGAGCCCAACCCAACACGGTGAAGTGTTCGTGACACAAGACGGGGCGGAAACCGATTTAGACTTAGGTCACTACGAGCGTTTTATTCGTACCAAAATGACAAAACGTAATAACTTCACCACAGGTAAAATTTATTCTGAAGTATTACGCAAAGAGCGTCGTGGTGATTATTTAGGTGCGACAATTCAAGTGATTCCACACATCACCAATGAAATTAAAGATCGCGTGATTGCCGGCGCACAAGGCCATGATGTGGTAATTGTGGAAGTAGGCGGAACAGTGGGTGATATTGAATCGCTTCCATTCTTAGAAGCACTTCGTCAACTTGCCGTACAAGTAGGTCGTGAACATACGCTATTCATGCATTTAACCTTAGTGCCTTACATTCCGACTGCGGGCGAAGTAAAAACCAAGCCAACGCAACATTCTGTAAAAGAATTACTTTCGATTGGTATTCAGCCAGATGTGCTTATCTGCCGCTCAGATCGCATGATTCCACCAAACGAACGTGCAAAAATCGCCTTATTCTGTAACGTACCAGAACGTGCTGTCATCTCATTAAAAGATGTAAATTCAATCTACCAAATTCCTGCGTTATTGAAATCACAAGGTTTGGATGAATTCATCTGCCAACGTTTCCATTTAGACTGTCCAGAAGCGGACCTTTCAGAATGGGAACAAGTGCTTTATCAAGAAGCAAACCCTGTTGGCGATGTCACCATCGGTATGGTAGGTAAATATACTGAATTACCGGATGCGTATAAATCAGTGAATGAAGCCTTAAAACACGCTGGCTTAAAAAACCGTTTAAGCGTGCATATCAAATACATTGATTCTCAAGATGTTGAAACCAAAGGTACTGACGTATTAAAAGGTGTCGATGGTATTTTAGTACCAGGCGGCTTTGGCTATCGCGGTGTAGAAGGCAAAATCTTGACTGCAAAATATGCACGTGAAAACAATGTTCCTTACCTCGGTATTTGTTTAGGGATGCAAATTGCGTTAATCGAATACGCGCGTAATGTCGCTGGTCTTGAAAAAGCCAACTCATCTGAATTTGATCGTCACTGTGAGCAACCTGTTGTGGGTTTGATTACAGAATGGCAAGATGCGGAAGGCCACATTGAAACCCGTGACGACAATTCAGATCTCGGTGGTACGATGCGTTTAGGGGCACAGCAATGTCATTTAATTGAAGGCTCAAAAGCGCGTGCATTATATGGCAAAGAAACCATCGAAGAACGTCACCGTCACCGCTATGAAGTGAACAATAACCTGCTTCCACAAATTGAAAAAGCGGGCCTTAAAGTAACTGGTTTATCGGCGGATCGTAAATTAGTGGAAATCATTGAAGTACCAAACCACCCATGGTTTGTGGCATGTCAATTCCACCCAGAATTTACATCAACACCACGTGATGGCCACCCATTATTCGAAGGCTTTGTCAAAGCAGCAAGAGAAAATCAGTTAAAAACTGAAAAGTAATTTACTGATACTTCAATAAACAAGTGCGGTCAAAAATCCTTGTGTTTTTGACCGCACTTTGTATTAATAAGGAATAATATCATCTGTGCCTTATTCACTCATTTAATAA
The DNA here is from genome assembly GCA_018366115.1 of Parahaemophilus parainfluenzae. Taxonomy (GTDB): domain Bacteria; phylum Pseudomonadota; class Gammaproteobacteria; order Enterobacterales; family Pasteurellaceae; genus Haemophilus_D; species Haemophilus_D parainfluenzae_AB. Next base: position 18,384 of record JAGZIS010000003.1, on the reverse strand, counting down.
TGGATAACTAAAAATGAAACTTGCTGTTATTTTACCCGCATATAATGCAGAAAATTTTCTCACTGAATGTTTAGATTCATTGTTGAATCAAACCTTTAGTGATTTTTGTATTCTGGCAGTTAATGATGCTTCTACCGATAACACAGGTGACATTCTCGAAAGCTATGCGACAAAAGATGCTCGCTTACGTGTTTACCATTTACCTCAAAACCAAGGTGAACCTGCTGTCATGCAATTTGCCATGGATATGCTTAACTATATGAATGTGGAATATGTTGCACGTATGGATGCCGATGATATTTGTGTGCCACACCGTCTTGAAAAACAGATTCAATATTTAGACGAGCATCCTGAAATTGATATTTTAGGAAGTAATGCACTGCTCTTTAATGATGGGCAAACTGATAAAATGTCTAAAGTAAGTACACTTCCTCTTTTAGATAAAGATATAAAAGCACATTTTTCTTTAGCTCGTGACAATATCATTAATCCCTCTTCAATGTGGCGACATTCTAGTATCAAGGCACTCGCGATCAATTATGCACAAACAGCCACAGCGCCCGATTTTCATATGTGGGTACAATGTGCATTACATCAAAAGAAATTTGCGAATTTACCAGAGCCATTATTGTTTTATCGGATACACCAAGGCCAAGCGAGTAAAATACATGACAAAATTAGCGAGTCTATTCAATACTCTATGGAGCTATGGATAAGCCATTTATTTCCAGAATTAACATCGAAAGAAGTGAGCTTGTTAAGCCGAACATTACACGAGAAATCCATTAAACTCAGCAAGGAAGAGTTTGAAATGGCATTTTCGGCTTACGATAAGGTTCAATCTACTTGTGAGATTTCATTATTTGGAGAAGATCGACATACGATGTTCAGCATTTTAGAACAACGCATCCAATTATTGAAAAAACTTTTATATCAACACGTTCAATAACGCTTTGAGTTCTATTACTCGACGCCCCCAATCTAAATAGAATTAGGGCAGTTTTATTCATTTAATATCAAAGTGCGGTCAGTTTTAGCCAAATTTTTTCAATAACATCACCGCACTTTACACATCTAGCCTATTTATCAAAAATAGCTTCAACGGTTAGCGACTTATAGTGATAGCCTTTTTCTTGACTAAATTGCATTTCAAGTGAACCTAAATAGATCGCGAAACTTGATGCATCAATTTTTAGTAAGTCTTTACGGATGAGTTTAAGATCTGATTCTGCCAGTTTCTTCATTGAGTCTAAGTGATGTTGTTGAAACACTTTCTTAATGTGTTGATCCATATCGGTACAATATTTATCATGCTCTTCAACAAAACAAACTTCGGCTCGTTCTTTTGGCTCATTCTCTTCTTTTTTCGAGCTGTTATCGTCCACTCGATAGAATTGATAGATTGGCACATGGATCCATTTTTTATACGAACTCACATCAATTGACGACCATTCGAACTCCACTTCTCTAATCGGACTATTTTGCTGAGCCATAATGTCGCTATCATTAATACGGAAAGAATGCTCATAAACATCCAATGAAATCAGTTCATTCGCTTTTTCACCATATTTTTGCACAAAGGCTTTTCGTTTCTCTTCATAATTAGAGCCATCATAAGCCCCTAAGTCCAAACGATGGACTAAATAATCAGATACATCATCTAATTCATTCCAATCTTGGCGTTCGTTTTCTGGCATATTTTCTAAACGACTTAAAAAATCCACATCATCACGAATTTTTCCTTGCCCATCAGATAAATTAAGCTTTGTGAGTAAATGCTCAAAACGTTCCGTTTGGCTTTGATAAGCGATTTCTTTTGGTTTCACCACCCAAGTCATGCCAAAAATTGCGGCCATTACAACGACAGAAATCAAACGATATTGGCGAATTTTAGGGATGATTAAAATGGCATAAGCCACCGTAATCGCCGAGGCTAATGCCACTAAATAAATCCGTTGTTCAGTCCAAGCATAGGCACTTATTCGACGCTCAATTGCCAACCATAGCAGTACAATGGGCACAATGGAAAGGTATGGGAAAAACTTAAAGAAACCATCCCAATTTGGTTTAACACTAATACTATGTAAAGCGTAAACACCTAAGCCGCCAACTAAATAAGGCAACGCAATATTCGACACCATCCCTTTGGGTAAGGCCTCTGCTAAGATAATTTTGCCCACATAAGCATAAAGTAGCGCAGTAAAAATCATCAAGGCGGGCGCTAAGATAAAATTTACTAAAATTTCAACGCTACGATTTAGCGTCATCTCTGTATTTTCTTGGCGCTGTTGAAAGACCAAAAAGAACAAAGGAAGACAAAATGCGGTAATTGAGGAATAAAGATGCTTTTGAAACCATTCACTAAAATCAATATTAAATAATGCACTGATTGAAGCCAAAATTGCAGCTACCAAACCAGAGACGAGCCCCCAGCCAGCAATGGATGACGTGATGTAATATAGCGTCGTAAAATTACGATAAGTAAAGGCTTGATTGTTTCTAACAAATGGAAAGCCACATAATATCAATAATACAATAAATTGAGCGCCCCAAAACTTAGGGCTATAAGCATAAAAATCAGCATTATCATTCACTTGCCAAATGATGAAAACGGCAATAAACGGCACAATCCACGAAAAACGATACCAGGCATAAGGGCGAGATAAATAAATAAAGACAAACAGCATCGGCTCAAATAGCCAATAAGCTAAATGATCTTTTTCTGAATTCATATCCACAAACCAAATCCCAAGAGCAAACGTAGCAATCATGAAGATTTCAATCGGATGGGTGGATATCGCTGATTTTATTCGTGTTTTGGTTTGGTAAAAAAAAGTCGAAAGAGACATAATGATTCCTTTTTCAATGCAAGAAAGTCTCAATTAAGAATAAATAATTCGTCGTAAAATAATACGAAATTTCGTGCAACTGTAACCAACTTTTGAAGGCAATTCCACTGAAATAAAAGAAATAATTGACGAAAAAGAGACAAAAACTTACCGCACTTGATTGAAAAATAAGATACAGATCAAAGTGCGGTCATTTTTCCAAGACAAATTTCTAAATTTGCTTTATTATATTCCCGTTTTAGGTTCGCCTAACTAATTTTAATTAACTTTAAACAGAGGAAAACAAAATGGCAAAAATCGTTAAAGTCATTGGTCGTGAAATCATCGACTCTCGTGGTAACCCAACTGTAGAAGCTGAAGTTCATCTTGAAGGTGGTTTCGTTGGTTTAGCAGCTGCTCCATCAGGTGCATCTACTGGTTCTCGTGAAGCATTAGAATTACGTGACGGCGACAAATCTCGTTTCTTAGGTAAAGGTGTATTAAAAGCGGTTGCGGCTGTAAACGGTCCTATCGCAAATGCATTAGTGGGTAAAGAAGCGTCTAACCAAGCTGAAATCGACCAAATCATGATCGATTTAGACGGTACTGAAAACAAATCTAACTTCGGTGCAAACGCAATCTTAGCGGTATCTTTAGCAAACGCAAAAGCCGCTGCAGCGTCTAAAGGTTTACCTCTTTACGCTTACATCGCAGAACTTAACGGCACGCCAGGCGTTTACTCTATGCCATTACCAATGATGAACATCATCAACGGTGGTGAGCACGCAGATAACAACGTTGATATCCAAGAATTCATGATTCAACCAGTTGGTGCAAAAACATTACGTGAAGCACTTCGTATCGGTGCTGAAGTATTCCACAACCTTGCGAAAGTATTAAAATCTAAAGGCATGAGCACGGCTGTAGGTGATGAAGGTGGTTTCGCACCTAACTTAGCCTCTAACGCTGACGCTTTAGCATGTATCAAAGAAGCTGTAGAAAAAGCAGGTTATGTATTAGGTAAAGACGTGACTTTAGCAATGGACTGTGCATCTTCTGAGTTCTATAACAAAGAAACTGGCAAATACGAAATGAAAGGCGAAGGCCGTTCATTCACTTCTCAAGAATTCACACACTATCTTGAAGAATTAACCAAACAATACCCAATCGTGTCTATCGAAGATGGTCAAGATGAATCTGACTGGGATGGTTTCGCATACCAAACTAAAGTGTTAGGTGACCGCGTTCAATTAGTGGGCGACGACTTATTCGTCACCAACACCAAGATCTTAAAAGAAGGTATCGAAAAAGGTATCGCAAACTCTATCTTAATCAAATTCAACCAAATCGGTTCTTTAACTGAAACTTTAGCAGCAATCAAAATGGCTAAAGATGCAGGTTACACCGCGGTAATCTCTCACCGTTCAGGTGAAACTGAAGATGCGACTATCGCTGATTTAGCAGTTGGTACAGCAGCTGGTCAAATCAAAACTGGTTCTATGAGCCGTTCTGACCGTATTGCGAAATACAACCAATTAATCCGTATCGAAGAAGCATTAGAGCGTGCTGGTACACCAGCTCCGTTCTTAGGTTTAAAAGCGGTTAAAGGTCAAGCATAATTTTTGCTTAATTTAATGTAAAATAGCACCGCACTTTGCATAAAAGTGCGGTGTTTTTCTATCTAATATTTAAAGGAAAGAAAATGTTACATTTAACCCTCGAAGATCAACTCTTTCTCGGTCAACCAAAACAAGTCGGCACACACTCGACTGTACATGAGCACCTAGCGGTGATGTTTGAAGATGACGGTGAAACCGGCTATTTTTATGCGTTAGATATGCGTCAAAATGCGCAGCCTGTTGTCGATTGCTTACATGTTTATAACGTCGATAACACACGCAATCACCATGAAGCACGTAAATTAGAAATCTGCTGGGATGAAAGTGGTTATTTAGCCTTATTGCTTATTAACGGCTATCCGCATGCCGTATTTGATTTTGCCCATTTGATCGGCTATAACACCAACAAACATCCTCAGCCTGACTTAATGAGCATGTGGACACACGAAGAAATCACCAATGAACGTGCGACCGCATGGCTTGGTGTGAATACCATTAAATAGGATTAACTATGCGATTTTACCGCGGTCTTCAGCCTTTCAAGGTTATGAGTTTTGATCTTGATGACACCCTTTACGATAACAGTGCTGTCATTCGTTTGGCCGAAGAACGATTTCTTCAATGTGTGCAAGAACACGCGCAACTGAGTGAGCTTACCTCAGAATATTGGCGAGAATGGAAATGGCAACTAGCGGAGAAAGATCCCTTGATTGCTGAAGATGTGATCGCCTGGCGTGTCGAAACGTTACGCAACTTACTGGTACATCATGGTAAAAGTGCGGTTGAAATTGACCGCACTTTGGCCATCGCTATGGAAGAATTTATTGAATGGCGACATAAAATTGATGTACCCGCAGAAAGTATTGAAGTGCTGAATCAACTGAAAGATCGCTACCCGCTTAGCGTGATTACCAATGGTAATGTGATTGCAAAACGTATTGGGTTTGAACACTTTCAGCTGAGTTTACGTGGTGGAGAACAAGGCAGAGCGAAACCTCATCAAGATTTGTTCCACCAAACCGCCCATTATTTTGGCATAAAACCGAGTGAAATTTTACATATTGGTGATAACTTAACCACGGATGTTCAAGGCGCCATTCAAGCAGGCTGCCAAGCTGTATGGATTAATTTATCGGGCAAAGATCTCAATTCATTTACTGAAGCAAGTGTTTTGCCTACATTAGAAATCAATCATTTAACTGAATTATTAACACTTTAACCCTATGATGAAAAAGAAAAATCAAGTTCTCGTCAGTCTTTCTATTGTGGCTTTATTGGGCGGCTGCTCAGAAGAGCAAGTTCAACGAGATGTTTATAACAGCCTTGAGGATTGTTTAGCTGATTGGCAAAAAATTGAATTATGTGAAGCTGACCAATCTAATGAAAATAACAGCAGCACGACTGCACATGCAGGATCTGGCTCCTCTCTCTCGGGCAATTTAAATACACGTCCAAGCAATAATAGCGAATGGTCAGAAGACAATCAGACCGTCAAACAAACCTTAAATCCAGATGGAGCAACTCACTCTGGCAACTCAAGCAGTTCTGAGGGAACAAGTCACACGAGCTCTGCAACAGGAGAAGGACACGGTAGCATGGGTAGTGCGATTGCAGGCGCCGCAATGGGTTATATGATCGCGCGTACGATGGGCTCATTTTTAGGACCGAGCTACAATCCGAGCAACCGTGCCGTTTCAACGCCAACGGGCCAAGTTATCCAACCGCAAACTAATCGTTCTGTCGGTAAGCCTGTATTAGTTAAAGGCAATGCAGGTAGCACTTACAGCAAACCGGTTTCACGCGGTGGCTTTAAAAGCTCAAATTCAAGTAGTAGCCGTAGCTCAGGCGGTTAAATATGAAACGAATCACAGGTTTCCCTACTCGCCCTAATATGGTGCAACAATTATTAGATGTGGGCTTTGATTACTATAATCTGCCTTCCTCTGATGGCTCGCATTATTGGTCGGATAATGTGGCATATGAATTTACCCTAGCTGAAATCAATCGTATTGAAGATGCCACCAACGAATTGCATGCAATGTGTATGGATTTTGTTGCCGATGAAATTAAACAAGGTGATTATGCCCATTATCGCTTCACCGATTTACAGAAAAATCTGATTGAACAAACATGGGCTAAAAACGTACCGCACTTATATGGCCGTTTTGATTTTGGTTATGACGGCGAAAACCTCAAAATGTTTGAGTACAATGCCGACACGCCAACTTCCCTGCTTGAAGCTGCTGTGGTGCAATGGCAATGGTTAGAGCAAATTGAAGGCTTAGCGCATCGTGACCAATTTAATTGGATTCACGAAGAATTGCTCAATCGCTTTCAGTTTATTCAACAGCAAACAGGGCTAAACGATTTCCATTTTAGTGCCATGCAAGAAGCAGGCCGTGAAGATTGGGGCAATATCGATTACTTGGCGGATGTGGCTTACAACGCAGGTTGGCATATTCATCAGCTCGCTATTGAAGACGTGGGCTACGATAAAGACAGTCAGCAATTCCTCGATCTGAATAATCAACCTATTGATTGTTTATTTAAGCTCTATCCGCTTGAATGGATGACTACAACAGAATATGCACCACACATGCTCAATTCATCCACCACTTTTATTGAACCTGCGTGGAAATTACTATTAAGCAATAAAGTGCTATTAGCGAAATTGTGGCAAAAGCACCCAAATCACCCATTATTACTACCTGCTTACTTTAGTAAACATGATATTACCGATCGCCAATCAATATGGGTGAAAAAACCAACATTAGGTCGTGAGGGCGCCAATGTTTCTTACTATGAAAAACGTAATGGTCTAGAATTTGCTGCCAAAGGCAGCGAACATTCTGCCTTTTACGATCAAGCAGGTTACATCTATCAACAGAAATTTGAACTGCCAAATTTTGATGGCATGTATCCTATGATTGGTTCTTGGGTAGTGGGTGATGTGGCATGTGGCATCGGATTGAGAGAAGATTTTACCCCAGTTACCGGTAATGATAGCCACTTCATTCCGCATTACTTTGTAGAATAAAAACAACGCAAGAACTGACCGCACTTAACAGATAATAAGGAGATAAATATGTATCCATTTAGTTTTCAAAACCCTACTCGCATTGAATTTGGCCTCGATAAAGAAAAAGAGATGGGTAAATATATGCACGAATACGGTGCAAAAAAGGCCTTAATTATCTATGGCAGTGATCGTGTCAAACAATCAGGCTTATTTGAAGATGTAGCGAAAAGCTTGCGTGAGCATGGCATTGAATACATTGAATGTGGTGGGGTAAAAAGTAACCCGACAATCAGTAAAGTCCGTGAAGCCGTTGCAATGGCGAAAGCCTTTGGTGCAGACAGTGTGTTGAGTATCGGTGGTGGCTCTTGCCTTGATAGTGCGAAAGCGATCGCTGCAGGTGCGTGCTATGAGGGTGATACCTGGGACTTTTTTAAAGGCACACCGGTGCAAAAAGCACTAATGATTTTCGATGTAATCACCCTTGCGGCAACAGGCAGTGAAATGAACTGGGGCTCAGTCATTACCAATGAAGAAACACAGCAAAAATATTCAATTCACAGCAATCATTTATTCCCAAAAGTATCAGTCATTAATCCGAAATTACAAGCGACCGTCAGTCGTGATTATTTAGTGTATTCTGCCGCAGATATTATTGCTCATTCTATTGAAGCCTATTTCACGGCAGAATATCGCCCTGAAATTATTAACTTCTTAGTAGAAAGCAATATTAAAACCGTTATCCGTACGACTGAAATCTTGCTCAATGATCCACAAGATCTCAATGCTCGTGGTGAATTTGCCTGGGCAGCTACACTTGCGTTGAACGGTTTAACCCATTTAGGTATCTCACCTTACGGTTTCCCAAATCATATGATTGAGCATTCCATGAGTGCGATTTCAGATGTACCACATGGCGCAGGGCTCTCTGTAATTATGCCTGCGTGGATGCAATGGTATCAATCTCAAAGACCGGCTCAATTCAAACGCTTTGCTAAAGAAATATTCGGCTTAGATAAGGCTGAAGAGGGTATTCAAGCCCTAAAAGCTTGGTTTGATAAAATCGGCACACCAACGCGTCTTGAACAACTTAGCATTGATGATAAAACATTAGCTGAAATTGTCGATAATGCAGCTCAAACTGCTATCAAGGCGAAAGTGGAAAAAACTTACACCAAGGAAGCTATTGAAGCAATTTTCGCTTTAGCGAAGTAATCTCCTATAAAAAGAGCGGTCAAATTCCATTGTTTTGTGAATTTGACCGCTCTTTTATATTCTCAATATTTCACTTTATTGAAAAGAACACAAAAAATAACCGCACTTCAGTTACCCAAAGTGCGGTTAATTTGAATTAAATTTTAACGCTTAATTATAGTGAAGCTTGATCAACAGCCACACCAGCACCCATAGTGGTAGAGATGCTTACTTTCTTGATAAAGATACCTTTTGCAGTAGTTGGTTTTGCTTTGTTTAAAGCAGCCAATAATGCTTGAAGGTTTTCTTTTAATTGAACTTCAGAGAAGTTTGCTTTACCAATTGTTGTGTGGATGATACCGTTTTTATCGTTACGATAACGGATCTGACCAGATTTAGCATTTTTAACTGCTTCAGCAACGTTTGGTGTTACGGTACCAACTTTAGGGTTTGGCATTAAACCACGTGGGCCTAATACTTGACCTAATTGACCAACAACACGCATTGCATCAGGAGAAGCGATAACAACGTCAAAGTTCATTTCGCCTTTTTTGATTTGCTCTGCTAAATCTTCCATACCGACTAAATCAGCACCAGCTTCTTTAGCTGCATCTGCATTAGCCCCTTGGGTGAACACAGCTACGCGTACTTCACGACCAGTACCGTGTGGTAATACTGTTGCACCACGAACGTTTTGGTCTGATTTACGAGGATCGATACCTAAGTTTACTGCAACGTCAACACTTTCAACGAATTTAGCAGTTGCGAATTGTTTTAATAACGCGATTGCTTCGTTGATTTCGTATGCTTTAGTAGAATCTACGCCAGCTTTGATTGCTTTCATTTTTTTAGTCAATTTAGCCATCGTATTATTCCTCCACCACTAAGCCCATTGAGCGAGCAGTACCAGCAATTGATTTCATTTTAGTTTCGATAGTCGCGCCAGTCATATCTGCTGCTTTAGTTTCAGCGATTTGACGAACTTGATCTAAAGTTACTTTACCCACTTTATCTTTGTTCGGTTTACCTGAACCAGATTTGATACCTGCAGCTTTTTTCAATAATACTGCTGCTGGTGGAGTTTTAGTAATGAAAGTGAATGAACGGTCTGCATATACAGTGATAACAACTGGAATTGGTAAACCTTTTTCAATGCTCTCAGTACGAGCGTTGAATGCTTTACAGAATTCCATGATGTTCACACCTTGTTGACCTAATGCAGGACCAACTGGTGGTGATGGGTTTGCCATACCAGCTGCAACTTGCAACTTAACGTATGCTTGGACTTTTTTTGCCATTTTTTAGTTTCCTCTAAATGGGTGATAACGCCGAAATCGGCTCCCCTGTTAATGAAAGGCTGTATTTTAATTAATCAGCCTCGAAATTTCAAGTAGAAAAACTACTCGAAAAACAACCGCACTTTATTGTTTAAGTGCGGTCATTAAATCTCTTGTTTTGGAAAAGGGAAATTAACGTGTTTTTTCCACTTGACCAAATTCAAGCTCAACTGGTGTTGCACGACCGAAGATAGATACTGACACTTTTAAGCGGCCTTTTTCGTAATCTACTTCTTCAACCGTACCATTAAAGTCTGCGAATGGACCTTCTGTCACACGCACTTCTTCACCTGGTTGATATTCTTTACGATGACGTGGTTTTTCAGCACTTTGCTCTAAACGATTTAAAATTAAATCTGCTTCACGTTTAGAAATTGGTGCTGGCTTATCTGGTGTACCACCGATAAAGCCCATTACACGTGGTACGCTTTTCACTAAGTGCCATGTGTCATCATTCATTGCCATTTCAACTAATACATAGCCAGGGAAGAATTTACGTTCACTTTTACGACGTTTACCTGCTACGTTTTCAACGACTTCTTCAGTCGGCACTAACACTTCGCCAAACTGATCTTCCATTTGTTGTTGTTTGATATATTCACGCAATGTGATTGCAACACGACTCTCAAAGCCTGAGAATGCTTGCAATACATACCAACGTTTTTTGGATACGTTTTCAGTTTCGCTCATTTTAGAATCTCAAATCAGTTAAGAAGTTAATCAATGCAATGATAATTGAATCAATTGCCCAGAAGAATAAAGAAGTAAGCACCGTTACCGCAATAACGATTAAAGTTGTTTGACGTGTTTCTGCACGAGTTGGCCATACCACTTTACGACCTTCAACTTTTGCTTCGCTAAAGAATGTACGGGCTTTTGTACCTTGGTTAGTAATTGCAGCGAAACCAAAGGCAATTAATAAGGCGACAACTACGCCAACTACACGCACAGGTAAAGAAAAGGCTTCTTTAAAATAAATGTTACCAATCGCTGCAGCGGTAAAAAATGCCACAGAAAGAATCCAAAGAAGCGTGTTTAAGCCTTTTGATTTTCCTTCTACGACTTGTTCTTGGTCGTGTTTCTTTTTCTCAACAATTTCAGTTGCCATAAGTGAATCCGTATAAAATAAGGGATAAATAATTTTTAAATTAATTTTAGAACGTGCGATTGTAGCATTTTCTTTCGGGATTGCCTATGAAAAATATTAGAAAAAACAACCGCACTTTCTGTTAATTTTTATATTCGAGTTTTGGTGGTTTGTTATCAACGATGGTTTCTTCATCCACAATCACTTTTTGCAAGTTTTCAATTGAAGGTAAATCATACATCGTATCTAACAATACAGCCTCAACGATTGATCGTAAACCACGTGCACCGGTTTTACGTTCAAGGGCTTTTTTCGCCATCGCTTTCAATGCTTCTGGGGTGAATTCAAGTTCCACATCTTCTAAGCCAAATAATGCTTGATATTGTTTGGTCAGTGCATTTTTCGGTTGAGTAAGGATCTGAATCAACGCTTCCTCATCTAATTCGCTTAATGGTGCAATCATCGGAAGACGACCAATAAATTCTGGAATTAAACCGAATTTCATTAAATCATCCGGCTCAACTTGACGGAATAATTCAGAAAGATTTTCTTTGTCTTCTTCTTTCTCTACTTTTGCATCAAAACCAATTCCAGTATCCGTTTGTGTACGCTTACCGATAATTTTATCTAAGCCAGCAAATGCCCCACCACAAATAAAGAGGATTTTTGAGGTATCCACTTTCAACATTTCTTGTTGAGGGTGTTTACGTCCACCTTGTGGCGGTACAGATGCGATAGTGCCTTCAATTAATTTCAATAAGGCTTGTTGCACACCTTCACCAGACACATCGCGAGTAATAGACGCACCTTCTGATTTACGGCTGATTTTATCAATTTCATCAATATAGATAATGCCCTGCTCTGCTTTTTCCGTATCGTAATCACAGTTTTGCAATAATTTTTGCAGAACATTTTCCACGTCTTCGCCCACATAACCGGCTTCAGTTAACGTCGTCGCATCGGCCATAGCAAAAGGCACATTCAAACGACGCGCCAAGGTTTGTGCTAATAAGGTTTTACCGCTACCTGTTGGACCGATTAACAAGATGTTACTTTTACCTAATTCCACATCATTGCTTTGGTGGTTCGTGCGTAAACGTTTATAGTGATTATAAACCGCCACTGACAAGACTTTTTTCGCATAATCTTGCCCAATCACATAATCATCTAAGTGCGCACGAATTTCGTGCGGTGTCGGTAATTTTTCTTCAACGGCCAGTTCGCTAGGTGTTTCGATTTCTCCACTGTCTTCCAACATACTGTGGCAAAGCTCGATACACTCGTTACAAATATAACCATCTGTACCCGCAATTAATTTACCTACTTCACTTTTTTCTCTTCCGCAGAAAGAACAGTGAAGATCGTTATCATTTGTTGTCATGTTAAATCCTTAACGTTTAATCAACACATCGTCCACTAAGCCGTAAGCTTTTGCTTCTTCTGCCGACATAAAGTTGTCACGATCGGTGTCTTTTTCGATACGCTCGATGCTTTGACCTGTATGGAAAGCAAGACGCTCGTTTAAGGTTTGTTTAATTTTTAAAATTTCTTGCGCGTGGATCTGAATATCTGATGCTTGTCCACGGAAACCACCTAACGGTTGGTGAATCATCACTCGTGCATTCGGTAATGCAGCTCGTTTTCCTGCTGCACCTCCTGCAAGTAAAAATGCGCCCATTGAGCAAGCTTGACCAATGCAAAGAGTACGCACATCCGGTTTAATAAATTGCATGGTATCGTAAATTGCCATACCCGCAGTCACTGAACCGCCCGGTGAGTTAATATAAATATTGATGTCTTTTTTCGGATCTTCTGATTCTAAGAAAAGTAGCTGTGCCACGATCAAATTTGCCATATGATCTTCTACTTCACCATTCAAGAAGATCACGCGCTCTTTTAATAGGCGGGAATAAATGTCGTACGAACGTTCACCACGAGAGGTTTGTTCGACAACCATAGGAATTACACTCATTTTTGCCCCTAAATATGTGCTAAAAAATCGGGCAATATTCTACCCGAAAATCAGTAAAAACAAAATGCGGTCGCTTTTCATTTAAAAAAACGACCGCACTTTTCGATGATATACCTGTGAATTTAATTCACTTTCTATCAATTATTATGCTTGTGGATTCATGATCTCATCAAATGAAGACGCTTTTTCAGTCACTTGAGCTTTAGCAAGAACGGCATCAACTGCTTGTTCTTCTAATACTACATTGCGAATGTTGTTCATTAACTCTTCATTTTTGCTGTAATATTCAACTACTTCAGCTGGTTGTTCGTAAGCAGAAGCGATATCCGCGATCATTGCTTTCGCACGTTCTTCATCCGCTTTCAATTCGTTTGATTTGATCACTTCAGAGAATAATAAACCAACTTGAACACGACGTTTTGCATCAGCTTCAAATAATTCAGGTGGTAATTGTGCAGCTTGTTGTGCATTGCCACCGAAACGTTGTGCTGTTTGGTTACGTAATACATTGATTTCTTCTTCTACTGCAGAAGCTGGAACATCAATTGGGTTTTGTTCGATTAAACCGTTGATTACTTGTTGTTTAACGCGAGAAACTAATGCGTTTTTCAATTCACGTTCCATGTTTTTACGGATTTCTGCACGTAAATCCGCCACAGTTTTGGTGTTTGGACCAAATTTAGCAACGAACTCATCGGTTAATTCTGGTAATTCCATTTCTTCTACTTTTTTCAAGGTGATCGCAAATTTCGCGTCTTTACCTTTTAAGTTTTCAGAATGGTATTCTGCTGGGAAAGTCACATTGATATCGAATTGTTCACCTGCTTTGTGACCTACAATGCCCTCTTCAAAACCAGGGATCATACGACCTTGGCCCATGAATAGAACGAAATCAGTCGCTTTACCGCCTTCGAATTCTTCGCCATCTACTGAACCAACGAAGTCGATGGTTACACGAGAATCTGCTTCCGCTGCTGCTTTGCTTTCAACCCAAGTTGCTTGTTGTTTACGTAATACATCGATCATTTTATCGATATCTGCTTCAGTGATTTCAACAGTTGGTTTCTCAACTTTGATGTTTTCTAAGCCTTTTAATTCAACTTCTGGGTATACTTCGAAAGTTGCAGTGAATGATAAATCTTTACCAGGTTCGAACGTTTCGATAGCGAAAGTTGGACGACCTGCGATGTTGATTTTCTCAGCGATTACTGCGTCAAAGAAATGACGTGGTAATAAATCGTTTAATACATCTTGACGGATTGATGCGCCAAAACGTTGTTCAATGATGTGAGCTGGTACGTGACCTTTACGGAAACCATCAACACGTACATTTTTTGCTGCACGTTTGAATTCTTCACGAGTTGCTTTTTCTACAGCTTCAGCTGGAACGGTGATCGTCACACGACGCTCTAAACCTTGAGTTGTTTCAATATTTAATGACATTTGTAACCTCAATTAATGTTGCACTCGGTAAAAACCACACCGAACACGTTATTGTTTATAAAAATAAAAAACCGCCAAATTATAGCGAAAGAAAATCAAACAGTCGATAGAAACCGGAAAATTCAATAGAAAACCAGCTAAAATTGCACAATTTATCAACAAATTTGAATAAAGAAAAAAGTGCGGTAAAAAATAACCGCACTTTTTATCGAATTATAAACCTTTCGGTAAACGAATTTTTTGACCTGGGAAAATCTTATCCGCGTCTTTAATCACTTCTTTGTTCGCTTCAACGATAGCGGTATATTTCACGCCATTTCCATAAGCTTTCTCAGCGATTTTCCACAAGGTGTCACCTTTTTGGATTACATAGAATGTTTCATCACTGCCTAAGGTTTCACCGTTATTGATGCTTGCATCGCTTGTTACTGAGTGGATACCTTGAATGTTACCCGCCATTAATACTGCTTTTTCTAATGCCGCTGCAGTTGATGCTACACCTTGGATATTTGCTACACCATTTTCCACGGTAACAGATAAGTTTTCCACACCTGGATTGTCTTCTGCGATGTGTTGAGTCACTGCTTTAGACGCATCTTCTTCTTTAGAGAAAACTTTCTTACCAATGTCACTGACAAAATCAAATAAACCCATTTTAAAGTTCCTTTTGTATGTTTGTTTAAGGGGTTATTACGATACTGAAATTCCCTTCAGAAGTCCATAAACCAGAGTGTAAAGCTATGTAAATATTTCAAGAAAACCGATCTAAAATTGACCGCACTTTGATAGAATACGCCGATTTTTAATTTACTCACTCAGAAAGGAAAAATTATGCGTTGGCAAGGTCGTAAAGAAAGCTCAAATATTGAAGATAGACGTGGCTCTGGCGGCGGTAACTTCGGTGGCGGAAGAGGGACTGGCGTTTTCGGTATTATTATCTTATTAGTTGGTGCTTATTATGGCGTGGATCTTTCAGGCTTAGTGGGCACACCGGATTTTTCAGGACAAAGCTCTCAACGATTAGAAACCCAAGAAGAACAGCAGCTTGCGAGTCTTTCTAAAGTTGTATTAGCGGATACTGAAACCGTTTGGGGACAATATTTTAGACAAATGGGTAAAACCTATAGCGAGCCAACCATGGTGCTTTACAATGGTGTAACGCCAACTGCTTGTGGTACCGGTCAATCTGCAATGGGCCCATTCTACTGCCCAAGCGATCGCAAAGTTTACCTTGATTTATCATTCTATAATGAAATGAAAAATAAACTGGGTGCAGCGGGTGATTCAGCCTTTGCTTATGTGATTGCGCACGAAGTCGGTCACCACGTACAAAATATGCTTGGTATTCTGCCGCAAGTGAATCGCGCACAACAAAGCAGCGATCGTAAAACGGCAAATCAACTTTCTGTTCAATTAGAACTTCAAGCTGACTGTTTCGCCGGTGTTTGGGCGAGCCAAGCGGTAAAAAGTGGTTTATTTGAACGTGGTGATGAGGAAAAAGCGTTTAATGCAGCAGAAGCTGTGGGCGATGACCGTTTACAAAAACGCAGCCAAGGTTATGTGGTACCGGATAGCTTCACTCACGGTACATCTGCACAGCGTCTAGAATGGTTCAGAAAAGGCTTACAAAGTGCCAACCCTTCTGTATGTAATACCTTTAACCAATAAAATCTTTAAGGCTGATTTACTTCAGCCTTTTTTATTTCTGTTCATTTAAACATCAAAGAGCGGTCATTTTTTTAAGGTTTTGATGATACGCGCAGGTTACATTTCATATTCGGGCTTACGTAACAGGCTCTCTACATTTGGCTCAATTTCTTTGTCCCAAACCTTTTCTTTCCATTCATCAGCCGGAATTTCAGTGTAGGCAATGGTGATGAATTCTGCAGGCGTGTTTAGGCGCTCGCTGGCAAATGCCGTTAAATCATCTGCGAAGGCTTGCAATTCCTGTTCAGAGAGGTTTTTTGGATTACATTTGATATTGATATGTGGCATAAAGTACTCCTTGCTTCATCTGTTTGCAATGAGATGTAGTGTATATTGCTTTAATCAACTTGACAATCTATTAAATTTATCAAACAGCTTTAAGCATGGTTTTATTCTGTTTAACGCAAAAGAGTTTTTTATTCTTGCACTTTTTAAGTATAAAGTGAGATAGTATAATAAAATCCCTTTTTGAATTCTTTATTTTAGGAGCAAAGATGAATATTTTATTACTAGACGGTGGAAAAGAGTTTGGTCATTCGCATGGTGAGTTAAACCACACACTTCACAAAAAAGCGAAAGAAGTTTTGACCGCACTTGGACACAATGTAAAAGAAACCGTGATTGATGCTGGCTATGATGTTGAAGCAGAAATCGAAAAATTCTTGTGGATGGATGCCGTGATTTGGCAGATGCCAGGTTGGTGGATGCACGAGCCTTGGACAGTGAAAAAATACATAGACGAAGTATTAACCGATGGACACGGCAAGCTTTACCACAGTGATGGCCGTCATCGTGTCAGTCCGACAGAAGGCTACGGCACAGGTGGCTTGTTGCAAGGCAAAAAACACATGCTTTCACTTACTTGGAATGCGCCGATTGAAGCCTTCACCCGCGAAGGCGACTTCTTCGAAGGCAAAGGTGTGGATGCTGTGTACATGCCTTTCCACAAACTCAACGAGTTCATCGGTTTGACCCGTCTGCCGACATTCTTATGTAACGATGTGATTAAAAATCCACAAGTAGAACAATACTTAGCAGACTACCAAGCACACTTGGAAAAAGTGTTCGGCTAATAAAAAATCCATCTTCAATACGAAGATGGATTTTTTGTTTATTTCCTTGAGATTGTTGTTATTTAACAACTTCCCCATAAATCATATTCATCAGAATTCGCGATGGTTACTTTAATCACGTCGCCGACTTTTACATTGATTCCGCTTAAATTATCGACATAAACTAACCCATCAACTTCAGGGCATCTGCTTTGGAGCGGCTAATAATGCCTTCTTCGTCAATTTCATCCACTAATACATCAAGAGTTTTGCCGATTTTTTGTTTTAAACGATTTGCAGAAATTTCTTGTTGTAATTGCATGAAACGATGGAAACGTTCTTCTTTCACATCTTCTGGTACTTGCTCAACTATCTCTGTTACAGGTACGCCTTCAACTAGGCTGAATTTGAAACAGCCTACGCAATCAAGTTGGGCTTCTTTTAAGAAATCGAGCAATAATTGGAAATCTTCTTCTGTTTCGCCCGGAAAACCTACAATAAAGGTGGAGCGCAATGTTAAATCTAGGCAAATTTCACACCATTGTTTATTTTACTATAAAGAGATTAAGCGAACTTATCACGAGGTAAAAGAGGCTATCTTATCGCTGTATAAAAAGAACAGAAAACGAGATGGTTATCGCCCTATGATGTTTAAATTACGCCAAATGGGTTTTAATTTGAATCATAAAACGGTGTTAAAGCTGATGAACGAGTTAGGTATTCATTCCATTTTACGCAAGAAAAGACATGGAAAACGTGGAAAAACATCGCATATTGCCCCGAATTTGCTGAATCGAGATTTTACAGCAACGGCACTCAATCAAAAATGGGTAACGGATGTAACGGAATTTCAGGTTGGGCAAGAAAAGCTTTATTTTTCACCGTTGATGGACTTGGCTAACCGAGAAATTATTGCCTATAACTTTGCGGCACACCCGAAGTTTTCATTGGTAAAAAATATGTTAGAACAAGGGCTTAGTCGGATTAAACCGACAGGATAATGCGGTGATTGAAAGCTTTTTTGCAATATTAAAATCAGAGTGCTTTTACTCTCGGACTTATCATTCAATTGCTGAATTACAGGCTGAAATTGAAGAATATTTAGTGTATTACAACCAAAAACGAATTA
>JAGZIS010000026.1:0-4585 GCA_018366115.1 Parahaemophilus parainfluenzae | reverse complement strand
ATGGAAAAGCGCTTTACGACCAAGCGTGGTTTCACTACGTTGGAAATGAGATAAGTCCACATTTGTTGTCATCGTGGTACTTTCGTGATTTAAATCACCACCCACATCTACCAAGAGAGCTCGCTCGGCTTCCACTTTACCGCCGATATTATCGAAATTATACGTGGTTTTGATGCCTACTTTATCACCCGTAATGGCGCCTTCGTTTAATAAGCTTTCGGTATTTAATAACGTAAGCTTACGGCCTGCAATGGTGCCGCTATTCGTTAAACGGTTACTCCGTAAATCAATCACATCCGCTGAAATCAATGCACCTTCACCATTTAAGTCACCTTTCTGCGCCATTGCATAGACGCGAGGTGCCATCACTTTGACTTGTTTTCCGCTTGGTAGCGTTACTTCTTTTTCTTCAAACCAGACAATATCTGAAGTAAGTTGTGCGACCTGTGCGGGGCTTAAAGCCACACCAGGGGTTAAGTTAAAGCGTTTAGCAAAGGTGATACCATTATCCATTAAGCCCTTATATTGCGCTTCTAAATCTTGATAGCCCGTTAAGAACATACGTCCCGTCAACTGATTAACTTGATCTCGCACTAAACGTTGCTCGTAATAGCCATCACCTAAGCGCTTCAAGATATTTTGTGGATCACGACGAAGTGCGTTAAACATATAATCACTGCTCAACCACTTACGACGATCGGTAAACTGTGGATCAGTTTCAATTAATGGGCGATTCGTTGCCTCTGGATTTGTTCGATAAAGGCTAGAAGTAGGTAAGGAAACATCCGCACCAATCGTACGAATTTCACGCTGCCCAGCTTTTGCATTCGATTGATTCACACCATTGGCAACATTGATATTGTTAGCAAGTGCGATAGTTTCCATCGAAAGATTAGCTTTTTCCGCCTCTGGCTTAAAGGTACTATAAGATTCAGTTTTTACTTGATTGAGATCGAGTGGAGTAATTACTACTTTTTCATAATCATGTCGACCATCCCACTCTCGTTGATGATATCGTTTAAATCCGCCTCTCCAACGAGAGTAAGTCCACTCTTGATTACCCTTATCAACAACTTGAGTAATCCCCATTTCTGGTACATTGTTTACTTCTTCAGAAGGGTTATTAGGATTATAGATCTTTCCAGCTGCAATTATTTGGCTTCGGTTATTTTCCACATTTCCATTAAATTCAACATCACCTTGGCTCAAAATCTTACCAGGATGCGTTTCTTTTACCTTTGTTTCACTGGTAATACGTTCTTTTACATAAATATCCCAGAATCGATAAAATTCTTTACCTGAGAGCTTTTTATTGTGAGCCAAAATTGCAGCATCTAATTGCTCGAATGCTTTTTCATTTGCCTTAGCCCACTCGAAATATGGCTTCATTTGAGCAGAATATTCAACCAATTTAGACTCATAATCAGCAACAGCTTTCCGGTACTCTACCATTTTTGATTCATATTCTTTCATGAGACGATCATAATCATGACGATTACGCCATGTTCGTTTAGGCTGTTTAGGCTCTTCTGGTGCTTGCTTTAACGTTTCATCCAAGCCACTTAGATCGGGTAATGTTGGAGAAGTAGATGGAGGAGCAATATTAAATGCTGCCCATATAGGATCATTATTTAAATAAAGTGCTTGAGGTACAACAACACAGCCTGAACGGGTTTGCTCATTGCCGCATACTTCCTCATTTGGCATTGGTAAAATATGGCCTTCAATTTTGCCATCCGATGGTCGCGTTACCTTATTTTGATTTTTATAAACCACTTTGCCCGCTCGACTAAAGGATGCCCAACGAAGTTGATCAAAATTAATACGTTCAGAGCTCCCATCTTCAAGCAGATAATGTTCATCCACTTTTTCACGTTTGACTTCTTCTAGCCTTGTATCAATACGCGCATTTTTGTTTAAAGTTTCACGCATACCAAGGATAACGCCTCGCCCTTCAATCAAACTACCGCTATTTAATAATTTATCGCCTAAACCTTTTGATTGATTGTTTTCATCTAAAGTACGACCAAATACAACTTTCCCTTCAGAGGATAATGTACCGCCAATACCATTAAACGCCCATTTTTGGGTAAAGACTGTTTTACTGTTCTCAACTAAAGGCGCTGCAACATCTAGACGTGCTTTTGCCGCAACAACCGCTGATTTAATCGTTCCATCAGATTGTAATTCATCTGTATTCACTATTTTTTGACCAGCCTGTAAAGCAACATGACCACCATAAATACGACCAGTACCGATATTAGTTAATGTATCACCCGTCTTGATAACATTTTCTACTGTCCCTTTAATCAACCCTCGGTTGGTTATATTCTGCTCACTTGTAAGTGCGGTTTGTTTTCCTTGAATTTCAGCATTCTCTGTATTTTCAATATTCTTAGCATTGACTTGGGTAGTACCTTCAGAAAGCAACCCTGCTCGATTAATCAAATTTCCTTGAGTAGTTAAACTTAATGAAGAACGACCAACTAAATCGCGTTGACTATCAAAATCTTGAACAAGTTGGATATTTGTATGGTTAGCCTCAATATCGCCATCACCAGAAAGTGCATTAACCTGAATATTCAATTTTTCTGCAGCCTGAATTGAACCTTGACTATTTTTTATGGAAGCCCCTCTACCCTGAATACGAATATCTCCTGTAGAGAATAGTTCACCTTGCGTGTTGTCTAATTGATTAACAATATTCAATACCTGAGAAGAAACCGAATAAATCCCACCTTGCTTATTGTCCAATTGATGAGCATTCACCTCAGCCTTACCAGCAAGAATACCCTGTGTTGGTACTGATTGCGCATTACCTTTAGTATTTTGGTTATTTAGATTAGTGGTATTAACCGTTAAATCACCCTGTGCTTGAATGAGTGAACCTGTATTGCCGACTTTTTGGTTATTAATATCCCTTGCAATATTTAACGTTGAAGAACCGTCAGCAACAATCATTCCAGCTCGGTTATCCACGGATAATGCAGTTAAAGTTAAACCTTTACCACTTAGCAAACGTCCTTCTCGATTATTTAAGAATTGATTATGCTGTGTAAGACTCATATTTCCACCAGAAAGTATTAAGCCGTTTTCATTATTTAACCCTTTTTCTAGGTTTAATGAGAAATCACGCACACCTTGGCTTGCCCATCGGCCATGTTGATTTTCCACCCTTTGCACGGTTGCATTAATCCAATCTGCTTTTAAATTAGCGTGCTGTGTTAAAAGTTGAGAAGGTGTACGCAATCCGATCTCGTTTTTTGCAACGAGCGTTGCTTGATTTGCGTTAATTTCACCTTTATTAGCCACAATATGAACATCTTGGCCACTTGTTTGGCTCTCGCTGACATCGACTGTTTGAGCTTGAACATCAACCTTACCAGAGGCAATATTTTTCCCTTTCGCCACAGTTGTTTTTACTGTTTTTATTTCAAGGTTTTTAGTCTCACCAACCTCATCTACTTCGCGGGCTTTACCATTTTCCTCAACACCCGCAGCTAATACTGAAGACTTACCCGCTTCGACTGAATTCGCTTGATAACGAATATGTCCACCAGAAATAGTCGAGCCCATCTGAGTAATTTTATTTTTAGCATCAACTAGAACATCACCTCGTGCTGTTTCAACTTTACCCTTTTGAACAAAATCAGATTTGGTTTTGATTTGGACATCTTGTTTACCGCTAATCACCCCTTCATTAACAATACGGCCTTGACTATCAATCTTCACCTCACCCGCTGATGCACCGATATGCCCCGCATTGCGTACACCAAGGCCTTGACCGTTATCCACTAAATGGATTTTCTCGGAATACATCCCACCCAATTGACTTACATCCACACTGTAGCTTTGGTTTTCACTTTGCGTGTCAGAAGTGCGGTCAGTGTTGTCGGCGTTTTTATCCCCCACGTACACAACTGAATCATTGCTGCGGTCAACGTTGTTTTTACCAGTGGTAACTTTAATACCTTTCTTCGACCATACCCCACCTTTAATTTCCGCTTTCTCAGCGATAATATCAGTGTAATCAGATTGACTGTTATCCATCCCTTTTTGGCCAACAGTCACCTTACCGCCTTTTACGCGATAGCCTTTCAACTCACCATTTTCTACATCAGCTTTACCGGTGGTGAGTGTTGTGCGCCCAGCATTAATCACACCACAGCCATCACATTGGATACCACTTGGGTTGGCAATCACCACATCTGCTTTTTTGCCTGCGACTTCCACATAACCTTTTAAACGGCTTGGATTCGCTGAATTTACCTCATTAAGAATGACTTTGGCTTCACCACGAGCAAGATTCGGGTTACCTTGCACCCAACCCGCCATTTGCGTTTGTGCCGCTTTACGGGCATTGTTTAACACGGCACCTTTCTCTGCCACATCAAATTGTGAATATTGGTTACGTGATACGCCACCAGCGCTTGGTGTTTGAATATTTACTTGCGGTAAACCATTGCCAGTTTGAAGTACTGTGGGCTGTTGATTACCCGGTGCAGATTTATCAGCACGAATTGCCATATCTTCTGCATGAACAGAAGGCGATAAGAAGACAAAGCCTAATGCCAACATTAAGCTA